>NZ_JANEWG010000019.1 GCF_028069725.1 Citrobacter sp. Awk 4
AAGTTGTACATTGTGACGTTATTGCATAGATTTAAAAAATCATACAAATTATATTAAATGATTGATTTTAAAGAATTTTAATAATTGTTATTTACGACTTTTTTCCTTTTTTATTTTAAAATTTCTGTCCTGGGTTCCTGTGATCGTTTTTAAGTGCAAAAAAACACCGCTTGTAACGACTCGTGCTGCCAGGGTTTCTTTCTCGCCACTGAACCCCATTAAAATGTGCGGTGAGCGGCATTTTCTCCCTTTGCATAGAAATGCAATGTATCTGGCTAAGAAAAAATAAAAATGACGGAAATAACAGCGGGATTAGTGGTTAATTAGCACTTTGGTGTGAACCGAAATATCAAAATACCACTCGCGGGTGAGTTATTTAAAATGTTTCCACAGACATACTCTTCATCGTAACGCCGCGTTAACAAAAAACGTATCGCGTTAACAATAAATTTGACTGGTTTTTTAATTTATCTTCATGTACGACCAGGTCCAGGGTGACAACATGAAAAACAAATTGTTATTTATGATGTTAACAATACTGGGTGCGCCTGGGATTGCAGCCGCGACAAGTTATGATATGGCAACGTCAGAATATAACTTTGCGGTAAATGAATTAAGCAAGTCTTCATTTAATCAGGCAGCCATCATTGGTCAAGTTGGCACAAATAATAGTGCAAATGTTCGCCAGGACGGCGCAAAACAGTTGTCCGTCGTTTCACAAGAAGGTGGAAATAACCGGGCAAAGGTTGACCAATCAGGAGCTTATAACCTTGCGTACATTGATCAGAAGGGTAACTCTAATGATGCAAGTATTTCGCAAGGTTCATATGGTAATACAGCGATGATTATCCAGAAAGGCTCTGGAAATAAAGCAAATATTACTCAGTATGGTACGCAAAAAACAGCAGTTGTGGTGCAGAGACAGTCGCAAATGGCTATTCGCGTTATTCAACGTTAATACTTTTTGCGACGTTTAAATCAATCCGATGGGGGTTTACCATGAAACTTTTCAAAGTGGCAGCTATTGCAGCAATCGTAGTTTCTGGCAGTGCTCTGGCTGGTGTTGTTCCGCAATATGGTGGTGGTGGTAATGGTGGTTGGCCTGGACATGGCGACAACGGCCCGAATTCACATTTGACCATTTACCAGTTCGGTGGTGGTAACTCAGCTGTCGCCTTGCAATCTAATGCTAAAAACTCTGATCTGACGATTACTCAACACGGCGGCGGAAACGGTGCAGATGTTGGTCAGGGTTCCGATGACAGCTCTATTGATCTGCTGCAAAAAGGCTTCGGCAACAGCGCGACTCTTGACCAGTGGAACGGCAAAGACTCCACTATGTCTGTTAAACAGTTCGGTGGTGGTAACGGCGCGCTGGTGGATCAGACTGCTTCTGGTTCCGATGTGACCATCAAACAGGTTGGCTTTGGCAACAATGCGACAGCCCATCAGTACTAATACAGAATCTGTATTATAGAAAAACAGGGCGAATGCCCTGTTTTTTTTCGGGAGGACATTATGCACACGTTATTACTCCTTGCAGCGCTGACCAATCAAATTACCTTCAACACGACCCAGCAGGGTGAAATGTACACCATCATCCCTCAGGTTACGCTGACGCAGCCTTGTATGTGCCAGGTACAAATTGTCTCTTTGCGAGAGGGCGTTTCGGGGCAAAGCCGCACACAGCAGAGAAAGACGCTTTCTTTACCCGCTAATCAACCGATTGATTTAACAAAACTGAGTTTAAATATTTCCGCTGGGGATTCCGTTAAAATTGTAGTGACTGTTTCGGACGGACAAACACTGCATTTATCTCAGGAATGGCCGTCCTCTGCGACATCGTCATAATTAATTGATTTATTAATATAAGTGATATGGCTGAAGAACGATTGTTGTTCTATGAATATAAAAAGGTGTCCACACCATTGAAGTGAACCTTCATCTCCGCCGTAAAGGAAAACACCGAACCCTCAAGGATGATTTCTCATTGAGGAGCGTTATCATGTATTCACGTTGGTCTACGCATTTTCTGACGACGAGCATGGCTGCTCTTATTCTGTTCTCCGCCCCGATCATGGCTCAGCAGGAAGTACAAGGCGGCATTATTCATTTTCGCGGCGAAATCGTTGAATCTCCTTGTGACGTCTCCTCCAGCCAGCAGCAGGTTTCCATGTCTTGTGCGCGTAATGGCGCGATGAAAACAAACCAGTTTACCCTCCAGCAGGTTTCGACAGTGCCTCAACAGGTTCAGCAGGTCGCCAGTGTGAAAATGCATTATCTTAATGCGCAAAAAAACATGGCGATTTTGAGTATTGAGTACAAATAGACCGCTGAAACGACAACAAAGAAAACTGCCATTAAAAAGCGCGATTTCATTGAAAACCCTGCTGTACACTTAGAGGATAGGCTCAGGCAAGGGGGATTTATGAAATCGCGTGTTCATGTTCTACACGGTGACATTACGGATGTTGCTGTAGATGTGATCGTTAATGCCGCAAACTCTTCACTATTGGGGGGCGGGGGCGTTGATGGCGCCATTCATCGTGCTGCAGGACCGGCACTGCTCGAAGCGTGCAAAAAAGTGAGGCAGCAGATGGGCGAGTGTCCTGCGGGGCATGCCGTTATCACTCTGGCGGGTGATCTCCCTGCCAAAGCGGTGATCCACGCAGTGGGCCCGGTCTGGCAGGGCGGGGGGCACCGCGAAGCGGAACTGCTGGAAGATGCTTATCTGAATAGCCTGCAACTGGCGCTGGCCAATGGTTACAGCTCCATTGCTTTTCCTGCCATCAGCACTGGCGCTTATGGTTATCCGCGTGCAGCGGCTGCCGAGATCGCCGTGAAAACGGTGTTGGAATTTCTCACCCGTCGTGCCTTGCCTGATCAGGTGTACTTCGTTTGTTACGATGAAGAAAATGCTCACTTGTATGCACGCTTGCTGACTCAACAGGGCGATGAGGTTACCTTCTGAGATGACGCGACTTGAACGAGCGGTTGCGCCTCTTTGTTCAAGCCATCCTGGCGAGTGCGGGATCCTTGCGTTGAGTGATGGCCTGGACGCCTTCGCCGCCCGTTATCGGTTAACTGAAATGGCAGAACGCACCCTGGATGTGCAGTATTACATCTGGGAAAACGACATGTCAGGGCGTTTGCTGTTTTCAGTGTTGTTGACAGCGGCAAAACGGGGTGTCCATGTTCGTCTGCTTTTAGACGATAACAACACCCCTGGCCTTGACGATACGCTCCAGTTACTGGATAACCATCCTAATATTGAAGTCCGCTTGTTTAATCCATTCTCGTTTCGCACCCTGCGTGTACTGGGTTATTTAACCGATTTCGCACGGCTGAATCGCCGTATGCACAACAAAAGCTATACGGCGGATGGCGTTATCACGCTGGTTGGCGGGCGAAACATTGGTGATGCCTATTTCGGCGCAGGGGAGGAGCCGCTGTTTTCCGACCTTGACGTGATGGCTGTCGGTCCGGTGGTGAAAGAGGTGGCCGATGACTTTGAGCGTTACTGGCATTGTGGATCTGTTTCGACTCTGCAGGATGTGCTGGAACTGCCCGAACGCGAACATCCTCACCATATCGACTTCCCTGAATCCTGGTATAACGACGACATGACTCGCCGTTACTTAAATACGCTGGAGACCAGCCAGTTTATGTCGCACCTTGATGGCGGTTCGCTGCCTTTGATTTGGGCGAAAACCCGGCTTCTTAGCGACGATCCTTCAAAAGGAGAAGGGAAAGCACAGCGTCATTCGTTGCTGCCACAACGATTGTTTGATGTGATGGGGTCTCCGTCAAAGCGAATCGATATTATTTCAGCCTATTTTGTACCGACCCGTGCCGGCGTGATTCAACTGCTGCAACTGGTCAGAAAAGGCGTCAGGATAGCGATTCTGACTAATTCGCTGGCGGCGAATGACGTAGCGGTCGTCCATGCGGGTTATGCTCGCTGGCGCAAAAAATTACTTCGCTACGGGATTGAGTTGTATGAACTGAAACCGACCAACACGCGTGACACAGGGCTTCACGATCGCGGATTAACAGGAAATTCAGGCTCCAGCCTGCATGCAAAAACCTTCAGTATCGATGGTAATAAAGTGTTCATCGGCTCGCTTAATTTTGATCCTCGCTCGACGCTACTGAATACCGAAATGGGATTTGTGATAGAAAGCGAAGCCCTGGCGTCGCTTATTCATGAGCGTTTTTTACAACGACAGCGCGATTCAGCCTGGCAACTGCGCCTGGACAGGTGGGGACGCATCAATTGGGTCGATCGCCAACAGAGCGAAGAAGTGGTCCTGAAAAAAGAACCCGCTACAGGATTCTGGAAGCGGGTTCAGGTGCGACTGGCAACGTTATTACCGATTGAATGGTTGCTCTAAACGATAAACCACATAGAGCGGGAATTAATTGGCCATCGCATCATTTTTATCGCGTTTAACCGGCGGTTTGCCAGAAAACAAAAATTTCAACAACGGGATGCGTAAATGGATTTCATACAGAATTATCGCAATACCAATGACAAAGACCAGACCACTTAAAAATCCGAGCAGGTTGGATTGAATGTGCGGGGTAATATAGGCCCCAAAAAACAGTGTTAAGGGGTGGTGTACCAGGTAGATAAAGAGCGAAGCATTCACAAAATAGGTGACGCGAGCCGATTGAAAATTCAGTAAACGATGTCCCAAAGAAAAGACCACATTCACCATCCACAGCCCCATAACCATGGTAATCACATACTCCGTTTCATACATCCAGGCATCGCCGTTGCCGTAATGCTGGTTCAGCAGATAGGCCACAAAGGCAAGGCCGGCGGCTATGGTGCAGCCACGTGACGGCGTGGTGAAGAGCGCTTTCAAATTGGGAGAAATAAACGCCAGTGCGCCCAGCATGAAAAAGGGCACGTAAAACAAAGTTTGCATGACAATGAAATTGAACAGGCCATCGCTGAGTATCGGCGGATAAATGATCAGAATAGTGCGTCTGACGACCGCGTAACCCACCCCGAGTAAGAAAAAGATGACGGTCAGTTTCGGCATGGAAATATGCGTCATCCATGTGTTTTCAGCGGCGCCCAGACGTTTTTTAATTTGGGTAAATACCCACATACTTAGCGTCGTTAATACCACCAGTACCAGCAAAAACCAGAGATGAGAAATTAATTCCCAGGCCAGCGCATTATATTTATCGTAAGCCGAGAGGGTATGCCAGCTATCCGCCTTTCCTTTGACATATTGCAACATAATAAATTGCGGCAATGTGAGGAGTGGAATGGCAGTCAACATGGGAATGCCCACGCGTTCTACGCGGACCTTCCACCAGCGTTTTAAGGGATAACGCAGGAATAACATGTATGAAAAATAACCCGAAATAACAAAAAAGACCTGCATGCGAAACGCATGGACAAAGTCATTAAAGAGAGTAAGCCACCATGACGGTTCCGCACTGTTCACATGCCATGTATGACCTGAATATATCAATGAGATATGAAAGGGGATCCCCAACAACATCAGCCAGGCACGGATGGAGTCAAGAAAATATTCACGTTGCGGGGGTACTGGATTCATAGATGGGCACGCATTCTCAGACTTTTCGTCTTATCCCGAAGACGAATAATGGTTACATTCGAAGGCAACCCTACACCAAGTCCGACAACCTGTCTCCAGGATAAGCACTGAAAGTGAAAATGGGCGTATGAACCTGCTTAATCCATGAGCCAGCGCGCTGAACGATGGCTCGATTCAGTTGTCGGAATGCCTGATTATCCATTAAAATGGATCGGATCGATATAAGCACACAAAGGGGGAAGTGCTTACTTATTATGAAACATAAACTACAAATGATGAAAATGCGTTGGTTGAGTGCGGCCGTCATGTTAACGCTGTACACGTCGTCGAGTTGGGCGTTCAGTATTGATGATGTGGCGAAGCAAGCTCAATCCTTAGCCGGTAAAGGCTATGAAGCGCCAAAAAGCAACTTGCCCTCCGTTTTCCGCGACATGAAGTATGCGGATTATCAGCAGATCCAGTTTAATCACGACAAAGCCTACTGGAGCAATCTCAAAACCCCATTCAAGCTCGAGTTCTACCACCAGGGTATGTACTTCGACACGCCGGTCAAGATTAACGAAGTGACCGCCACTGCGGTAAAACGAATTAAATATAGCCCAGATTATTTTAATTTTGGCGAAGTGCAGCACGACAAAGACACCGTAAAAGATCTCGGATTTGCCGGGTTCAAGGTGTTGTACCCGATCAACAGCAAAGATAAAAACGATGAAATCGTCAGCATGCTTGGCGCCAGCTATTTTCGTGTGATTGGTGCCGGTCAGGTTTATGGCCTGTCTGCTCGTGGTCTGGCGATCGATACCGCTCTGCCTTCTGGTGAAGAGTTTCCCCGTTTTCGCGAATTCTGGATCGAACGTCCAAAACAGACCGATAAACGTCTGACTATTTATGCATTGCTGGATTCTCCGCGTGCAACAGGGGCATATCGTTTTGTGATCATGCCTGGGCGTGACACCGTGGTGGATGTGCAGTCTAAAGTCTATCTGCGCGACAAAGTCGGCAAGCTGGGTGTTGCGCCGTTAACCAGTATGTTCTTGTTTGGGCCAAACCAGCCGTCTCCGGCAACAAACTATCGTCCGGAACTTCACGACTCTAACGGTTTGTCTATCCACGCCGGTAATGGCGAGTGGATTTGGCGTCCGCTGAATAACCCGAAACATCTCGCGGTCAGCAGCTTTGCCATGGAAAACCCGCAAGGGTTTGGCCTGTTGCAGCGGGGCCGTCAATTCTCGCGTTTTGAGGATTTAAACGACCGCTACGACCTGCGTCCAAGCGCCTGGATCACCCCGAAAGGCGATTGGGGCAAAGGGAAAATCGAACTGGTTGAAATTCCAACCAATGACGAAACTAACGACAATATCGTCGCTTACTGGACGCCGGACCAATTGCCAGAAGCTGGCAAAGAGATGAACTTCAAGTACACCATGACGTTCAGCCGTGACGAAGACAAACTTCACGCGCCGGATAACGCCTGGGTGCAGCAGACCCGTCGTTCAACCGGGGATGTGAAGCAATCTAACCTTATTCGCCAGCCTGACGGCACCATCGCGTTTGTGGTGGATTTCGCGGGTACGGATATGAAAAAACTGCCGCAGGATACTCCGGTGACCGCACAAACCAGTATTGGCGATAACGGTGAAATCGTTGACAGCAGTGTGCGCTACAATCCAGTTACCAAAGGATGGCGTTTAATGCTGCGCGTGAAAGTGAAAGATGCGAAGCAACCCACTGAAATGCGCGCTGCCCTGGTCAATGCCGATCAGCCGCTGAGTGAAACCTGGAGCTACCAGTTACCTGCCAATGAATAAGACTACTGAGTATATTGACGCGCTGCCGCTTTCAGAGATTGAGAAAGCGGCGTTGCCGAAAACTGACATCCGCGCCGTACACGAGGCGCTGGATGCTGAGCATCGTACTTACCCCCGAGAAGACGATTCGCCGCAGGGATCGGTTAAAGCGCGCCTGGAGCAGGCCTGGCCGGAGTCGCTGGCTGAAGGGCAACTGATTAAGGATGATGAAGGACGTGACCAGTTGCAGGCGATGCCGAAAGCGACGCGTTCTTCAATGTTTCCCGATCCCTGGCGCACCAACCCCGTGGGACGTTTCTGGGACCGTTTACGCGGACGGGACGTTACGCCGCGTTATCTTTCCCGCCTGACGAAAGAAGAGCAGGAAAGCGAACAAAAGTGGCGTACCGTCGGCACAATCCGCCGCTACACGCTCTTACTGTTGACGCTGGCGCAAACGGTGGTTGCGACCTGGTATATGAAGACTATTCTTCCGTATCAGGGGTGGGCGTTGATCAACCCTTCCGACATGATTGGGCAAGATCTGCTGGTCTCCTTTATGCAGTTGCTGCCGTACATTTTGCAAACCGGGATCCTAATCCTGTTTGCCGTACTGTTCTGCTGGGTCTCTGCGGGATTCTGGACGGCGTTGATGGGCTTCCTGCAACTGCTCATCGGTCGTGACAAATACAGTATTTCGGCGTCAACGGTAGGGGACGAACCCCTTAACCCTGAGCACCGTACTGCGTTGATCATGCCTATCTGCAACGAAGACGTCGACCGTGTATTCGCAGGTCTGCGTGCCACGTGGGAGTCGGTTAAAGCGACCGGCAACGCGGCGCATTTCGATGTCTATATTCTCAGCGATAGCTACAACCCGGACATCTGCGTGGCAGAGCAAAAAGCGTGGATGGAGCTAATTGCAGAAGTGCAGGGCGAAGGGCAGATCTTCTACCGTCGTCGTCGTCGTCGTGTTAAGCGTAAAAGCGGAAACATCGATGATTTCTGCCGCCGCTGGGGCAATCAGTACAGCTATATGGTGGTGCTGGATGCTGACTCGGTGATGACCGGTGAATGTCTGAGTGGTCTGGTACGGTTGATGGAAGCGAACCCGAATGCCGGGATTATCCAGTCTTCGCCAAAAGCCTCCGGGATGGATACCCTGTATGCGCGCTGCCAACAGTTTGCAACCCGTGTTTATGGGCCGTTGTTTACCGCCGGACTGCACTTCTGGCAGTTGGGTGAGTCGCATTACTGGGGTCATAACGCTATTATCCGCGTGAAACCGTTTATCGAACATTGCGCACTGGCACCGTTGCCGGGTGAAGGTTCGTTTGCGGGTTCTATCCTCTCTCACGACTTCGTGGAAGCAGCGCTGATGCGTCGTGCAGGGTGGGGCGTCTGGATTGCCTACGACCTGCCGGGATCTTATGAAGAACTCCCGCCAAACCTGTTGGATGAACTTAAGCGCGACCGTCGCTGGTGTCATGGTAACCTGATGAACTTCCGCCTGTTTTTGGTGAAAGGGATGCATCCTGTTCACCGTGCGGTGTTCCTGACGGGGGTGATGTCGTATCTGTCTGCGCCGCTGTGGTTTATGTTCCTTGCGCTCTCAACCGCGTTGCAGGTGGTACACGCATTGACGGAGCCGCAATACTTCCTGCAGCCGCGTCAGCTATTCCCGGTCTGGCCGCAGTGGCGTCCTGAGCTGGCCATTGCCCTGTTTGCCTCCACCATGGTGCTGTTATTCCTGCCTAAACTGCTGAGTATTTTACTCATCTGGTGCAAAGGGACAAAAGAGTACGGCGGTTTTGTGCGCGTGACGCTGTCGCTGTTGCTGGAAGTCTTATTCTCCGTTCTGCTGGCGCCAGTGCGTATGCTGTTCCACACGGTGTTTGTCGTGAGCGCATTCCTTGGTTGGGAAGTGGTCTGGAACTCGCCGCAGCGTGATGACGATTCGACCCCGTGGGGCGAAGCCTTTATGCGTCATGGTTCTCAGCTGCTGCTGGGCCTGGTGTGGGCTGTCGGTATGGCCTGGCTGGATTTACGTTTTCTGTTCTGGCTGGCGCCCATTGTCTTTTCGCTGATCCTGTCACCGTTTGTTTCGGTGATCTCGAGTCGTTCAACGGTGGGTCTGCGCACCAAGCGCTGGAAGCTGTTCCTGATCCCGGAAGAGTACTCGCCGCCGCAGGTGCTGGTGGATACCGATAAATATCTGTCGATGAACCGCAACCGTTCGCTGGACGATGGGTTTATGCATGCCGTGTTTAACCCGTCATTTAATGCGCTGGCGACAGCGATGGCAACGGCGCGTCACCGTGCGAGCCAGGTGCTGGAGATTGCGCGTGACCGTCATGTGGAACAGGCATTGAACGAAACGCCTGAGAAACTGAATCGCGACCGCCGTCTGGTGTTGTTGAGCGACCCGGTGACGATGGCGCGGTTACACTATCGTGTCTGGAATTCACCTGAGCGATATTCGTCATGGGTGAATTACTATCAGGGAATTACCCTGAACCCGCAGGCGCTCAGGAAGAAGTAAACGAAGCGAGATGAAAATACCGGCCTGGCGCCGGTATTTTTTTTGATTCAATAGATGATTGATGAGGTATCCGGTGCGAACACTGGCAGTCAGTATTATGGTGCTGTTACTCAGCGGTTGCGGCAGCATTATTAGCAGAACCATTCCCGGTCAGGGGCATGGCAACCAATACTATCCCGGTGTGCAGTGGGATGTCCGGGATTCGGCATGGCGCTATGTCACCATTCTCGATCTGCCTTTTTCCCTGGTGTTTGATACGCTGTTGCTACCGCTGGATATCCACCACGGCCCTTATGAGTAACTAGCGCTCATCCCATTCATCGGCGGCGGTTTGCCCCTCTTCGGTATCAAGTGGCGGTTCCAGCTGGAACTCACCTTCATCCCATTCATGAAGGGTGTTCTCTTCCTGCCACTCCTGTCGAATCTCAATCTCATCATAATCGCCGTCAAAGACACTTTGCGCTGCTTCGCCGCTTAGCATGGGCAGACATTCACCTTCTTCACCTTCGTCGGCAAAAAATTCGACCTGCCACATGATGTCGCCATCCTGCAGGACGTATTTTTGCACGTTGAGCTGTTGAACATTCGCTTCATCTTGCTCGAGGCCAGTGTCAGCCAGAAATTCTTCACGGGCTGCGTCGATGGCTTCTTCCAGCGTGGCATACATGGTCATCAGTGTCTCCCTTTGATTTGACGAGGTATTCAGGGAAATAATAGCTGATTCTTTGGTTTTGCAAGTATGAATGCGCAAAAATCATTCAGATGCCTGAGTTGCGGCGTACACCTGAAACTTACCGGTGTCGCTGCAGGCTGTTCCAGGAGTAGAGGGCGTTGAACAGCACCACGCAGGCAGTCACACAAAACACGGCGCGAAAACCGTAATTGGCGGAGATAGCGGCGCCCATCAGTGGTCCGGTGACATTGCCGATGTCGCGAAATGACTGGTTGTAACTGAAGATCCGACCGGCCACCTGATTTGTCGAGTTATACACCAGCAGCGTCTGGACGGCAGGAAGCAGGGCGCCATCCGCCGCACCCAGTAAAAAGCGCAGAATACCGAGTTGCCAGGGGCTCTGTACAAAGGACATGGGGATCAACAGCAATACCGAAAAAACCAGCGCAACGATCAGGATTTTCTCCGGCCCAATCCGGTCTCCGAGCTTACCGAGTCTGGGCGCGCTGAGTAAGGCCGCGACGCCAGGAACTGACGCAATCATGCCGCTAATAAACGCAATATTACTGACATTTCCCGCTAATTCACGCACATACAGTGTAAGGATTGGCGCGATAGAGCCGGTGGCAACCTGAATAATCAGGGTGGTGACGAACAGACTCAGCACTAATCGCGGGTTTTTGAGTGAAGCGACGACCTCGCGAAGACGGAGCATCTCTTTTTTGCTGACGGGCTGGAAATGTTCGCGAATAAAAAAGAGCGTCAGTAAAAAACTGGAAAACAACACACTGGCGGTGATGAAAAATACAGGGCGCAGACCGTAATGGTCCGCCAGTAATCCGCCCGCCAGTGGGCCGAGTAATGCACCGCTAACGCCCCCGGTAGAGAGCGTGCCAAGTGCCCAACCGCTCTTATTACGGGGAACTTGCGTTGCGATCAGCGCGTTAGCGTTGGGGATAAATCCACCGAGCAGACCCAGCAATGCCCGCAGGATGAGAAACTGCCAGATATTCTGCGCCAGACCCATGAACACCATCACGATCGCCATACCCAACGCGGAACGCAACAGCATGATTTTTCGACCTTTACGATCCGCCAGCCCGCCCCAGAAGGGGGAGGCAATGGCTGAAAACAAAAAGGTAATGCTGAACACCAGACCTGACCACATGTTAAGGGCGCTATGGCCCGTCACGCCGAGTTGTTCGACGTAAAGCGGTAAAAATGGCATGACCAGGCTAAATGCTGCCCCGGTTAAAAAACAGCCCAACCAGGCAACGGTAAGATTGCGTCTCCAGTTTATGGGAACATCATCAGAGGGTGACATAGCTTTCTACTGTGCGAGGCGCGGTGGCGCGTTGGTAAATAAAATAAGCGCGCTAATTATGCGCCTGCATCATGGGCACTGCAATGGACGGGCGCTTTTAAAGCTAAAAGGCGAGGTGTGCAGCCCATTCAGGGCTGCAGGTGAGTTTAATAGCGGGAGGGGACACCTTCGGGGCGCGTCTTGAAGCGACGATGTAGCCACATATACTGCTCGGGAGCCATCATGATGCACTTCTCAACCACTTTATTCATCCAGGCTGCGGTGGTTTCAGCATCATCCAGCGGCGGGGAACATTCCGGCGGCAGCATAATCAGCTGATACCCTTTGCCGTCAGGTTTGCGGCGCGGAACAAAAGGCACCAGACAGGCATTCGACAGACGAGCGAGCATCCAGGTTCCGGATGTGGTAGCAGCTTGCTCTACTGCAAAAAAGGGCACAAATACGCTGGAGCGCGGGCCGTAGTCATGATCCGGCGCATACCAGACGACTTCCCCTTTTTTCAGCGCTTTGATCATGCCTTTCAGGTCTTTACGGTCGAGCATGGATTTGTTGGAACGCAGACGTCCCCAGGTTTGCAGCCAGTCCAGCAGCGGGTTGTCGTTTGGGCGATAGACGCCGATACCCGGCTCCTGGAGGCCAAACATGCGAGCACCGATCTCCAGAGTCAGAAAATGCATGCCGACCAGCAAGATCCCGCGTTTTTGTGCCTGAACGTCGCGAATATGCTCCATGCCGATCACTTCAGTCCAGCGGGATATTCGACGATCTGACCAAAACCAGGCCATACCTGTCTCCATCAATCCCATACCCACGGACTCAAAATTTTTAACCACCATTTGGTGGCGCTCTTGCTCGCTCATGTGTGGAAAGCAGAGTTCCAGATTACGGTATGCCACCCTGGTGCGTTGTTTCATAAATCGCAGCGCCAGATGACCTAACCCACAGCCCAGTTTGTAAATAATCGGGTAGGGCAGTTGTACAACCAACCAAAGAGCGCCTATACCCAGCCAGGTTAACCAATAACGTGGATGGAGTAATGCCGCGGAGAATTTTGGTAAATTCGTCATGTCTATCCTGTCTATAAACGAACAATTCCCTGTATTGTTGCATTTTTTCGCGCGGAGCAAAAATCTGTGGCTATGGGTTGGTGATAAAATCGGCAATTGTTGGTGATTTTTAAATGCGAAGCATGAAATGTAGCGCAAAATGTGTGGATGTAAATTTCCGGAGTTTGCTTTATGATGCCGCCCGATTTTCATTTTTATCAATCGCAGGATACGTACACCATGCCAGTGTTACACAACCGCATATCGAATGATGCGCTCAGAGCCAGGATGCTGGCTGAGACAGAGCCGCGTACAACGATCTCCTTCTACAAATATTTCACTATCGCACAACCGCAGAGTACGCGTGATGCGATGTACCAGATGTTCACGGCGCTGAATGTCTTTGGGCGCGTTTATTTGGCTCATGAAGGTATTAACGCGCAAATCAGCGTTCCGCAAAGTCATGTGGACACCTTCCGCGAGCAGCTTTACGCGTTTGACCCCGCACTTGCCGGCCTGCGTCTTAACATTGCGCTGGATGATGACGGTAAATCATTCTGGGTACTGCGTATGAAGGTGCGTGACCGGATTGTGGCCGACGGTATTGAGGATGAGAACTTTGATGCCAGCGACGTGGGAGACTATCTGAAGGCGGCTGAAGTGAACGCCATGCTGGACGATCCCGATGCAGTCTTCATCGACATGCGTAACCACTACGAATACGAAGTGGGCCATTTTGAGAACGCGCTGGAAATTCCCGCAGACACTTTCCGCGAGCAGTTACCCAAAGCGGTCGAGATGATGCAGGAGCACAAAGACAAAAAGATCGTGATGTATTGCACCGGTGGTATTCGCTGTGAAAAAGCCAGCGCCTGGATGAAACATAACGGTTTTAGCAAGGTTTGGCATATTGAAGGCGGTATCATTGAATATGCGCGCCGGGCGCGTGAACAGGGGCTTCCGGTTCGCTTTATCGGCAAGAATTTTGTTTTTGACGAGCGTATGGGAGAGCGAATCTCTGAAAAGGTGATTGCCCATTGCCATCAGTGTGGCGTGCTGTGTGACAGTCATACCAATTGCCGAAACGACGGCTGCCATCTGCTGTTTATTCAGTGTCCTGCCTGCGCTGAGAAATACCATGGCTGTTGTAGCGATCTCTGTTGTGAAGAGAGTGCGTTACCGGAAGAGGAACAACGTCGTCGGCGTGCGGGCCGTGAAAACGGCAATAAAATCTTCAATAAATCACGCGGTCGCCTGAATACAAAACTGGGCATTCCGGATCCAGCGGAATAACGTTTAGCCTGCCTGGGATGCATGGATGTAGGCCCGATAAGCGAAGCGCCATCGGGCATCACGCCTCTTTTACTTCTGCTGAACGCCTTCAACTGAGATTATCAGATCGACTTCCTGGGACGCCGGGCCGAGATCGGTAGTGATGTTGAAGTCCTTCAGCTTAATTTTTCCTTCCGCTTCAAACCCTGCGCGTTTTCCACCCCAGGGATCATCGCCCTGACCTGTCAGCTTCGCTTCCAGCGTTACCGGTTTGGTCACGCCGTTGAGCGTCAGGTCGCCGGTGATATCCAGCTCATCGCCGTCTTTTTTCACACTGGTGGAGGTGAAGGTCGCCTGTGGGAATTTTGCGACGTTCAGGAAGTCGGCGCTGCGCAGGTGCTTGTCACGTTCGGCGTGGTGAGTATCAACGCTATTGGTGTTGATCGTCACATTAACTTTATCCGCCGCCGGATTTTTTTCATCAAAGGTGAATGTCCCGTCGAAGTCTTTAAAAGAGCCGTATAACCAGCTGTAACCCAGATGCTGGATGCGGAAGTTAACAAAGGCATGTTGTCCCGCTTTATCAATCTTATAGTCTGCAGCAACGGCAGAACCGGCGGTGAACAATAAAGAGGCGAGAGTGACTCCCAGCAGGCTTTTTTTCATTTTTGAACTCCATAGTCAGATGACGATTTTCCCAACATGCGATTCAGGGTGTCGTCTTTATCGATGAAATGATGTTTGAGGGCCATCAGCCCGTGTAGCAGTGACAAAATCACAACGCTCCAGGCAAGCCACAGGTGCAGGTTTCCGGCAAGATCGGCCTGTGCGCCGGCATCGGCAAGGGTGGCGGGGATGTCAAACCAGCCAAATACGCTAATCGGTTCACCGTCCGCCGTTGAGATCAGATAGCCGCTGATAACGATGCTAAACAGCAGTGCATATAAGGTGATGTGGCCAAGCGTTGCGCCGAGGCGCGTCAGGCGTGAATAGCTTTTCAGAGCAGCGGGGGGAGGCGAGATGAACCGCCAGACAATCCTGATGACAAGTCCCATCATCAGCAGGATCCCGATGCTTTTATGCAGTTCCGGCGCCTGATGGTACCAGCCATCGTAATAGCTGAGCGTCACCATCCACAGGCCCAACGCGAACATGCCATAGACCACGACGGCTATCAGCCAGTGCAGTGCAGCAGAAATCACGCCATAGCGTTGTGGGGTATTAGTGAATTGCATAGACACACCAATAAATATTTCAAGAGTGAATGAAAATGGCGTGTTGAAGGGATTATTGCAACTAAAAAATAACAATATGAATGATATTTATTTTTATTTCAATAAATTTGACTTAACCCTGGTTTCATCATCAGGCGTTTCGAGAAACTGCACGAGAGTTTTCATTGTTTGTGCGGCCTGGATGGTTTTGACGTTATTCAAATTATCTAAACTAAAGTTAGAGAAATATCAATATTTGTCAGTTTATGTCAATGAGTCTGACTTAGAAAAACAGGATATAAATAACGTCCATAATTGCTAACAGCGACCACAAAATAACGTAAAGCATAAAGTGTTCGCGAATATTGTTGACCAGATAATGAAAGAGACGAAGCACTGTTGATACCCCTTAAAAAGAAATGGCCTCTATACTGAGGCCATAAATTATTATTCCGTAAAGCGTGAAAGTCGAAATGGCGTCAGATCAAAGGCAGACGGTTTATCCTGTGCAAAATCAGCCGCAATCTCTCCCAACACAGAGGCAAACTTGAAGCCATGACCGCT
This sequence comes from Citrobacter sp. Awk 4, assembly GCF_028069725.1. GTDB lineage: Bacteria > Pseudomonadota > Gammaproteobacteria > Enterobacterales > Enterobacteriaceae > Citrobacter_D. The sequence continues at coordinate 16,002 of NZ_JANEWG010000019.1, forward strand.
GAGTCCGGTGATAATCAGCGTATTCTGGTGTCCTGGCAGGGTGTCGATAATAAAATCTTCGTCGGGGGAATTGTCGTAAGTACAGGATGCCCCGTGCAGACAACAGCCAACACCCGGAAGAATGGCGCGCAGGAATGGGAAGGCTTCTGAACCATCGCTGGCGACGGCCGCAAACGGTTTACGTTCTTCCGGAGAGTGAATCAACTGACCGCCATTGTGCTTACCGATTTTCAGCTCGTCATTTTCGGCAGGAAAACCGTAATATTGAGAACCATCAGGGAGTTCGCCGGTAAACGCCGGGAAGTTATTTTTGATGCTATAGCGACCATCCGCTTGATACCACGCGAACACTTTCCGCACGGGCTGGATAGGCAGGCCGGGGACCAGCGCCTGAACCCAGGTTCCGGCGCTGACCAGCGCTTTCTTCGCGTGATATTCCCCATCGGCGGTCACGACTGTCACGCCGTCATCGTGGTGATGAATGGCGGAGACAGGGCAATTGAAGAGTTGCGCGCAGCCGGCTTCTTCCGCCAGGCGAACCCAGGTTTTAATGGCTAATTCACTACGCAGAAAACCGGAATCTGCCTCAAACAGGCCAATGTAGTTTTCCGGCACGCGGATTTCAGGCCAGCGGGCCATCATCGCGGTGGCGTCCAGTCGCTCGACGTTCAACTGCCACTGTTGCGCGCTCTGCGCCACATTGGCCAGAAAGGTGGAGTCAGAGGGGCCGAAATTAATCACCCCTGAACGTACAAAGATGGGCTCTTCATTGTGTGCTGACAGTTCGTCCCACAGCGCTTGCGCCCGTAGCACCAGCGGAACGTATTTTTCGCCTTCACCGTAGGCGTGGCGGATTAATCGGGTATCGCCGTGGTGGCTACCCTGCTGATGTGGCGGCATGTGCGCATCGGTCATCAGCACCTTTAAGCCAGCACGCGTGGCGTAATATCCGGCGGCCGCGCCAACGGAACCGCTGCCAATAATGATTAAATCGTAGTTCATCAGCTTCTCTCTGCTATCGCGATGATTGCAGGGTAAATAACTGACCGGCGTTATTCAACCTGGAAATTAAAAAGGCACCGTGAAGGTGCCTTGGGGTGGAGGTTCTCGTCGTGTTAATGACGACGATACTCATTGACCTGGTAATCGCCAGATTCAATTTTGGCGATTCCTGCTTCTAATATCGAAATAAATTGTCTGGCAACATCAGTGGTTAACCAGAGCGTCTGACCAACTTCAGTTCCATCCGGGTCAGGGCGATTCGGGGTCTGGTAGTGCAAACGCAGCATCAGCGCATCATAGCTATCAACGGTGCTGATGTCCCACCCTACGAGCGGATGAGTCTGAATGACTTCATTATTTTTTTCCATCATGCCCCCTAATACGTGTTACTAGACAACGGTTTTCGAGGTTCAATGCGTGTTTTATCTGAAGCAACTTCAGTATATCAATAAATAAGGGTATTCACTGAAAATTTAAAGAGGGAGCGGCATAAATTTCTGCTTTTAAGAATGAGCTGAACAATAAACCAGCATATTGTTGATGTTTTATTGTCATTTGCTGCATTTAAGTTGAGGCTGAGATTAAAATTCGAACAGTTGCGCAAATAAAAAAAGCCGGGGCGACCCGGCAAAATGAACTTAACTTCATATCATTTTTTATTCGTTGATAAACCAGTCATCCGCGCTTTCCCACGTTTCTTGCAGGATTTCGCTGATGCGCTCTTTATCTTCTTTTGTCGCGCCAATGACCGACAAATTGTTCGCGGCGGCATAGCGGACGGTGACGTTGCCTTCGTTATCCGGAAAATAGTGGTGAATACGACGGGAGAGTTCACCGGCCAGCGCGTCTATCGCGCCAGCAGGTAAAGGCGAAGTTTTTGCAATGGTGACTTCAATACGCATAATGGCCCCCTGTTGAATATACTGGATATTTATACAGTTTAAATGTTCCAGTGACAACAGTTGGCCACGCTTTTTTTATTTTTTTACCGACCAGCGTACCGTTTCGCCCCCCAGGAAAGGCACCAGCGTATCGTCTGTCAGGGCGATGCTTTCCGGAATGTGCTGCTCTTCGCGTACCAGTTCAATGTAGGTGTCGTTGACGGGCAAACCATAGAACTGCGGACCGTTCAGTGAGCAGAAGGCTTCAAAGTGCTGTAAAGCATTCATCTCTTCAAAGATGGTCGCATAGCTGCCCAGCGCCGTTGGGGCGTTAAAGCAGCCCGCACAGCCACAGCTGGTCTCTTTACGATGACGGGCGTGCGGCGCCGAATCGGTTCCCAGGAAGGCGCGGTTAAAACCGCTGGCAACCAGTTCACGCAATGCCTGCTGATGGACATTGCGTTTGAGGATCGGCAAACAGTACAGGTGTGGGCGAATACCGCCGACCAGCATGTGGTTGCGGTTAAACATCAAATGCTGAGGTGTAATTGTCGCCGCCAGCAGCTCGTTGCTATCGCGAACATACTCTGCCGCGTCTTTGGTCGTAATGTGCTCGAACACCACTTTGAGCGCCGTCAGGCGCTGGCGTAATGGCTCCATGACGCTGTCGATAAAGCGAGCCTCGCGATCGAATATGTCGATCTCGGCATGAGTGACTTCGCCGTGTACCAGCAGCGGCATCCCCAGTTTTTCCATACGTTCAAGAACGGGCATGATAGCGTCGGTGGACGTAACCCCGTGGCTTGAGTTGGTGGTGGCATTGGCCGGGTAGAGTTTTGCGGCGGTGAAAACACCTTCATTGAAGCCGCGTTCAAGCTCATTGGGATCCAGACTGTCCGTGAGATAGCAAGTCATCAACGGTGTGAAATCATGACCTTGCGGTACCGCATCAAGGATGCGCTGGCGGTACGCGATGGCCGCGTCAACGGTAGTGACGGGCGGAGCCAGGTTAGGCATCACGATCGCGCGACCATAGGTTTCGCTGGTGTAGGGCACGACTGTTTTTAACATGTCGCCATCACGAAGGTGAACGTGCCAGTCGTCTGGGCGGCGGATCTTTAAAACCTGGGATGGTGCTGTCATCAATATGCTCCGGCTGAGGGATGGTCTTTTTGCCGGAAACAAAGGATATGCGGAAACGTTTTCGTTTGCACGAAAAAAAAGGGCGCTAATGCGCCCTCTGAGTGTTAATTGGTGAACGGGATGACAATTTCACCCGGCTTCACCTCAATCCCTTTAGCATATTTTTTCGCCAGCGCTTCGCCTTTGCTGCTGTCTTCCCGCAGAACATAGGCAGGTTGCTGATTAAAATAATTGCGCAGTGACTGGTTGAGATAAGGCATCAGCGTTTGTAATACCGACTGCATTTTCTCAGGCGTTACCGTGACGTCCACCACTTCCATCTCTTGCAGGAAAATCGCGCCTTTCTCTTTATTGAAGACCGGCAACGCTTTCAGTTTCAGTTTCATGGTGGCTTTTTGATTGCCAAACAATGAGCTCATATCGAGATTCGCATCGCCGGTGAGCGTCACTTTATTGGGCTCTTCCCGACCGATCTGACTGCTCAGATTGGAGAGCACAATATGCGCGTCGGCAACGCCGGGCAAGCCTATGTCTTTGGAAAAGTTATTCCGTTTCTCCAGTGCCTGGTTAATCTCTTGTTCACTGATCGTGTACTGTGTGAGTTGATTACAGCCAACCAACAGGCCGCTAACTAATAACGCAGCGGCAAAAAAAATCTTTTTCATGGGGTTCCTCAACATGATGCCCGTATTGTAATCCTGACACAAAGCAGCATGTGGCACCAGCACGCAACGTACCAGCAGAAAAAACCGAAATAATGGTCGCCTCGGGCAACCAACGTTATTTCAGCAACAAACCTGAAAGCGATCAGGCACCCGGTTCCAGCATTCCGTTCGGGGTGCGTTTATGGCTAAATTGCCATCCCAGAGCCAGAAAAGTGATAACGCCGATAATCGACAGCATTATCCAGGGGAGTTCGGGTTGGGCCATGATTTTGCCCATATCGAACAACCAGCCGCCGCCGATATAGCCAATTGCCCCGCCGATGGCGAGTCCCAGTCGGCTAAAGCCCATATAGCTGCCGCGCGCACGCGCATCTGACAATGACGCGCTGAGCGTTTCGCGGGCCGGTTCAGCAATAATGGAACCGATATAGAATGTGCAAATCAGCGTGAAGAGTTGCTGCAAATTACTCACCAACCCAATAGGCAACATACTGAGCGACATTAATAACAGGCCAGCCATCAACCGGTGTTCGAGGCGGAAACGTTTTTCACTCCACCGCGCAATGGGGTAGAGGAGGGTCAGGGAAAGGCACGCTTCAATGGCGTACATCCATTTTACGGCACCAGGGGAACCGGCAATATCATTGACCATGATGGGCAACATTAGCATCACCTGAACCGCCAGCATGTAATACCCCGCCAGCGTCAGAACATAAGTGACAAACCGTTTGTCCCGCATGACGCGGCCCATTCCTTCACGGACGGGGATACGCACGGTGGAAAGCTTCCAGGCCGGGAGCAGCCAGGCGTTGAACGCGGCGCAGAGAATAAACAGCACCGCGCCGGTCGCGCAGACCAGACGAAAATCATACTGTAACAGCCAGCTACCCAGTAATGCGCCAATCACCGCGCCCGCGCTGTCCTGCATCATGAGCAAAGAGAAGAACCGTCCACGCTGTTCCGGGCGGATCAGTTTGACCACCAGCGCGGAGCGTGGCGGATCAAACAGGGTGCCGCCCAGACCGGAAAGGAAGCAGGAAAACCACAACAGCCAGGGCTCCTGGGCAATGCCCATGGTGGCGAATCCGGCTGCGCGCATCAGCATGCCGGTGACGATCATCGGTTTGGCACCAAAGCGGTCGGCAATGGCCCCGCCAAATATCCCCAACCCTTGTTGAATAAACTGGCGCAGCCCGAGCGCAATCCCCACCATGACGGCGGCCCATCCCATTTGATCGACAAATCGAATGGAAATAAGCGGGAACACGACAAAAAAGCCCAACACCACCAGCATATTATCGATGAGCAGGAAATATTTACCCAGGTTCCTCGCCTGCGAGACGCGCGACATTTCCCCTCCCGGGAAATAAAAGATGTGCGCCTTCTATTCTGCGGTGTCGTGGGGGCTTTTCCCACCCTCGCGGGGACAATATTTTTTTATCAAAAGTCCGTCTTGATAGAGAGATTTCATCAAAATGTGTGAATAATCGAAAAAATGGCTATTTGCACTTTTCACAGAGTGCGTGGCCGCAGGTATAGTAACGTTATCAGGGGTGTGAAGACGTTACGGGAAGGAGTGGGTATAGAATGTTTGGCTATCGCAGTAACGTGCCAAAAGTGCGCTTAACCACCGACCGACTGGTCGTGCGTTTAGTGCATGAGCGTGATGCCTGGCGTCTGGCAGATTATTACGCAGAAAATCGTCATTTTTTAAAACCCTGGGAACCCATTCGCGATGAAAGCCACTGTTATCCGTCAGGCTGGCAGGCGCGGCTGAGCATGATCGCTGAGTTTCATAAGCAGGGTACGGCATTCTATTTTGCGCTGCTCGATCCGGACGAAAAAGAAATTATCGGCGTGGCGAATTTTTCCAATGTAGTTCGCGGTTCGTTTCATGCGTGCTATCTGGGGTATTCGATTGCGCAGAAGTGGCAGGGAAAGGGGCTGATGTTCGAAGCCTTAAGCTCGGCCATTCGTTATATGCAACGCACGCAACACATGCACCGGATAATGGCAAATTATATGCCGCACAATAAACGTAGCGGCGATTTACTGGCGCGACTCGGTTTCGAAAAAGAAGGGTATGCGAAAGATTACCTGTTGATTGATGGGCAGTGGCGCGATCACGTGCTGACGGCGTTGACAACATCTGAATGGACCCCCGGACGTTAATCCTCTGAACGCGATGGAGAAAAACAATGAAATATGAATTAACCGCCACTGAAGCGCGAGTGATTGGCTGTCTGCTTGAAAAACAGGTGACGACGCCTGAACAATATCCTCTGTCGGTGAACGGTGTGGTGGTGGCCTGCAATCAAAAAACCAACCGTGAACCGGTGATGAACTTATCGGAGCATGAGGTCCAGCAGCAGCTTGATAATCTGGTCAAACGCCATTTTCTGCGCACGGTAAGTGGTTTTGGCAACCGCGTCACCAAGTATGAGCAGCGCTTTTGCAACTCCGAATTTGGCAATTTAAAGTTGAGCGCGGGCGAAGTCGCTGTTGTCACCACGTTACTCCTGCGCGGCGCGCAAACGCCGGGTGAACTGCGCAGTCGAGCCTCCCGTATGTATGAATTCAGCGATATGGCGGAAGTTGAAGCCACGCTGGAGAAACTTGCTACCCGGGAGGACGGCCCGTATGTGGTGCGTCTGGCACGAGAGCCGGGTAAGCGTGAAAGTCGCTATATGCATCTGTTTTGTGGTGAGGTGGATGAACAGGCCGCCCCGGCGGATGAACCGCAGACGGGTTCTGCCGATCTGCATGCCCGCGTAGAGGCGCTGGAGAGTGAAGTGGCGGAGCTGAAACAGCGGCTCGATTCATTGCTGGCGCATCTGGGAGACTAAGGTGAGAAAATTGCGGATTGGCGTGGTAGGGCTGGGCGGGATCGCGCAAAAAGCCTGGCTGCCAGTGCTGGGAACCTCCGGCGACTGGACGCTACAGGGGGCCTGGTCCCCATCACGGGAAAAAGCATTACGCATTTGCGAAAGCTGGCGGATACCTTACGCCGACTTACTGGCGAATCTGGCGTCAACCTGTGACGCCGTTTTTGTTCACTCCAGCACGGCGACTCACTATGCGGTGGTGAGCGAATTACTGAATGCCGGGGTTCACGTTTGCGTTGACAAACCGTTGGCGGAAAATTTGCGCGACGCCGAGCAGCTGGTCGAACTGGCGGCCCGCAAAAAACTGACGCTGATGGTCGGGTTTAACCGTCGGTTTGCGCCGTTGTATCGCGATTTAAAGGCGCAACTCTCAACGGCGACCTCCTTACGCATGGATAAGCACCGCACTGACAGCGTGGGGCCGCACGATCTGCGTTTTACGTTGCTCGATGATTATCTGCACGTGGTCGACACGGCCCTGTGGTTGGCGGGGGGCGCATCGCAATTGAAAAGCGGAACCTTGCTGACTACCGATGCGGGGGAGATGCTGTACGCCGAACACCATTTCGCGGCAGAACAACTGCAAATCACCACCAGTATGCATCGACGTGCCGGGAGTCAGCGCGAATCTGTGCAGGCGGTAACCGATGGCGGCGTTTATGACGTGACTGACATGCGCGAATGGCGTGAGGAACGCGGGCAGGGCGTGGTGCATAAACCCATTCCCGGCTGGCAAACCACGTTAGAGCAGCGCGGATTTTCCGGATGTGCGCGTCATTTTATTGAATGTGTGGAAAATCAGACGGTTCCGGAAACAGCCGGAGAACAGGCGATTTTGGCGCAGCGCGTGGTGGAGAAACTGTGGCGCGATGCGATCAGCGAATAAAGTGTCGGTTTCTTCAGGTCTTCAGAATACGTCGGGTCTGAAGACCCTGTAACATCTGGCGGTAGTAATTCATCTTAATCCAGGTAGACTATAGCCCACTTGATATTACGCCTCTTCCAACGCCTGCTATGCAGGCGTTTTGCCGTAGAGTCTGGAATAAAACAACCATGAATTTATTAAAATCACTGGCTGCCGTTAGCTCGATGACCATGTTTTCACGGGTGCTCGGCTTTGCGCGTGACGCAATTGTCGCCAGAATTTTTGGTGCCGGAATGGCCACCGATGCCTTCTTTGTGGCATTCAAATTGCCCAATTTACTGCGCCGTATTTTTGCCGAAGGGGCATTTTCTCAGGCGTTTGTACCTATTCTGGCGGAGTATAAAAGCAAACAGGGTGAAGACGCGACCCGGGTTTTTGTTGCCTATGTCTCGGGCTTGCTGACCCTTGCGCTGGCGGTAGTGACGGTGGCGGGTATGCTTGCCGCGCCGTGGGTGATAATGGTCACGGCCCCGGGATTTGCCGATACGGCAGATAAATTCGCCCTCACCACCCAACTGTTGCAAATTACCTTTCCTTATATATTGCTGATCTCGCTTGCTTCATTAGTTGGGGCAATCCTCAATACATGGAACCGCTTTTCGATCCCGGCGTTTGCGCCCACCTTTCTGAACGTCAGTATGATTGGCTTCGCGCTGTTTGCAGCGCCGTATTTTGACCCGCCGGTGTTAGCGCTGGCCTGGGCGGTGACGGTGGGCGGTGTTTTACAACTGGTTTATCAACTGCCGCATTTGAAGAAAATCGGCATGCTGGTATTGCCGCGTATTAACTTCCGCGATGCGGGTTCTCTGCGTGTGGTGAAACAGATGGGACCGGCGATTCTCGGTGTCTCCGTTAGCCAAATCTCGCTTATCATCAACACCATTTTCGCCTCGTTTCTGGCGTCCGGTTCGGTCTCCTGGATGTATTACGCTGACCGACTGATGGAATTCCCGTCCGGCGTACTGGGTGTGGCGCTCGGGACCATTCTGCTGCCATCGCTGTCGAAAAGCTTCGCCAGTGGCAATCACGATGAATACAACCGCCTGATGGACTGGGGTTTGCGTCTCTGCTTCCTGCTGGCGTTGCCGAGCGCGGTGGCGCTGGGCATTTTGTCGAAGCCGCTGATCGTTTCGCTGTTCCAGTACGGAAAATTTACGGCGATGGATGCGGCGATGACGCAACGGGCGCTGGTGGCCTATTCGGTCGGTTTGATCGGATTAATTGTGGTGAAAGTGCTGGCCCCCGGATTTTATTCGCGCCAGGACATCAAAACGCCAGTCAAAATTGCCATCGTGACGTTGATTATGACGCAGCTGATGAACCTGGCGTTTATTGGCCCGTTGAAACATGCGGGGTTGTCGCTGTCGATTGGTCTGGCGGCGTGCCTGAATGCGTCGCTGCTGTACTGGCAACTGCGTAAGCAAAAGATCTTCACCCCACAATCGGGCTGGATGTGGTTCCTGACCCGTCTGGTGATTTCCGTGCTGGTGATGTCTGCGGTGTTGGTCGGCATGCTGTCTATTATGCCGGAGTGGTCGCAAGGGACCATGCTGTGGCGTCTGTTACGCTTAATGGCGGTGGTCGTGGCGGGGATTGCGGCCTATTTTGCCGCGCTTGCCATTCTCGGATTTAAAGTGAAAGAGTTTGTCCGCCGGACAGCGTAACACCCGAAATGATGCCTGATGGCGTTGTGCCTGTCAGACCTGTAAAACGCAGGTCTGACAGGGGATGATTGCCAACCGACAATCAGATAGAGATTTTTTTACCGCCGCGGTGGGAAGAGGACGTTTGACCGTTGGCACTATAAAGCGCCGGTTCCTGATGGGGCTTGAGCACGTCAAGCGCCTGTTGATTGCGTGCGATTTGCCCTTCCAGCAACCAGCCGTTGTGGCGGTTTTGGTCGCGAAGATGCTGCGTTTTTTCAGTAATAACCTGCCAGCGCTCGGCAAAATCATCATTTGCGCTTTTCTGCGCCGCTTGTTCATGGCGACGCTGTTGTTCCAGATAATCCAGAGTGGCCAGCAACGAGCTTTTTTCTTCTGTAATACGTTGTAAGTGGCTACCGTTAATCTGACCCGCAGAGAGGTGCTGCTGCTCGGCATCCATCACCGTTTTCAGGTCGTTGAGGATGGCCGTCATCTGATCCAGTATTTCTGACAAACGAGTCATACTTTTATTTACTCTGCAGGTAGCTCTGTGTTTCACGGATCAATGCGTCAGCAATTTTGCCGGTGTCCATTTTGAGTTCACCGTTACGAATCGCTGTTTTCAGTGCTTCAACGCGTTCCATATTGATATCGCTGGAACCGGGCTGCATCAGCTTCGCCTGAGCATCGCTTAACGTCACACTGGTACTTTTAGTTGTCGATGTTTTTTCCTGACGCGTTTTTTGTACCTGCGTGTCGCCGGTTTCGCGCGGTTGGACAGTGCTAACGGGTTTCAAAGGTGAGGTACGGTCAATGCTCATGTTATTTTCCTCATCGAGGGGTTGCGTTGTAGCGACCAGCTATCATCATTTCGTTGCTTATTTATATCGGCAGCCACTTCAAAATCTTTAACGCATTATAGATTAATAAGAATATTCCCATCAGGGTCGACGGTTCCATTGACCACCTGACCTGAGAGCATACGTACCCGCGCATTTTGCGCAACGGCGGCATTGTTCAATGCCTGACCTTCCGCATTGACGCTAAATCCATCGCCGCTGGCGACCACCACCACGCGCTGACCGGCCTTTATTCGCCAGGACTGACGCAACTGGGTGAGCTGTATCGGCTGACCGGGGGCGAGATCGCGCAAACTGACAGCGTCCTGAATCTGATTGATATCCAGTACCGTGCGCGGCGGCAGTTGATCCAGCCTCCCGCGTTTTAGCGTCACGCTGGACGGGCCCAGTTTTCCACCCCGAGCGACGGGAACGGCGGCAACGACATAGTTGCCGGTCGCCTGGACGTTGACCTGCAGGTAACGTTTTTCATTGCCGCAGCGTGCCAGCACGTTCACGTTACCCCATAATTTTGCGCTGCCTGGCACACTCAGCGCCGGTTGCTCACAATTCGCAGGCAACGTGGGTGATGTGCGAAGGGTGACGACCACCTCATCGCTAAACCCCACCAGACGCGCCGAAAACCAGTCAGTCAGCTGCGTATTCAACTCCTGTGCCATCGACAACGGGCTGAAGAGCAGCGCCATCACAGCGATTCCCCGTTTTAACGTTTGCATCGTCCTCTCCCGCCTGTTGTAAGCAATGGCTGGATTTTACCTGTGTGCCGTCGCCATCAACGCAACAAATAGCGACGCATTTTGCGTTTATTCCGGCGATAACGCGCGCGTAATGAGATTTAAGCTGTCGGCTGAATTTTGTCATTTGCGGGGAAGATATGCTCGACAAGCTCGATGCCGCCTTACGTTTTCAACAAGAAGCGCTCAATTTGCGTGCCCAACGTCAGGAGGTGCTGGCGGCGAATATCGCCAACGCTGATACGCCGGGGTATCAGGCGCGAGACATGGATTTTGCCAGTGAACTCAAAAAAGTGATGGCGCAAGGAAGGGCCGAAACCAGCGGTGTTTCACTGGCGCTGACCTCTGCGCAACACATCCCTGCCCAGACGCTGGCGTCTCCCTCTGCGGATCTTCTCTACCGTATTCCAGACCAACCTTCTCTCGATGGTAATACCGTCGATATGGACAGGGAGCGTACGCAGTTTGCCGACAACAGTCTGAAATACCAGATGGGGCTCACCCTCATGAGCAGCCAAATCAAAGGCATGATGAACGTGCTACAGGGAGGGAACTAATCCGTGGCGCTGTTAAACATTTTCGATATTGCGGGCTCGGCGCTGACGGCGCAGTCCAAACGGCTCAACGTCGCCGCCAGTAACCTGGCGAACGCCGACAGCGTGACGGGGCCAGATGGTCAACCGTACCGCGCAAAACAGGTCGTTTTTCAGGTTGATGCAGCACCTGGTGCAGCGACGGGTGGCGTGAAGGTGGCGGACGTCATTGAAAGCCAGGCGCCAGACAAACTGGTGTTTGAACCCGGCAACCCGCTGGCCGATGCTAACGGCTACGTCAAGATGCCGAATGTGGATACGGTTGGCGAGATGGTGAACACCATGTCGGCATCGCGCAGCTACCAGGCAAACGTCGAAGTACTCAACACCGTGAAGAGCATGATGCTTAAAACGCTGACACTTGGCCAGTAAAGGAGGCGCGTATGTCTATTGCCGTCAATATGAATGACCCGACCAACACGGGTGTCAAATCTACCAGTAGCGGTAGTTCGTTAACCGGGAGCAATTCCGCCGATCTGCAAAACAGTTTTCTGACACTGCTGGTGGCGCAGTTGAAAAACCAGGATCCGACCAACCCGATGGATAACAACGAACTGACCACACAACTGGCGCAGATCAGCACGGTCAGCGGCATCGAAAAACTGAACACCACGCTGGGGGCGATTTCAGGGCAGATCGACAACAGCCAGTCGATGCAGGCCAGCACCCTGATTGGTCATGGGGTGATGATTCCGGGCACCACCATTTTGGCGGGCAAAGGAACCGAAGAAGAGGCCATCACCACTACCACGCCGTTTGGCGTTGAGCTCCAGCAACCTGCCGATAAAGTCACCGCCACGATCACCGATAAAGACGGCAAAGTGGTTCGCACCATTGATATCGGCGGCCTGAAGGCAGGCGTTCACACCTTTACCTGGGACGGAACGCTCACCGACGGGACCACCGCACCGAACGGCTCCTACAACGTGGCGATCACCGCCAGCAATGGCAGTACACAACTGGTCGCACAGCCGTTGCAGTTTGCAATGGTACAGGGCGTTATCCGCAACAATGGCGGTAACACGCTGGATTTAGGGACTTACGGAACCACCACACTCGACGAAGTACGGCAGATCATCTAAGCCTTCACACTTATCAGGAGTAAGACATGGCCTTTTCTCAAGCGGTCAGCGGCCTGAACGCTGCAGCCACCAACCTCGATGTCATTGGTAATAACATCGCCAACTCCGCCACCTATGGGTTTAAATCCGGGTCGGCTTCATTTGCCGATATGTTTGCCGGTTCCAAAGTAGGGCTGGGCGTTAAAGTGGCAGGGATCACCCAGGACTTTACCGATGGCACCACCACCAACACCGGTCGTGGTCTGGATGTCGCCATCAGCCAGAACGGTTTCTTCCGTATGGTGGACAGCAACGGTTCGGTTTTTTATAGCCGTAATGGTCAGTTTAAGCTCGACGAAAATCGCAATCTGGTCAACATGCAGGGTCTGCAACTGACCGGTTATCCGGCCACCGGTACGCCGCCGACGATCCAACAGGGCGCAAACCCGGCACCGATTACCATCCCCAATACGCTGATGGCGGCAAAAACCACCACCACTGCGTCCATGCAGATCAACCTGAACTCTACCGACAAAGTACCGACCAAAACGCCATTCAGCCCGAGCGATGCGGATTCCTACAATAAAAAAGGCACCGTTACCGTTTTTGATAGCCAGGGTAATGCCCACGACATGAACGTCTTCTATGTCAAAAATTCGGACAATACCTGGGAGGTGCATACTCAGGATTCGACGACCGGCGAAGCCGCAAAATCAGCGGGTTTTATGCGCTTTGATGAAAATGGCGTGTTCCAGGGGGTGAGTGCCACGGCGACAGAAGCTGTTCCTGTTCCTCCGGCAACTCCGTGGCCAACGCAAATCAAGGTCGCCACCGGCGTGGTGAACGGCGCTGAACCCGCCAATTTCTCCCTGAGCTTCCTGAACTCCATGCAGCAAAACACCGGCGAGAACAACATCGTGGCCACTAACCAGAACGGCTACAAGCCGGGCGACCTGGTGAGCTATCAGATTAATGATGATGGCACCGTGGTGGGGAACTACTCCAACGAGCAGAAACAGGTTCTGGGGCAAATCGTGCTGGCGAACTTTGCCAACAACGAAGGGCTGGCCTCTCAGGGGGATAACGTCTGGGCCGCCACGCAGTCTTCGGGCGTTGCGCTGCTGGGGACGGCAGGTACCGGTAACTTCGGTAAGTTGACCAACGGTGCGCTGGAAGCCTCTAACGTCGATCTCAGTAAAGAACTGGTAAACATGATTGTCGCCCAGCGTAACTATCAGTCTAACGCGCAGACCATCAAGACCCAGGATCAGATCCTCAACACGCTGGTCAACCTGCGCTAAGCGCCTGACAGGATAGCTTAATGGATCACGCAATTTATACCGCCATGGGGGCGGCCAGTCAGACGCTGAATCAACAGGCGGTGACAGCCAGCAACCTGGCCAATGCCTCCACGCCGGGCTTTCGTGCGCAGCTCACAGCGTTGCGCGCGGTGCCGGTTGAAGGGCTTTCTTTGCCGACGCGTACCCTGGTTACGGCCTCTACCCCTGGGGCCGATATGACCCCTGGGCAGATGGATTACACCTCACGACCGCTGGATGTCGCGTTGCAACAGGACGGCTGGCTGGCCGTACAAACCGCTGACGGCAGCGAAGGGTATACCCGCAACGGCAGTATTCAGGTGAGCCCGACTGGCGAACTGACGATTCAGGGGCACCCGGTGATTGGCGAGGCGGGTCCGATCGCCGTGCCGGAAGGATCTGAAATTACCATCGCGGCGGATGGCACCATCTCGGCGCTGAATCCCGGCGATCCGGCGAATACGGTGGCGCCGGTGGGACGTCTGAAACTGGTCAAGGCGATGGGCAATGAAGTGCAGCGCGGCGACGACGGCATGTTCCGTTTGACCGCAGCAGCACAGGCGACCCGTGGTCCGGCTTTGCAGGCCGACCCGTCCATTCGTGTCATGTCAGGTGTACTGGAGGGCAGTAACGTCAGTGCTGTCTCCGCCATGAGCGACATGATCGCCAGCGCCCGTCGTTTTGAAATGCAGATGAAAGTGATCAGCAGCGTTGATGACAACGCAGGTCGCGCTAACCAACTGCTGTCGATGAGTTAATACAGGACATTTTATGATCAGTTCATTATGGATCGCCAAAACCGGTCTCGACGCCCAGCAAACCAATATGGATGTGATTGCCAACAACCTGGCAAACGTCAGCACCAATGGGTTTAAGCGTCAGCGCGCGGTGTTTGAAGATCTGCTTTACCAGACAATTCGCCAGCCCGGCGCCCAGTCCTCAGAGCAGACGACGTTACCGTCTGGTCTGCAAATTGGTACCGGTGTTCGTCCTGTTGCTACGGAACGTCTGCACAGTCAGGGTAATTTGTCCCAGACCAACAACAGCAAAGACGTCGCCATCAAAGGGCAGGGCTTTTTCCAGGTCATGCTGCCGGATGGCACATCGGCTTACACCCGTGACGGTTCATTCCAGGTTGATCAAAACGGTCAACTGGTGACGGCGGGCGGTTTTCAGGTTCAACCAGCGATCACTATCCCGGCGAACTCACTCAGCATCACCATCGGCCGTGATGGCGTAGTCAGTGTGACGCAGCAGGGACAGGCGGCACCGGTGCAGGTTGGCCAGTTGAACCTGACCACGTTTATGAATGACACCGGTCTGGAGAGCATCGGCGAGAACCTGTACACCGAAACGCAATCCTCTGGCGCGCCAAACGAAAGCACACCAGGTTTGAACGGCGCGGGTCTGTTGTATCAGGGCTATGTCGAAACCTCCAACGTGAACGTCGCGGAAGAGCTGGTGAATATGATCCAGGTTCAGCGCGCTTACGAAATCAACAGTAAAGCGGTGTCGACGACCGATCAGATGCTGCAGAAACTGACGCAACTCTAACGTGTTGTCCGGTGGGGTGAATACCTCACCGGCACACTGATTTTGAAGATGAAGGCAATGCGAAAATACGCGCTTCACCCTTACCCGATGATGGCCCTGCTGGTGGTTTCACTGACAGGATGCGCCTGGATCCCCGCTACGCCGCTCGTGCAGGGCGCGACGACGGCACAACCAATACCTGGCCCGACGCAGGTGGCGAATGGCTCCATCTTTCAGTCTGCACAACCGGTGAATTACGGCTATCAGCCGCTATTTGAAGACCGGCGTCCGCGTAACATTGGCGATACGTTGACGATTGTCTTGCAGGAAAACGTCAGCGCCAGCAAAAGCTCTTCAGCCAATGCCAGTCGCGATGGCAAAACGAATTTTGGCTTCGACACCGTTCCTCGCTATCTGGAAGGATTATTCGGTAACGCGCGTGCGGACGTAGATGCCTCCGGCGGAAACTCTTTCAATGGCAAAGGCGGCGCGAATGCCAGCAACACCTTTAGCGGCACCCTGACAGTCACCGTCGATCAGGTGCTGGTGAATGGCAATTTACATGTGGTGGGTGAAAAACAGATCGCCATCAACCAGGGCACTGAGTTCATCCGCTTCTCCGGGGTGGTGAATCCACGCACGATCAGCGGCAGCAACAGCGTTCCGTCAACCCAGGTGGCGGACGCGCGCATAGAGTACGTCGGTAACGGCTATATCAACGAAGCGCAGAATATGGGTTGGCTGCAGCGTTTCTTCCTTAACTTGTCGCCGATGTAAGCGAGGTTCCCAGTGTTTAAATCTTTTATTGGCGTCGTACTGCTGTTAGCGACGACATTCGCGCATGCCGATCGTATCCGGGATCTGACCAGTGTTCAGGGCGTGCGGGAAAACTCGCTGATTGGCTACGGACTGGTGGTCGGGCTGGACGGCACGGGCGACCAGACCACGCAAACCCCGTTCACGACGCAAACGCTCAATAACATGCTCTCTCAACTGGGGATTACCGTCCCGACCGGGACGAACATGCAACTGAAAAATGTGGCGGCGGTAATGGTCACCGCCAGTTTCCCGGCGTTTGGTCGTCAGGGGCAGACCATCGACGTCGTGGTTTCCTCAATGGGTAACGCCAAAAGTCTGCGCGGTGGCACACTGTTAATGACGCCGCTGAAAGGGGTCGATAGCCAGGTCTACGCGCTGGCGCAGGGGAATATTCTGGTCGGCGGAGCCGGGGCTTCCGCGGGAGGCAGCAGCGTCCAGGTGAACCAACTTAATGGTGGTCGCATTACCAATGGCGCGGTGATTGAGCGTGAACTGCCGAGCCAGTTTGGTGGTGGTAATACCCTCAATCTGCAACTCAACAATGAAGATTTCACTCTGGCGCAGCAGATCACCGATACCATCAACCGCTCCCGTGGTTTCGGCAGCGCCACCGCGCTGGATGCACGCACGATCCAGGTGCGGGTACCGAGCGGCAACAGCTCGCAGGTTCGTTTCCTCGCCGATATTCAGAATATGGAAGTGAACGTCGCGCCGCAGGACGCAAAAGTGGTGATCAACTCGCGAACCGGCTCCGTGGTGATGAACCGTGAAGTCACGCTGGACAGCTGTGCTGTTGCGCAGGGCAACCTGTCGGTGACGGTAAATCGCCAGGCTAACGTCAGCCAGCCGGATACGCCGTTTGGCGGTGGGCAAACGGTCGTCACGCCGCAAACACAAATCGATCTTCGCCAGAGTGGCGGTTCGTTACAGAGCGTGCGTTCCAGCGCTAACCTGAACAACGTGGTACGGGCGCTTAACGCCTTAGGCGCGACGCCGATGGATTTGATGTCCATTCTGCAGTCTATGCAAAGCGCAGGTTGTTTACGGGCAAAACTGGAAATTATCTGATGATTGGAGAAAGCAAACTGCTGGCCAGTGCGGCCTGGGATGCCCAGTCGCTGAACTCTCTGAAAGCCGAGACGAGGAAAGATCCGGGGGAGAATCTCCGCCCGGTCGCCCGCCAGGTTGAGGGGATGTTCGTGCAGATGATGCTGAAAAGTATGCGTGAAGCGCTGCCGAAAGATGGCGTGTTTAGCAGTGATTCGACACGCCTGTATACCAGCATGTACGACCAGCAAATTGCGCAACAGATGACGGCGGGTAAAGGTTTGGGCCTGGCGGAGATGATGGTCAAACAAATGACCGAAGGGCAGGCTCAGCCTGCCGATGACGCGCCGCAGATACCGATGAAGTTCTCGCTGGAAACGGTGACCAGCTATCAAAATCAGGCGTTGACGCAACTGGTGCGTAAAGCGATGCCGAAAACCCCCGAGAGCCACGATGAACCGCTCTCGGGCGACAGCAAAGCGTTTCTTGCTCAGCTTTCACTCCCGGCACGTCTGGCAAGTGAGCAGAGCGGCGTACCGCACCACCTGATTCTGGCGCAGGCGGCGCTGGAGTCCGGGTGGGGGCAGCGGCAAATTCGGCGTGAAAATGGCGAACCCAGTTTTAACATTTTTGGTGTTAAAGCTTCGGGGAGCTGGAAGGGACCGACTACCGAGATCACCACGACGGAATTTGAAAATGGCGAGGAGAAAAAGGTGAAAGCCCGATTCCGTGTCTACGGCTCATATCTGGAAGCGCTGTCGGATTATGTTGGGCTGTTGACCCGTAACCCGCGCTACGCTGCTGTGACCTCAGCATCCAGTGCGGAGCAGGGCGCACAGGCCTTGCAAAACGCGGGTTATGCCACCGATCCGCACTATGCGCGCAAATTAACCAACATGATCCAGCAGCTGAAGTCGATGAGCGAAAAAGTGAACAAAACGTACAGCGCGAATCTCGACAATCTCTTCTAAATAGCTCAAGTCCAGCCACCCGCTGCCGATAACAACCTGTATTGAAGGATGAAAAGGAATCTCCATGTCCAGCTTGATTAACAACGCCATGAGTGGACTTAACGCGGCCCAGGCTGCGTTAAATACCGCCAGTAACAACATCGCCAGTTACAACGTTGCGGGGTATACCCGACAAACCACCATTATGTCGCAAGCAAACAGCACGTTAGGTGCAGGTGGCTGGGTTGGAAATGGCGTGTATGTTTCAGGCGTGCAGCGCGAGTATGATGCGTTTATCACCAATCAGCTGCGCGCGGCTGAAAACCAGAGCAGCGGTTTGACCACGCGTTATGAGCAAATGTCGAAAATCGACAATCTGCTTTCCAGTAAAACCAGCTCAATTTCTACCTCGATGCAGGACTTTTTCACCAGCCTGCAAACGTTAGTCAGCAACGCGGAAGATCCTGCAGCCCGTCAGGCGTTGATTGGAAAAGCGAACGGTCTGGTAAACCAGTTTAAGACCACCGATCAATATCTTCGCGATCAGGATAAACAGGTCAACACCGCTATCGCTTCCAGCGTTGAGCAGATCAACAACTATTCGAAACAGATTGCCAGTCTGAATGACCAGATCTCCCGTCTGACCGGCGTGGGGGCGGGAGCATCGCCAAATGACCTCCTTGACCAGCGCGATCAACTGGTGAGCGAGTTAAACAAAATTGTCGGCGTTGAGGTCAGCGTCCAGGATGGCGGCACTTATAACCTGACGATGGCAAACGGGTATACCCTGGTACAGGGCAGCAGCTCGCGGCAGCTCGCGGCGGTGCCTTCCAGTGCCGACCCTTCACGAACAACAGTCGCCTATGTCGATGCGGCTGCCGGTGATATTGAAATCCCTGAAAAACTGCTCAATACCGGCTCGCTCGGTGGGTTAATGACGTTCCGTTCTCAGGACCTCGATCAGACCCGTAATACCCTGGGCCAGCTGGCGTTGGCGTTTGCCAGTGAATTTAATACTCAGCACAAAGCGGGTTTTGATGCCAACGGTGATGCCGGTAAAGACTTTTTTGCGATCGGAAATCCTTCGGTTATTGGTAATGCCAAAAATGGCGGTAACGCGGTTTTAACGGCTGAAGTGGATGACAGCACAAAAGTGCAGGCCACGGATTATAAAGTGGTGTACGACGGCAGTAAGTGGCAGGTCACGCGTCTTGCGGATAACACCACTTTCGAAGCGAAACCCGATGTCAACGGTAAGCTGGATATTGACGGTCTGAAAGTGACGGTCAGCGGAACGCCGGGGGCGAAAGCCAATGACAGCTTTACGTTAAAGCCTGTCAGCGACGCCATCGTGAACATGAAAGTGATGGTCACGGATGAGTCGAAACTTGCCATGTCCAGCCTTAAGGATTCCGGTCAGAGTGATAACCGCAACGGTCAGGCGCTGCTGGATCTGCAAGGCAAAGCCACCGTTGGCAATAAAACCTTTAACGATGCTTACGCCACGCTGGTCAGTGATGTGGGGAATAAAACCTCCACCCTGAAAACCAGTAGCACCACCCAGGGCAATGTGGTGACCCAACTGACGAACCAGCAGCAGTCAATCTCTGGCGTCAATCTTGATGAAGAGTATGGCAACCTGCAACGCTATCAACAGTACTATCTGGCGAACGCGCAAGTCCTGCAAACGGCCAGTTCGATGTTTGATGCGCTGATGAACATTCGCTAAAGGAGAGGGGCTTAAATGCGTATTAGTACCCAAATGATGTACCAGCAGAATATGCGTGGTATCACCAATTCTCAGGCAGAATGGATGAAGTACGGCGAGCAGATGTCCACGGGCAAGCGTGTTATCAATCCGTCGGATGATCCGATTGCCGCTTCGCAGGCCGTTGTCCTGTCTCAGGCGCAGGCGCAGAACAGTCAGTACACGCTGGCGCGCTCGTTTGCCACGCAGAAAGTGTCACTGGAAGAGAATGTGTTAAGCCAGGTGACAACGGCGATTCAGAGTGCGCAAGAGAAAATCGTCAGTGCGGGTAACGGCACGTTAAGTGATGATGACCGTGCCTCGTTGGCGACAGACCTGCAGGGGATCCGCGATCAGCTGATGAACCTGGCGAACAGTACCGATGGTAACGGGCGCTATATTTTTGCCGGTTATAAAACTGAAAGCGCACCGTTTTCCCAGACGGACGGCGCATATAACGGCGGGCATGAGAATGTCACCCAGCAGGTTGATGCTTCCCGTACGATGGTGATTGGCCACACTGGTGACCAGATTTTTAATAAAATCACCAGTAATGCCGTGCCGGAGCCAGATGGCAGCAATTCTGAAACCAGTCTGTTCAAAATGCTGGATAGCGCTATCGATGCACTGAACACGCCGGTGGCGGGGGATGATGTGGCAAGAGATAAAGCGTCGGCGGCGATTGATAAAACCAACCGGGGTTTAAAAAACTCGCTGAATAACGTGCTGACAGTGCGGGCAGAGTTGGGAACGCAACTGAAGGAGCTTGATTCACTGGATGCGTTGGGAAGCGATCGCGCGTTGGGTCAGACGCAGCAAATGAGCAACCTGGTCGACGTGGACTGGAATGCGGCAATCTCTTCATATGTGATGCAACAGGCGGCGCTACAGGCGTCTTATAAAGCGTTTACCGATATGCAGGGCATGTCACTGTTTCAGCTAAACCGATAACCTTTTTTAAAACATACCATGAAACCGGGTATGTTTTATCTGCCCGCTCCATCACCCCGGAGCGGGCTTTTTTTCGCCTGAATAGCGTAGCGACAAGGCAAAACTGCAAAGCGAACGTTACTGTTTCGCGGACACAAACTGCGGCATTCTTCAGATTGAAGATAAAAAAAAGCCGACCAGAAGGTCGGCTTTAGCGGTTTGTCTGCTTATTCTACTGACTGAGGACGCGTCGGTTGCGCTGACGCATGATGCGTTGCGCTGTGACCCCCGGCAGCCCCTTTACCTTCAAAAGCAAAGGCAGGACGTTGCCAGTCGCTGTGACGCGGCGCTTCCGGAACATATTCCGGCGCAGGCGCACGGGTCATCGGCGCAGTGGCATGGTGGTGTACCGGTCGAGATTCAACGGCGACAGCGGCGGTCTCTTTAATGACTTCAGCAGGTGCAACGACTTCAGCCGCTGCAACAGGCGCAATCACCTCAACTTTCGGTGCTTCTGCCGCCACAACGACAGGTTCAGCTACGCCTGCAACCACTTCAGGTTCAGCGATAGCTTCTACAGGTTCGGTCGTTACGGTTTCCTGAACTTCTTCCACCGCGTTTGCTTCAGCAATGATTTCCTCGGCAACAGGGACATCCGCTTGCGCGATAACCTGCGGCTGTTCATCAACGGCCGTCGCGATGGCTTCCGGGTGCGTGGTTTCCACAACCACAGGCTGCG
Source organism: Citrobacter sp. Awk 4 (assembly GCF_028069725.1). Classification (GTDB taxonomy): domain Bacteria; phylum Pseudomonadota; class Gammaproteobacteria; order Enterobacterales; family Enterobacteriaceae; genus Citrobacter_D. The sequence goes on from NZ_JANEWG010000019.1 coordinate 37,481, forward strand.
GCTCGACAGCAACCGTTTCGGTCTGAATCGGTGCTTCGACAACCTGTTCTACGGCTGCCACTTGCGGCTCAATCGCGGCGGTTTGGGTTACCACCGGTGCGATCTCCTGATCACGCAGCTCTTCAACCTGCGCATCCTGAGGACGAACAACCGGGTAGCGGATCCACACTTTGCCAGACGCCATTTCCGGGGAAGCACAGGCAACAGTCAACGGCATCGGTGACTGAACCGGGTAGCGCTCGTCACGGTAGCGACGACGACGTTGGCCGCTGACGCGCAGATGGCGAGGTGAACGACGTGAGCGACGCGGCATACCGTTGTTGTCGCGAGCCTCGTTGTTCTCTTCCTGTTCTGCCGTCGCGTCGGCGACAACCGGCAGATCCAGTTTCGCCAGCTCAGTACGTTGAGCCGGTGCTGTCTGCTCTACAACGTGAGTCGCGACATTTTCAACGACCGCAGTGGCAGCCAGTTCGACATCAACCGCTGCGCTCTCACCGTAACGTACTTTCTGGTTCAACTGGCGCTGTCTACGACGAGGTTGAGGCTGACGAACGCGCTCTTCCTGTTCCGCTTCCTGTACCGGTTGCTCTTCAAGGTTAAGCGCTTTAACTTCCTGCTGTGCCTGACGTTTGTCTTCGCTACGACGACGATTACGCTCACGACGCGGCGCTTGCTGCTCATCAGCGGATTTGACTCTTTCGTTAACGTCATTGCCAGTTTGCTGACGGTTGTCGCGCAACTCAGCATTTTGTTGCGAAGGCTGACGGCGGTTACGACGGTTCTCGTCGCGGTTTTCACCGCCTTCTGAACGTTCGTTACGATCGCTGCGGTCACTACGTTCATTACGGTTATCACGGCGGTCATTACGATCGCGGCGATTGTTCTGGCGCGGTTTGCGGCGATCCTGCTGACGTTCCGGTTTCTCTTCCGCTTTAGGTGCTTCTTGCTCAACCGGTTTCGCATCTTCACTGCCAGCGAACATGGATTTCAGCGCGCCAAAGAAACGGCTTAACAGACCCGGCTGCGCAGCAGTAGCGGCGGCGGTCACTGCAGCTGCCTTTGGCGCAGTGGCTTTAACCACGGACTCTGTAGGGGCCGGTGCAGGCGGAACTTCTGGCATGGCAAAGGTCGCCAGCGCTGGTTGCTCAGGGCGTTTACGCTCGGCGTACTCTTCTTCAGAAGGTAATGCCATTGCCTCTTCGTGCAGTTTCGGCAGCATATAGCTCAGGGTCGGTGTTTCTTCGCCTTTACGGACACGCAGCACGGAGTAGTGCGGAGTTTCCATCTGATCGTTTGGCACGATCACACAGCGAACGCCATCCTGACGCGTTTCAATCGCATTTACCGCGTTACGTTTTTCGTTGAGCAGGTATGACGCGATCGGCACAGGAACAATCGCGTGCACTTCCTGGGTGTTTTCTTTCAGCGCTTCTTCTTCGATCAGACGCAGAATAGACAGGGACAGCGACTCGTTATCACGAACGGTACCGGTGCCGCTACAGCGTGGGCAAACGTGATGACTGGATTCACCCAGAGAAGGGCTCAGGCGCTGACGGGACATCTCCAGCAGACCAAAGCGGGAAATATGACTAATTTGAATACGCGCACGATCCTGGCGTACCGCTTCACGCAGACGGTTTTCAACCGCGCGCTGGTGACGAACCGGGGTCATATCGATGAAATCGATAACAATCAGGCCGCCAAGGTCACGCAGACGCAGCTGACGGGCGATCTCATCGGCCGCTTCCAGGTTGGTGTTGAACGCCGTCTCTTCGATATCACCGCCGCGCGTAGCGCGAGCAGAGTTGATATCGATAGCGGTTAACGCTTCGGTGCTGTCGATAACGATGGAGCCGCCGGAAGGCAGACGGACTTCGCGCTGGAATGCAGATTCGATCTGCGATTCGATCTGGTAGTGGCTAAACAGCGGAATTTCACCGGTGTAGAGCTTGATTTTGCTGCTGAAATCCGGACGACCCAGCGCCGCGATGTGCTGGCGCGCCAGCTCGAGCACTTTCGGGTTGTCGATGAGGATTTCACCGATGTCCTGACGTAAATAGTCACGGAAAGCGCGCACGATAACGTTACTTTCCTGGTGGATCAGGAAGGGCGCAGGGCGGCTTTCAGCGGCTTTCTGAATTGCTTCCCAGTGTTTAAGACGGAAGCTCAGATCCCACTGCAGCGCTTCGGCGGATTTGCCGACGCCAGCGGTACGCACGATGAGACCCATGCCATCAGGCAGTTCCAGGCTCGCCAGCGCTTCTTTTAACTCGGTACGATCGTCGCCTTCGATACGACGAGAAATGCCGCCCGCACGCGGGTTGTTCGGCATCAGAACCAGATAACTCCCCGCCAGACTGATAAATGTGGTCAGCGCAGCACCTTTGTTGCCACGCTCTTCTTTATCAATCTGAACAATAACTTCCTGGCCTTCGCGCAACACATCTTTAATGTTTGGACGACCATGGGCGTTGTAATTAGCGGGGAAATATTCGCGGGCAATTTCTTTTAACGGGAGGAAACCGTGACGTTCAGCGCCGTAATCAACAAAAGCGGCTTCCAGGCTCGGTTCAATACGGGTAATTTTGCCTTTATAGATGTTTGCTTTTTTCTGTTCATGTCCAGGACTTTCGATATCCAGGTCGTACAGACGTTGCCCATCTACCAGGGCGACACGCAACTCTTCCTGCTGAGTTGCGTTGATTAACATTCTTTTCATCGTAACTTACTCATTATTCTTACATTGACGACTAAGCTGCGGGCAAAGTAACGCCTTTCCGGGTGTGAACCGATGGCCTCGTGACTATTCGCGTCGCCAACCTCACGGTTGTCGTCAGCTCAAAGAGGCGCAGAGTGTCGGTTGCCTGTATTTCAAACGGAAACACAGCGCAATTATCAGGGGAACAGTCTGGGTATTACTCTCCAGAGAAGATCCTATCTACCGGTAAGGACTGCAACCCGCAGCCCGCTAACTGTCTGAAAGATCAATACGTCTTACGCCATTGCTGCGTTGATGATCGGTCAGACAAAATGGGTTATTCCGTAAAAGTTCTTGTTTTAGCAAGTTTCAACACGGAAACAGCTCATTATTCCATTGCTAACCTTGTTATAGCAAGATGACTTTTACCATTTATCACCCGGTTACTCACAGTTTTTTCACTTCTGCAGAGTGATTGGTTTAATAACCGCCAAAATGAAGAAGTGGACGGTGAGCGAACGGGTGTAAAAGTAAATATAAGCATAGAAAAATGAGTGGCGCGAATCTCAATGGCTATTTAGAATCGCCCACCATGAAAACAGAGACTCCATCCGTAAAAATTATTGCCATTACAGCAGACGAAGCTGGGCAACGAATCGACAACTTTTTGCGCACGCAACTTAAAGGCGTGCCAAAAAGTATGATTTATCGCATTTTGCGTAAAGGCGAAGTGCGGGTGAACAAAAAGCGCATCAAGCCCGAATATAAGCTGGAAGCCGGGGATGAGGTGCGTATTCCGCCAGTGCGTGTTGCCGAACGCGAAGAAGAGGCGGTATCGCCGCATCTGCAAAAAGTGGCGGCATTGGCCGATGTCATTCTCTATGAGGATGAGCACATTCTGGTGTTAAACAAGCCTTCCGGTACGGCAGTGCATGGCGGAAGTGGGCTGAGTTTCGGTGTGATTGAAGGTTTACGCGCGCTGAGACCAGAAGCACGTTTCCTGGAACTGGTGCACCGCCTTGACCGTGACACCTCCGGCGTATTGCTGGTAGCGAAAAAACGCTCCGCTTTACGTTCGCTGCATGAACAGTTGCGTGAAAAGGGGATGCAAAAAGATTATCTGGCGCTGGTTCGCGGTCAGTGGCAGTCGCATGTCAAAACGGTCCAGGCACCGTTATTAAAGAATATTCTGCAAAGCGGCGAGCGTATTGTTCGGGTAAACCAGGAAGGTAAGCCATCGGAGACACGTTTCAAAGTGGAAGAACGCTACGCGTTTGCCACGCTGGTGCGCTGTAGTCCGGTTACGGGAAGAACCCATCAGATTCGTGTTCACACCCAATATGCCGGGCATCCCATCGCATTTGACGATCGTTACGGCGATCGTGAGTTTGATAAACAGCTGGCGGGAACAGGCTTATCGCGACTCTTTCTCCACGCTGCGGCACTGAAGTTTACCCATCCCGGCACCGGGGAAGTGTTACGTATCGAAGCGCCAATGGATAACCAACTGAAGCATTGTCTTCAGGTATTGCGCAATAAAGCTTAAGGCGCTTAGCTTTTCAGGCCTACAGGGTTATGTCCGCTGTAGGCCTGATAAGACGTTCTAACGTTGCCATCAGACAAATCAACTAGGCCTTCAGCGGATTCATCTCTTCCCGACGTAGCATCTGACACAGTGCAATCAACGGCAGACCAATGAGCGTATTCGGGTCGCGTCCTTCTAAGCGTTCGAAAAGCGCGATGCCGAGCCCTTCACTTTTAAAACTCCCCGCGCAGTGTAATGGACGTTCTTTGCGTACATAGTCCTCGATTTCTGCTTCGCTCAGATGTCGAAAATGAACATCAAAAGGCTCTACTTCTGTTTGTAAGTGACCGGTTGCGGAATGATAAAGCGCGAGCCCGGTATAAAACGTCACAATATTCCCGCTGGCTTTCGCTAATTGTTGCCGTGCTTTTTCTTCGGTTAACGGTTTACCTGTAATTTCGCCGTCCAGAACGCAAATCTGGTCGGAACCGATAATCAGATGATTTGGGAAACGGTGGGCGAGAGATTGCGCTTTTTCCTGTGCCAGACGCAACACCAGATGTCGCGGCGTTTCGCCAGGCTTCGGGGTTTCGTCGACCTCTGGCGCTGCGCATTCGAAGGGGATACACAGTTTTTCGAGCAACGCGCGACGCCAGGGGGAGGTTGAGGCGAGAATCAGTTGCGGCATATTTTTTTCCCCAGATATAGCGTAATGATGTGAGCCATTTTAAACTATGCGCCGGGTCGTTCAAGCGAGCCACAACGGCTTGTCCTGATTGATTTTAAGTCTGTGACTCGCAATGTGTGCGAATTATTGGCAAAAGGCAACCGCACGTTGCCTTTTTCTTTGACTATATGACGTTACAAAGTTAATATGCGCGCCCTATGCAAAAGGTAAAATTACCCCTGACTCTTGATCCGGTTCGTACGGCTCAAAAACGCCTCGATTACGAAGGTATCTTTACTTCCGATCTGGCAGAGCGCGTCGCCGATTCTGTAGTCAGTGTGGACAGTGATGTGGAATGCTCCATGTCGTTCGCTATCGATAACCAACGTCTCGCTGTTATTACAGGTGATGCGAAGGTTTCGGTAACGCTCGAATGCCAGCGTTGCGGGAAGCCGTTTCCATACCATGTACACACAACGTATTGTTTCAGTCCTGTCCGTTCTGACGAACAAGCTGAAGCACTCCCGGAAGCGTATGAGCCGATTGAGGTTAACGAATTCGGTGAAATCGATCTGCTTGCAATGGTAGAAGATGAAATTATCCTCTCCTTGCCGGTAGTTCCGGTGCATGATTCTGAACACTGTGAAGTGTCCGAGGCGGACATGGTCTTTGGTGAACTGCCTGATGAAGCGCAAAAACCAAACCCATTTGCCGTATTAGCCAGCTTAAAGCGTAAGTAATTGAGGAGTAAGGTCCATGGCCGTACAACAGAATAAACCAACCCGTTCCAAACGTGGCATGCGTCGTTCTCATGACGCTCTGACCGCAGTCACCAGCCTGTCTGTAGACAAAACTTCTGGTGAGAAACACCTGCGTCACCACATCACTGCCGACGGTTTCTACCGCGGTCGCAAGGTAATCGCTAAGTAATCACGCGTTACTCAAAGGATTTCGCCTTTCAGGAAACCGGTAAGCGAGTGGATCCCCAAAGCACAAGTCACTATGCTCTGGGGTGATTAAGCGCAGCCAGTATGCTTGTAGTGCGAACGCCGAAGAGTACAAGCGTGATGAAGCTTAGTGAGGATTTCCCCGTGCGAGCGGGGAAACGCCAAACCGGGCGGCGACGATATCTTGACACGTCTAACCCTGGCGTTAGATGTCATGGGGGGCGATTTTGGCCCTTCCGTGACAGTGCCTGCAGCACTGCAGGCACTGAATTCTAATTCGCAACTCACACTTCTTTTAGTCGGGAATCCCGATACAATCACGCCATTACTTGCCAAAGCTGACTTTGAACAACGTTCGCGTCTGCAGATTATCCCTGCACAGTCAGTTATTGCCAGTGATGCCCGGCCTTCGCAAGCGATCCGCGCCAGTCGCGGGAGTTCTATGCGTGTGGCCCTGGAACTGGTGAAAGAAGGTCGAGCTGAGGCCTGTGTGAGCGCCGGTAATACGGGCGCGCTGATGGGACTGGCGAAATTATTGCTCAAGCCTCTTGAGGGGATTGAGCGTCCGGCGTTGGTGACGGTGTTACCGCATCAGCAAAAGGGCAAAACGGTGGTGCTGGATCTTGGCGCCAACGTGGATTGCGACAGCACGATGTTAGTGCAGTTCGCCATTATGGGCTCCGTTTTAGCGGAGGAGGTGGTTGGCATAACCAACCCTCGAGTGGCGCTACTTAACATCGGTGAAGAAGAAACCAAGGGTCTCGACAGTATTCGGGATGCCTCTGTGGTGCTAAAAACAATCCCTTCCATCAACTACATCGGCTATCTTGAAGCTAATGAATTATTGACGGGGAAAACCGATGTTCTGGTATGTGATGGATTTACAGGTAATGTCACATTAAAGACAATGGAAGGTGTTGTCAGAATGTTCCTCTCACTGCTGAAATCTCAGGGTGAGGGCAAAAAACGGTCGTGGTGGCTGCTGATATTAAAACGTTGGTTACAAAAAAGCCTGACGAGGCGATTCAGTCACCTCAACCCCGACCAGTATAATGGCGCCTGTCTGTTAGGATTGCGCGGCACGGTGATCAAAAGTCATGGTGCGGCCAATCAGCGAGCATTTACAGTCGCGATTGAACAGGCAGTGCAGGCGGTGCAGCGACAAGTTCCTCAGCGAATTGCCGCTCGCCTGGAATCTGTATACCCAGCCGGATTCGAATTGCTGGAAGGTGGCAAAAGCGGGAATTCGCGAACACATAACTGATGATGTGGTCGTCTCGCTGTTAACGCACCGGCAGTTTGCACGTGGCGGTATATAACCGAAAAGTGACTGAGCGTACATGTATACGAAGATTATTGGTACTGGCAGTTATCTGCCTGAACAAGTGCGTACTAACGCCGATTTGGAAAAAATGGTAGAGACATCTGATGAGTGGATCGTCGCTCGTACAGGTATCCGTGAACGCCATATTGCTGGGCCAAATGAAACAGTCGCGACGATGGGCTTCACTGCCGCAAACCGCGCGCTTGAAATGGCTGGCATTGATAAAGAACAAATTGGTTTGATCGTGGTTGCGACCACATCTTCAACACACGCATTCCCAAGTGCCGCTTGCCAGATTCAGAACATGCTGGGCATTAAAGGTTGTCCGGCGTTTGACGTTGCGGCGGCGTGTGCGGGTTTTACCTATGCCTTAAGCGTTGCCGACCAGTATGTCAAATCCGGTGCAGTAAAACATGCGCTGGTAGTGGGTTCTGATGTATTGGCACGCACCTGCGATCCGACCGATCGTGGGACGATCATTATCTTCGGTGATGGCGCTGGCGCGGTTGTTCTGAGCGCATCCGAGGAACCGGGCATCATTTCGACGCATTTGCATGCGGACGGACGCTACGGTGAATTGTTGACGCTGCCAAATGCCGATCGTGTGAATCCGGAAAACTCGATTCATCTGACGATGGCGGGTAACGAAGTCTTTAAAGTCGCGGTGACTGAACTGGCGCGCATCGTTGATGAGACGCTGGAAGCCAATGGTCTTTCTCGCTCCGACCTGGATTGGCTGGTGCCACACCAGGCGAACCTTCGTATCATTTCCGCAACGGCGAAGAAGCTGGGGATTGATCCAGACAATCTTGAAGAGAAAGTCGTCATTACGCTTGACCGTCATGGCAATACTTCTGCTGCATCTGTACCGTGCGCGCTGGACGAAGCCGTGCGTGACGGGCGGATCAAAGCCGGTCAGTTAGTATTGCTTGAAGCCTTCGGGGGGGGATTCACCTGGGGCTCCGCGCTGGTTCGTTTCTAGTATAAGGAATTAAACATGACGCAATTTGCTTTTGTGTTCCCTGGTCAGGGTTCTCAGACCGTTGGGATGCTGTCTGATATGGCTGCAGCATACCCCATCGTAGAAGAAACGTTTGCAGAAGCTTCTGCGGCGCTGGGTTATGACCTGTGGGCGTTGACGCAGCAAGGTCCTGCGGAAGAACTGAATAAAACGTGGCAAACTCAGCCTGCGCTGTTGACGGCGTCCGTTGCTCTTTATCGTGTATGGCAGCAGCAGGGCGGTAAAGCGCCGGCGCTGATGGCGGGGCACAGCCTCGGTGAATACTCTGCGCTGGTCTGTGCTGGCGTCATGAATTTTGCTGATGCGGTTCGTCTGGTTGAACTGCGCGGTAAATTCATGCAGGAAGCGGTACCGGAAGGAACTGGCGGTATGTCTGCTATTATCGGTCTGGACGATGCTTCTATCGCGAAAGCGTGCGAAGAGGCGGCGGAAGGTCAGGTTGTCTCCCCGGTTAACTTTAACTCACCGGGCCAGGTGGTCATTGCCGGGCACAAAGAAGCCGTTGAGCGCGCTGGCGCAGCCTGTAAAGCCGCAGGCGCAAAACGTGCGCTTCCGTTGCCGGTCAGCGTTCCGTCACACTGTGCGCTGATGAAGCCCGCAGCCGATAAACTGGCCGTTGAGTTAGCGAAAATCACCTTCAACGCACCGACGGTTCCTGTCGTGAATAACGTTGATGTGAAATGTGAAGCTGACGCGGATGCAATTCGTGATGCACTGGTACGCCAACTGTATAATCCGGTGCAGTGGACGAAGAGCGTTGAATTTATCGCTGCGCAGGGTGTTACGCACCTTTATGAAGTGGGCCCAGGTAAAGTCCTCACTGGTCTGACAAAACGTATTGTTGACACCCTGACAGCCTCGGCACTGAATGAGCCAGCGGCGCTGTCTGCGGCGCTTGAGCAATAAAAGAGGAAAACCATGAGTTTTGAAGGAAAAGTCGCGCTGGTAACCGGTGCAAGCCGTGGCATTGGCCGCGCAATTGCTGAAACACTCGTTGCCCGTGGCGCGAAGGTTATCGGTACTGCAACCAGCGAAAGTGGCGCTCAGGCCATTAGCGATTACTTAGGTGCCAATGGTAAAGGTCTGATGTTGAATGTGACCGACCCTGCATCTATTGAATCTGTTCTGGAAAATATTCGCGCAGAATTTGGTGAAGTCGATATCCTGGTTAATAATGCCGGTATCACTCGTGATAATCTGTTGATGCGAATGAAAGATGATGAGTGGAACGATATTATCGAAACCAACCTGTCATCTGTTTTCCGTCTGTCAAAAGCGGTAATGCGCGCTATGATGAAAAAGCGTCATGGTCGTATTATCACTATCGGTTCTGTGGTTGGTACCATGGGAAATGCAGGTCAGGCTAACTACGCTGCGGCGAAAGCGGGTTTGATCGGCTTCAGTAAATCACTGGCGCGTGAAGTTGCGTCCCGTGGTATTACTGTAAACGTTGTTGCTCCGGGCTTTATTGAAACGGACATGACGCGTGCGCTGTCTGATGATCAGCGTGCGGGTATTCTGGCGCAGGTTCCTGCGGGTCGCCTCGGCGGCGCTCAGGAAATCGCCAGTGCGGTTGCATTTTTAGCCTCTGACGAAGCAAGTTACATCACTGGTGAGACTCTGCACGTCAATGGCGGAATGTACATGGTTTAATCACGATGAAAAAGATTTGCGTTATTAGAGCGAATGGCCTCAAAATAACGTAAAATCGTGGTAAGACCTGCCGGGATTTAGTTGCAAATTTTTCAACATTTTATACACTACGAAAACCATCGCGAAAGCGAGTTTTGATAGGAAATTTAAGAGTATGAGCACTATCGAAGAACGCGTTAAGAAAATTATCGGCGAACAGCTGGGCGTTAAGCAGGAAGAAGTAACCAACAATGCTTCCTTCGTTGAAGACCTGGGCGCAGATTCTCTTGACACCGTTGAGCTGGTAATGGCTCTGGAAGAAGAGTTTGATACTGAGATTCCGGACGAAGAAGCTGAGAAAATCACCACCGTTCAGGCTGCCATTGATTACATCAACGGTCACCAGGCGTAAGTGAACATCTCCAGGCGGTCACTCGACCGCCTGAGTTTTATCTTTATTTTGTCCCACTAGAATCATTTTTCCCTCCCTGGAGGACAACCGTGTCTAAGCGTCGTGTAGTTGTGACCGGACTGGGCATGTTGTCTCCTGTCGGCAATACCGTAGAGTCTACCTGGAAAGCTCTCCTTGCCGGTCAGAGTGGCATCAGCCTGATCGACCATTTCGATACTAGCGCCTATGCAACTAAATTTGCTGGCTTAGTAAAGGATTTTAACTGTGATGACATCATCTCGCGCAAAGAACAGCGTAAGATGGATGCCTTCATTCAATATGGAATTGTCGCTGGCGTTCAGGCCATGCAGGATTCTGGCCTTGAAGTGACGGAAGAGAACGCAACCCGTATTGGCGCCGCGATCGGCTCCGGTATTGGTGGTCTCGGCCTTATCGAAGAAAACCATACCTCACTGGTAAACGGTGGGCCGCGTAAAATCAGCCCGTTCTTCGTCCCGTCGACGATTGTTAACATGGTGGCAGGACACCTGACCATCATGTATGGCCTGCGTGGGCCAAGCATTTCTATCGCTACCGCCTGTACGTCTGGCGTACACAACATCGGTCATGCCGCGCGTATCATTGCATACGGCGACGCAGACGCGATGGTTGCGGGTGGTGCTGAAAAAGCCAGTACCCCGCTCGGCGTGGGTGGTTTTGGCGCAGCTCGTGCACTGTCTACACGCAATGAAAACCCGCAAGCGGCAAGCCGCCCGTGGGATAAAGAACGTGATGGCTTTGTGCTGGGTGACGGCGCAGGCATGGTGGTACTGGAAGAGTACGAACATGCGAAAGCGCGTGGCGCAAAAATTTATGCTGAAGTTGTCGGCTTTGGTATGAGCAGCGATGCTTATCACATGACGTCACCGCCGGAAGATGGCGCAGGTGCGGCGCTGGCGATGGTCAACGCGCTGCGTGATGCGGCACTCGAACCGGGTCAGATTGGCTATGTCAATGCGCATGGTACGTCCACACCGGCAGGTGATAAAGCTGAAACTCAGGCCGTGAAATCGGTATTTGGTGATGTGGCGACCCGTGTGATGGTCAGTTCCACCAAGTCCATGACCGGCCACTTGTTGGGTGCAGCTGGCGCGGTAGAGTCTATTTTCTCTATCCTGGCGCTGCGCGATCAGGCTGTTCCGCCGACCATTAACCTGGATAATCCAGATGAAGGTTGCGATCTGGACTTCGTTCCTCACGAAGCGCGTCAGGTCAGCGGAATGGAGTACGCGTTGTGTAACTCCTTCGGCTTTGGCGGCACCAACGGCTCGTTGATCTTTAAAAAGATCTGATGCAAATCAGGCCAGCCAATGCGCAGGCCTGATCATTGCGAAACGCCATCCGGTGAGTAAAATAAAAAAGGTCCGCTTGTCGGGCCTTTTTTATTCAGTTTTCTTCCCTTGTCCTGCGTTATCCATCCTGCCAAACTATCCGGCCATGCATAAGGAGCCACCATGTTCTTGATTAATGGCCGTGAGCAGGAAACCCTTGCCGCCAGTGACCGGGCGATACAATTCGGCGATGGTTGCTTCACGACGGCGCAAATCGTCGGGGGAAGCGTTTCCCTGCTGGATGCTCATCTACAGCGTTTACAGAATACCTGTGAAAAGCTCCTGATCCCGTTCAGTGAATGGGGTCAGTTACAGCGAGAAATGGTGCAACTGGCAACGGGTCATGAACGTGGCGTATTGAAAGTGATCATCAGTCGCGGCAGTGGCGGCAGAGGGTATAGCGCGGCGAACTGTACTTCAGCCACCCGAATTCTTTCCGTTTCAGCCTGGCCTGCTCATTATGACCGTTGGCGTCGTGAGGGAATCACCCTCGCGCTAAGCCCGATTCGTCTCGGGCGGAATCCTTATCTCGCTGGCTTAAAGCATCTGAATAGGTTGGAACAAGTGCTGATTCGTACTCATCTTGAGCAGACAAACGCAGATGAGGCGCTGGTTCTTGACAGTGAGGGATGGGTTACGGAATGCTGTGCGGCTAATCTGTTCTGGCGTATCGGTGCCCGTGTGTATACCCCACGTCTGGACCAGGCCGGAGTGAATGGCATTATGCGACAATTCTGTATTCGTATACTGGCACAATCGCCTTTTGAGGTTGTCGAAGTGAATGCCAGAGAAGAAGAACTGACGCAGGCTGAGGAAATCGTGGTTTGCAACGCCCTGATGCCTGTTGTTCCTGTGCGCGCCTGTGGCGACAGGTTGTTGTCTTCACGCACATTGTTTGATTTTTTAGCCCCACTTTGTGAGCACCCGAATTAGTCATGAAAAAATTGTTATACGTTTTCCTTCTGTTGCTGGTTGTGCTGGGCATTGCTGCTGGAGTGGGAATGTGGAAAGTTCGCCAGCTGGCGGACAGCAAGCTGTTGATCAAAGAAGAGACGATCTTTAGCCTGAAGGCCGGGACGGGCCGCATGGCGCTGGGGGAGCAGCTGTATGCTGATAACGTCATCAATCGCCCTCGCGTGTTCCAGTGGTTATTGCGCATTGAGCCAGAGCTCTCGCATTTTAAGGCGGGAACGTATCGACTCACGCCTGATATGACCGTCAGGGAGATGCTTATCCTGCTGGAAAGTGGAAAAGAAGCCCAGTTTCCTCTACGGCTGGTTGAAGGAATGCGACTGAGTGATTATCTCAAACAGCTAAGAGAAGCCCCTTACATCAAGCACACTTTGAGCGACGACAAGTACGAGACGGTCGCGCAGGCGCTAAAGCTGGAGAATCCTGAGTGGGTGGAAGGTTGGTTCTGGCCGGATACCTGGATGTACACCGCTAACACGACCGACGTTTCGTTACTGAAGCGCGCTCACCAAAAGATGGTTAAAGCCGTTGAGGAGGTCTGGAAAGGGCGGTCGGAAGGGTTACCCTATCAAGATCAGAATCAGCTGGTCACCATGGCCTCGATCATTGAAAAAGAGACGGCGGTGGCCAGTGAACGCGATCAGGTGGCGTCGGTATTTATTAACCGTCTGCGTACGGGGATGCGTCTGCAGACCGATCCGACGGTGATCTATGGGATGGGGGAGCGCTATAATGGCAAACTTTCCCGTGCGGACCTGGAAACCCCGACCGCGTATAACACGTATACTATCGCAGGGTTGCCCCCCGGACCGATTGCCATGCCCGGCGAGGCGTCTTTGAAGGCCGCCGCGCACCCGGCCAAAACGCCGTATCTCTATTTTGTGGCCGATGGCAAAGGCGGTCATACGTTTAATACCAATCTTGTCGGCCATAACCGGTCAGTGCAGGACTACCTGAAAGTGCTTAAGGAAAAAAATGGGCAGTAATTACATCGTCATCGAAGGGCTGGAAGGCGCAGGCAAAACCACGGCGCGAAATGTCGTAGTAGAGACGCTTGAGCAACTGGGCATCCGCGACATGATTTTTACCCGTGAGCCGGGCGGTACGCAGCTTGCAGAAAAATTAAGAAGCCTGGTGCTGGACATCAAATCGGTCGGCGATGAAGTGATTACAGACAAAGCTGAAGTGCTTATGTTTTATGCCGCCCGCGTGCAACTGGTGGAAACGGTTATCAAACCTGCGCTGGCTAAGGGAACTTGGGTGATTGGCGATCGCCACGACCTCTCTACGCAGGCGTACCAGGGAGGCGGCCGCGGTATTGACCAGAACATGCTGGCGACACTGCGTGACGCGGTGCTGGGGGATTTTCGCCCGAATCTCACACTTTATCTGGATGTCACCCCCGAAGTCGGACTAAAACGCGCCCGTGCGCGTGGCGAACTGGATCGCATTGAGCAGGAGTCTTTTGATTTCTTCAATCGAACCCGCGCTCGTTATCTGGAGCTGGCGTCGCAGGATGCCAGCATTCGCACGATTGATGCGACCCAGACGCTGGAAAAGGTCATGAGTGATATTCGCGCCACCGTCACCGGTTGGGTGAAGGAGCAGGGCGCATGAAATGGTACCCATGGTTACGACCGGACTTTGAAAAACTGGTAGCCAGCTATCAGTCGGGTCGTGGTCACCATGCGCTACTGATTCAGGCGTTGCCCGGTATGGGCGACGATGCGCTGATTTATGCCCTTAGCCGCTATCTGTTATGCCAGAGTCCGGAAGGACATAAAAGCTGCGGACACTGTCGGGGTTGTCAGTTGATGCAGGCTGGAACGCATCCGGATTATTATTCACTGTTGCCCGAAAAAGGGAAGAGTACCCTCGGTGTTGACGCTGTACGTGACATCAGCGAAAAACTGTATGAGCGCTCTCGTCTTGGCGGCGCGAAAGTGGTGTGGATCCCCGATGCATCGTTACTGACAGATGCTGCCGCCAATGCGCTGTTAAAGACACTGGAAGAACCACCGTCTCAAACCTGGTTTTTCCTTGCCTGTCGCGAACCCGCACGATTGCTGGCCACATTACGCAGCCGCTGTCGACTTCACCACCTGGCGCCTCCGGCAGAAAGCTATGCAATATCCTGGCTTGCGCGCGAAGTGACAATGTCACAAGATGCGTTACTCACAGCACTGCGTCTGAGTGCGGGGTCTCCTGGCGCCGCCCTGACTCTGCTTCAGGAAGAGAACTGGGCGCATCGGGGCGCACTCTGTGAGGCGCTGGCTAACACTCTGCAGGCCAATGACTGGTACATCTTGCTTTCCGCACTGAATCATGAGCAGGCGGCAGCCCGTCTACACTGGCTGGCAACCTTACTGATGGATGCCCTGAAGCTCCGTCATGGTGCTGCTTATCTTACCAATGTGGATGTGCAAAAGTTGATCCCGCTGATAGCGCAACGGCTATCTGCGGCACAGGCCCAGGCAATACTCAGCGATGTTTGCCATTGCCGCGAGCAACTTATCAATGTGGTCGGGGTAAACCGCGAACTGGTGCTTACCGATCTCATCCTCCGTATTGAGCATTATCTGCAACCGGGCACTGTGCTGCCTATTTCCCCTCTTTGAGAGAGACATTATGTTTTTAGTCGACTCACACTGCCATTTGGATGGCCTGGATTATCAATCTCTGCATAAAGACGTGGATGACGTGCTGGCGAAAGCCGCCGCACGTGATGTGAAATTTTGTCTGGCAGTGGCGACAACGTTGCCAGGCTATCGCGGAATGCGCGCGCTGGTCGGTGACCGCGACAATGTGGTGTTTTCCTGCGGCGTACATCCGCTAAATCAGGATGAACCGTATGATGTTGAGGAACTCCGCCGCTTCGCCGCAGAAGATGGCGTTGTTGCGATGGGAGAGACCGGGCTGGATTATTTCTACACGCCTGAAACGAAGGTGCGTCAGCAGGAATCTTTCATTCACCATATCCAGATTGGTCGTGAGCTTAATAAGCCGGTCATTGTTCATACCCGCGATGCACGCGCTGACACGCTGGCAATTTTACGCCAGGAAAACGTGACGGAATGCGGTGGCGTACTACACTGTTTTACAGAGGACAGAGAAACGGCGGGTAAGTTACTGGATCTCGGATTTTATATCTCTTTTTCCGGTATCGTGACTTTTCGTAATGCTGAGCAGTTGCGTGACGCTGCCCGCTACGTACCGCTGGATCGTCTGTTAGTGGAAACGGATTCGCCATATCTTGCTCCGGTGCCGCATCGTGGTAAAGAGAACCAGCCTGCAATGGTTCGCGATGTTGCAGAGTATATGGCTGTTTTGAAAGGTGTTGCCGTTGAAGAACTGGCGCAGGTAACCACCGATAACTTCGCCCGCTTGTTCCATATCAACGCTTCTCGCCTGGAATCCATTCGCTAGCAGAGTTTTTTTTAAGCTCGTAATTAATACACAAAACAAGTAGAGTTCACCGCCATAAAATGGGCGGTGAATGGCCAGTTTGAAACATTCAGATACTGATTTTGCCCGTATTTGACGCTATTTACACGGGCTACAGCTGAAACGTGATAGCCGTCAAACAAAATTGATCTGAATTATTTTACTCTGTGTAATAAATAAAAGGGCACTTAGATGTCCAGTCCACGGCGGGGTTCTCCCCCCTCGCCAATGCGTGAGAACGTAGAAAGCACAAAATACTCAGGAGCACTCTCAATTATGTTTAAGAATGCATTTGCTAACCTGCAAAAGGTCGGTAAATCGCTGATGCTGCCGGTATCCGTACTGCCTATCGCAGGTATCCTGCTGGGCGTCGGTTCCGCAAACTTCAGCTGGCTGCCAGCCGTAGTTTCACACGTAATGGCGGAAGCAGGCGGTTCTGTTTTTGCCAACATGCCACTGATTTTTGCTATCGGTGTTGCACTTGGTTTTACTAACAACGACGGCGTTTCGGCACTGGCCTCGGTGGTTGCATACGGAATCATGGTTAAAACCATGGCTGTTGTCGCGCCGCTGGTTCTGCATTTACCTGCTGAAGAAATCGCAGCAAAACATCTGGCGGATACGGGTGTTCTCGGGGGGATTATCTCCGGTGCGATTGCAGCGTATATGTTCAACCGCTTCTACCGTATCAAACTGCCTGAGTACCTGGGCTTCTTTGCCGGTAAGCGCTTCGTTCCGATTATTTCTGGTCTGGCTGCCATCTTCACCGGTGTCATCCTGTCCTTCATTTGGCCGCCGATCGGTACTGCTATTCAGACGTTCTCTCAGTGGGCTGCATATCAGAACCCGGTTGTGGCGTTCGGTATCTACGGTTTCGTTGAACGTTGCCTGGTGCCATTCGGTCTGCACCACATCTGGAACGTTCCTTTCCAGATGCAAATTGGTGAATACACCAACGCAGCGGGCCAGGTGTTCCACGGCGATATTCCGCGCTATATGGCGGGTGACCCGACTGCAGGTAAACTGTCTGGCGGCTTCCTGTTCAAAATGTACGGTCTGCCAGCGGCTGCAATTGCAATTTGGCACTCTGCTAAACCAGAAAACCGCGCGAAAGTGGGCGGTATCATGATCTCCGCAGCGTTGACCTCGTTCCTGACCGGTATTACCGAGCCGATCGAGTTCTCCTTCATGTTCGTTGCGCCGATCCTGTACGTGATCCATGCGATTCTGGCTGGTCTGGCGTTCCCGATCTGTATCCTGCTGGGTATGCGTGACGGGACCTCCTTCTCTCACGGTCTGATTGACTTCATCGTGCTGAGCGGTAACAGCAGCAAGCTGTGGTTGTTCCCGATTGTGGGTGCAGGTTATGCGATTGTTTACTACACCATTTTCCGTGTACTGATCAAAGCGCTGGATCTGAAAACGCCGGGTCGTGAAGATGCCACCGAAGACAGCAAAGCGGGTGCTACCAGTGAAATGGCTCCGGCTCTGATTGCGGCATTTGGCGGTAAAGATAACATCACCAACCTCGACGCCTGTATTACTCGTCTGCGTGTCAGCGTTGCTGATGTGACGAAAGTGGATCAACCTGGTCTGAAGAAACTGGGTGCTGCAGGTGTTGTCGTGGCGGGCTCTGGTGTTCAGGCTATTTTCGGTACTAAATCCGATAACCTGAAAACAGAAATGGATGAATACATCCGTAGCCACTAAGTTATAAGATGTTGGGGAGAACTAAGGCAGCCTTATGGCTGCCTTTTTTACGTCTGACGAAAAAAAGAGAGACTAACGCCCGTGAAGGCCGATTTTTGCTTTGTATGGGGCACGGCGCGCCGCTACACTATCAGCAGATCTACTTTTCGCATTCGCGTCATCAGACACTGGAAAAGCATGGAAACGAAAAAAAATAACATTGAGTACATCCCTGAATTTGAAAAATCATTTCGCCATCCTCGCTATTGGGGAGCCTGGCTGGGCGTCGCTGCGATGGCAGGTATTGCGCTGACGCCCGCGTCATTTCGCGATCCCATCCTGGCGAGACTGGGTCGTTTTGCCGGACGTTTAGGAAAAAGTTCTCGTCGTCGTGCGCTGATCAATTTGTCGCTTTGCTTCCCGCAGCGCAGCGAAGCCGAGCGTGAGGCGATTGTCGATGAGATGTTTGAGACAGCGCCTCAGGCGATGGTCATGATGGCTGAGCTGGCGATGCGCGGGCCTGAAAAAGTACAGAAGCGCGTCGACTGGCAGGGACTGGAGATTATCGAGGAACTGAGGCGCAACAATGAGAAAGTCATCTTTCTGGTACCGCACGGCTGGGGCGTTGATATCCCGGCGATGCTGATGGCATCACAGGGGCAGAAAATGGCTGCTATGTTCCATAATCAGGGCAACCCGGTATTTGATTACGTCTGGAACACCGTCCGTCGCCGCTTTGGTGGGCGCTTGCATGCCCGTAATGACGGCATTAAGCCGTTTATCCAGTCCGTCCGCCAGGGATATTGGGGATACTATCTGCCAGATCAGGATCACGGTGCCGAACACAGTGAGTTCGTGGATTTCTTCGCGACGTATAAAGCCACCTTGCCAGCAATCGGTCGTCTGATGAAAGTGTGTCGTGCCCGCGTGGTTCCACTCTTTCCTGTCTATGATGGTAAAACACACCGGTTAACGATTCTGGTGCGTCCGCCTATGGACGATCTTCTGACTGCGGATGACAACACGATCGCGAGAAGAATGAATGAAGAGGTGGAAATCTTTGTTGGCCCACATCCAGAACAATACACCTGGATATTAAAACTGCTGAAGACCCGGAAACCGGGCGAAATTCAGCCGTATAAGCGAAAAGATCTTTATCCGATTAAATAAAAAAAGCCTCTCGTCAGAGAGGCTTTTTACTTTCTGGCATCGGGAAATTACTCGACTGTCAGAATACGAGTGGTATTCGTTGAACCGACGGTGCTCATCACGTCGCCCTGGGTGACAATCACCAGATCGCCGGACACCAGATAGCCTTTGTCGCGCAGCAAATTAACCGCTTCACTTGCCGCCACAACGCCATCAGCCGCGCTGTCGAAGTGCACCGGTGTAACGCCACGATACAACGAAGTCAGGTTCAGCGTGCGCTCATGACGAGACATCGCAAAAATCGGCAAGCCAGAACTGATACGCGAAGTCATCAGCGCAGTACGCCCTGATTCGGTCATGGCGATAATGGCCGTTACCCCTTTCAGGTGGTTTGCCGCATACATTGCCGACATGGCGATGGCTTCTTCGACATTATCGAACTGCACATCAAGGCGGTGTTTAGAGACGTTAATGCTTGGGATTTTTTCTGCGCCCAGACATACGCGCGCCATCGCGGCTACCGTTTCTGCCGGATACTGGCCCGCAGCGGTTTCAGCCGACAGCATCACGGCGTCGGTGCCATCCAGCACGGCGTTGGCCACGTCCATAACTTCTGCACGGGTCGGCATAGGGTTGGTGATCATCGACTCCATCATCTGCGTGGCGGTAATGACCGCACGGTTCAACTGACGAGCGCGACGAATCAGTGCCTTCTGAATACCAACCAGCTCCGGATCGCCAATTTCAACGCCCAGGTCGCCACGAGCCACCATCACAACGTCGGAAGCCAGAATGATGTCATCCATCGCATTCTGGTCGCAAACGGCTTCTGCACGTTCGACTTTCGCAACAATTTTTGCATCGCAGCCCGCATCGCGTGCAAGGCGACGCGCATAGTTCAGGTCTTCGCCGCAGCGAGGGAAGGAGACGGCCAGATAATCAACGCCGATTTGCGCTGCAGTGACGATATCCGCTTTGTCTTTTTCGGTCAGCGCTTCTGCAGAAAGGCCACCGCCGAGTTTGTTGATGCCTTTGTTGTTAGAGAGTGGACCGCCGACGGTCACTTCGGTGAAGACTTTCATGCCCTGAACTTCCAGGACCTTCAGCTGTACGCGACCATCGTCCAGTAACAGGATATCGCCAGGAACCACATCAGCGGGCAGGCCTTTGTAATCGATACCGACTTTTTCTTTATCGCCTTCACCTTTCTCCAGATTTGCATCTAACAGGAATTTATCGCCGATGTTCAGGAAAACTTTACCTTCTTTGAAGGTCGATACGCGGATTTTTGGTCCCTGGAGATCGCCCAGAATGGCCACATGACGCCCCAGTTTTGCGGCAATCTCACGAACTTTATCAGCGCGTATTTTGTGATCTTCTGGCGATCCGTGAGAGAAGTTCATTCGTACGACGTTCGCACCCGCAGCGATAATTTTCTCAAGGTTGTTATCGCGATCAGTTGCCGGGCCTAACGTGGTAACGATTTTGGTTCTGCGAAGCCTTCTGGACATGTAATACTCCGTTGACTGAAACAACTTGGTGTTGCGTGAACATTGATCCGGATATAAAGCCGGATGACGAAAAGAGTGTGCTTGTTATTGCTTTTAGCGGTCATCGCTCCTTATGAGCAGTTCTTTATCAAAACGCGATTCCTTAAGCGCTTCCTTGACGCGCTTCAAGTTATCTCTGAATTTTGCCCCGCGACGCAAAGTAAATCCGGTTGCCAGCACATCTATCACGGTCAGTTGAGCAAGTCGAGAGACCATCGGCATATAAATGTCAGTATCTTCCGGTACATCAAGTGTAATCGCTAATGTGGCTTCGCGCGCCAGCGGTGTTCCGGCAGAGGTCAGTGCAATCACCATGGCATCGTTTTCGCGCGCCAGCTGCGCCAGTTCTACCAGGCTTTTGGTTCTGCCCGTGTGCGAAATGAGCACAACCACGTCGTCATCGCTACAATTCATACAGCTCATGCGTTGCAGGACAACATCATCGGAGTATATGACCGGAACGTTGAAGCGGAAAAATTTGTTCATGGCGTCATGCGCCACGGCGGCGGAAGATCCAAGGCCGAAGAAGGAAATTTTCTTCGCTTGCGTCAGCAGGTCGACCGCGCGATTCACCGCAGATTTATCAAGCGACTGGCGGACATGGTCGAGGCTGGCCATCGCGGATTCGAAGATTTTTCCCGTATAGGACTCAACACTGTCATCTTCATCCACATTGCGATTAACATAGGGCGTGCCATTTGCCAGACTTTGCGCCAGATGCAGTTTAAAATCAGGAAAACCGCGCGTGTCCATGCTGCGACAGAAGCGGTTTACGGTCGGTTCACTGACATTCGCTTCCAGGGCCAGCGTTGCAATACTCGAATGGATGGACTGGTCAGGGGAAGCAAGAATAACATCGGCGACTTTGCGTTCTGACTTGCTCAGATGTTCCAGTTTTACCTGGATTTTTTCCAGCATATTCATGATGTAGAAAACTCATGGTAACGACGATTTCTGAGATACAAGAAATCGAGAGGTAATTTTGTTAGATATTACCTCCGGGCGCCAATTAAGGGAGCAAAATGGATAGAATAGTTGTTGTTTTTTTTCATTACATGATCAGCGTCGGGTTTTAGCTGTCGGCCATCTGTGTGAAAACGACGACTTTTTTATCCGTTTTGCGGCTGAATGTGCCGTAAAACGCCTGACAAGCCGGGATCGCACCGGCAGACAAGTGTTTACGGTTTCCGGAATCACGTAAAAGCAGTACAGTGCACTGTAATAAAATTACAACTATAACCTGGCAGAAGTACCAGGATAGTTAACTGAGGAGAATGACATGGCGGTAACGCAAACAGCCCAGGCATGTGACCTGGTCATTTTCGGCGCGAAAGGCGACCTGGCGCGTCGTAAATTGCTGCCTTCCCTATATCAACTAGAAAAAGCCGGTCAGATAAACCCGGATACCCGCATTATTGGGGTGGGTCGTGCTGACTGGGATAAAGAAGCCTACACGAAGGTGGTTCGCGAAGCGCTCGAAACCTTCATGAAGGAAAAAATTGATGAAGGTTTGTGGGATACCCTGAGTGGTCGCCTGGATTTCTGCAATCTGGATGTCAACGATACCGCTGCTTTTGCCCGCCTGGGTAGCATGTTGGATCAAAAAGAGCGCACCACTATTAACTATTTTGCGATGCCGCCCAGCACCTTCGGCGCAATCTGCAAAGGGTTAGGCGAGGCGAAGCTGAATGCGAAGCCTGCGCGGGTGGTCATGGAAAAACCGCTCGGCACATCACTGGCCACCTCTCGTGAAATCAACGACCAGGTGGGAAAATATTTTGAAGAGAGCCAGGTTTATCGTATTGACCACTATCTCGGCAAAGAGACGGTTCTGAACTTACTGGCGCTGCGTTTCGCCAACTCCCTGTTCGTCAATAACTGGGACAATCGCACCATCGATCACGTGGAAATCACCGTGGCGGAAGAGGTGGGTATTGAAGGTCGCTGGGGCTACTTTGACCAGGCCGGTCAGATGCGCGACATGATCCAGAACCACCTGCTGCAGATTCTGTGTATGATCGCCATGTCACCGCCGTCCGACCTGAGCGCTGACAGTATTCGCGATGAAAAAGTGAAAGTGCTGAAGTCACTGCGTCGTATCGACCGTTCGAACGTCCGTGAAAAAACGGTTCGTGGTCAGTACACCACTGGTTTCGCGCAAGGTAAAAAAGTGCCGGGGTATCTGGAAGAAGAGGGGGCGAATAAGAGCAGCAATACCGAAACGTTCGTCGCCATTCGTGTCGACATCGATAACTGGCGCTGGGCGGGTGTACCGTTTTACCTGCGTACCGGCAAACGACTGCCGACCAAATGTTCTGAAGTGGTCGTCTACTTCAAGACGCCTGAGCTCAACCTGTTCAAAGAGTCATGGCAGGATCTGCCGCAGAACAAATTGACGATCCGTCTGCAACCGGATGAAGGCGTGGATATTCAGGTACTCAATAAAGTACCGGGTCTGGATCATAAACATAACCTGCAGATTACCAAGCTGGATCTGAGCTACTCCGAAACATTTAACCAGACGCATCTGGCGGATGCGTATGAACGCTTACTGCTGGAAACCATGCGGGGTATTCAGGCGCTGTTTGTGCGCCGTGACGAAGTGGAAGAAGCATGGAAATGGGTCGACTCCATCACAGAAGCCTGGGCGATGGATAACGACGCGCCGAAGCCGTATCAGGCGGGGACGTGGGGACCGGTTGCCTCGGTAGCGATGATCACCCGTGATGGCCGCTCCTGGAATGAATTTGAGTAAAACTTCATCTGGCACGACAGTGTTATTTTACCGGTAACATGATCTAACACAGATTGTAGAATAATTTTTGCACTTTTAAGCCCCGCGTGGATTCACCCGCGGGGCTTTTTTTATTACACTGACTGAAACGATTTTGCCCCTGAGCTCCGGCTTATCAACGTTTCAGCATAGTTTAACCCTGATGAAACATATTGGTGATCCTGTAGCCCGGACAGATAAATTTTAGGAGCCTCTATGAATCCGAATTTGTTACGCGTAACACAACGTATTATTGAACGTTCTCACAAAACTCGTTCTGCCTATCTTGCGCGCATTGAGCAAGCGAAAACGTCGACGGTTCACCGCTCCCAGCTGGCGTGTGGAAACCTGGCGCACGGATTTGCGGCGTGCCAACCCGACGATAAAGCGTCGCTGAAAAGCATGTTGCGTAACAATATCGCGATCATTACCTCCTATAACGACATGCTTTCTGCGCACCAGCCTTATGAGCATTATCCTGAGATCATCCGCAAAGCGCTGCACGCGGCGAATGCGATCGGCCAGGTTGCGGGCGGCGTGCCTGCAATGTGCGATGGTGTGACCCAGGGCCAGGACGGAATGGAACTGTCGCTTCTGAGCCGCGAAGTGATTGCTATGTCGGCGGCAGTCGGGTTGTCACACAATATGTTCGACGGGGCGTTATTCCTCGGCGTGTGTGACAAAATCGTCCCGGGGCTGGCGATGGCGGCGCTCTCGTTTGGCCATCTGCCGTCCATTTTCGTGCCGTCAGGCCCGATGGCCAGCGGCCTGCCAAATAAAGAAAAAGTGCGTATCCGCCAGCTTTATGCCGAAGGGAAGGTTGACCGTATGGCGCTGCTGGAATCCGAAGCCGCCTCTTACCATGCGCCAGGCACCTGTACGTTTTACGGTACCGCCAACACCAACCAAATGGTGGTGGAGTTCATGGGGATGCAATTGCCGGGCTCCTCCTTTGTGCATCCTGATGCACCGCTACGTGAAGCGTTGACCGCGGCGGCAGCCCGTCAGGTGACGCGTTTGACCGGCAACGGTAACGAATGGATGCCTGTCGGCAAAATGATTGACGAAAAAGTGGTGGTGAACGGTATTGTCGCGTTGCTCGCGACGGGCGGTTCAACCAACCACACCATGCATCTGGTGGCGATGGCGCGCGCCGCCGGAATTATTATCAACTGGGATGATTTCTCCGACCTTTCAGACGTCGTCCCGCTGATGGCTCGCCTCTACCCGAATGGCCCGGCGGACATTAACCACTTCCAGGCGGCGGGCGGGGTGCCTGTCCTGATGCGTGAACTGCTGAACGCGGGCCTTCTGCATGAAGATGTCAACACTGTGGCGGGCTTTGGTTTGTCTCGTTACACCCTGGAACCGTGGCTGAACAATGGCGAACTGGACTGGCGTGAAGGGGCGGCGAAGTCGCTTGATAGCAATGTTATCGCTACCTTTGATAAGCCGTTCTCACACCACGGCGGGACGAAAGTGCTGAGCGGAAACCTGGGGCGTGCAGTGATGAAAACCTCTGCGGTTCCGGTTGAAAACCAGGTCATTGAAGCGCCAGCCATTGTCTTTGAGAGCCAGCACGACGTATTACCGGCATTTGAGGCCGGGTTGTTGGACCGTGATTGCGTGGTGGTAGTGCGTCATCAGGGACCAAAAGCGAACGGAATGCCAGAATTGCACAAACTCATGCCGCCACTTGGTGTATTATTGGACCGTTGTTTCAAAATTGCGTTAGTTACTGATGGACGGCTTTCCGGTGCTTCAGGTAAAGTGCCTTCAGCAATCCATGTTACGCCGGAAGCTTACGATGGCGGGTTACTGGCGAAAGTGCGCGATGGCGACATCATTCGTGTGAACGGACAGACAGGTGAGCTGACTCTGCTGGTCGATGCAGCGGAACTTGCCGCTCGTCAGCCTCACATTCCGGATCTGAGCTCATCCAGAGTAGGGACAGGGCGTGAGATGTTCAGCGCGTTGCGCGAAAACCTCTCCGGTGCGGAACAGGGCGCAACCTGTATCACTTTTTAAAACGAAAAATTTTGTAATCAGGCGAGAGAAAAACTCTGATGAAAAACTGGAAAACAAGTGCGGAAGCAATCCTGACCACTGGCCCGGTTGTGCCGGTGATTGTGGTGAATAAACTGGAACACGCGGTGCCGATGGCAAAAGCGCTGGTTGCAGGTGGTGTGCGCGTTCTGGAAGTCACCTTACGTACCGCATGTGCGATGGATGCTATCCGCGCTATTGCCAAAGAAGTGCCTGACGCGATTATCGGTGCGGGTACCGTACTGAACCCGCAGCAACTGGCGGAAGTCACTGAAGCGGGCGCGCAGTTCGCAATCAGCCCGGGTCTGACCGAGCCTTTGTTGAAAGCGGCAACGGAAGGGACGATCCCGTTGATTCCGGGGATCAGCACCGTTTCTGAACTGATGCTGGGTATGGACTACGGCCTGAAAGAGTTTAAATTCTTCCCGGCTGAAGCCAACGGCGGCACCAAAGCGCTGCAGGCGATTGCGGGTCCGTTCTCTCAGGTGCGTTTCTGCCCGACTGGCGGCATCTCTCCGGCTAACTACCGTGATTACCTGGCGCTGAAAAGCGTGCTGTGCATCGGTGGTTCCTGGCTGGTTCCGGCTGATGCGCTGGAAGCGGGTGATTACGACCGTATTACTCAACTGGCTCGCGAAGCGGTAGAAGGCGCGAAACAGTAAGTGAATAAAAAGCCCGGTCGAGTACCGGGCGTTGACAGAACGGGCCATATGCGCCCGTTTTTTTATGCCCCAACGTTTATCTGAGCGGCGGCGTCTTTCGCACGCGCAATGGCCTCTTCAACGCTCACGCCAGTTGCCAGCGCCACACCCAGGCGTCGGGTTCCCTCGATCTCCGGTTTGCCAAAGAAGCGTACCTGACGACCGGCGCCAACAGCTGCCTGCACATTATCAAACGTCACATTCTGGCTGGTGAGTTGTGGCAGGAGAACGGCCGAGGCGGCAGGGCCATATTGGCGAATCGCTCCGACAGGCAGGCCGAGGAAGGCGCGCACGTGCAACGCAAATTCCGACAGATCCTGAGAAATCATCGTGACCATTCCGGTGTCGTGCGGACGGGGAGACACTTCGCTGAAGATAACCTCGTCGCCACAAACAAACAGCTCGACGCCAAATAAGCCATGACCACCTAATGCCAGCACCACTTTACGGGCAATGTCCTGCGCTCGCTTAAGGGCCAGAGGCGTCATGTGCTGTGGCTGCCAGGATTCGCGGTAATCGCCATCTTCCTGACGATGGCCGACGGGGGCGCAAAAATGGACGCCATCAACGGCGCTGACGGTCAGCAGCGTAATTTCAAAATCGAAATTCACCACTCCTTCGACGATCACGCGGCCCGCACCGGCACGACCCCCTTGTTGTGCGTAGTCCCAGGCCTGCGCCAGTTGTTCGGTAGAGCGAATAAAACTTTGCCCTTTGCCCGAAGAGCTCATTACTGGCTTAACAATACAGGGAATACCGATTTTTGCCACGGCGTCACGGAAGCTCTCTTCACTGTCAGCAAAGCAGAACGAGGACGTCGGCAACGCCAGATCTTCCGCAGCCAGACGACGGATCCCCTCACGGTTCATGGTCAGTTGGGTCGCCCGGGCGCAGGGCACGACGTTCAGCCCTTCCTGCTCCAGCTTCACCAGCATATCGGTGGCGATCGCTTCAATTTCCGGCACGATGTAATGCGGTTTTTCAAGCTCAACCACGCGACGCAACGCTTCGCCATCCAGCATATTGATGACATGCGAACGGTGAGCAACGTGCATCGCTGGCGCGTCGGGGTAGCGATCGACGGCGATCACTTCGATGCCCAAACGCTGGCACTCAATTGCCACTTCCTTACCCAGCTCGCCTGAACCCAACAACATCACTCGCGTCGCTGCCGGACGCAGCGCTGTGCCTAATAACGTCATAAAAATATCCCCTGATTTATCCGGGCGCAGTATATACGAAAACGTTTGCGTCTGTCTTTATTGCCTGCTTGATTTTAATGCCAAAAAGTAATATACTGTACATAAATACAGGTATATTAAGAGGCTGCAAAAATGGCGGTTGAAGTTAAATACGTAGTCATTCGGGAAGGTGAGGAGAAGATGTCGTTTACCAGCAAAAAGGAAGCCGATGCATACGACAAAATGCTCGATACAGCAGATTTGCTCGACACGTGGCTTGAGCAGTCTCCGGTCACACTGGAGGACGAACAACGCGAAGCGCTGTCTCTCTGGCTGGCTGAACAGAAGGATGTGCTGAGCACAATTCTGAAAACCGGCAAATTGCCTTCTCCGCAGGCCGTCGATAGCGCGGCGTCCACAGAGGAAGATACCCAGGCCGCCTGAATCTGACTTGCGCTCCTGACGTTTTGTACCATGCTTTTCCTGAACATTGTGCTAAGGAGAAAAGTATGAATAAGAGAGGAGCGCTGTTGAGCCTGCTGTTGTTATCCGCCAGCATGTCGGTTTTCGCCGCCAATAATCCCGGCAGCAAATCGGTGACGTTTCCAAAGTGTGAAGGTATGGACGCTGAGGGGATTGCCGCGAGTGTAAAGCGCGATTATCAGCAGAACCGTATTGTGCGCTGGGAAGATGATCAAAAAACGCTGGGGCAAATCGATCCAGTGGTGTGGGTTAATGCGCAGGACATTGTGGGCAAAGAGGGAAAATGGTCAGTGCCGCTGACCGCGCGCGGTAAAAGCGCCGATCTTCACTATCAGGTCAACGTCGATTGCGGCGCAGGAAAGGCGGAGTACCAGTTGCGCTAATCACCGAACTTGCGCATCTTTTGCTTGACCTGACACTTCCTGACATCCCCTCGGGTACGCTTTGACGACAAATCGTCTGTACTTGAGGGGGCTACATGGCTAACTGGCTGAACCAATTACAATCTCTTCTCGGGCAAAAAGGGTCTTCTTCATCTGCTTCTGGTGATCAGGGGCTGAGTAAACTGCTGGTTCCTGGCGCGTTAGGCGGCCTGGCGGGCTTACTGGTTGCCAATAAATCGTCTCGTAAACTTTTGACCAAATACGGTACCAGCGCGTTGTTAGTTGGCGGCGGCGCAGTCGCCGGTACGGTGTTATGGAACAAGTACAAGGATAAAGTCCGTACGGCGCATCAGGATGAACCGCAGTTTGGCACCCAAAGCACACCCCTTGATGAGCGTACCGAGCGGCTGATTCTGGCGCTGGTCTTTGCGGCGAAAAGCGATGGGCACATCGATGCTAAAGAGCGAGCGGCCATTGAGCAGCAGCTGCGTGAAGCCGGTGTGGAAGAGCAGGGACGGCGACTCATTGAACATGCCATTGAACAACCGCTCGACCCGCAGCGCCTGGCGCAGGGGATCCGTAATGAAGAAGAGGCGCTGGAAATTTACTTCCTGAGCTGCGCGGCTATCGATATTGACCACTTTATGGAGCGCAGCTACCTGAATGCGCTGGGCGATGCCCTGAAGATCCCGCAGGATGTCCGGGAAGATATTGAGCGGGATCTGCAACAGCAAAAACAGGCGTTACCGGGTTAATACACGTTGCGAAGTCGCATGTTTCGCTTGCATTGCGCGTAACTTTTGCCACACCTTATAGAGTGTATATTGCAAAAGAACAATGACATGCTACCAAAAGCTCACAAAATTCCTCACGTCATGACCGTGCATGGCGACACCCGTATCGACAACTACTACTGGCTGCGTGACGATTCCCGTTCGCAGCCTGATGTGCTGGATTACCTGCATCAGGAAAATGCCTACGGGCACAAGGTCATGGCTTCTCAGCAGGCGTTGCAGGATCGTGTGCTGAAAGAAATTATCGACAGGATCCCCCCTCAGGATGTCTCTGCGCCATACGTTAAGAACGGCTACCGCTACCGACATCTTTATGAGCCGGGGTGCGAATACGCCATTTACCAGCGACAATCCGCGTTCACGGAAGAGTGGGATGAATGGGAGACGTTGCTGGACGGCAACCAGCGAGCGGCGCACAGCGAGTTTTATACGCTGGGCGGGCTCGCGGTTTCCCCGGACAACACCATTTTGGCGCTGGCTGAAGATTATCTGTCCCGCCGCCAGTATGGGATCCGCTTTCGCAACCTGGAAACCGGCAACTGGTATCCGGAACTGCTGGATAATGTTGAGCCGGAGCTGGTGTGGGCGAATGATTCACAGACCTTCTATTACGTGCGTAAACATGCCGTCACGCTGTTGCCGTACCAGGTGTGGCGTCACACTGTTGGAACGCCGACATCCTGTGATGAGCTGGTCTATGAAGAAAACGACGATATGTTTTATGTCAGTCTGCATAAAACAACGTCGCAGCATTATGTGGTGATCCAACTCGCCAGTGCGACGACCAGTGAAGTCCGCCTGATTGATGCTGAGCTGGCAGACGCTGAACCGTTCGTTTTTTTACCGCGCCGTAAGGATCATGAGTACAGTCTCGATCACTACCAGCATGCGTTTTATCTGCGTTCAAATCGGCAGGGTAAAAACTTTGGCCTGTACCGCACGCGTGTCCGTGATGAAAACGCCTGGGAAGCGCTGATTCCGCCGCGAGAGGCCATCATGCTGGAAGGGTTCACGCTGTTCACCGACTGGCTGGTGGTGGAGGAGCGTCAGCGCGGGTTGACCAGTCTGCGGCAGATAAACCGCAAAACAGGTGAAGTAGTGGGGATCGCCTTTGACGATCCGGCTTACGTGACCTGGCTTGCCTATAACCCGGAACCTGAAACCTCGCGCTTGCGCTATGGCTACTCGTCAATGACGACGCCGGATACGTTATTTGAACTGGATATGGACACCGGTGAGCGACGGGTTCTAAAACAGACTAATGTCCCTGGATTTGATGCTGCGAATTATCGCAGTGAGCACATATGGGTAACCGCGCGTGACGGCGTCGAAGTGCCGGTTTCACTGGTTTACCATCAAAAACATTTTCGCCGACATCATAATCCGCTACTGGTGTATGGCTATGGTTCCTATGGCGCCAGTATGGATGCCGATTTCAGCAGCAGTCGACTCAGCCTGCTGGATCGGGGCTTTGTCTATGCCATCGTTCATGTACGCGGCGGCGGTGAACTGGGACAACAATGGTACGAAGATGGCAAGTTTCTGAAAAAGAAAAATACCTTCAACGACTATCTGGACGCCTGTGACGCCTTAGTCAATCTGGGGTACGGTTCACCTTCACTGTGCTATGGCATGGGGGGAAGCGCAGGGGGAATGCTGATGGGCGTTGCGATTAATGAGCGACCTGAACTTTTCCACGGCGTCATTGCGCAGGTTCCGTTTGTGGATGTGGTCACTACCATGCTCGACGAATCGATCCCATTGACCACGGGAGAGTTTGAAGAGTGGGGCAACCCGCAGGATCCTGAGTATTACACCTACATGAAGCATTACAGCCCTTACGATAATGTTTGCGCGCAGGAATACCCGCATCTTCTGGTCACCACCGGGCTGCATGATTCCCAGGTGCAGTACTGGGAGCCAGCCAAATGGGTGGCAAAACTGCGGGAGCTCAAAACTGATGAGCGCCTGCTGCTGCTGTGCACCGATATGGATTCCGGACATGGCGGCAAATCAGGACGCTTTAAATCGTATGAAGGCGTGGCGCTGGAGTTCGCTTTCCTGATTGCGCTGGCGCAGGGTACGCTGCCCGGACAGGCAGACGTTTAAGCGTTATCCAGATAATGTTTTAGCGTTAAACGCAGTTCCGGGCTCATGCTGTCAAGATTGTTGTACAACCAGCGCAGATAGCCCGGATCGCGTTCCGCGACTTCAGAGACGGCCTTGCCGCGATACTTGCCAAACGTAAAGGTGGTGAGAAGCGCAGGGCGACCGGTGATATCGGCCATCTGTTCTGCCGACCAGCCTGAAGTGTTGATGATGTCGATGAGCAGAGCCGCTGTGATGTAACAGTCATATAACGCGCGGTGATGGTGCAGCCCCGGCGGTGTCTGCACACTCAGTTTGCGTGATTTATACAGCGCCATGTTGCTGTATTTAATTCCCGGCCATAACCGGCGGGAGAGTTTCATGGTGCAGATCCACTCGCCGGGCATCTCCGGCAGAACGCGACGGTCAAAACTGGCGTTGTGCGCGACATACCAGTCACTTCCGTGATAGAGCGGAATAATGTCTTCAATCCACGGTTTGTCAGCCACCATAGCCTCGGTAATGCGATGGATCGCCATTGCCTGCGGACTAATCGGGCGGTCAGGACGCACCAGGTGGCTCATGGGATTCACTATTTTGCCGTCAACGACGTCAACTGACGCGATCTCAACAATTCCACCCTGCAGGCCACAGGTTTCTGTATCTATAATGCGCAACATGGGAGGCTCCTGACCAAAACGCTTAGCGTAATGGGATGATATCACCTTGCCAGCCTTGTGCGGTACGCTGACCTGTTAACAATAACGAACCGCGGTCAGCACGGACGACAAGCTGACCGCTTTCGTCCCATAATGCACTGCTTCCACGCGCGTTTGCCATCAAAACGGCAATAGCGAATTGATGCGAGAAGCGTTGCAGTTGATAGGTGGAGTCCTGCAGGTTTGGTTCACTCACACATTGCCCGGTGGTGAACAGCGAAAATGCCGGATCCATATCAATGCCTTCAGGTTGCTCGTCAACAACGCTAATGGTTTTTAGATGCTGGGCGATACAGGCGCCGTGGCTTTGATGAAAGGTTAATGGCGAAGACATCCACGGACTAAACACCGCAATACCTTTCACGAAACGGGAGTGATGCTCCACCGGTAAACCTGCGATGATCGTCATGCGGTAGGTGGTGGCGGCATTAGCCAAAGGCTGTAATAACGCACTGTCGGGCGGGGCGGGCAGTGAATCATCCTGATCGGTGCACCCCAGAAGCGACAGAGAAGGAAATACCAGCAATTCACATCGATGGCTGGCGGCTTTCTCAATAAATTTCAGGTGGTGGGCGACGTGTTCCGCCAGGCTGGTTTGTAGGGGTTCGTACTGTGCTGCTGCGATTTTCCAGTGTGACATAATGACTTCCTTTTCATAGTGTCTACAATCATCCTTAAATCAGGGTTTAAGAATGCTCTTATACTGTAGCAATTGTCATGTAAGGAAGTGTAACGTTATATAAGCTTTATTTAACTTTAGGCTCGTAAGGTAAACGTGAAAGCGAAACGGAAGCCAGACGGTGCGCGATCAGTCGCTCGCGAAACCATCCGCGTAAATGCTCTGGTTGCTCACGCTCGACGACTTCAGCAACGACCGGCATGTTGTAGCGCTCTTTAAACGCCACGCCAGCAGCGGCCAGGTCGACGTTGACCTTATCCATTTCAGCCTGTTCAAGTAGAGCCAGATTTGTTTTCATGTGTTTCTCCTAATCCAGGGGCGCGCAAAAGTTACTAACTCCCAGCAGCAATGGCAAGCCACAAATGATGATTCTCGACTCAATCATTATAGAAGGTTATTCTCATGGGGTTGAACATAACAAAAAGGAATAATTGACATGGTTTTTGCTGCACCATCGCTGCGTTATGCATTCATCTTTCTTGTCTCAACGCTGGTCGCTCCTGCCGCCTGGGCCCATGCGCATTTAACACACCAATATCCTGCTGCGAATGCCGTGGTTGAAACGGCTTTGCAGACCATCACGCTGAATTTTTCTGAGGGTATTGAGCCGGGATTCAGCGGGGTGACGCTCACGGGAGCACAACAGGAAACCATTAAAACGCAAAAAGCGAAGCGCAACGAGCAGGATGAAAAACAGTTGATCGTCCCGCTTGATCAGCCTCTCAATCCGGGAACTTACACGGTGGACTGGCATGTCGTCTCGGTAGACGGACATAAAACCAAAGGGCAATACACCTTTAGCGTGAAGTAACGATGCTGACGTTCACCTGGATAGCACTCAGATTTATCCATTTTACCGCTCTGATGCTGGTGTTCGGCTGTGCGTTGTATAGCACCTGGCTGGCGCCATTCTCGATTCGCCGATTGATGGCGCGTCGTTTCCTGCGCCTGCAACAGCAGGCCGCGACGTGCAGTTTTATCAGCGCTGCGCTGATGTTTGCCGTTCAGGGCGGATTAATGGGCTCCGGTTGGCAGGATGTCTTTTCCGTCCCCGTGTGGGGAGCGGTCCTGCAAACGCAATTCGGCGGCGTTTGGCTATGGCAGATTATCCTGGCCTTCGTCACGCTGGCTGTGGTTCTGATTGTGCCGCGTAATTTGCCGCGTTTGCTGCTTATCCTCACGCTGGGCCAGCTCCTTTTTCTCGCGGGGGTGGGGCATGCCGCCGTCAATGACGGCGTGCTGGGAGGGCTGCTGAAAACAAACTACGCTCTGCACCTGATCTGCGCGGCGGCCTGGTTTGGGGGATTGCTGCCCGTCATCTACTGTATGCGCATCGCAAAAAGCCGTTGGCGTGAGCAGGCCATTGACACCATGATGCGTTTTTCCCGTTATGGTCACGTGTTCGTGGCGGGCGTGTTACTGACCGGTATCTTTAATCTCTTATTTATTTCCGGGTTTACTGCGCCCTGGCAGACCGTGTATGGGCAGTTACTGGCGCTAAAAATTGTGCTGGTATTGCTAATGGTGGCAATTGCGTTAACGAATCGGTATGTTCTCGTACCACGGATGCGCGAAGAAAATCACCGCGCGAATCTCTGGTTTATCTGGATGACTCAAATTGAATGGGGAATCGGGGGCGTCGTGTTGGCCATTGTCAGCCTGTTTGCAACCCTGGAACCTTTCTGATAGACAGGCAAAACGTATGAAAAAAATGATTCTTTCTCTGCTGCTACTGGCAAGTTCAGCAACGGCATTGGCAGCACCTCAGGTGATCACCGTAAGTCGCTTCGAAGTCGGTAAAGACAAGTGGGCCTTTAACCGGGAAGAAGTGATGTTGACGTGTCGGGCGGGGAATGCTTTGTATGTCATAAACCCCAGTACGCTGGTGCAATACCCGCTGAATGATATCGCGCAGCAGCAGGTTAGCAGCGGGAAAACCAATGCTCAGCCTATTACCATTATTCAGATTGACGATCCCGCGAAACCAGGGGAAAAAATGAGCCTGGCGCCGTTTATTGAAAGAGCAGAAAAACTCTGTTAATTGTCAGAAATATCTTTCTGATTTCCAATAAAAAACCGCAAGTTTCGCGTAGAAGAACTTGCGGTTTTTGCGTTGTAGCGGGTGACAAGCGTCCTTTTTTTCCAGCCACTTTAGCCACAGACTGGAAAACCTGGCGTCGTCATCTATTCTTAAAGGGCAGGGCGACTTAGCCTGCATTAATGCCAACTTTTAGCGCACGGCTCTCTCCCAAGAGCCATTTCCCTGGACCGAATACAGGAATCGTATTCGGTCTCTTTTTATCTGGCTTTAATTTCAGGCTGTTAAGACATCGTGTCCGAAAAATCCCGAAATTTTCCCGGATTTCAATATCCGGTCATTTCCCGTTATACCACCCGCCATTAACATTAACAATTTATTTACGCCGAAAAAAAACAGATCATCACAGACTCTTTTTTTCTGGCGTCCAGGGACTTTTCTGTTATTTTTTCCGACGGATGCCCCAGCGGTTTTGCCTGGAATCTATGTCTTTTTAACAGAAAGTTCTTTACTGCAAATTTGCTTTATCAAGGCATGTTGATGACTGATGACCAGCATTCCCAATGGACGCTGAGAACATAGCTCAAGAAGGAAGGTCCAGATATCCCTCTGGATAGCGGGATCGAGTTGTGCCGTTATTTCATCCGCAATGAGAAATTTCGTCCGCGGATCGAGGGCCCGAAGCAGAGCAATACGCGCCAGTTCCCCGCCGGAAAGTTGCCCGGGTCGGCGAGTTAACCATTCTGGATTGATATGAAGCCGTTCTATGGTTTCCTCATCCGGATGCCAGGCATCGTGAACGGAATCGCCGGTGTTTCGCCAGGGATTAAACGTGAGTTCGGGATGTTGTGGCACAAGTTGCACCGGGCAATATTGAGAAACAGGCAAGGGTTTATCATCCAGAAGAATCAGACCCGCCGTCGGTTTTTGCCAACCTGCCAGAACGCGTCCTAACGTTGTTTTTCCCGTTCCGCTCGGTGCAAAAATACCCATACGCTCACCAGCAGAAAGTGAAAATGTCAGATCCTGCCATAACACCTTATTCCCCTGACGAATTACGAGGTCGCGACAACACAGCATTCGCTCAATTCTCCCGGTTTATGTAAAAAGCAGATTTCGCTCAGGTAACGCCTGCCACTGATGTTTTAACTGTTCACTCATCTCACCGTGGAGGAGTTGTTCTTTACTGAGGTCATCCGAAACACGTCCTTGATGTAAAGAGACAATACGGTCTGCATATTGTGCGGCCAGCATAAGATCGTGAGTGACCCACAACACACCGCAACCCTGTGTACATAAATCACGTAGATGATTCAGCAGTTGCCCGGCCTGGGGGATATCAAGCCATGCTGTAATTTCATCAGCAAGAATATAGCGAGCATGGCTCAGTGAGGCATGGCAGGCCAGAACACGTTTCGCCATGCCGCCAGACAGCTGTCGGGGAAAGTTTTTGAGTACAGAGGGACTCAATTGACTTTGTTGTAATAAATGCGCAATTTGCCTTTCATCCCACTCTCGTCCAGAAAGCTGACAGGCTCTTCTCATATGTTTTTCGATATTAAGGACAGGATTCAGCGCCTGGACTCCCTGGGGGATATAACAAATATTCTCCCCACGAAATTGGCTAATAGCTTTATTATCAATGCGTTTGCCATCGAGGCTAATGTCGCCACGAAAGCGTAAGTTTTTTGGCAAGAGATCGAGCAGGCACTGCAAGAGCAAGCTTTTTCCCTCACCGCTGCCTCCAACCAGAGCCACGATTTCACCCGGCGCAATGTCGAACGAAATATCCTGTAAAAGAGGTGACCACGCTTTCGCGCCATACCAACGGTAACGTGCAGCCTCAAGGGTAACCCGTCTCAAACTCAGCATGTTGCGTTCCTCAGCCATAAACGCTGTATGGCTCTCGCAAATTGATCAAATAACATCACCAGCATAAAAAGCATCAGGCCGGGAAATAACACCAGCCACCAGTTCCCATGGCCGATGAACCGTAACGCATCCGCCAATAGCAGCCCAAGTGAAGGCTCATGAGGCGCCAGGCCAAAACCAAGAAAACTTAACGCCGCTGAATGCAAAACAGCATGAGGGAACATCAGAAGCGTTCCGGTGAGCCATTGCGGAAACAAAGCCGGTAGATAATGGTTCCGCCAACAGTAAAAATGCCCACGCCCTAATCGACGCGTTAACGTGAGATAGTCGCTCTGTGCGACGCGTTCAGCTTCGGCACGCAGAATTAACGCCAGGCGGGGCCAGTGAGTGAATGCCACTGCAAGAATAACGCCGCTTTTGCCGCCCCCCAGAGTGAAGCAAATCAGAATAAGTAAAAGAAGATGCGGCATAGACAGCATGGCGTCTGTCATGAGTCGCATAAGAATATCCAGACGCGGATGCAGGCGCGAAACTGCCGCCATCAGTAAGGCAATTAACCCGCTACATAAGGCTGCGCCCGTACCTATTTGCAGACTGGTTAACGCCCCCTGAAAGCAGCGTATCCACAAATCACGTCCCAGATTATCGGTCCCGAACCAGTGCACTGAATCCGGCGGTAGATGCCTTGCCAGAAGATTGACGGAAAGCGGATCATTAGAAATTGCAACGCCGTATATCGCAATAAACGATAAACACAGAGTGGAAAACAGCAGGCGAGCGAAAGTAGGTGCCGGGTTATAGAGCATCAGGACGCTCCAGTGCATGATTCAGCACGTTTACCAGCCAGGCCGACAGCGAGTTACCTATAAACACCAACAATGTACTGAACAGCACAATTCCCATAAGTAACGGCAGATCACCACGCAAACCCGCATCTATCGTTGCCTGACCGAGCCCTGGATAGGCAAATACTTTTTCCGCCAGTAACGCGCCACCCAACAGCTCCCCAAGTGAGGCAAACTGAAGGCAAAGTGCAGGTGTAATGGCATGTCGCAGGACCTGATGACGTAAAAGCGACCATCCTTTGTCACCCTGAGATCGCGCAAAACGAACAAATTCACTGTCCATAACGCTGGCAATTTTTTCACGCGTGTGGAGAGTTATCTGCCCCATCCCTAATAAACTTAATGCGCATACCGGAAGAACCAGATGACGCAACCGTTCCGGGAACGTCGCCACATCAGCATTATTGCCGGGTTCCCACGCACAACAAACGGGGAGAACTGGCCAGCGAACCGCAAATAAAGACAGCAGCAACATGCCAATCCAAAAGGTGGGTAACGAAGAAAGTAAGTAGCTCAGCCTGCAGATCATTTTATCTGGCCAACGGTTCAGATATCGCCCGGCGACAAAACCCAATGCCGTTCCCAGTATTCCTGACATCAGCCAGGCGCCCGCCAGAAGTGCAAATGAAGTTGCAAAACGTTCACGGATAACACTCGCGACTGGCGCGTTAAAGAGCATGGAATAACCCAGATCACCCTGTATTAGCTGTAAAAACCAATGAACAAAGCGTTCCCAGAGAGGCTGGTCCAAACCCCAACGGGCAGCAATACGTGCATATTGCTCTGGCGGAACATGTAGCAGATCATTACCAATATACGCCCGTACAGGATCAATCGGCGAAAAGCTGAGCAGGGTGAAAGTGCCGGCGGCAACCAGCACTAACAGTATCATCAGTCTGAACATATGACCGAAAACATGTCTCATTAACGGCAAGTCCAGGTCCATTCATCAAGGTTATTCAGAAGCGACCAGCTACCGTGAATTTCAGGTGCCCCTTTGCCCAGATTGATACAGGGATTAGCAAGATAGGTATGTTGAATATTGAGCAACCAGGCCCAGGCCGCATCTCCCTGAACGCCGGCCCCTTGTTTTCCATCCCATTCCACCTGCTGCCAGAATGGAAGCGCTTTTTGCCAGTCTGGCGCATCAAGAGCCTGTTTGAGATGTTGTTCTACAACCGGGTTGCTGTAATAACCCGGGTTATAATATTCCAGGCCAGCCGCCTGACCACTGTAATGATGGACGAGTTCCATCGGGTCAAGACTTCCCCAGCCAAATAACGTCGGATTAGCGTGCATATGACGTTCTACGGTTTCCCAGCTACCCGATTGCAGCGAGACGTCGATTCCTATTGGTTGCAGCATGGCTCGTACGGCTTCCGCCAAATCTCTTCTGCTGCTGTCGCCGCTGGCATACCATAATGTTAACCGCGCTTCTTTGCCTTCTTTAGCGCGCACACCGTCTTTGCCTGTTTTCCATCCGGCTTCATCAAGGATTTTGCGCGCTTTATCTAAATCACCATCTTTGAAAACGACCGCCGGATTCTGCCAGGGAAGTCCCTGAACGGCACTGTATGCAGGAATGGCGTGACCTTCCATCACCTGTTCAGCCAGTTGCTCACGATTAATGGCGTAGTTTATGGCTCGTCTGATGGCAATATCTGCGGTCACATCGTTACCGATAGGGTAACCGTTGGCATCATTTTTCCCTGCGGGAACCATTGGGAAAACAATCCCCCTGTTCTCGACACTATCACGTATCCAGAGCTTAAGATTATCCTGTTGCGGCGCGACGGCCATTGACGGCGCAATGCGTACTAACCCTAATTGACCACTTCGTGCTGCCGCATAAGCATTATCTTCATCAAGGAAAACAAAGACGAGTCGGTTGAAGTCATTTTTTTTACCGGCATACCAGGGATTCGCTTCAACGATCAACTGCTGCCCAGGCTGGAAACTGACAAGACGATACGGACCTGCGCCAATTGGGCTTTTGGCGAATGTTTTTTCGTCATACCGTTTCGCAGGGACAATGCCTAAAGAGCCAAGAACGTTGACGAATGTGCTCTGGGGATTACTCAGCGTGATTTCAACGCGGCGGGTATCAAGCTGGCGGGCATGACTAAAATTACCCATGTCGATTTTGCCACCACTTTTAGCTGCTTTATTATAAGTAAAAACAACATCTTCAGCGGTCAAAGGCGAACCATCGGAAAACTTAAGGTCCGGTTTTAACGTCAGGGTCCAGGTTTTACCATCGGCACTGGTTTCCACTTTTTCGGTGAGCAGATTTCCCCAACTCATATCCGCGTGTTGTTTTAACAACGGCGCATGTAGAAGGAGGTAGCTACCGTGGCTCCAGCCGAGCATCGGATCAAATCCTTCAGTAGGCTCTGAGCCGATGGCCATTTTCAATGTCTGACCTTCTGTAGATTGCTGTGCGGCCAGCAGTGGGGAGGTCAAAGCGAGTGATAGAGCACATGTAAGCAGCGTCAACTTGCCTTTATTCATTACCTTTTCCCGGATTACGTATTGTTTTTATTACTCCCTACGAAGTTCATCGTGGGGGATTCCTGGGGAAAGAATTATGGTGGACTCACTCAGGGAAAAATATGATATAGGACAGAAAAGTATGATCATTTCATGAAAAAGTCATACTTACGTTCAACGGGCTAAACGCCTCACCATTAATAGCATGCGATTGTGCTTCGAATGTTCGCCTTTGACACTTGCCCTCCGGAAGATTATCGGCGATGAGTGGGATACCGTAATGCGCACTATCAAGTAGATAGATGTCCGTAGCAATCCGACTTCAAGAGTATGCGCTTTATACAAAGGCGTTAAGTGTGCTGTGCGATGGCATGTCATCGCACAGCATTCATTCGTTACTTCACCGTCTCAATTTTTGGTGGTTGCCAGCTACCATCAAGAATGGATTGCTCACCCCAGTAGGCCCGAATATAAAGTGAGAATGTGCCGTCAGGCGCTGGAAGCCAGTTGTTGATTTTATCCTCCGTTGGCCGGGTTTTACTGACATATAAGGTCAGTGAACCGTCATCGTTATATTTCAGGTTTTTGTTTTTTGTGCCCAGGGAGTAGCGGTTCATTTCGTTGGGGCTGAAAAGATGCTTACTGTTATAGAGCGTTAATGACCAGAAGCCTTTCACCGGCGGAAGTTCCCCTTTCGGGAAAGTGACGGTGTAATCATGTTCACCAGAAAGCTGATTACCCGTTGCATCGTTATCCGTATAGAAATACTGGGTTTCGTTCGGTTTATTATCAAACATGTTTGATTTGGATGTGCCCGTCCGGTTGTAGTAATCCACCCCAAATTCAGCATTGTTTTTCGAACGGTTCCAGCCATTACCGGCAGGTACACCGTTATTCTTCCACTTAAAGAAGTCAGCAATGACCGTTTTATCAGTCTCAATGGCGGCTTCATCCATCCATTTACGGATTTCCGGATTTTTCTTTCCGGCTTCAACCAGGTGACGATACTGCGCATACATGGCTTCTTCGCCAGGCAGCGGCGGCACTTTATCGAGCACATTGGCGAATTGGTCAAAGAATTTCTCCGGAATAACCCATCTCGTTTCACCGGCGCTTGCATCCGGTTTGTCGCCGATTGCCGGGATTTTTGAGTATTCGAAGGATTTCATTTTTCCGTCGAATTGACTTAATGGATAGGTCATTATTTCTTTGATGGGGGCCTGAATAGCCGCTCTGTCTTCCGGCGTATCATCCATCTGAACGCGAGGGATCACGTTCGCCATTTCGGTGGATGACTGGATAATGCCGTTAAATCCTTTTGGCGTTTCCCCTTTCCAGCCCGGCCCGACTAACAGATAAAAACCGGGTTTCGTGCCGTAGGGTTTACCCACGTTGCCAATTTGATTCGTCCGGGCGTCGTAGATGGCATATACCCAGAATCGCTCACCAAAATCAGGCACCTGAATAACAATCGGCTCTTTATCCAGTTCAAAAAAGCCCAGCCCGTATGCCACGTCCTGGTTTGGGCAGGTCACGAAAGTCTCTTCGGGCTTGATGTAATCTGTCAGCATACTGAGTTGTCCCATTGGCGCCACCGGCACCATTCCGCCATTCAGTGCCGGGTAAGGCGCTTTGGTGATAGTCTCACGGCGATTGAACTGATTCACCATCGGCCAGCCCCAGATATAAGCCTGCTGCGCGATCGCTTTTACATAGGCTTCCGGCATTGAGACATCCGCAGAAGGCTGGGTCAGTTGGTCAAACTGAACTGGCTGGGGGATCGTCAGTGGTGCGGATTGTGCAAATGCACCCGCACTTAACGTCAGAGCAATAAATAGCGCAAGGTACCTTTTATTCATCTCGTTTCTCACTGTTATTTATTCGTTTGCACCAGGTCGTCCGGGATCCACGTCTGGTCGTAGAATCCGTCTTCCGTGCCGTAGAGACGCAGTGCCACCAGGAAATTACGGTTAGGCACCGTTTTGATAAACGCGCTGTCCGCCACGCCTTGCGGTTTGTCCGGGCCAAACCACAGATCGATGGAGCCATCGCTGTTTTTGGGGATGTTGTAATAACCGTTAGTCGAAGGAAGTAGTTGGTCGGTTTCCGGCATAGTGCCATCAGTGATGTTATAGGCGGTGACGGCCCAGAACAGCGCCGCTGGCGGGTTCGGCGGCAGATGCAATTTATAGGTGTTGCTGCCGTCCAGGAACGTGCCGGTATTGTCTTTGGTTGCATAAGGATATTTCGAACCAGCGCCTGTCGTGTGCATCACCATGGCTGCCGCGCTGGAGTAGGCAATCTGGAAGAACGCCGCGCGCTGGTTCGCATCCAGCGTACCGTACTGCATCCATTCGGCAGTTGCCCCGGCCCAGGAGGTTTCCCACTGTCTGTCTTTATAATAGAGCTGACGCTGATCGTCGCGTCCGACCTGGCGGCGCGCCAGGATCATACGCGGAGCGGTTTCCACTGCCTTGTTCAGTAATTCCTGTTGCTTCGCCGTTGGCGCGAAAGGTTTGCCTTTCACGATCCCGATGCTTAACAGGGCGCTGCGGGTTTCGTCAGGAATGGCCGTTAAAGGCTCATAATCGACAAAGGCTTTCAGTTTTTGCCAGTAGCTGGCATCGGTGGGGTAGACCATGTTGACGCGTTTGCCGCTGGCATCCGGGAACTGCATCGGTTTGACGTCTTTCTCTACATCCCACAACGGATAAACGCGGGTGGTTTCGGCATTTTTCACCGCCGGAGTTGGATCCGGCTTACCGTCGCCTTTGCCCATAATGGTTCTGAAGAAGAGGAACACGTTATAAGTGGAGGATTTAAAGGCGTAATAGCCCTGCGGGACTGGCCCCTCATAATCCGGCGGCAATAGCAGATAGAGGCCGCCACGCGCACGATCCGGACCGATAGCACCCACATCTGTGATGGTTTTCTGGAAGAAGTCAGTGAACATTCCTATAACATTGGCAGGCGCTTTCACAACGAGCGGGCCCGTCTCTTTCAGGTCGAGATAACTCATGGAATAAATCACATCACCGTTGGGCGTAGGCACTACGGCACGGCTGTCCATGCGTTCTTTCCAGATGGGAAGAACATTATAACCTTTGCCAAATGCAGCTTCGGAACCGTCGCGTAATCCGATGGTATTAAGCAGAGGAAGCGTCTGAATGTAGGCCTGGATAGCATCCTGATAGTAGAGTTCATCACTTAAAGACTGCGCTTCCTGCTGTGGCAGCCAGTTGCCGTTATTGAGTTGTTTCATCAGAGGTGAGAGCGGGGCGTCTGCAGAAGAAGCTGGCTGAGAAACCAGCAATGCCAACAACATGGCAGATGTCATTACGCGAAGCTTCATAAGTATTTCACGACGTAAAAGAAAAAATCGACCCGGAACGTATCGCTTTCTGATTACCTGTAATAACCCGCAGCGCCAGCGACTGATATTGCAGAAAGCTTTTAGAAGCATAGTCAGTTTTATAAAATAGTTGCCTATTTATAAATGTTTAATTGGATCTACTTATTGGGCTTACGCGTGAAAAGTACCTGCATTATTCCATGCCAACATTAAGGTTTTAAGCTCGCAGGCCTGCTCCTCAGAAATAACTACAATGCGTTGTTTTTAATGTTCTCGTTGGGAACAACTCTGCCAACAACACCGCGACTGTCGGGGATGAGAGCATCAAGGGTAATTACTCTTGGTATCGGGTGGTCTAAGGCAACCATTCACGGGGCGACCGCAATTCTCTCGCAGCAGAATGGGGTAAGCATCGGCCATAGATAGCAGAGGAATAGAGATGACTGTTATCATCAACTATCTGGCAAAGGCATTTGAAAGGTTCACCCAGGGTTGGGCTATCACATAACCGGGGGGCTTCAGCAATAACGTCGAAGTCGAGTGTAATGCTAACCTCCTTAACCCAGAACTCAGGAATTTGCTGTTTCACCAACAACTCGGCCAGCAAAGACGTGTAGCGGCGCGCGATATTATTCAGCAGGACAACGTGGGTATCGAATGTATGCGCGGGAAATGAAAACATCACCGAGGTGAGCCTGTTTTCGGTTGCGAATAGTTTTAACTGACCAATAGACCAGTACCCCCCGGACTCATTGTTGCGGCTGACAAAGCTTCCAGTAAGTGAGTTAGCTATCCCTCTAAGCTCAGTTCTTCGTGCCATTGCGATTTCCTGCCTGCTGGTTAAATTCCTCAAGCGGAAACCGTAATCGGTATAGAATCGCTGCGCCACTCTTTATTATCCCTTTTTATTGCCTTGACCTTTACATGCAGCTGAATTTTGAATGTCCGCTGTGAGCGAGGAGCGGAAGAGTGATTAGATATTTTCTAACTCTCGCGCCCAGTAAAAGGGTAAAACTTTCCTGAATTTTCGGTCGCCAAACCGCTTGTCCACAACCCATTCTTCGTCCTGGCTCTTCTTAAACAACAGCTCCCCCAGATCTGAGACACC
The DNA here is from genome assembly GCF_028069725.1 of Citrobacter sp. Awk 4. Lineage (GTDB taxonomy): Bacteria > Pseudomonadota > Gammaproteobacteria > Enterobacterales > Enterobacteriaceae > Citrobacter_D. Next base: position 81,433 of record NZ_JANEWG010000019.1, read on the forward strand.
GAAGAATGTACCATGAGTAAATTCGCTGTAATTCGGCGCACCGTAATAATGTAACTGCAAGTCTGGTCTGGGGGCGACGTCATAGTGATCAGAGTTTTGGGGGGCAGCTTTATTTTTCTTTAATGGCATAATGGTAAAAACATTATAATCTAAATCGACAAATGTGTACCCAGATGAATAAAGGTCGACGGCTCGATAGGTACTATGAAACATATAAGGATGATTTGCGTCTAATTCTTTAAGTGTTTCCCCATCACGTCCACACATCAATCTGTAACTTGAAATAATACAAAGCTCTCTGCTTGTTACTACAAGGTCGCTAATCTCATTTATATTCTCTTGGGGGATTTTTTTATATGAGGAAATAAATTTGTAACCTCTTTCCGATTCATTGATCTCAGTCCACTCTCTCGTATATTCATATCTGGACACTGAACCATTTTTCATAAAAACTAGTAACTCCCCCGCATATATCGTGGCTCCTGTAACTTCCTTATCGAAGCTTGCGAGCTTATACTCATTTTTCCCGTCATAAAATGTGATTGTATTATTGGCGTCGATTAATACTACGCCTCGCCGAATCCCGAAAGGTGGACTATTAAATCGGTTTGCAAGGTCAAAGATAATGTGCTTCCTGAGCTGTTTTTTTAGCTTTTCTTCTGACGTGTTTGCATAAACTAGTGACAAAAAGGAAAGTGCATCCTTACTAGCACTCTGTCGCTCCATACTGGCTTCGCACTGTAGTTTTGAATCTCCTTCCCAAAAACCATGAGAGCATTCGATGTGAACGCTGCCATGTGCATGTCCTGCTTCGTGAATAATAATATATGCTACATAAAACAGTTCATTATTGACGATGTCAGCG
>NZ_JANEWG010000002.1 GCF_028069725.1 Citrobacter sp. Awk 4
GTAGGTGAAGCGACTTGCTCGTGGAGCTGAAATCAGTCGAAGATACCAGCTGGCTGCAACTGTTTATTAAAAACACAGCACTGTGCAAACACGAAAGTGGACGTATACGGTGTGACGCCTGCCCGGTGCCGGAAGGTTAATTGATGGGGTTATCCGTAAGGAGAAGCTCTTGATCGAAGCCCCGGTAAACGGCGGCCGTAACTATAACGGTCCTAAGGTAGCGAAATTCCTTGTCGGGTAAGTTCCGACCTGCACGAATGGCGTAATGATGGCCAGGCTGTCTCCACCCGAGACTCAGTGAAATTGAACTCGCTGTGAAGATGCAGTGTACCCGCGGCAAGACGGAAAGACCCCGTGAACCTTTACTATAGCTTGACACTGAACACTGGTCCTTGATGTGTAGGATAGGTGGGAGGCTTTGAAGTGTGGACGCCAGTCTGCATGGAGCCAACCTTGAAATACCACCCTTTAATGGCTGGTGTTCTAACGTAGACCCGTAATCCGGGTTGCGGACAGTGTCTGGTGGGTAGTTTGACTGGGGCGGTCTCCTCCTAAAGAGTAACGGAGGAGCACGAAGGTTAGCTAATCCTGGTCGGACATCAGGAGGTTAGTGCAAAGGCATAAGCTAGCTTGACTGCGAGAGTGACGGCTCGAGCAGGTGCGAAAGCAGGTCTTAGTGATCCGGTGGTTCTGAATGGAAGGGCCATCGCTCAACGGATAAAAGGTACTCCGGGGATAACAGGCTGATACCGCCCAAGAGTTCATATCGACGGCGGTGTTTGGCACCTCGATGTCGGCTCATCACATCCTGGGGCTGAAGTAGGTCCCAAGGGTATGGCTGTTCGCCATTTAAAGTGGTACGCGAGCTGGGTTTAGAACGTCGTGAGACAGTTCGGTCCCTATCTGCCGTGGGCGCTGGAGAATTGAGGGGGGCTGCTCCTAGTACGAGAGGACCGGAGTGGACGCATCACTGGTGTTCGGGTTGTCATGCCAATGGCATTGCCCGGTAGCTAAATGCGGAAGAGATAAGTGCTGAAAGCATCTAAGCACGAAACTTGCCCCGAGATGAGTTCTCCCTGAGACTTAGAGTCTCCTGAAGGAACGTTGAAGACGACGACGTTGATAGGCCGGGTGTGTAAGCGCAGCGATGCGTTGAGCTAACCGGTACTAATGAACCGTGAGGCTTAACCTTACAACGCCGAAGATGTTTTGGCGTGAAGAGACGCGATAAGTAAGCTTGATACAGATTACATCGACAGACCGTAAGGGTGTGTTGATAACAGAATTTGCCTGGCGGCTGTAGCGCGGTGGTCCCACCTGACCCCATGCCGAACTCAGAAGTGAAACGCCGTAGCGCCGATGGTAGTGTGGGGTCTCCCCATGCGAGAGTAGGGAACTGCCAGGCATCAGACAAGTGAAGAAGCCCATCCTGACGGATGGGCTTTTTTGCGTCTGTGGTGCGGGGAAAATGCCGGAGGGTGACTTTTGCACACCTTATCCGGCCTGCGGGTTACAGAGAACCGCAGACGCAGACACAGCGCTCTCCGGCAATACAAACTGCACTGAATCTCTTATTTTCCGGTATACGCCAGATTCAGTAATGGATACGGTTTTCCAAGATCATCGACCTCTGAACGTCCCGTCACGTTAAATCCCATCTTTTTATAGAACCCCACAGCTTGTTCATTTTGCTCATTAACATTGGTCGTTAATCTGGGAGCCAGCGTCAGCGCATGTTCAACCAGTCTTTTCCCCACACCACAGCCACGAGCACCAGAATCGACGAATAATGCATCCATATGTTCACCGGTGAGCAGCATGAACCCTACAGGTTCATCCCGTTCTGTCACAGCCAGCCATAACGGTGCTTCTGGTAAAAACGAACTGACCAGCTCTTCCAGCTCAGCGCGATATTCCGCTGACAGGAAATCATGAGTGGCATCGACTGAGCGACACCAGATGGCAATCAATTTCTCGCCTTCATCACGCCGCGACCGGCGAATGCTAATAACCATATCTTCTCCTTTTATTTATGCTTATATTTTATCGTAGATACCGTCGTGAAACTTTCTCACCTTTAGCATGCAGGCTCGACATCCGGGCAATTCCTGGTTATCTTCAGCTATCTGGATGTCTAAACGTTTAAACGTGTGTAGTGAGGTTATCAGGTTATGCCGATTCGCGTACAGGACGAGCTGCCCGCCGTCAATTTCTTGCGTGAGGAAAACGTCTTTGTGATGACGACCTCTCGCGCTTCCGGTCAGGAAATTCGTCCTCTGAAGGTGCTTATTCTCAACCTGATGCCGAAGAAGATTGAAACGGAAAACCAGTTCCTGCGTCTGTTGTCGAACTCGCCGCTGCAGGTTGATGTTCAACTACTGCGCATCGATGCTCGTGAGTCGCGTAATACGCCAGCGGAACATCTGAATAATTTTTACTGTAACTTTGAGGATATCCGCGATCAGAATTTTGATGGCCTGATTGTGACCGGCGCACCGCTGGGTCTGGTTGAATTTAATGATGTCGCTTACTGGCCGCAGATAAGGCAAGTGCTTGAATGGGCAAAGGATCACGTCACTTCGACGTTATTTGTCTGTTGGGCGGTGCAGGCCGCGCTGAATATCCTCTACGGGATCCCGAAGCAGACGCGCACAGATAAACTTTCTGGTGTTTATGAGCACCATATTCTTCATCCTCATGCTTTACTGACTCGCGGATTCGATGATTCGTTCCTCGCCCCACACTCACGCTACGCAGATTTCCCGGCGGTGTTGATCCGTGATTATACCGATCTGGAGATCCTGGCTGAAACAGAGGATGGCGATGCTTACCTGTTTGCCAGCAAAGATAAACGCATTGCCTTTGTGACGGGTCATCCGGAATACGATGCGAATACGCTGGGCAGTGAATATTTTCGGGATGTTGAGGCGGGACTAAACCCGGATGTACCCTACAACTATTTCCCGAAAAACGATCCGCAAAATAGACCACGCGCAACATGGCGTAGCCATGGCAATTTGTTATTCATCAACTGGCTCAACTATTACGTCTATCAGATCACGCCATATGATCTGCGTCACATGAATCCAACGCTGGATTAATCTTCTGCAGCCCGCGATCCTAAAGCGTTTCAGCATGTTGAATCAGGCACCTTCGGGTGCCTTTTTTATTTCCGAAACGCACCTCATCGTGTAATTGAATTTTATTTTTATTGTTATCAATAAGTTAATTGCAAATTAAATTAAAAATGGAAATTGTTTTTGATTTTGATTTTTAATTGAGTAGTCTTAGTTGTGCTGAACGAAAACCACACAACGATCCTTCGTTCGCATTGGGGAAGTATTCGGATCCATGACGAGGAGCTGCACGATGAATCAACAGGCAACGACAACTGACGAATTGCTGTTTACCCGGCCATATGGTGAGCAAGAGAAGCACGTTTTGACCGCAGAAGCGGTAGAGTTTCTGACCGAACTGGTGACGCGGTTTACGCCAAAGCGTAACAAACTGCTGGCCGCACGTATCCAGCAACAGCAGGATATCGACAATGGCAAGTTGCCTGATTTCATTTCGGAAACGGCTTCCATTCGAAATGGTAACTGGAAGATTCGTGGAATTCCCGAAGACTTACAGGATCGGCGTGTAGAAATCACCGGCCCTGTTGAACGCAAAATGGTGATTAACGCCCTGAATGCTAACGTGAAGGTCTTCATGGCGGATTTTGAGGATTCCCTGGCGCCGGACTGGAATAAAGTCATTGATGGCCAAATTAACCTGCGCGACGCGGTCAATGGCACCATTAGCTATACCAATGAAGCCGGAAAAATCTACCAGCTCAAACCCGATCCTGCGTTGCTGATTTGCCGTGTGCGCGGTCTGCATCTGCCGGAAAAACATGTAACCTGGCGCGGTGAAGCGATCCCGGGCAGCCTGTTTGATTTTGCCCTCTATTTCTTCCACAACTACAAAGCGTTGCTGGCAAAAGGCAGCGGTCCCTATTTCTACCTGCCGAAAACCCAGGCCTGGCAGGAAGCGGCGTGGTGGAGCGAGGTGTTCAGCTACGCCGAAGATCGTTTTAACCTGGCGCGGGGCACCATCAAAGCGACGTTACTGATCGAAACGTTGCCGGCGGTGTTCCAGATGGACGAAATCCTGCATGCGCTGCGTGACCATATTGTCGGTCTCAATTGCGGTCGCTGGGATTACATTTTCAGCTATATCAAAACGTTGAAGAATCATCCGGATCGCGTGCTGCCAGACCGCCAGGTGGTGACGATGGACAAACCGTTCCTCAGCGCTTACTCACGTCTGCTGATCAAAACCTGCCACAAGCGCGGCGCATTTGCGATGGGCGGCATGGCGGCATTCATTCCGAGCAAAGATGCCGCACGCAATAATCAGGTACTCAACAAAGTAAAAGCGGACAAATCGCTGGAAGCCAATAATGGCCACGACGGCACCTGGGTTGCCCACCCTGGCCTGGCGGATACTGCGATGGCGGTGTTTGATGAAATCCTCGGCGAGCATAAAAACCAGCTGTTCGTCACGCGTGATGACGATGCGCCGATTACCGCCGAACAACTGCTGGCGCCCTGTGAAGGTGAGCGTACTGAAGAGGGGATGCGCGCCAATATTCGCGTCGCGGTGCAGTACATCGAGGCGTGGATCTCCGGCAACGGTTGCGTACCGATTTACGGTCTGATGGAAGATGCCGCGACGGCGGAAATCTCCCGCACCTCCATCTGGCAGTGGATCCATCACGAGAAAACCCTGAGCAACGGCAAAGCCGTCACCAAAGCCCTGTTCCGCCAGATGCTGGCAGAAGAGATGCTGGTGATTCAGGAGGAGCTCGGCGAGCACCGCTTTAGCAGCGGGCGTTTCGATGAAGCCGCCCGTCTGATGGAGCAGATCACGACTTCTGATGACTTAATCGACTTCCTGACCCTGCCAGGCTACCGCCTGCTGGCTTAACTCACCACATAACAATATGGAGCATCTGCACATGAAAACCCGTACTCAACAAATCGAAGAATTACAGAAAGAATGGACACAACCGCGTTGGGAAGGCATCCGTCGCCCCTATAGCGCGGAGGAAGTGGTGAAATTACGCGGTTCGGTCAACCCGGAATGCACGCTGGCACAGCTGGGTGCCGCCAAAATGTGGCGACTGCTGCACGGCGAATCGAAAAAAGGCTACATCAATAGCCTCGGCGCGCTGACCGGCGGTCAGGCGTTGCAGCAGGCGAAAGCCGGTATTGAAGCGGTTTATCTGTCTGGTTGGCAGGTGGCGGCGGATGCGAACCTGGCGTCAAGCATGTACCCGGATCAATCACTGTACCCGGCGAACTCCGTCCCGGCGGTGGTGGATCGGATCAACAACACTTTCCGCCGTGCGGATCAGATCCAATGGTCCACCGGTATTGAACCCAACGATCCACGCTATGTGGATTACTTCCTGCCGATCGTCGCCGATGCAGAAGCTGGGTTTGGCGGCGTGCTGAACGCCTTTGAACTGATGAAATCGATGATTGAGGCCGGTGCAGCGGCTGTTCACTTCGAAGATCAGCTGGCGTCAGTGAAGAAATGTGGCCACATGGGCGGTAAGGTTCTGGTGCCGACGCAAGAAGCGATTCAAAAACTGGTGGCTGCGCGCCTGGCGGCCGACGTGATGGGCGTACCGACGCTGGTGATTGCCCGTACCGATGCGGATGCGGCGGACCTTATCACCTCAGATTGCGATCCCTATGACAGCGAATTCATCACCGGTGAGCGTACCAGTGAAGGTTTCTATCGCACGCACGCAGGTATCGAACAGGCGATCAGCCGTGGCCTGGCCTATGCGCCGTATGCGGATCTGGTGTGGTGTGAAACCTCCACGCCGGACCTCGCGCTGGCTAAACGTTTTGCCGACGCCATTCATGCGAAGTATCCGGGCAAACTGCTGGCCTACAACTGTTCTCCGTCGTTTAACTGGCAGAAAAATCTGGACGACAAAACGATTGCCAGCTTCCAGCAGCAATTGTCGGATATGGGCTACAAATACCAGTTCATCACGCTGGCAGGTATCCACAGCATGTGGTTCAACATGTTCGACCTCGCGCGTTCCTACGCGCAGGGTGAAGGTATGAAGCACTATGTCGAGAAGGTCCAGCAGCCAGAGTTCGCCGCAGGCAAAGACGGGTATACCTTCGTCTCGCACCAACAAGAAGTGGGTACCGGTTACTTCGATAAAGTCACCACCATTATTCAGGGCGGCGCCTCTTCGGTCACCGCGCTGACGGGGTCTACTGAAGAATCCCAGTTCTGATCCATGCCGGATGGCGCTTACGCTTATCCGGCCTACTCTGAACCGTAGGGCGGATAAGGTGCTTGCACCGCCATCCGGCAACAGATAAGGACAAACAATGTCGCGTGGCCTGGAATTACTGATTGCTCAAACCATCCTGCAAGGCTTTGACGCGCAGTATGGTCGATTTCTGGAAGTGACGTCCGGCGCTCAGCAGCGCTTTGAACAGGCCGACTGGCATGCGGTGCAGCAGGCAATGAAAAGCCGTATCCACCTTTACGATCACCATGTGGGTCTGGTTGTGGAACAGCTACGTTGTATTACTGACGGCAAAAGCACCGATGCGGCGTTTTTGCTGCGCGTCAAAGAACATTACACCCGGTTGTTGCCGGATTACCCACGCTTCGAGATTGCAGAGAGCTTTTTTAACTCTGTCTATTGCCGGTTATTTGACCACCGCTCACTGACCCCCGAGCGGTTGTTTATTTTTAGTTCTCAACCGGAACGCCGTTTCCGCACAATTCCTCGTCCTCTGGCAAAAGATTTTTTTCCTGTGAGTGGTTGGGAACCGCTATTAACGCGGGTGCTCAGCGATCTTCCGCTTCGCTTGCCCTGGCAGAACAAAAGCCGTGATATTCACTACATCATTGAGCATCTGACAGAGGTGTTCGGTACGGAAGGACTGAATCATTGTCATCTGCAGGTGGCGAATGAACTGTTTTACCGCAACAAAGCCGCCTGGCTGGTGGGGAAGCTGATAACCCCGACAGGCACGCTGCCCTTTTTGCTGCCGATTCACCGCACTGATGAAGGCGAGCTGTTTGTCGATACCTGCCTGACCACCACGGCGGAAGCCAGCATCGTATTTGGTTTTGCCCGCTCCTATTTTATGGTGTATGCGCCGCTACCTGCCGCGCTGGTTGAATGGTTGCGAGAGATCCTACCGGGTAAAACGACCGCAGAGCTGTACATGGCGATCGGCTGTCAGAAACATGCGAAAACCGAAAGCTACCGTGAGTACCTGTGGTATCTGGCTGATTGCGATGAGCAGTTCATTGAAGCGCCAGGCATCCGCGGGATGGTCATGCTGGTATTTACTCTGCCGGGCTTTGACCGGGTCTTTAAAATCATCAAAGACACGTTTGCTCCGCAAAAAGAGATGTCCGCCGCCCACGTGCGCGCCTGCTATCAGCTTGTTAAAGAGCATGACCGCGTGGGACGTATGGCGGACACCCAGGAGTTTGAGAATTTCGTCCTCGAGAAGCGGCAAATTGATCCGGCATTAATGGCGCTATTCATGCAAGAGGCACCAGAGAAAATCACCGATCTTGGCGATCGCATTGTTATCAGCCATTTGTACATTGAACGCCGTATGGTGCCGCTCAATATCTGGCTTGAGCAGGTGGAAGGCCAGCAGTTGCGCGACGCAATTGAGGAGTACGGTAACGCGATTCGCCAGCTTGCTGCCGCCAATATTTTTCCTGGTGACATGCTGTTTAAAAACTTCGGCGTCACCCGCCACGGGCGCGTCGTGTTCTATGACTACGATGAAATTTGCTACATGACGGAAGTGAATTTCCGCACGATCCCGCCGCCGCGTTATCCGGAAGATGAGCTGGCCAACGAACCGTGGTACAGCGTTTCGCCGGGCGATGTTTTTCCCGAAGAGTTTCGTCACTGGCTTTGCGCAGACCCCAGAATTGGGCCGCTGTTTGAAGAGATGCACGCCGACCTGTTCCGCGCCGACTACTGGCGTGCATTACAGACGCGGATTCGTGAAGGGCATGTGGAAGATGTTTACGCTTACCGCCGCCGTCAGCGGTTTAGCGTGCGCTATAATCAGGCCGGATAAGTCATCCGTAGGCCTGATAAGCGTAGCGCCATCAGGCATTTCATCGACGGATGGCGGTGTAAAACGCTTTACCCGGCTTAGCGGAATCCGCCGTACGCCAGCGTCACTTCTTTTGCGGCTTTAATTGCCATCGCACCGAACTCAGTTACCCGGTCGTCGGTGATGCGTGAAATCGGCCCGGAGATGGAAATCGCGGCAAACGGCTCACGATGCTCGTCATAAATACACGATGCCACGCAGCGTAAACCCAACGCATGTTCTTCATCATCAAACGAATAACCGCGCTTACGCGTCTGGGCAAGGTCATCTTTAAGATGCACGGGGGATACCAGCGTGGCATGGGTATAAGCGTACAGCCCTTTACGGTGAAGTAAGCCAGTGACTTGTTCTTCGCTCAACTGCGATAAAAACGCTTTACCCGCGCCGGATGCGTGCATCGGCAGTTTGCCGCCGATAGGCGCAGACATGCGCATCAACTGAGTACACTGTACCTGGTCGATGATAATCGCCTGATGATCGCTCTGGTCAAGCACCGCCAGATTGACCGTTTCGCCGGAGTCTTCCATCAACTTGCGCAGTATGGGGTGGACAATCGCCAGCAGATTCCGACTTTGCAAAAAACTGCTGCCAACAATAAAAGCATGAGCGCCGACCGCCCAGTGGCCCAGTTCGCCCACCTGGCGCACAAATCCCTGTTGCTGCATGGTGGTCAACAAACGGTGAGTGGTTGAATTCGGTAAACCCGCCTGTTGCGCCAGTTCGGTCAACGCGACGCTGCCGTTAGACTCAGCAATCCATTCCAGCAGCTTCAGTCCACGGGTAAGAGACTGAACCTGTCCGGTCGCGGGGGTCGTGGCAGCAGCGGGTTTTCTACCGCGTTTTGCGGGAACAGGGGCAACCATAGCTGTCTCCTTTTCTGTATCGTGGAAATCATTTTCGTTTTATTTGATTATAATGCAAGAATTCCTGTACTGATCGGAGGAGTGAAGCTGAACATGTCTCATGTTGCCCGCTGTTTGCTTTTCCGTCACATCAGTTTGTGCCAGTATGGTTTGTTGGCCATTTTGGTCTGGGTTGAGCGTTGTCGGGAGCAAGTGTGAGCAGCAAAGTTGAACAACTGCGTGCGCAGTTAAAAGAACGTATTCTGGTGCTGGACGGCGGCATGGGCACGATGATCCAGGGCTATCGTCTGAGTGAAGAGGATTTCCGTGGCGAACGCTTTGCCGACTGGCCGTGCGACCTCAAAGGCAACAATGACCTGTTGGTGCTGAGCAAACCGGAGGTGATAACCGCGATTCATAACGCCTACTTTGAAGCGGGCGCGGATATCATCGAAACCAACACCTTTAACTCCACGACCATCGCGATGGCGGATTACCAGATGGAATCCCTGTCAGCGGAAATCAACTTTGCTGCGGCAAAACTTGCCCGTGCCTGCGCCGACGAGTGGACGGCGCGCACGCCAGAAAAACCGCGCTATGTTGCGGGCGTTCTCGGCCCAACCAACCGCACGGCGTCCATTTCGCCAGATGTGAACGATCCGGCATTCCGTAATATCACCTTTGATCAGCTGGTGGCGGCTTACCGTGAATCCACCAAAGCGCTGGTGGAAGGCGGTGCGGACTTGATCCTGATTGAAACCGTGTTTGATACGCTCAACGCCAAAGCCGCTATTTTTGCGGTGAAAGAGGAATTCGAAGCGCTGGGCATCGACCTGCCGATTATGATTTCCGGCACCATCACCGACGCTTCCGGGCGCACGCTCTCCGGCCAGACGACGGAAGCGTTCTACAACTCTCTGCGCCACGCCGAAGCGCTCACTTTTGGCCTCAACTGTGCGTTGGGACCGGACGAGCTGCGCCAGTATGTGCAGGAACTGTCGCGCATTGCCGAATGCTACGTCACCGCGCACCCGAACGCCGGACTGCCGAACGCCTTTGGCGAATACGACCTCGATGCCGACACCATGGCGGTCCAGATTCGTGAATGGGCGCAAGCGGGCTTCCTGAATATCGTCGGCGGCTGTTGCGGCACCACGCCGGAGCATATTGCGGCGATGAGTCGTGCAGTGGCAGGGCTGCCGCCGCGCCAGCTTCCGGAAATTCCGGTGGCCTGCCGTCTTGCCGGTCTGGAGCCGCTGAACATCGGCGATGACAGCCTGTTCGTCAACGTCGGCGAGCGTACCAACGTCACCGGTTCCGCCAAATTCAAGCGCCTGATTAAAGAAGAGAAATACAGCGAAGCGCTGGACGTTGCGCGCCAGCAGGTTGAAAGCGGCGCACAGATTATCGACATCAACATGGATGAGGGGATGCTTGACGCCGAAGCGGCGATGGTGCGTTTCCTCAGCCTGATCGCGGGTGAACCGGATATCGCTCGCGTGCCGATCATGATCGACTCCTCGAAATGGGAGGTCATCGAAAAAGGGCTGAAGTGCATTCAGGGTAAAGGCATCGTTAACTCCATCTCGATGAAAGAGGGAGTGGAAACCTTTATCCACCACGCCAAACTGCTGCGTCGTTACGGGGCGGCCGTGGTGGTGATGGCCTTTGATGAACAGGGCCAGGCCGATACCCGCGCGCGCAAAATCGAGATCTGCCGTCGGGCGTACAAAATCCTCACCGAAGAGGTCGGTTTCCCGCCAGAAGATATCATCTTTGACCCGAATATCTTTGCGGTGGCGACCGGCATCGAAGAGCACAACAACTACGCGCAGGATTTCATCGGCGCCTGCGAAGACATTAAACGCGAGTTACCGCATGCGTTGATTTCCGGTGGCGTCTCAAACGTTTCGTTCTCGTTCCGGGGTAACGACCCGGTACGCGAAGCGATCCACGCCGTGTTCCTCTATTACGCCATTCGTAACGGCATGGACATGGGGATCGTCAACGCCGGGCAACTGGCGATTTACGACGACTTGCCTGCCGAGCTGCGCGACGCGGTTGAGGATGTGATCCTCAACCGTCGTGACGATGGCACCGAACGTCTGCTCGATTTGGCCGAGAAATATCGCGGCAGCAAAACGGATGATTCTGCTAACGCTCAGCTGGCCGAATGGCGTAGCTGGGACGTAAAAAAACGCCTCGAATATTCACTGGTGAAAGGGATCACCGAGTTCATTGAGCTGGATACCGAAGAAGCGCGCCAGCAGGCGGCTCGCCCGATTGAAGTCATTGAAGGCCCGCTGATGGATGGCATGAACGTGGTTGGCGACCTGTTCGGCGAAGGCAAAATGTTCCTGCCGCAGGTGGTGAAATCCGCCCGCGTGATGAAGCAGGCGGTGGCTTACCTTGAACCGTATATCGAGGCCAGCAAAGAGAAAGGCTCCAGTAACGGCAAAATGGTGATCGCTACCGTAAAAGGTGACGTGCACGATATCGGTAAAAACATCGTCGGCGTGGTGCTGCAGTGTAACAACTACGAGATTGTTGATCTGGGCGTGATGGTTCCGGCGGAGAAAATCCTCAGAACTGCCAGAGAAGTGAATGCGGATTTGATCGGTCTTTCCGGGCTGATTACCCCGTCGCTTGATGAGATGGTCAACGTGGCGAAGGAGATGGAGCGTCAGGGCTTTACCATTCCGCTGCTGATTGGCGGCGCGACCACCTCAAAAGCACACACGGCGGTGAAAATCGAGCAGAACTACAGCGGTCCGACGGTCTATGTGCAGAACGCGTCGCGCACCGTTGGCGTGGTGGCGGCCTTACTCTCCGACACGCAGCGCGATGACTTTGTCGCCCGTACCCGTAAAGAGTATGAAACCGTGCGTATCCAGCATGGGCGCAAGAAACCGCGCACGCCGCCGGTCACCCTGGCGGCCGCGCGTGACAACGATCTGGCGTTCGACTGGGCAAGCTACACGCCGCCAGTGGCGCATCGTCTGGGCGTACAGGAAGTCGAAGCCAGTATTGAAACCCTGCGCAACTACATCGACTGGACACCGTTCTTTATGACCTGGTCGCTGGCCGGTAAATATCCGCGCATCCTCGAAGATGAGGTCGTGGGCGAAGAAGCGCAGCGCCTGTTTAAAGACGCCAACGATATGCTCGATACGTTAAGTGCGGAGAAATCCCTTAACCCGCGCGGCGTGGTGGGGCTGTTCCCGGCGAACCGCGTCGGTGATGACATCGAAATCTATCGTGACGAGACGCGTACTCATGTGCAGGCGGTTAGCCATCATCTCCGCCAGCAAACCGAAAAAGTGGGTTTCGCCAACTACTGCTTGTCTGACTTTGTGGCGCCGAAACTGAGTGGTAAAGCGGATTACATCGGTGCCTTTGCCGTCACCGGCGGGCTGGAAGAAGATGCGCTGGCCGATGCCTTTGAAGCCCAACACGACGACTACAACAAGATTATGGTGAAAGCGATTGCCGACCGTTTGGCAGAGGCTTTTGCGGAATATCTGCATGAACGTGTGCGCAAAGTCTACTGGGGCTATGCGGCGCACGAGAATCTGAGCAATGAGGAGCTGATCCGCGAAAACTACCAGGGTATCCGTCCGGCACCGGGTTACCCGGCTTGTCCTGAACACACGGAAAAAGGCACCATCTGGGAACTGCTGGAAGTGGAAAAACACACTGGCATGAAGCTTACCGAATCTTTCGCCATGTGGCCGGGGGCGTCGGTCTCGGGTTGGTACTTCAGCCATCCGGACAGCAAATACTACGCCGTCGCGCAGATTCAACGCGATCAGGTGGAGGATTATGCGCTGCGCAAAGGTATGCCGGTTGCCGAGGTCGAGCGCTGGTTAGCGCCCAATCTGGGGTATGACGCGGACTGATCTGGCTTACTTGCCGGATTGCACCAGGGCTGTTCTCGCTCGGGTCACGTACCAGGTGTACGCTCCCCTTACTGCGAGCAGTCCGTGTGCAATCCACCTGCGCCGCCGACGGTCAGTGTCACAAATGTGTCATCTTTACTTATAACAAACAGGGCGCTCTTTGAGCGCCTTGTCTCTTTATTGATGGTAAACCCTTATACTGGAAGAAGGTTCTGTCGGTTTTGCCGGATGGCGCTTTGCTTATCCGGCCTACAATGGTGGTCACGTAGGCCCGGTAAGCGAAGCGCCACCGGGCAACACGTTTCATAAGAACGATAAATATAAGGAGAACCCACTTCCGTGTTAACTCTGTTACACCTGCTTTCTGCGGTTGCTCTGTTGGTGTGGGGCACTCACATTGTGCGTACAGGCGTAATGCGTGTTTTTGGCGCGCGCCTGCGCACGGTTCTCAGCCGCAGCGTTGAAAAGAAACCGCTCGCCTTCTGTGCGGGGATTGGCGTGACCGCGCTGGTACAAAGCAGTAACGCCACGACCATGCTGGTCACCTCATTTGTTGCCCAGGATCTGGTCGCCCTGACACCCGCGTTGGTGATTGTTTTAGGGGCTGATGTGGGGACCGCGCTGATGGCGCGTATCCTGACCTTCGATTTGTCCTGGCTGTCGCCGTTACTGATTTTCATCGGCGTGATCTTCTTTTTGGGGCGTAAACAGTCACGGGTCGGGCAACTGGGGAGGGTCGGGATTGGTCTTGGCCTGATTCTGCTCGCGCTGGAGTTGATTGTGCAGGCGGTGACGCCGATCACGCAGGCCAACGGGGTACAGGTAATATTCGCCTCGTTAACCGGTGATATCCTGCTGGATGCGCTGATTGGCGCGTTGTTTGCCATTATCAGTTATTCCAGCCTGGCGGCGGTGCTGTTGACGGCAACCCTGACGGCGGCGGGGATTATTTCGTTCCCGGTGGCGCTCTGTCTGGTGATCGGCGCTAACCTCGGTTCTGGCTTGCTGGCGATGCTCAACAACAGCGCGGCCAACGCGGCGGCGCGGCGTGTGGCGCTCGGCAGTTTGTTGTTCAAGCTGGTGGGGAGTCTGCTGATTCTGCCGTTTGTTCACATGCTGGCAAACGCAATGGATGAACTGCCGCTGCCAAAATCTGAACTGGTGATCTACTTCCACGTCTTTTACAACCTGGTGCGTTGTCTGGCCATGGTGCCCTTTGCCGAGTCGATGGCGCGATTTTGTAAGCGCATTATTCGCGACGAACCGGAGCTGGATGCCCACCTGAAGCCGAAACATCTGGATGTCAGCGCCCTGGACACGCCGACCCTCGCACTGGCCAATGCCGCGCGTGAAGCGCTGCGTATTGGCGATGCCATGGAGCAGATGATGGAAGGGCTTAAGCGCGTGATGCACGGTGAGCCGCGCGAAGAGAAAGAGCTTCGCAAGATGGCGGATGATATCAACGTGCTGTATACCGCGATCAAACTCTATCTGGCGCGGATGCCAAAAGAGGAGCTGGCGGAAGAAGAGTCCCGCCGCTGGGCTGAAATCATCGAAATGTCACTCAACCTGGAACAGGCCTCCGATATCGTCGAACGGATGGGGAGCGAGATTGCCGACAAATCACTGGCGGCGCGCCGGGCCTTCTCCGTGGAAGGGCTGAAGGAGCTGGATGCGCTGTACGACCAGTTACTCAGTAATCTGCAACTGGCGATGTCGGTCTTCTTCTCTGGAGACGTGACGACCGCGCGTCGTCTGCGCCGGAGTAAACATCGTTTTCGTATCCTTAATCGCCGTTACTCGCATGCTCACGTTGATCGTCTGCATCAGCAGAACGTACAAAGCATTGAAACCAGCTCGCTGCATCTGGGGCTGCTGGGGGATATGCAGCGTCTCAATTCACTGTTCTGTTCGGTCGCGTATAGCGTGCTGGAGCAGCCGGATGAAGACGACGAGCGGGATGATTATTGATAAAACCGGAAACCTGATACGCATCGCGCTGTCAGGTTTCTGGCTCACTCGCGAATAACCTCACACTGCTGAAAAGCGCGGTAGATCACATCTACCGCCAATGTGTTGCGCCACGATTATTTTTTATCGCCCGCAAGGTGAGGTATATTTCGCTTTTACAGGAGAATTTATGCTGCCCGACTCATCTATCCGATTAAACAAATACATCAGCGAAAGTGGAATTTGCTCTCGTCGCGAAGCCGATCGCTATATCGAACAAGGCAACGTTTTCCTGAACGGTAAACGCGCCACCATTGGCGATCAGGTAAAACCCGGCGACGTTGTAAAAGTAAACGGTCAGTTGATTGAGCCGCGCGAAGCAGAAGATCTGGTGCTTATCGCCCTGAACAAACCGGTCGGCATTGTCAGCACCACGGAAGATGGCGAGCGTGACAACATCGTCGACTTTGTAAACCATAGCAAACGCGTATTTCCGATTGGTCGTCTGGACAAAGACTCACAGGGACTGATCTTCCTCACCAACCACGGCGATCTGGTCAATAAAATCCTGCGCGCCGGTAACGATCACGAAAAAGAGTATCTGGTCACGGTGGATAAACCGGTGACGGATGAGTTTGTCAGTGGGATGGCGGCAGGGGTGCCGATTCTCGGCACGGTCACGAAGAAGTGTAAAGTGAAAAAGGAAGCCCCGTTTGTATTCCGTATCACGCTGGTGCAGGGGTTGAACCGCCAGATCCGCCGTATGTGCGAGCACTTTGGCTACGAAGTCAAAAAGTTGGAACGTACGCGGATCATGAACGTCAGCTTGAGCGGTATTCCGTTGGGCGAATGGCGTGATTTAACCGATGACGAACTGATTGACCTCTTCAAGCTTATCGAAAACTCCTCTTCCGAGGCGAAGCCAAAAGCGAAAGCGAAGCCGAAAACGGCGGGCATCAAACGTCCGGTCGTGAAGATGGAAAAAACGAACGAGAAAGCACGCCCGGCATCAAACGGTAAACGTTTTACTGCGCCGGGACGTAAGAAGAAAGGGCGCTAGTTAGCGTCTGCCGCGCGTTGGCGTATTGGCCGACCAGGAAAAAGATGCCTCGGCATCCGGTTTATAAGCCTGCTTTTTCTTCAACTGGCGGGCTTTTTTTGCCTCTGCTTCCCGCAATGCCATCAGTTTGTCGATGTATTCCTTTTTGACGCTGTTGGTCTCCGCGTTAGTCAACGGACGACCGTGCGCAATACGGGCGCGGTCCAGCAGCGTTTTCAGTTCACGCTGTTCGCGTTCAGTCATCTCTTTTTGGGTAATGCGGGGGAGTGCCATAGGTGTGCCCTCAGTCAGCCAGATAACCCAGTGTACGGTAATGTGGGGCAATCTGATAGGGCATGCCGGGTAAGCGCGAGCCACCCGGCACTTTTTTAATTCACTTTCACCTGGTCACGCGACTTCTCATCAATCGACTTTCCTGACCAGTACCCCGCCAGCAGCGAACCGGAAAGGTTATGCCAGACGGAAAACAGCGCGCCAGGCAGCGCTGCGAGCGGGCCGAAGTAGATTTTGCCCAGCGCTGCCGCGAGGCCGGAGTTTTGCATCCCGACTTCAATGGCCAGCGTACGGCAGGTGGACTCGTCAAATCCGAACAGTTTCCCACCCCAGTAACCGCCGAGCAGGCCGAGAGTGTTATGCAGGATAACGGCGATAATCACCACAAAACCGACCGAGGCAATATGCGATGCGGAACCGGCAACCACTGCGCTGATGATCGCCAGAATGCAGGCCATCGAAAAGGCGGGCAGGTACGGTTCCACCGCTTTTACTACGCGGGGGAAGAGGTGATGCACAATCAACCCCAGGCCAATCGGGATCACTACGATTTGCAGAATGCTGAGCAGCATTCCCATCACATCCACCTGAATGTGCGCATCGACATACAGGCGCGTCAGCAAGGGGGTGGCAATGACGCCGACCAGCGTGGAAACGGAAGAGATAGTCACTGACAGAGCAACATCGCCTTTCGCAAGATAAATCATAACATTGGACGCGGTTCCGCTGGCAACGCTACCAACTAACACCATCCCCGCAGAGAGTTCCGGTGGCATCTTAAACAACAGCGCCAGCACCCAGGCGGCGAGCGGCATGACCAGATAGTGCAGGAATATCCCTGCCGCAACCGGCGCGGGGCGCGAGAGCACGCGTTTGAAATCGTCAATTTTCAGGTGCACGCCCATACCGAACATAATCAGCATTAGCAGCGTGGCGATCCACGGACCGATGGCGGTAAAGGTGGTTGGCGTGTTGTAGGCAATAACAGAGAGTAGCAGCGCCCATAACGGGAACAGCCGGGTCAGTACAGCGAGCATGTTATATTCCTTGCGATAATGTTGTGTTTGCTAGTTATAAAAAAGCCGGGTTCGAGCCCGGCTATTGTTATTATTTATCGTTTGTTTGAATTTTATTCAAACAAATTATGATGCAGTTTCTGCACCACTTGCTCGGCTTCGGTGCCTGGCACCAGGAAACAGAGGTTATGACTGGAAGCGCCATAGCAAATCATACGGATGTTGAACGGCTCCAGTACGCCGAAAACCTCTTTACCCACGCCGCAGGCTTTTGACAGATCGTTGCCAATCAGTGCCACCAGCGCGAGACCTTCCTCGACCTCTACCCGACACAGTGCAGACAGCTCCATCAGCAGCGACTGCGTCAGCAGCGTATCGCCTGTTGAGGTGGAGCCGGTGGTGTCCAGCGTCAATGCCACGCTCACTTCTGAGGTGGTTATCAAATCGACAGAGATATTGTGGCGCGCCAGAATGCCGAAGACTTCTGCAAGGAAGCCGCGGGAGTGCAGCATATTCAGGCTATGCAGCGTTAACAGGGTTTGTTTACGACGCAGCGCCAGCGCGCGGAACAGCGGCGGATTTTGTGTCTGGTTGCACACCAGCGTACCGCCTGCTTTTGGATCTTTGCTCGAGCCGACAAAGACCGGAATATCACTGCGTACGGCGGGCAGCAACGTTGCCGGGTGCAATACTTTTGCGCCGAAGGTGGCCATTTCCGCCGCCTCTTCAAAGGCAATTTCATCAATGCGTTGTGCGGAAGGGACGACGCGCGGATCGGTGGTGTAAATGCCCGGAACGTCGGTCCAGATATCAACGCGCGTCGCGTGCAGCGCTTCTGCAAGCAGTGCGGCGGTGTAATCGCTGCCGCCACGGCCAAGCGTAGTGGTGCGGCCCTTGCTTTCGCTACCGATAAAGCCCTGGGTAATCACTAATCCTTCATTCAGTCGTGGAGCCAGTTGTTGCGCAGACAGTTCGGACAGCGCCGCGATATCCGGCTCTGCACGACCAAAACGGTCGTTGGTGCGCATCACTTTACGCACGTCAAACCACTGTGCCTGGACATTGCGCTCGCGCAGGATCTCCACAAATAGCAGGGTGGACATCAGTTCACCGTGGCTGACCAGTTCGTCGGTCAGTGCCGTTGAGGTCGCCAGCGACGCGGCTTCTGCCAGCGTAGTGATGTTTTCCAGCAGGCGTTCGATCTCTTCACGAATCACGTTGGGATAACGTAAACGTTCCAGGATATCGAACTGAATTTTACGGATAGCGTCGAGTTTCTCGAAACGTTCTGTCGGCTCCAGACCTTCAGCCAGTGCAACCAGCAGGTTGGTGATCCCGGCAGAGGCGGAAAGGACCACTAAACGGACGCTCGTATCGGAAAGCACCACGTCGGCGCTACGGTTCATGGCATCAAAATCGGCTACGCTTGTACCACCAAACTTGGAGACAACAATATTTGTCATTACAACCTCGTGTCAGGGAATGAAAAGAGCGACCATGGCACAAGGGCGAAACAAAAACCGGTGCAGGCGCAAATACCGTATTTATAAATAAAATGTGTGGAGGGTACTGTCAACGACGGGATTATGCGGATTTTTCATGCTGTCCAGGCTGTGAGTAACGGTGCTTATAACAGCTATACTTTTTGCTGCTTTTCATCCGCGTTTGACTCATGCCAGGGTTACGGCACTAAAACAATCACACTTTTCTGTGACTGGCGTTACAATCGATCTCAGTCACAATTCTCAAAATCAGAAGAGTATTGCTAATGAAAAACATCAATCCAACGCAAACCTCAGCCTGGCAGGCACTACAAAAACACTTTGAAGAGATGAAAGACGTTACTATCGCGGATCTGTTCGCGAAAGATAGCGATCGTTTCTCTAAATTTTCTGCAACGTTTGATGATCTGATGCTGGTGGATTTCTCCAAAAACCGCATCACTGAAGAGACGCTGGCTAAACTGCAAGATCTGGCGAAAGAGACCGATTTGGCAGGCGCCATCAAGTCCATGTTCTCCGGTGAGAAGATCAACCGCACCGAAGATCGCGCGGTGCTCCACGTTGCACTGCGTAACCGTAGCAATACCCCGATTATCGTTGACGGCAAAGATGTGATGCCGGAAGTGAATGCGGTGCTGGAGAAGATGAAATCCTTCTCTGAAGCGATCATCTCCGGAAGCTGGAAAGGCTATACCGGTAAAGCCATCACTGATGTAGTAAACATCGGTATCGGCGGTTCTGACCTCGGCCCGTTCATGGTGACCGAAGCGCTGCGTCCGTACAAAAATCACCTGAATATGCACTTCGTCTCCAACGTTGATGGCACCCATATCGCGGAAGTGCTGAAGAAAGTCAACCCGGAAACCACGCTGTTCCTGGTCGCTTCCAAAACCTTCACTACTCAGGAAACCATGACCAACGCCCACAGCGCGCGCGACTGGTTCCTGGCGACCGCAGGCGACAACAAGCACGTTGCCAAACACTTCGCCGCGCTCTCTACCAATGGCAAAGCGGTGGGTGAGTTCGGTATCGACACCGCGAACATGTTTGAGTTCTGGGACTGGGTGGGCGGTCGTTACTCCCTGTGGTCTGCGATTGGTCTGTCGATCATTCTGTCCGTCGGCTTCGACAACTTCGTTGAGTTGCTCTCCGGCGCGCACGCGATGGACAAGCACTTCGCCACCACTCCAGCGGAGAAAAACCTGCCGGTGCTGCTGGCGCTGATCGGTATCTGGTACAACAACTTTTTCGGTGCAGAAACCGAAGCCATCCTGCCGTATGACCAGTATATGCACCGTTTCGCGGCCTATTTCCAGCAGGGCAACATGGAATCCAACGGCAAATACGTTGACCGTAACGGCAACGCCGTGGATTACCAGACGGGTCCTATCATCTGGGGTGAACCGGGCACTAATGGTCAGCACGCGTTTTATCAGCTGATTCACCAGGGCACCAAAATGGTTCCTTGTGACTTTATCGCGCCGGCGATTACGCACAACCCGCTGTCGGATCACCATCCGAAACTGCTGTCTAACTTCTTCGCCCAGACCGAAGCGCTGGCGTTCGGTAAATCCCGCGAAGTGGTGGAGCAGGAATATCGCGACCAGGGTAAAGATCCCGCGACTCTGGAACACGTGGTACCGTTCAAAGTGTTTGAAGGCAATCGCCCGACCAACTCCATCCTGCTGCGTGAAATCACCCCGTTCAGCCTGGGTGCGCTGATTGCCCTGTATGAGCACAAAATCTTTACTCAGGGTGCAATTCTGAACATCTTCACCTTCGACCAGTGGGGCGTCGAGCTGGGCAAACAGCTGGCGAACCGCATTCTGCCTGAACTGCATGATGATAAAGACATTGCCAGCCATGACAGTTCAACTAACGGTCTGATTAACCGTTATAAGAAATGGCGTGGTTAATGGTGACTGGCATCGCCCCCGGGCGATGCCTTTTTGTTAATTCAGGCCGATGATGAGGGTTGAAAGGATTATCGTCAGCCTTTAACAAATCCGTAGGCTATGAATGCCAAGCTGTTTTGCGATGAGTTCCAGCTTGTGGCCGACATGTCCGATACCAATGGCGCAGTGATGTGCCGCTCCTCCTTCGCACCAGCGGCGAGTAAATTCTTTTGCGCTGAGTGGGAATCGGTAATGACTGTTGGTATTGCCGATATCAAGCGTTTCACCTTCAACAGCTTCACCTTCTGCAAATTGCAGGGTGACGCGGCCATCCTGATGTTCTACCACGGATAAAAAGGTAACCGGACCTGGCGCGACGGTCATCTGTATTGAGACGCCCTTACCGGGTTTACCGTGATAAATCGGCAGTGGCACCAGCCTGACTTTTTGAGCAGACATTAACGGATGAGCGGGTCCATCATGGCCCCACTGTACCGTTTGATTTTCAAAATCAATGCCATAGGGCTCAGAAAAAGAACCGCCAGCGCCCAATAAGCTGAGGATTTTCATGGCGATGACATTTTTGATTTCACACTCACCTGCCACCGGGATGCCGTTTTCAGTGAGTAATGTATTTCCCAGAATCACGGAAGTGATGATGTTTTCTTGCGGCGAACCGGGTGCCCCCTCGTAATAATACGCCATAGCACCCAGTCGATGACGTTGGGTCATATTATCCAGTGCGATCGCGGTATTTATCGCACGTTGTAATTCCGCTTCTTCACAGGAAGGATCGACCTGGAGCGACTGAAAAACGTGCTGGCGTTTTTGTTCTCTCTCGGTCTCGGTGATTGATGATAATGCGCTCACCAGCTCGCAAACTTCCAGCAATGTAAAACGCACACCCAATTTTGCGCTCAGGTTCGTCATATTCGAATAAACATCATACATGCCGTTATAATAATGGCCGAGCACGCCAATATTCGTGGTTTGCAGGGACTGAATAACCTGAATCGCCGCTAACCATGCATTGACCTCCTGCCAGGCCTCGTCATCGTCCAGGTATCCTGGAACCAGCATGTGGGGAATCCCTGCGCGTTGGAACACATTAACCAGCTCCGGTGCGCTACATGCCTGACAGTGTGCCAGCCATTGCCCTGTACGTACGGCACGATCAGGGTGTTGATTGATGGTGTGGCAAGGAACGCTTTTTTCGGGTTGTAGCGCCAGAATTAATACAGGAACATTCAGCCGCTGCACCAGCGGAAGTACCGTTGAACTTAATGCATACGTGGTAATATAAAGCACGAGCACATCAATATTATTTTCAGCGAATCGCGCGGTGGCTTCCTCCATCGTTATCGCATTATCAATTAAGCCACTATTGATCACCGTAACATTTTCCTGGCTTATTTTTTTATCAACCTGCGCCAGATACCCTTCCAGTTGTGTTTTTAAACCGCTAAATTGCGGCCAGTACGTCTCCAGTCCAATCCCAAATAGACCTACCGTTGTTTTTTTCATACCTGACCTCAGAAAATGAAAGAAGATCTTTGAACGGTACGCGTCAGGCAGGGCAAAAACATTTGTCTGGTTGACAGTACCTTACCGAAAATGGCAGTTTCGCCGTCAATGAGATAGCGGAAGTCTCACTTTTTACTTATTGATGTAATGAATGTAAAAGCGGGGAATACGCAGGCAGGCTGATGCATTGTTGACTTTAAAAGCGATGACAGAACGCGAGGTTTTCTCAGAGTTATCTGGTGAGGTTTATCCTAAAAATAATGGCCATGAAAAATAAAGGAAATTATTTTTAGGATTTAACTCATGATTGATTTATTTTAATTTGTTGTTTTATTGCTGTTTTTTATTTTAATTTTGTATTTTTAAGTCGCATTTTTTCTAATTATCCTAAAGCTGCGTTGCTATTTCCCATCACGTCAGTTCGCTTGTCTTCATTGTGTATACTCGATCCCGCCTGAAATTATTTTGGGTAAATCTCCATTCATTCAATGAAGGGAAATAGCTATGAAAAAAGTTCTGTATGGCATTTTTGCTATATCTGCGCTTACGGCAGCCTCCGCCTGGGCCGCTCCCGTTCAGGTGGGAGAAGCAGCAGGTGCGGCAGCAACGTCGGTTTCAGCGGGAAGTTCCTCCGCCACCAGCGTAAGCACCGTAAGTTCAGCAGTGGGCGTCGCACTGGCGGCGACCGGCGGCGGGGATGGTTCTAATACCGGGACCACTACCACCACGACCACCCGTACCCAGTAATACCGGTACGTTTAATTCTAACCACACTTCGGTGTGGTTATTTTGCCCCTCTGGAGAAGAGTCGTGAAGCGACCTGTATTGATCGTTATTTGCCTGCTGCTACAGGCCTGTTCAGCCACCACCAAAGGGTTGGGTAATTCATTGTGGGAAAGTGTGTTTGGCACGCCGGGTGTGCAACTGACGGATGATGATATTCAGAACATGCCCTACGCCAGCCAGTATATGCAGCTTAATGGCGGTCCTCAGCTGTTTGTGGTGCTCGCTTTCGCAGAGAACGGGCAGCAGAAATGGGTGACGCAGGACCAGGCCACCCTTGTGACCCAGCATGGGCGTCTGGTGAAAACGCTGCTCGGCGGCGACAACCTCATTGACGTTAACAATCTGTCCGCTGACCCACTGGCAAAACCTTTGCAGATTAGGGATGGCGCAACGTGGACCCGCACGATGGGCTGGACCGAGTATAAGCAGGTGCGTTACGCCACCGCCCGTTCGGTCTTCACATGGGCTGGCGCTGATACCCTCACACTCGGCAGTGAAAAGACGCCGGTGCGTGTGCTGGATGAAGCCGTCACGACGGATCAAACACGCTGGCATAACCGCTACTGGATTGACAGCGAAGGGCAAATTCGCCAGTCGGAGCAATACCTGGGGGCCAACTTCTTCCCGGTGAAAACCACGCTCATTAAGGCGGCGAAACCATGATCAAACACTCTATTGCGGCGCTGATCCTCAGTCTGAGCGCGTCATCTGTCTTTGCTGCGGGCACCGTGAAGGTGTTCAGTGCAGGCAGTACAGAGCCGAAAACACTGAGCGGGGCAGAACATCTGATTGACCTCGTTGGGCAGCCCAGACTGGCGAACACCTGGTGGCCTGCGGCAGTCATCAGCGAAGAACAGGCGACCGCCACGGCGCAACGTGAGCAGCAGGCGCTGTTGGCGCGTCTGGCGGCGTATGGGAGAGAGGATAACGGAGGTGAATCTGCCGCAATCCGTGTGCTGAGCCAGCAAATTCAGGCATTGAAAGTGACCGGCAGGCAATTTGTCCCTCTCGATCCGGACACCGTACGCGTCGGTGAGCGAAGTAATCCGCCATTGCAGGGAAACTACACGCTGTGGGTGGGGCCGCAGCCAACAAGCGTCACACTGTTCGGTCTGGTGAACCGACCGGGCAGCCAGCCGTTTACCCCCGGTCGCGATGTCGTGAGTTACCTCGAAGGACAAAACCTGATCGATGGAGCGGATCGCAGCTATGCCTGGGTCGTTTATCCCGACGGGCGGACACAGAAAGTGCCGGTGGCGTACTGGAATAAACGCCACGTTGAGCCGATGCCCGGCAGCATTATTTTTGTTGGTCTTTCCGATTCCGTCTGGAGTCACACCCCTGATGCGCTTAACGCCGACATTCTTCATACCCTGACGCAGCGGATACCCGAATAATGAAAAAAACACATCTGCTCAGCATCCTGGCGCTGGGCGTCAGCGTGGCGTGTCATGGCGAAACGTTTCCTGCCCCCATTGGGCCGTCACAGTCTGATTTTGGCGGCGTGGGGCTTTTGCAAACGCCCACGGCGCGCATGGCGCGGGAAGGTGAGATGAGCCTGAATTATCGCGATAACGATCAGTACCGCTACTACTCTGCCTCCGTGCAACTTTTCCCGTGGCTGGAAACTACGCTGCGCTACACCGACGTTCGTACCAAACAGTACAGCAGCGTGGAGTCATTTTCCGGCGATCAAACTTACAAAGACAAAGCCTTCGACGTGAAAGTCCGTTTGTGGGAAGAGAGCTACTGGATGCCGCAGGTGGCGGTCGGTGCGCGGGATATTGGCGGTACTGGCCTGTTTGATGCGGAATATATCGTCGCCAACAAAGCCTGGGGACCGTTTGATTTCTCGCTGGGTCTTGGCTGGGGCTATCTGGGTACCAGCGGCAATGTGAGCAATCCATTTTGTTCCGTCAGCGACAAATATTGCGATCGCGATAACAGCTATAAACAGGCGGGTTCTGTTGATGGCAGCGAGATGTTCCACGGCCCGGCATCGCTGTTTGGCGGTGTGGAATACCAGACTCCCTGGCAACCGCTACGCCTGAAACTGGAATACGAAGGCAATAACTATCAACAGGATTTTGCGGGCAAGCTGGAACAGAAAAGCAAGTTTAACGTCGGCGCCATTTATCGCGTTACCGATTGGGCCGACGTTAACCTCAGCTATGAGCGCGGCAACACGGTCATGTTTGGCGTCACGCTGCGCACCAACTTCAACGATCTGCGGCCAGCTTACAACGATAACGCCCGGCCAAAATACCAGCCAGAGCCACAGGATGCCGTCCTCCAGCACTCGGTGGTGGCGAACCAACTGACGTTGCTGAAATACAATGCCGGGCTGACGGATCCGAAAATTCAGGTGAAAGGCGACACGCTGTATGTCACCGGCGAACAGGTGAAATACCGCGACTCCCGCGAAGGGATCGAACGCGCTAACCGGATCATCATGAACGATCTGCCGGAGGGGATCCGCACGATCCGGGTGACGGAAAATCGGCTCAATATGCCGCAGGTGACAACCGAAACCGAGGTTTCCAGCCTGAAGCGTCACCTGGAAGGCGAACCTCTGGGGCACGAAACCCCTCTGGCGCAAAAACGTGTAGAGCCGGTGGTGCCTGAGACGACCGAGCAGGGTTGGTATATCGATAAATCGCGTTTTGATTTCCACATCGATCCGGTGTTGAACCAATCCATTGGCGGCCCGGAAAACTTCTATATGTATCAGCTGGGCGTGATGGGAACAGCGGATCTGTGGCTAACGGACCATCTGCTCACCACCGGCAGTCTGTTCGCGAATATCGCCAATAACTACGACAAATTTAACTACACCAATCCGCCAAACGACTCTCAGCTACCGCGTGTGCGTACCCACGTGCGTGAATACGTCGAGAATGATATTTACGTCAATAATCTCCAGGCCAACTACTTCCAGTACCTGGGGAACGGTTTCTACGGGCAGGTTTACGGCGGTTATCTGGAGACCATGTTCGGCGGCGCAGGGGCTGAAGTGCTGTACCGTCCGGTAGATAGCAACTGGGCGGTGGGTCTGGATGCCAACTATGTGAAACAGCGTGACTGGCGTAGCGCGCAGGACATGATGAAGTTTACCGACTACAGCGTGAAGACCGGGCATTTAACGGCTTACTGGACGCCGCCGTTTGCCCAGGATGTGTTGGTGAAGGCGAGTGTCGGTCAGTATCTGGCGGGCGATAAAGGCGGCACGCTGGAAATTGCCAAACGCTTTGACAGCGGTGTGGTGGTGGGCGGTTACGCGACCATCACCGATGTCTCGCCGGATGAGTATGGGGAAGGGGACTTCACCAAAGGCGTCTATATTTCCGTACCGTTGGATCTGTTCTCCTCCGGACCGACCCGCAGTCGCGCGGCAATCGGCTGGACGCCGTTAACACGTGATGGCGGTCAGCAACTGGGTCGTAAGTTCCAGCTGTACAATATGACCAGCGATCGCAGCGTCAACTTCCGTTGATGGGGTTTTGCCGGATGGCGCTGCGCTTATCCGGCCTACGCTCCTGTAGGCCCGGTTGCGCAGTGCCACCGGGCGATTTACAAACGACGTAATAATTTTGCTGGATTGCCCGCGTACACCCCTTTCTCGGTAATGGATTTTGTCACCACGCTGCCTGCGCCAATCACGGCACCATCGCAGATGCTAACGGCCAGAATCGTTGCACCGCTGCCGATGGAAACCTCATTGCCAAGGGTAATCCGCCCCCAACTGTTGCGGTCGGTATTGGGTTTTCCTTCCCGAAACATATCGTTGGCGAACATCACTCCGTGCCCGATAAAGCACCGGCTACCGACAGTGACATATTCGCAGATAAAGGTGTGCGACTGGATTTTGGTCTCTGCGCCAATCCGCGAGTTGGCCTGGATTTCAACGAAGGGGCCGACAAAGACGTTGTCACCGAGGGTGCAGTCGTAGAGGTTGGCGGGTTCATAAATCACCACATTTTCGCCACAGATAACGTTACGAATGGTGGACTGTTTTAACTGCATTTTTCATTTTCCGTTGAAATCGGTTGAAACAATGATGTTCGCCTGTTGACGCGACATGAACAAAATATAAACAAAAAATGTAGATCTCTGTCACATTTTTGCGTTATACAGGAATCTCGCCACTGAGAATGAGGTGCTGTTATGACGTCGCTATCTCGTCCGCGTGTTGAGTTTATCTCCACTGTCTTACAGACCGTACTGAATCTTGGGCTGCTGAGCCTGGGTCTGATCCTGGTGGTCTTTCTTGGTAAAGAGACCCTGCATCTGATGGATGTGCTATTCGCGCCTGAGCAAACCAGCAAGTATGAGATGGTGGAAGGGCTGGTGGTCTATTTCCTCTATTTTGAGTTTATCGCGCTGATTGTTAAGTATTTTCAGTCAGGCTTTCACTTTCCGCTGCGTTACTTTGTCTATATCGGGATCACGGCCATTGTGCGGTTGATCATCGTCGATCACAAATCCCCGCTGGATGTCCTGATCTACTCGGCGGCGATCCTGCTGCTGGTGATCACTCTGTGGCTGTGTAATTCAAAACGACTAAAACGGGAATAAAAAAAGGCGCTCCGTAGAGCGCCAAATCACAGTCACAAGTAGGGATAACGTAAGTTGAGGGTTACAGTGGCTTGCCCGTTTCCGGGCGGGTTTAACACAGGTACTTCGATGAAACTTAGCGCCAGGCATTAGCCTTTCACACCGCCTGCCGTCAGGCCGTTAACCAGCCAGCGCTGCGCCAGCAGGAACACGAGAGTGATTGGAATCGCAGACAGTACCGCAGCGGCGGCAAAGTCGCCCCACAGATAGTTTTGTGGGTTGAGATATTGCTGCATACCGACCGCCAGCGTGTAGCTATTCACATCTCGTAGCAGCAGAGAGGCGACCGGCACTTCGGTGATGGCGGCGATAAACGACAGAATAAACACCACGGCCAGAATCGGTACGGAAAGTGGCAACAGCACCAGGCGGAAGGCCTGCCACGGGGTTGCGCCATCCAGCGCCGCCGCTTCTTCCAGCGAACCATCGATCGTTTCGAAATAACCCTTAATGGTCCACACGTGCAGCGCAATGCCGCCCAGATAGGCGAAGATAACGCCGCCGTGGGTATTCAAACCGATAAATGGAATGTACTGGCCAAGGCGGTCAAACAACGCGTACAACGCCACCAGAGACAGCACCGCCGGGAACATCTGGAAAATCAGCATCCCTTTCAGCAGAGTCGCTTTGCCCGGGAAACGCATACGGGCAAAGGCGTAAGCACAGGTGGTGGAGAGCGTGACGATGCCAATCGCGGTGATGCCCGCAATTTTCACTGAATTCCACAACCACAGCAGAACCGGGAAGGGGGGCGGTGTGACGCGACCATCAGCGTGTTCCACGCTGAAGCCCAACGCCAGCCGCCAGTGCTCCCAGGAGATGTTTTCCGGGATCAGGCTCCCGGTAGCGAAGTTCCCTTCGCGCAGTGAAATCGCGATAACCATCAGCAGCGGGAACATGATGGCCGCGATGAAGATCAGCAGCAGAAGATGCGTCGTGAAGAGACGCAGTTTCTGAGATTTCGGTTGTACCATAGCCATAATTTTCATTACTCCTTAGCATCGCTCCAGGCTATTTTGCTTGCCATTTTGAACCCGGGCAGTGCTCAAAATCCTCACGTACTACGTGTACGCTCCGGTTTTTCCGCGCAGTCCGAGTCCAAACTGGCTGCGCCAATAACGCCTGGTTAATCAGGCTTAATCAAACTTCATACGCGTGGCTTTCAGGTTCACAATCGCCAGCGCACCCACCAGCAGGAAGATCAGCGTGGCAATCGCCGCCGCCAGACCAAAGTCCTGGCCGCCGCCGCCTTCAAAGGCGATGCGGTAGGTGTAGCTGACGAGCAGGTCGGTATACCCGGCTGGTGTGGTCGTGCCGAGTCGGTCCGGCCCCCCGTTGGTCAACAGTTGAATCAGTACGAAGTTGTTAAAGTTAAAGGCGAAGCTGGCGATCATCAGCGGCGTTAACGGCTTAATCAGCAGCGGCAGCGTAATCTTAAAGAAGTTCTGGAACGGGCCTGCGCCATCCATTGCCGAGGCTTCATACAGGTCGTCCGGAATCGCTTTCAACAACCCCATGCACAGGATCATCATGTACGGATAACCGAGCCAGGTGTTAACGATGATAATCATCGAACGGGCAGTGGTCGGGTCGCTGAACCAGGCCGGTTTGACGCCAAACAGCGCGCTCAGCATCATGTTGATTTCACCAAAGCTCTGGTTGAACAAGCCTTTGAAAATCAGAATCGAGATAAACGACGGAACGGCGTAAGGCAAAATCAGCAGCACGCGGTAAATCGCTTTCCCTTTCAGCGCTTCCCATTGCACCAGGCACGCCAGTACCATGCCTACCGCCACGGTCAGCAGCACGGTGAGAACGGAGAACACCACCGTCCAGACGAAGATTGCGAAGAACGGTTTCTGGATCCCTTCATCGGTAAAGACGCGGGTGAAGTTCTTCCAGCCAATGGTCACGGTATAACCCGGACTCAGTTTCTGAGTATCCCAGCCACCGTCAGCATTGATGGACTGGTAATAGCCAATGTCGTTATTCGCGCGGTATTTCACGCCGCTCTGGTTGTTCGTTAACGTACCGTCGTCAGCCAGCGAGTAGAGCGGTTGCGTGCCGGAGAACTGGCGCAGTGAGCTCATGACCACCTTGCTGTCATCGGGCAGAATGGCGGTTAACTGGGTCAGCGCCTGGCGGTTCTGAGTGATCACACGCAGATTCGCGCGTTCACCAGCAGGCAGGGCGTCGGTCTCTTTCAGTTGCAGCTTCTGCTCGCCGCCAAATTTAAAGGTGTCGGAGAGATAATTTTTACCGCTTTCACCGTCGGTGAGAGCCAGTTGCCACTCGTCACCCGCCGGATACAGTCCAAAATTGAAGGTTTTCCCTGCCTGATAAGAACGATCCATCAGGACTTGCTGAGCGCGTTCGAAGGAAAGCTGGTTGGTGCTACTGTAGTTGGTAAAGGCGATGGCGATGGTACAAATCAGCGGGAACAGAACAAACAGTCCCATACCGGCCATTCCCGGATAAACATAGCGCCATGCGTAGGCTTTACGATTGGCGAAAATATACAGGCCAGCTGAGCTTAAAATCAGCGTCATGATGGCGAACAGGTACTCCCCTTGTGCGTACATTAAAACTACAAGGTAACCCACCAGCAAGCCCAGCAGACCAATCACTGACCATTTCAGCGTGTCGCTTTGCCACCAATGTTTCTTTTTAATGACATCCATGGGGATCTTCCTCTACAGCATTGAAATCTTGTGGCAAATGCGCCGGGTGGCGCTGCGCTTATCAGGCCTACAGCAAGTTGTAGGCCGGATAAGGCATTTATGCCGCCATCCGGCACATGCACTGCGGCATTACTTGGTGATACGACCCTGTGCATCTTTCAGCGCCGCGTCAACCGTCTGACGGCCGCTGGCGGCGTTGATGACGGCAGTACGGGTGGCGTACCAGAATGCGGCCATCTGCGGGATGTTCGGCATGATTTCGCCTTTCTGGGCGTTATCCATGGTCGCGGCGATGCGCGGGTCTTTCGCTAACTGATCCTGGAAGGATTTCAGCGCAACGGCACCCAGCGGTTTGTCCTTGTTCACCACATCCAGACCCTGATCGGTCAGCAGGTAGTTTTCGAGGAACTCTTTCGCCAGTTCTTTGTTCGGGCTGGCAGCGTTAATACCGGCGCTCAGAACCCCAACGAACGGTTTAGACGGCTTGCCTTTGAAGGTTGGCAGCAGTGTGACGCCGTAGTTTACTTTGCTCTTGTCGATGTTCGACCACGCCCACGGACCGTTGATGGTCATCGCGGTATCGCCTTTGTTAAAGGCCGCTTCCGCGATGGAGTAATCGGTGTCCGCGTTCATGTGTTTGTTCTTGATAAGATCAACCAGGAAGGTCAGGCCCGCTTTCGCGCCCGCGCTATCGACACCCACGTCTTTCACGTCGTATTTGCCGTTTTCAAACTTGAACGCATAACCGCCGTCGGCGGCAATCAGCGGCCACGTGAAGTACGGTTCTTGCAGGTTGAACATCAGGGCGCTCTTACCTTTCGCCTTCAGCTCTTTATCCAGTGCGGGGATCTCTTCCCAGGTTTTCGGCGGGTTTGGCACGAGGTCTTTGTTGTAAATCAGAGACAGCGCTTCAACTGCGATGGGGTAAGCAATCAGCTTGCCGTTGTAACGTACGGCATCCCAGGTGAACGGATAGAGTTTGTCCTGGAACGCTTTGTCCGGGGTAATTTCTGCCAGCAGGCCAGATTGCGCATAGCCGCCGAAACGGTCGTGCGCCCAGAAGATGATGTCCGGACCGTCACCGGTTGCGGCAACCTGCGGGAATTTTTCTTCCAGCTTGTCAGGATGCTCAATGGTGACTTTGATACCGGTGTCTTTCTCGAATTTTTTGCCCACTTCAGCAAGGCCGTTGTAGCCTTTATCGCCGTTAATCCAGATAACCAGCTTACCTTCTTCAATCTTGGCGAGAGCCGAGGCGGAAAACATCATCGTCGTCAGTGCGGACAATGCGAGGATGCGTGCGCCAGTCTTGATTTTCATATTCCCCATCCTTTTTGGTGAAGTGCTCGTGGATACTCAGAGGTGGCTTAACGGTTCTTAGTTTCTTTATACGACAACCTCTTTCCATCCTCCTTGCCACTACGCCCCACCCCCGCTTTATGTGACTTGTGTTGCATAAATGTGAGTAATGCGTGTTGGCGCACATAAAAACACACTGCTTTTTGCGGACTACGTCACGAAATTCCCCCGCCGCTTGCGACCCCGGTCTCAGAGCGTGCTTTCTCATCCTCCCGCCTCCTCCCCCATAAAAAAGCCGGGGGGTGGAGGATTTACGCAGCCAGGCGATGACGCATAGTCGGGGCATGATGAATGTTGCTGTCGATGACAGGTTGTAACGAAGGGAGAAGTGCATGGCGAGCGTACAGATGCGAAATGTAACGAAAGCCTGGGGTGACGTGGTGGTATCGAAAGATATCAATCTCGACATTCACGAAGGGGAATTCGTGGTGTTTGTGGGACCGTCAGGCTGCGGTAAATCGACATTGCTACGTATGATCGCCGGACTCGAAACCATCACCAGCGGGGACCTGTATATCGGTGAAAACCGGATGAACGACATCCCGCCTGCCGAGCGTGGCGTCGGCATGGTATTCCAGTCTTATGCGCTCTATCCCCACCTTTCTGTTGCTGAAAATATGTCATTTGGTCTCAAGCTGGCGGGCGCCAAAAAAGAGGTGATGAACCAACGCGTTAATCAGGTGGCGGAAGTGCTGCAACTGGCGCACCTGCTGGAACGTAAACCGAAAGCACTCTCTGGCGGACAACGTCAGCGTGTGGCGATTGGCCGTACGCTGGTGGCTGAACCGCGCGTATTCCTGCTCGATGAACCCCTTTCCAACCTTGATGCCGCACTGCGTGTGCAGATGCGTATCGAAATCTCCCGTCTGCATAAACGGTTGGGTCGCACGATGATTTACGTCACCCACGATCAGGTCGAAGCGATGACGCTGGCAGACAAAATTGTCGTGCTGGACGCCGGGCGCGTCGCACAGGTCGGTAAACCGCTGGAGTTGTATCACTATCCGGCCGACCGCTTCGTGGCGGGTTTTATCGGTTCTCCGAAGATGAACTTCCTGCCGGTGAAAGTCACTGCGACGGCGATTGATCAGGTTCAGGTGGAGTTGCCGAATCACCAACACGTCTGGCTGCCAGTTGAAAGCCGCGATGTTCAGGTCGGCGCAAATATGTCTTTAGGTATTCGTCCGGAGCATCTGCTGCCCAGTGATATCGCCGATGTCACCCTGGAAGGCGAGGTTCAGGTCGTCGAACAACTTGGTCACGAAACGCAAATTCATATCCAGATCCCCGCCATCCGTCAAAACCTGGTGTACCGCCAGAATGACGTGGTGTTGGTAGAAGAGGGTGCCACATTCGCTATCGGCCTGCCGCCAGAGCGTTGCCATCTGTTCCGTGAGGATGGCACTGCATGTCGTCGGTTGCATCAAGAGCCGGGCGTTTAAGCACTCCCATTAAATATGCGAAGTCTGCAAAAGACGATGTGTAAAAAAAGAAAAGCAATGATCTCAGGAGATAGAATGATGGTTACTCTGCGCAAACTCCCACTGGCAGTTGCCGTAGCAGCAGGCGTTATGTCTGCTCAGGCAATGGCCGTTGATTTCCATGGTTATGCTCGTTCCGGTATTGGCTGGACGGGTAGTGGCGGCGAACAACAATGTTTTCAGGCAACCGGTGCTCAAAGTAAATACCGTCTCGGTAACGAATGTGAAACCTACGCGGAATTGAAATTGGGCCAGGAAGTGTGGAAAGAAGGCGATAAGAGCTTCTACTTCGACACTAACGTTGCCTACTCCGTAGCACAGCAAAACGACTGGGAAGCGACCAGCCCCGCTTTCCGTGAAGCGAACGTGCAGGGTAAAAACCTGATCGACTGGCTGCCAGGCTCTACCATTTGGGCCGGTAAGCGCTTCTACCAACGTCACGACGTTCATATGATCGACTTCTACTACTGGGATATCTCAGGTCCTGGTGCAGGTATCGAAAACATCGATCTGGGCTTCGGTAAACTCTCTCTGGCAGCGACCCGTTCTCAGGAAGCTGGCGGTTCTTATGCTTTCAGCAGCGACGAAGTTTATGACGCCACGAAAGACACCGCGAACGATGTGTTCGACGTGCGTCTGGCGGGCATGGAAATTAACCCAGGCGGTACGCTGGAATTAGGCGTTGACTACGGCAGCGCCAACACGACTGATGGTTACGACCTTGCAGATGGCGCCACCAAAGACGGTTGGATGTTCACTGCTGAACACACGCAGAGCATGCTCAAAGGCTACAACAAGTTTGTTGTGCAGTACGCCACTGATGCGATGACTTCTCAGGGTAAAGGTATTCCGCAGGGTAGCCGCAGCCAGGATATCTTCGGTAATTTCGATAACGATCAGGACTTCCTCAACAACAACGGTAGCCTGACCCGTATTCTCGATCACGGTGCCATCTCTCTGGGCGATCGCTGGGATCTGATGTATGTGGCGATGTACCAGAATATCGACTGGGATAACGACAACGGTACTGAGTGGTACACCGTCGGTGTTCGCCCGATGTTCAAGTGGACGCCAATCATGAGCACCCTGCTGGAAGTGGGTTACGACAGCGTCAAATCTCAGAAAACCGACGATACCAACGACCAGTTCAAAATCACCCTGGCGCAACAGTGGCAGGCTGGCGACAGCATCTGGTCTCGTCCGGCAATCCGCGTATTCGCTACCTATGCGAAGTGGGATGAGAAATGGGGCTACAACAATGGCGTTGCCGTTAGCGACACCAGCACCACAACCTACAGCCGTGGCGACGACGATGAAGTCACCTTTGGTGCCCAGATGGAAATCTGGTGGTAATACATCGCTAATCTGACGTAAAGACCGAAAGAGGGGCGTAAGCCCCTCTGTTCTGGAGTTTAGCGCGCTATTGCCTGGCCACCGCTGAACCCACGCTATCTGAGGTGATAACAATGAAAATGAAGAAAAGTCTCGTTGCCCTTTGTTTCTCTGCGGGGCTGCTCGCGAGTGTACCGGGTGTGACGCTGGCGGAAGTGAACTATGTTCCGCAAGACATTAGCGCTGCGCCTGCGATTCCGACCGCTGCGTTACAACAATTAACCTGGACGCCTGTCGACCAGAGCAAAACGCAGTCCACACAACTTGCCACTGGCGGTCAACGCCTTGATGTCGCCGGTATTAGCGGTCCGGTTGCCGCCTATAGTGTACCGGCAAATATTGGTGAGCTGACCCTGACGCTAACCAGCGAAGTGAACAAGCAAACCAGCGTATTTGCGCCGAACGTTATTATTCTTGATCAGAACATGACGCCTTCTGCCTTCTTCCCCAGCAGCTATTTTACCTACCAGGAGCCTGGCGTGATGAGCGCGGATCGCCTGGAAGGGGTGATGCGTCTTACGCCTGCTTTGGGTCAGCAGAAGCTCTATGTTCTGGTCTTTACCACCGAAAAAGATCTCCAGCAGACTACGACGTTGCTTGATCCCGCTAAGGCATATGCAAAAGGCGTTGGTAACTCGGTTCCGGATATCCCTGATCCCATTGCGCGCCATACCACCGACGGCCTGTTGAAACTGAAAGTGAAAACCAACAGCAGTTCCAGTGTGCTGGTGGGGCCGTTGTTTGGCTCTTCCGCTCCGGCTCCTGTTACCGTGGGCAACACGGCGGCGCCTGCGCCGACTTACGCTGCCCCTGCGGCGGTTGCAGCCACTCCAGTCGCCGCGCCAGCGCCGGCGAAGAAAAGTGAGCCAATGCTGAACGACACCGAAAGCTACTTCAACAAAGCCATCAAAGATGCCGTCGCCGCAGGTGACGTGGATAAAGCGCTGAAACTGCTTGATGAAGCTGAACGCCTGGGGTCCACATCTGCCCGTTCCACCTTTATCAGCAGTGTAAAAGGC
The DNA here is from genome assembly GCF_028069725.1 of Citrobacter sp. Awk 4. GTDB lineage: Bacteria > Pseudomonadota > Gammaproteobacteria > Enterobacterales > Enterobacteriaceae > Citrobacter_D. The sequence continues at coordinate 35,471 of NZ_JANEWG010000002.1, forward strand.
AAGGGGTAACCGTCTCCCCGCATTGCTGATTTTGCAACAACTGGTGCGTCTCCTGGCGCACCTTTTTTTATCATTCCATGCGAATTGTTACATTCCTGTTGCGCAACAGTTCACTTAATTATGTTTACGCCTCCCGTAATCTCTTTTCTGCGATACAATGCCCTCACGTTATGAACTGGAGAGTAAGGCATGCCACACCCTGCGTTAACGCAACTGCGTGCGCTGCGCTATTTTGACGCGATCCCTGCGCTGGACTCCCAACAACTGGACTGGTTGTTACTGGAAGATTCCATGACCAAACGTTTTGAGCAGCAGGGAAAACAGGTGAGCGTGACGTTGATACGGGAAGGATTTGTGGGCCAACATGACGTGGCGGAAGAACTGCCGCTATTGCCGACGGAATCCCGTTACTGGTTACGTGAAATTCTGTTATGCGCGGATGGTGAACCCTGGCTTGCCGGGCGCACCGTGGTGCCTGAGTCAACGTTGTGCGGCCCTGAGCTGGCTTTGCAAAATATGGGAAAAACCCCGCTAGGGCGTTACCTGTTTACATCGTCGACATTGACCCGAGATTTTATTGAGATTGGTCGCGATGCAGCGCTGTGGGGACGTCGTTCCCGTCTGCGGTTGAGCGGAAAGCCGTTCCTGCTGACAGAACTGTTTTTGCCTGCATCGCCGTTGTACTGAGAGGAAATGATATGGAGTGGAGTCTGACGCAGAATAAGCTACTGGCGTTTCACCGCTTGATGCGTACGGATAAGCCAATCGGCGCTTTACTGCTGCTCTGGCCAACGCTGTGGGCGCTGTGGGTGGCGACACCCGGAATGCCGCAATTATGGATATTGTTGGTGTTTGTGGCGGGCGTCTGGTTGATGCGCGCGGCGGGATGCGTAGTCAACGACTATGCCGATCGCAAATTTGACGGCCATGTGAAACGCACGGCGAACCGACCGTTGCCCAGTGGCGCCGTCACCGAGAAAGAAGCGCGGGTGCTTTTTGTGGTGCTGGTGCTCCTTGCTTTCTTATTGGTGTTGACGCTGAATACGATGACGATTCTGCTGTCAGTGGCCGCTCTGGCCCTGGCGTGGGTCTATCCTTTCATGAAGCGTTACACGCATTTACCGCAGGTGGTGCTGGGGGCGGCGTTTGGTTGGTCGATACCGATGGCGTTTGCCGCTGTCAGTGAGTCAGTGCCGCTGAGTTGCTGGTTAATGTTCCTTGCCAACATTCTTTGGGCTGTGGCTTACGATACGCAATATGCGATGGTGGATCGGGACGATGATCTGAAAATCGGCATTAAATCGACGGCTATTCTGTTCGGTCAGTATGACAAGGTGATCATTGGCATCCTGCAGGTGGGGGTGTTGGCTCTGATGGCGCTGATTGGCTGGATGAACGGTCTGGGACTGGGGTATTACTGGTCTCTGCTGGTGGCAGGTGCTCTGTTCGTGTATCAACAAAAACTGATTGCGCACCGTGAACGCGAAGCCTGCTTTAAAGCCTTTATGAATAACAACTATGTTGGCCTGGTGCTGTTTCTGGGGCTGGCGATGAGTTACTGGCACTTCTGAATGTGTTCATGTTGGTCGGATAAGGCGTTTATGCCGCCATCCGGCAACGCGTGTAAATTCATTATTACCTGATGGCGCTATGCTTATCAGGCCTACAGGATACGCATAAAGACAAAGCCGGTCATGCTGACCGGCTTTTTAACATCACTCGTCCTGCGTTGCGCTTTCTATGGTTAAACGCACATCTGAGGTGATCAGATTAGCCAACATCTGGTAAACCTTCATCGTCTCTTCAGGCTCCGCATCACCGGTATCACTTATGTACTTCTCATCACGCAGGGTCAACACCAAAGAGCTGAATACCGCTTTGTCGAAGAACTCCGGCGCGTTGATCCCGTGTAGCACAGAAAGACGCTGAGCCACGGTACGGCTCTCTTTTTCCAGCGTGCCGCGGTTGATAGACGGATTTGCACTCAACAGCCAGAAGGTGATGGCATAACGTTGCAGGGTTTCACGCGCGCCCGCCGCCAACAGCTGCAGCGTACGGGAATGCGCCGGGTTGATATTCAGCTCGTCATTCTGGACGGTAATCAGTCCCTGACGCTGCATTTCGCTTATCAGCGCGTCGATGACGCCAGCCAGTTCATCCCGTTCCCAGCGCAGGAACAGTTCTGCTTTCAGCATCGGGTAGAGAATTTCAACATGCTCAAGCAGCGCATCGCGGGAGATGCGGCGATGCTGAGTCACGATAGCCGCCATCAGGGAAGGCAGAACCAGCATATGCGCAATGTTGTTGCGATAGTAAGTCATCAGCACCGCCTGCTCGCGCGGCAGAATGATGATATCGCCGATAGTATCCTTCTCGACCTCGAACTTGTTCATTTGCAGCGCGTGGTCAATCAACGCGTTGGCGCTGACCGACGGAACCGTGGAGTCGGTGGAATACGGGACATTACGCATCAGATCCAGATAACACTCAAGCTGCTCCGTCAGTTGCTCGCGCGTTAACGAACGCTGACGAGACGCCAGCAATGCGGTGCAACACAGATTCATGGCATTTGCCGCGCCTGCATTGTTAATACGGACCATTAACTCTGCGGCGATACCATTGACCGTTGGTGTCAGCCAGGCGGGACGCACGGCTTCGATCGGATCGATAGATTCACGCCACTCAGGAACATGCTGGTTCAGGTACGTCATCAACGGCATCGGTTCGCCAAAGTTAACGTAGCCCTGACCGAGATTACGCAGCTTGCTCAAGCCGCGCAGCATTTGCGGCAGGCTCTCTTTTTCTTTCGTCGCGCCACGCAATTCTTTGGCGTAAGTTCCCACTTCCATCACGTGCTCGTAACCGATGTAAATGGGCACCAGGGTGATTGGACGTGTACCGCCGCGCAGCATCGCCTGAATGGTCATCGACAGGGTGCCGGTTTTCGGATCCAGCAGACGGCCAGTACGGGAACGCCCGCCTTCCACAAAATATTCAACGGAATAGCCACGACTAAAAAGCTCACCGAGATATTCACGAAAGACGGTCGAGTAGAGTTTGTTGCCCTTAAACGTGCGACGAATAAAGAACGCGCCCAGGCGGCGGAAAATCGGGCCAGCTGGCCAGAAGTTCAGGTTAATACCGGCGGCGATATGCGGCGGCACCAGCCCCTGATGATAGAGCACGTACGAGAGCAACAGATAGTCCATATGGCTGCGGTGGCAGGGCACATAGACGATTTCATGCCCGTCGTGCGCCAGTTGGCGGACACGCTCTGCGTTATGGACATTGATCCCCTGATACAGTCTGTTCCAGGTAAAACCCAGAATGCGGTCAGTCAGGCGAATCATCTCGTAGGAGAAGTTGGCGGCAATCTCTTCCATCAGCGCAATGGCGTTCTGCTGCGCTTTTTCATGGGAGATTTTTTTGCTGCGCGCTTCGTCTTCTACCGCGCGAGCAATCGCTTTTGACGCCAGCAGTTTGTTGAACAGATCCTGTCGGGCAGGCAGACGCGGACCGACCGCCGCCAGACGCTGACGGGCGAAATGCATTCGCGCCACACGCGCCAGTTTTTGGGCAATAATTTTGTCGGTTCCGTGCTCGTCAGCCATCCGTCGTAAGGAAACGGACGGCGAGAAGCGGACAAAACTGTCGCGCCCCAGCCAGGAAACAGCAAAGAATTTTTGTACGCCGTTCAGCATACGCAGAGGAGGGTTTACCTCACCCTTTTCACGCCCCGGAGAGCGGCCGAACATCACCGATACCGGCACCATCTGTACATCCAGGTCTGGATTACTGCGGTGAAGGTCGAGGTAGTTGTGAAAGAGTTTGATCGACTCTTCTTTCGGCGTGTAGTAGGTGAATACGCGCGGGCCGCCGTGAATAAACACATAACGCGGCAGCAGCGTTCCGTCTATCTCCAGCGGCTCTAACGGGTCGGGGAGATCGTGCGCCAGGCATTGGGCGCGTAGCGTCAGCAAGTCCGCTTTTGAGTTGTACGGTAAAACGTACATAATGGGACGAGATGTATCGAGCCCCAATTCCGGAGCGGGTTCCGCTGGAATAGACTTGCTTTTTACCAGTACGGTTAATGGTAAATTCAGTAATTTGTAGTAAATTCGTGGCCAGCCAGACATAAACGATGTAAAGCCTCTGGTTAATAATGCAAATTCGCTGCAAGGATATCAGAAAGTCTAGCGAATTTCTGGTGTATCCCGTCATACTTCGCGCCGCTGTAACCCGAATTTTGTGGGTTAACGATATAATGTCATTGACGCTGATAATGCAAAAAGGTTCTTTTGATGGCTAATAATACCACTGGATTTACCCGAATTATTAAAGCTGCTGGTTATTCCTGGAAAGGTTTTCGTGCTGCATGGATTAATGAAGCGGCATTTCGCCAGGAAAGTGTTGCTGTGCTGCTGGGCGTGGCGATTGCCTGTTGGCTGGATGTAGACGCCATCACGCGTGTTTTGTTGATTGGTTCTGTCATGCTGGTGATGGTCGTTGAAATCCTCAACAGCGCGATTGAGGCGGTGGTTGACCGCGTTGGCTCTGAATACCATGAACTTTCCGGGCGGGCGAAAGATATGGGGTCGGCGGCGGTATTGCTTTCGATCTTTATCGCGATGATCACCTGGGGAATCCTGCTGTGGCCGCATTTTCGATAAGGGTTCCATAATCCGATAAATCTCTTGTTTTTTGTGCCGTTTGTGGTTCCAAAATCGCCTTTAACTGTATATACTCACAGCATAACTGTATATACACCCAGGGGGCGGAATGAAAGCGTTAACGGCCAGGCAGCAAGAGGTGTTCGATCTCATTCGGGATCACATCAGCCAGACAGGTATGCCACCGACGCGTGCGGAGATCGCGCAGCGTTTGGGGTTCCGTTCCCCAAATGCGGCTGAAGAACACCTGAAAGCGCTGGCACGTAAAGGTGTCATCGAGATTGTCTCTGGTGCTTCTCGCGGTATCCGCCTGCTGGTGGAAGAAGAAGAGGGGCTGCCTTTAGTAGGGCGCGTGGCGGCAGGGGAACCCCTTCTGGCACAGCAGCATATTGAAGGTCACTATCAGGTCGACCCGTCGCTGTTTAAACCTAATGCCGATTTCCTGCTGCGCGTCAGCGGGATGTCGATGAAAGATATTGGGATTATGGACGGCGATTTGCTGGCGGTACACAAAACCCAGGACGTGCGTAACGGCCAGGTAGTGGTGGCGCGTATTGATGATGAAGTGACGGTTAAACGCCTGAAAAAGCAGGGTAATAAAATCGAACTTCTGCCAGAAAACAGTGAATTTAAACCGATTGTGGTTGATCTGCGCGAGCAAAACTTCACGATTGAAGGGCTGGCAGTCGGCGTCATCCGTAACGGTGAATGGTTGTAATTTTCTCCAGGCCGGATCAAGCGTTTACGCCGCCATCCGGCGATATGCCCGGTGGCGCTACGCTTACCGGGCCTGGAAAAAAAGCCTGGATAAGGCATTTATGCCGTCATCTGGCAATCTAACTTCTTTTTTATAATTCCTTCTCAGGCTTTCCCGCATGCCTTTCTTTACCTCTTCCGACAAAGCGCTCTGGCGTCTCGCATTACCGATGATCTTCTCCAATATCACCGTTCCCTTGTTGGGTCTGGTAGATACTGCAGTCATTGGACATCTGGACAGCCCTGTTTATCTGGGCGGTGTTGCCGTGGGCGCAACGGCAACCAGTTTTCTCTTCATGCTGTTGCTCTTCTTACGCATGAGCACCACCGGGCTGACGGCTCAGGCATTTGGTGCCAAAAATCCCCAGGCACTGGCGCGCGCGCTGGTGCAGCCACTGATTCTGGCGTTGGGGGCGGGGGCCTTAATCGCGTTGTTCCGTACACCAGTCATCGATCTTGCATTGCATATCGTCGGTGGCAATGAAGCGGTGCTGATACAGGCGCGACGTTTTCTGGAGATCCGCTGGCTGAGCGCCCCGGCATCGCTGGCGAATCTGGTTCTGCTTGGCTGGCTGTTGGGCGTTCAGTATGCCCGCGCGCCGGTGATCCTGCTGGTTGTCGGCAATATTCTCAATATTGCGCTCGATCTGTGGCTGGTGATGGGCCTGCATATGAATGTGCAGGGAGCCGCACTGGCGACGGTGATTGCAGAATATGCCACGTTGTTGCTTGGCCTAATGATGGTGCGCAAAGTGCTGACACTGCGCGGTGTGTCATCCACGATGCTGAAACAGGCCTGGCGGGGGAATTTCCGTCGTTTGTTGGCGCTTAACCGTGACATCATGCTGCGTTCGTTGTTGCTGCAACTGTGCTTTGGCGCGATCACGGTTCTCGGGGCGCGGTTGGGTAGCGACATCATTGCGGTGAATGCGGTACTGATGACCCTGCTGACCTTTACCGCCTATGCCCTTGATGGATTTGCTTATGCTGTCGAAGCGCACTCCGGGCAGGCGTATGGCGCACGTGACGGAAGCCAGTTGCTGGATGTCTGGCGCGCGGCATGCCGACAGTCAGGAATAGTGGCGCTGCTCTTTGCCCTCGTTTATGCCCTGGCGGGTGAACACATCATCGCGTTGCTGACGTCGTTGCCGCAAATTCAACTTTTGGCCGATCGCTATCTTATCTGGCAGGTAGTGTTGCCGTTAATCGGTGTCTGGTGTTATTTGCTGGATGGCATGTTTATCGGGGCGACGCGTGCGACGGAAATGCGCAACAGTATGGCCGTTGCGGCGCTGGGATTTGCACTCACGCTGTGTGCGCTGCCCTGGCTGGGCAATCATGGACTGTGGCTGGCGTTAACCGTTTTTCTGGCGCTCCGTGGACTCTCGTTGGCCTGGATCTGGCGACGCCACTGGCGGCACGGAACCTGGTTTTCCCAGGCGTGATGGTTAAAAATTCTGAATATCAAAATGAACATGGGATCACTGACTATAATTAATCTCACGTCCAGCAGAAAACGTAGTGTATTTGGGCGAAGCAATATCGCTAATCACCACTAATCATGAGGACTCGATGATGAATAAAGACGAAGTCAGCGGTAACTGGAAACAGTTCAAAGGGAAAGTGAAAGAGCAATGGGGCAAACTGACCGATGATGATATGACGGTCATTGAAGGTAAGCGCGACCAGTTGGTCGGCAAGGTCCAGGAACGTTACGGTTACGCCAGAGACAAGGCGGAAAAGGAAGTGAGCGACTGGGAAACGCGTAATAAATACCGCTGGTAATCAGCCGCGGCAACCCGAAAGTACAAGGATGTACAGTCCATTGGGCGGTTTTGCCGCCCAACCCGCTTAACGCGGTTTTTTCTTCACCAGGATCGAATGATCGTGCTGGCACTCATCAGGGTGGCGACACGCTTCAACTTCGACGCACGCCGGGCATAATCCGTGCGCTTCAATCACGTTATGACGCAGGGCAAAACCCATTTTTGCCGCCAGCGTATGCATAATATCTTCCACGCCCTCGGCGCTTTCTTCTTTCACCACGCCGCAGCGGTCACAAATGAACATGGCTGAACTGTGAGTCGGCTGATCGAACAGATGGCAGAGCACATAGCTATTGGTGGACTCAACCTTGTGAATAAAGCCTTGTTCGAGCAAAAAATCGAGCGCACGATACACCGTAGGCGGTTTGGCCTGTGGCTCTGTTTCACGTAGCAGATCCAACAGATCATAAGCGCTGATCGCCCCTTGTTGCAGGCTCATCAAACGCAACACTTCGAGGCGCTGAGGAGTGAGCCGAACATTGCGCTGCGCACAGATTTTCTCAGCTTGCGCCAATAGGTCTTGTGTTGTGGTCTTTTCCATTTGGCACCCCGGAGTACGTGAAACGTTAATCCCTTACTTTATCATGTTCTTCTTAAAACACCGAGATCCCCCGCGGTGTGCTATACCTGACGCATTGCACACTGGAAAACCAAAATGAAAAGACCTGATTGCATTCGTCACTGGCGCGACGCAGAAGGCGCTGATGACTCTACCTATCCGGATAGCGATGAGCTATTTTCCATCGGCGCGCCGCTGGCGCGAACGCTCGGATTGCGTCGGCTTGGCATTCACCATGAACGTCTCCCGCCGGGTCGGCGGACTTCATATCCGCATGCGGAAAGCGACGAAGAGGAGTTCATTTATGTGCTGGAAGGCTATCCCGAAGTCTGGATAAACGGCTATCTGTGGAAATTAGAACCCGGGGACAGCGTCGGTTTCCCGGCGGGAACAGGGGTGTGCCACACCTTTATCAATAACACCAGTGCAGAGGTTCGCCTGCTTGTTGTCGGGGAGGCGAATAAAAAACACAATCGCATCTATTATCCGATTAATCCGGTGTATGCCGCCACACGCGAAGATCGCTGGGTTGATCATCCGCCGCAGTTTTTTGGCCCGCACGACGGAAAACCAGGGCGAAAATAATGCTGCCCTATGCCGTTGCCCCTCGGACTGGGACGGTCTGTGCCGTCGGCCCGGTTCACATTCAATGCAGCCATCTGCCTGCGCTCTTGTCTCACGGGTTTTGCTTTATGCTATAGTAGCGCCCCTTTTTCAGAATGCTTAATTAATCGCCATGCCAGAATCTTCGTCCACTGTTTTTCCTGCCCATCGTTTTTCTATCGCGCCGATGCTCGACTGGACGGACAGACATTGCCGCTATTTCCTGCGCTTGCTCTCCCGCCAGACGCTGCTCTATACCGAAATGGTCACGACTGGTGCGATCATTCATGGCAAGGGCGATTACCTGGCGTACAGCGAAGAAGAGCATCCGATCGCGCTGCAACTGGGCGGTAGCGACCCTGCTGCGCTGGCGCAGTGTGCGAAACTGGCACAAGAACGCGGTTATGATGAGATCAATCTCAACGTGGGTTGTCCTTCTGACCGTGTGCAAAACGGCATGTTCGGCGCCTGCCTGATGGGCAATGCGCAACTGGTGGCGGATTGCGTGAAGGCGATGCGTGATGTGGTGTCGATTCCTGTGACGGTCAAAACCCGTATTGGCATTGACGATCAGGACAGCTACGAATTTCTCTGCGACTTCATTAATACAGTTGCAGGTCAAGGCGAATGCGAGATGTTTATCATCCACGCGCGCAAAGCCTGGCTTTCTGGCCTTAGCCCGAAAGAAAACCGGGAGATCCCGCCGCTGGATTACCCGCGCGTATACCAACTGAAGCGCGACTTCCCGCATCTGACGATGTCGATCAACGGCGGCATTAAATCGCTGGAGGATGCGAAAGCGCATCTGCAGCACATGGACGGTGTGATGGTCGGGCGCGAAGCCTACCAAAATCCCGGTATTCTGGCCTCTGTCGACCGTGAGATTTTTGGCGCGACGATGGCCGATGCCGATCCGGTTGCGGTGGTGCGCGCGATGTACCCGTACATTGAACGCGAACTCAGTAACGGCACCTATCTGGGCCATATCACCCGCCATATGCTGGGTCTGTTCCAGGGCATTCCCGGCGCGCGTCAGTGGCGTCGCTACCTGAGCGAAAATGCCCATAAAGCCGGTGCCGATATCAACGTGCTGGAGCACGCGCTGAAGCTGGTGGCGGATAAGCGTTAATTTTTCACTAAAACCTGGTCAAATTCACCACGCCCTGCACAGTGTTGCGGGGCGTTTTATTTTAAAATCAATACGTTATTTTTTGGCATGTTTCTTGTAATGGTCTGTGCAGATTTCATTAGGGGAGAGCATCATGCTGGAACTACTTTTTGTCATTGGGTTTTTCATCATGTTGATGGCGACGGGGGTTTCCCTGTTGGGCGTTCTGGCTGCGTTGGTCGTGGCGACGGTGGTGATGTTTTTGGGGGGACTGTTTGCGTTGATGTTTAAACTGCTGCCCTGGCTGTTACTGGCCATTGCGGTGGTATGGGCCATTAAGGCGATAAAAGCACCGAAAATCCCACAATATCAGCGCAATAACCGTTGGCGTTACTAAAGATGTGAGGGATAGGTCACAACCTGAAACTTTGCTCTTAGAACCCATTAGGAAATGATTTTCAAATCTGTCACTATTGCGCGTCTAACGAATTCATCGAGCTGTACCCTACATACAGCCGAACTAAAAAAAGAAAGGGCTTCCCATGTGGAAGCCCAATTTCTTTCTACACCATTACGGAATGAGCAGGCTCGAACCCTGCGTGGTTCTGCTCTCCAGCGCCTGATGCGCGCGCTGTGCATCTTTCAGCGCATACTTCTGATCCTCTGCCACATCGACCTTGATAACGCCGCTGGCAATCAGCGAGAACAGCTCATTACTGGCCTCGGTGAGTTCATCACGATTGGTGATATACCCTTGCAGAGAAGGGCGGGTCGTATACAGCGAGCCTTTTTGGTTCAGAATACCTAAGTTGACGCCGGTGACCGGCCCTGACGCATTGCCAAAACTGACCATCAGTCCACGACGTTGCAGACAATCCAGCGAGGCTTCCCACGTATCTTTGCCAACGGAGTCGTAAACCACCTGCACTTTTTTGCCGCCGGTGATCTCTTTGACCCGATCGACGATGTTTTCTTCACGGTAGTTGATCACCTGCCAGGCTCCCGCCTGCAAAGCCCGTTGCGCTTTTTGCGCGTTGCCAACCGTCCCGATCAGTTTGGCACCCAGCGCTTTCGCCCACTGACAGGCAATCAGTCCTACGCCGCCTGCGGCAGCATGAAATAAAAAGGGCTCATCGGGTTTGATTTCATAGGTTTTTCGCAGCAGATAAAAGACGGTTAAGCCTTTCAGGAAAGAGGCCGCCGCCTGCTCGAAAGAGATAGCATTAGGTAACAGGGCGGCTTTATCGGCAGGGACATTGTGCACAGAACTGTAGGCCCCGAGCGCCGACTGGGCGTAAACGACGCGGTCGCCTGCCTTGAGATGTTTGACGTTGCTGCCGACTTTACTGACAATCCCCGCCGCTTCTGTGCCTAATCCACTGGGTAACGAGGGAGGTGGGTAGAGGCCACTACGAATATAGGTATCAATGTAGTTAATGCCGATGGCTTTATTCTCGACCTGGATTTCGTTCTCCGCCGGGTCTGCGGGCATAAAGTCCACCACTTTTAGTACGTCAGGGCCACCATGCTTGTGAAATTCAATTCGTGTTGCCATGCTTCCTCCAGAACGTATCGTTAGGGTCTACTTATATGGTAATCTTTCGACCCACTCTTTATCTCGGTAACTCCATTCACTATGGCAGGAAATAAACCCTTCAACAAACAACAGACTGATGCTCGTGACCGCGATCCACAGGTCGCCGGGCTGAAAGTGCCGCCGCACTCGATTGAAGCGGAACAGTCGGTGTTGGGCGGTTTAATGCTGGATAACGAACGCTGGGATGATGTGGCTGAACGCGTCGTGGCGGAAGACTTTTACACCCGCCCGCACCGTCACATTTTTACCGAAATGCACCGCTTGCAGGAGATGGGTAAGCCTATCGACCTGATCACCCTGGCGGAATCGCTGGAAGTACAAGGGCAACTGGACAGCGTCGGCGGTTTTGCGTATCTGGCGGAGCTATCCAAAAATACGCCAAGTGCGGCGAACATCAGCGCGTATGCTGATATCGTCCGCGAACGCGCTGTCGTTCGCGACATGATTTCTGTTGCCCATGAAATTGCGGATGCGGGTTTTGATCCGCAGGGGCGCTCCAGCGAAGACCTGCTCGATCTGGCGGAATCACGCGTCTTTAAAATCGCCGAAAGCCGCGCCAATAAAGACGAAGGCCCGAAAAACATCGCCGATGTGCTGGATGCCACCGTTGCGCGTATCGAACAGTTGTTCCAGCAACCGCACGATGGTGTCACCGGTGTGAATACCGGGTATGACGATCTCAATAAAAAAACGGCGGGTTTGCAGCCGTCGGATCTGATCATCGTTGCGGCGCGTCCGTCGATGGGTAAAACGACATTTGCGATGAACCTCGTCGAAAATGCGGCGATGTTGCAGGATAAGCCGGTACTTATCTTCTCTCTTGAGATGCCCTCAGAACAGATTATGATGCGTTCTCTGGCGTCGCTTTCGCGCGTGGATCAGACCAAAATTCGTACCGGGCAACTGGACGATGAAGACTGGGCGCGGATCTCCGGCACCATGGGTATTTTGCTTGAGAAGCGCAATATTTATATTGATGACTCCTCCGGCCTGACCCCGACGGAAGTGCGCTCCCGCGCGCGCCGTATCGCCCGCGAACACGGCGGTATCGGGCTTATCATGATCGACTATCTTCAGCTAATGCGCGTGCCGTCGCTCTCCGACAACCGTACACTGGAGATCGCCGAAATCTCCCGATCGCTCAAAGCGTTAGCGAAAGAACTCCATGTTCCTGTCGTGGCGCTGTCACAGCTTAACCGTTCACTGGAACAACGCGCCGATAAACGCCCGGTTAACTCCGACTTGCGTGAATCTGGCTCCATTGAGCAGGATGCGGATTTGATCATGTTTATCTATCGTGACGAGGTTTATCACGAGAACAGCGACTTAAAAGGCATCGCAGAAATTATTATTGGTAAACAGCGTAACGGCCCCATTGGTACGGTACGTCTGACCTTTAACGGTCAGTGGTCGCGTTTTGATAATTATGCGGGGCCGCAGTACGACGACGAATAACAGTCATTAGATTCAGGCAAACACTTTTCAAGGAACACAAATGCAAGCGGCAACTGTTGTGATTAACCGCCGCGCTCTGCGACACAACCTGCAACGACTGCGTGAACTGGCCCCGGCCAGCAAACTGGTCGCGGTCGTGAAAGCGAACGCTTACGGACACGGTCTGTTAGAGACCGCGCGGACGCTCCCCGACGCCGACGCCTTTGGCGTCGCGCGTCTCGAAGAAGCTCTGCGACTGCGTGCCGGCGGGATCACGCAACCCATCCTGTTACTCGAAGGCTTTTTTGACGCCGCCGATCTGCCGACCATCGCCGCGCAGCATCTGCATACCGCCGTGCATAATCAGGAGCAGCTCGTTGCATTAGAGTCAGCCGTGCTGGATGAACCGGTGACGGTGTGGATGAAACTCGATACCGGTATGCACCGTCTGGGCGTCCTTCCCGAGCAGGCCGAGGCATTTTATCAACGCCTGACGCAGTGTAAAAACGTGCGCCAGCCGGTGAACATCGTCAGCCATTTTGCCCGCGCAGACGAACCGGAATGCGGCGCGACCGAGCAACAGCTCGATATTTTTAACACCTTCTGTGAAGGTAAGCCGGGTCAGCGCTCCATTGCGGCCTCTGGCGGGATTCTGCTGTGGCCGCAGTCTCACTTTGACTGGGCGCGTCCGGGGATCATCCTCTACGGCGTTTCGCCGCTGGAAAACCAGTCCACGGGCGCTGATTTTGGTTGCCAGCCGGTGATGTCGCTGACCTCCAGCCTGATTGCCGTACGCGAACACAAAGCGGGCGAACCGGTCGGTTACGGCGGAACCTGGCGAAGTGAACGCGACACGCGTCTGGGTGTAGTGGCGATGGGTTACGGCGATGGCTACCCGCGCGCCGCGCCTTCCGGTACGCCGGTACTGGTCAACGGTCGTGAAGTCCCGATTGTGGGCCGCGTGGCGATGGATATGATCTGCGTTGACCTGGGGCCGCAGGCAGAGGATAAAGCGGGCGATCCGGTCATCCTTTGGGGTGAAGGACTGCCGGTTGAACGCATCGCTGAAATGACAAAAGTAAGTGCTTACGAACTTATCACGCGCCTGACTTCAAGGGTGGCGATGAAGTATATCGACTAAGCGCACGGTGTGCCGGAGAGTGCTAACGCGTATCCGGCCTACCCATTTGTACTGACCGTAGGCCGGATAAGGCGCGAAGCGCCGCCATCCGGCACTTCTTCGCTAAACATCCTCTCGATCTTCTCTCACTTCCGGTTTATTGTGTCTTTACCCCCTGCCTGTAAACCTGGAGAACCTTCGCGTGTTTCAAAAAGTTGACGCCTATGCAGGCGACCCGATTCTTTCGCTCATGGAGCGCTTCAAAGAAGATACCCGTCGCGACAAAGTGAATCTCAGTATCGGTCTGTACTACAACGAAGACGGGATTATCCCGCAGCTGAAGGCGGTTGCCGAAGCGGAAGCCCGTCTCAATGCCCAGCCGCATGGCGCTTCGCTGTATCTGCCGATGGAAGGTCTGAACACCTACCGTCACACCATTGCCCCGCTGCTGTTTGGCGCTGACCATCCTGTACTTTCGCAGCAGCGTATCGCGACCATTCAGACGTTGGGCGGGTCAGGCGCGCTGAAAGTGGGCGCTGATTTCCTGAAACGTTATTTTCCGGACTCTGCCGTGTGGGTCAGCGATCCGACGTGGGAAAACCACATTGCGATTTTTGAAGGAGCCGGGTTCGAAGTAAGTACTTACCCCTGGTATGACAAGGCAACCAACGGTGTGCGTTTCAACGACCTGCTGGCGACCCTTGATACCTTACCGGCGCGTAGCATTGTATTGCTGCATCCGTGCTGTCATAACCCGACCGGCGCAGATTTAACGCACGCGCAGTGGGATGCGGTCATTGAGATACTGAAAGCCCGCGATCTGATCCCCTTCCTCGACATCGCCTATCAGGGCTTTGGCGCGGGCATGGACGATGATGCATACGCCATTCGCGCGATTGCCAGCGCCGGGCTGCCAGCACTGGTCAGTAACTCTTTCTCGAAGATTTTCTCTCTGTATGGCGAGCGTGTCGGCGGTCTTTCCGTGGTGTGTGAAGACGCTGACGCTGCAACTCGCGTGCTGGGTCAGCTCAAAGCCACGGTACGTCGCAATTACTCCAGCCCGCCGAATTTTGGCGCACAGGTGGTTGCTGCCGTATTGGGTGATGATGCGCTGAAAGCTAGCTGGTTGGCGGAAGTGGAAGCGATGCGAACCCGCATTCTGGCGATGCGTCAGGAGCTGGTGAAGGTCCTGAGTACCGAGATCCCGGGGCGTAACTTTGACTACCTGCTGCAACAGCGCGGGATGTTCAGCTATACCGGCCTGAGTGCAGCACAGGTGGATCGCCTGCGTGATGAGTTTGGCGTCTACCTGATCGCCAGCGGACGCATGTGCGTTGCCGGTCTTAATTCCAATAACGTTCAGCGTGTCGCGAAGGCGTTTGCCGCAGTAATGTAATCTCCTGCCTGTGAGGCTGGCGTCTGGCCAGCCTCTTTTTCTTCCGGTGTTTCTAACTCCAGCCACCCCTCGTATTACTGTTCCTGTTTCCACTCACTTTCTCACCTCTCATTATTGTTAATGCATTGATTAATAATGTTTTTACATGTTGGTACGAATACTGCAATACAACAGCAGTCTACGACCATCAGGAGAACAACATGGAGAACATGACCTCACCCGGAACGCTGCTCAATGGAGACAATGCGACCTGGCTTGAAGAGTATTACCAGACCTGGTTGCACTCACCCGAACAGCTCCCCGAGGACTGGCGGCGTTTTTTTATTTCTCAGGAATTGTCTTCCACTGAAACCTGTTCAGCGGTAATGACGTCTGGCCCGGCATTAAAAAAACAGGCTGCGGTAACGCAGTTGATTCATGCCTGGCGACATTTCGGACACCTCAGAGCGAAGCTGGACCCGCTGTCATTGGTGGAACTCCCCGACGTACCGCAACTGACGCCTGCATTTTGGGGCTTAACGGAGGACGATTTACGCCAGGAATTTAATGTCACCTTTGGCGAACACAGTACCCAGATGCCGCTTAAGCAGATTATTTCCATGCAGGAACAGGCATGGGCGGGAAGTCGCGCATATGAACTGGCGCATCTGGATAACCGTGACGAAATCAGCTGGCTGTTGGCGCGTATTGAGCGCAGTCATGCGCCGCAGGCGGATGCGCAAACCTGTCTGGAACGCTTCGAAAACCTGGTGGCCGCAGAAACGCTGGAACGCTATCTGCATACCCGTTACGTCGGTCAGAAACGTTTCTCGCTGGAAGGCGGGGAATGCGCGATCCCGGCGCTGAATACGCTGGCGAAACGCGTACGTGAGCAGGGCGTCGATGAGCTGGTGATCGGTATGGCGCATCGTGGGCGTCTGAACGTACTGATCAATTTACTGGGTAAAGATCCGGCGCAACTGTTTGCAGAGTTCGAAGGAAAACAGACGATTGGCGCCGGTTCTGGCGATGTGAAATACCATATGGGCTATTCCACCAATATGCAGACGCCGGCAGGGTTGTTGCATATTGCGCTGGCCTATAACCCGTCGCACCTGGAAATTGTTAACCCGGTGGTGCTTGGACAAGTGCGGGCGCGGCAGAATCGGCGTGGTGAAAATGGCAAGTCTTGCGTCATGGGCGTATTGATTCATGGCGATTCTGCACTCGGCGGACTGGGCGTCAACCAGACCACCTTTAACCTGTCGCAAACCACCGGCTACGGTACCGGCGGCACCGTTCATCTGGTTATCAACAATCAGGTCGGATTTACCACTGCCCGTTTACAGGACATGCGCTCCTCACGTTACTGCACGGATATCGCCAAAATGGTGGCGGCGCCGGTGATCCACGTTAACGGCGATGACGTCGACGCCGTATGCCAGGCGATTGAGCTGGCCTGCGACTGGCGAAATACCTTCCACCGCGACATCGTCCTCGATCTGGTCTGTTTCCGTAAGCACGGCCATAACGAAAGTGATGAGCCTCGTCTGACGCAACCGCAGATGTATCAAGCGGTAGACAGCCATCCGGGAACGCGAACCCGCTATGGCGAGATGCTTTCCCGCCGCGGTGTTCTGACACCTGAGCAGCAGGATGAAAAAGTCAGTGCCTATCGTGACTGGCTGGATGCCTGCCAGAAACGCGATCCGCTACCGGCGCCGGATGCCACGCATCCGTTCAGCGCTAACTGGGAGGGCTTAAGCAACCCGCAGTGGAGCGCGCAGCCGGAAACCGCGCTATCAGCGGAAGAACTGGCCCGTTACGGCGACCTTCTCACTACACTTCCGCACGACGTTGTCGCGCATCCCACCATCAAACGCCAGCTTGCCTTACGCAAAGAGATGGCGGCAGGCGCTCAGCCGGTGGACTGGGGGATGGCGGAAACGCTGGCTTACGCCTCGCTGGTCGATCAAGGCATCGGCGTGCGTTTGTCCGGTGAAGACTCTGGACGCGGTACGTTCAGCCATCGCCATGCCGTGGTGCATCACCAGACGCAAGCGGGTCGCTATCTGCCGTTACAGCATATTCGCGAGGGGCAGGCGTCTTTCGAAGTCTTTGACTCCGTATTGAACGAAGAAGCGCTGCTGGCCTGGGAATACGGTTACTCCACCTCCGCGCCGCAACAACTGGTGATTTGGGAAGCGCAGTTTGGCGATTTCGCCAATGGCGCACAGGTCGCTATCGACCAGTTTATCTGCTCAGGCGAAACCAAATGGGGACGCTACAGCGGGTTAACCATTCTGTTGCCGCACGGCTACGACGGACAGGGGCCGGAGCACTCTTCGGGTCGTCCTGAACGCTGGCTACAACTCTGCGCAGAACAAAACATGCATGTGGTGATGCCAGGGGATTCAGCACAAATGTTCCACCTGCTGCGCGGGCAAGCGTTACGCCCAATGCGCAAACCGCTGGTGGTATTTATGAGTAAGCGCTTACTTCGATTTAAGGGCGCGATGAGTGAGCTTTCCGCGTTTAGCACAGGGAGTTTCAAACCGGTCATTACCGATACCTTCCCGCGCGATTCGGCGCAGGTTAAGCAGGTCATTCTGTGCAGTGGTCAGGTCTATTACGACGCCCTGGAAGCCCGCAAACAGCGTGGCCTTGATGAGAGTGTGGCGATTGTGCGCGTGGAGCAGCTCTATCCGTTCCCGGCAGACGAGCTCAATGCCGCACTGGCGCAATGGCCGCAGTGTTCACGCTGGGTCTGGCTACAGGAAGAGCCCGAGAATCAGGGCGCGTGGCGGCAAATTCACCATGAACTGACGGCCCTGGAGCTGGATAAACCGTTCTGGCATTACGCGGGGCGCCCGGCCGCTGCCGCACCGGCAACAGGTTATGGCCGCGTTCATAAACAACAAATTGACGATTTTCTTGCGGATGCGTTCACGCACATCCAGCCATAAAAAAATAACAAGGAAAATATCTGATGATTGACATTACTGTCCCTCAATTACCGGAGTCTGTAACGGAAGGCACGTTGACGACGTGGTGTAAAAAAGAAGGCGATTTCGTGCGCCGTGATGAAGTGGTCGCGGAGCTGGAAACGGACAAAGTGATCCTCGAAATCCCTGCGCCGCAGGATGGCATATTGACGCGCATTCTGGTCGAGGAAGGCAATGAGGTGGCGTCCTCGCAACTGTTGGCGCATCTGGAGCCGCAGGCCGCCGCTGCCGAAGCGGTCATCGCAGAGGTGGAAGCGACCGCCATGCCGGCTGCGCGTCTTGAAGCCCAGCGTAGCAATGTGAATCTTGCCGAGGTTGCAGGGAGCGGACGTCAGGGCCGCATTCTGAAAGAAGATGTGCTGCAACATGCGCAGTCTGCCGCACCAGCTCCGGCGCCAACGCCAGCGCTGACGATGGCACCGGCGATCCCGCGTCCTGTCGCCCCCGCCGGTTCTCGCGAGGAACGTCGCGAGCCTATGTCACGTTTGCGCGCGCGTATCGCCGAACGCCTGCTGGCCTCGCAACGGGATAACGCCATTCTGACCACGTTCAACGAAGTGAATATGCAGAATGTGATGGACTTGCGTGCCCGCTGGAAAGACCGTTTTGCCGAAAAACACGGCGTGAAGTTGGGCTTTATGTCGTTCTTCGTGAAAGCCGTCACCCGCGCGCTGGAGCGTTTTCCAATCGTCAATGCCAGCGTTGAGGGCAATGACATTGTCTGGCGCGACTACTGCGACATCGGAATTGCGGTCAGCAGTAACCGTGGGCTGGTGGTGCCTGTGCTGCGCAATGCGCAAACCCTTTCTGTTGTTGAAATCGAACGGCAAATCGCCGATTACGCCGCGCTGGCGCGGGCAGGAAAACTGCCGCTGGAAGCGTTGCAGGGCGGTTCGTTCTCTATCACCAACGGCGGCACGTTCGGTTCCATGATGTCCACGCCCATTATCAACCCGCCGCAGTCGGCCATTCTCGGTATGCACGCGATCACCCCGCGTCCGGTTGCCGAAAACGGCCAGGTCGTGATTCGCCCGATGATGTACCTCGCCCTCAGCTATGACCATCGCATTATCGATGGGCAAGAAGCGGTGCAAACGCTGGTGGCGATCCGCGAACTGCTGGAAGCGCCAGAACAACTGTTGCTGGATCTGTGAGGAGAAAAGTGATGAGTCCATTTTTTGACGTCGCAGTGATCGGCGGTGGCCCCGGTGGATATGTGGCGGCGCTGCGGGCGGCGCAGCGCGGGCTGAATGTGGTGTGTATTGATGATGGGGTCAACGCGCAAGGTGAACCGTCGCCGGGCGGTACCTGCCTGAATGTCGGCTGTATCCCGTCAAAATCGTTGCTGCAATCGTCTGAATTGTTTGCCCAGATCCAGCATGAAGCGGCGATCCACGGCGTTAAGGTCAAAGAGGTGTCGTTTGACGTTCCTTCGATGATCCAGCGTAAAGACGCCATCGTGCGTCGCCTGACACAGGGGATTCGCCTGCTGTTTGAAAAAAATAAGGTGACGCATATTTCCGGCCAGGCAACGCTGCGGGAACAGCAGGACGGGCTCTGGCAGTTGCTGGTCAATGAACAGACGATCAGCGCTAAAAATGTGGTGATTGCGACCGGTTCACAGCCGCGCCAGCTTGCGGACGTGGCGACGGACAACACGCACATTCTGGATAACCGCGGCGCGCTGTCATTAAGCGAATGCCCGGCGCGTCTGGGAGTTATTGGCGCGGGGGTGATTGGCCTGGAGCTGGGTTCGGTCTGGAATCGCGTGGGCGCACAGGTCACGCTGCTGGAAATGGCGGAAACCTTCCTGCCTGCCCTGGAACCGAGAATGGCGAACGAAGTGCGTAAAGCGATGGTTGCCAGCGGTCTGGAGATGCAGTTTGGCGTCAGTATTGATGCGGTCGAACGCCACGATAACGAGGTGGTGATTCGCTGGCGGCAGGGCGAAAACGTACAGGAAACGCGCGTCGACAAGCTGATTGTCGCCATTGGCCGTGAGCCACGTTTGTCCGGAATTGATCTGGCGGCGCTGGGGTTAGCGTCGAATGGTCGCGGCGGTATTGAAGTTGATGCGCTGTGCCGCACGGGCAAACCCGGTTTGTGGGCGATTGGCGATGTCGTACGTGGGCCGATGCTGGCGCATAAAGCGATGGAAGAAGGTCTGAACGTCGCCGATCAAATGGCGGGACTGCCTGTTGAACCGGTCAACTTCTCGCTGATCCCTTCTGTCATTTACACCCAGCCGGAAGTGGCGTGGGTGGGTGAAAGCGAAGCGACGCTGAAAGCCTCCGGTATCGACTTCACCAAAGGTCATTCACTGTTTGCGGGCAACGGCCGCGCGCTGGCGCTGGGGCAGGATGGCGGACGCTGTACGCTCTACGCCGACAAACGCACCGATCGTGTACTGGGCGGGGCGATTGTCGGCCCGCAGGCTTCTGAACTGATTAACGAAATTGGGTTGGCAATGACGTTTAGCGCCTCGGGCGAAGATATCGCCTGCGCGGTACATGCTCATCCCACCTTGAGTGAAGTCATACACGAAGCGGCAATGGCGCTGAATAAACAGGCGCTCCACGGATAACGTTCAATACCACCGAGAGACATTATGAATTTACATGAGTATCAGGCCAAATCCTTACTGGCCGGCATGGGAATGCCATGCCCGAAAGAAGTTGCTATTCAACATATTACGGAGTTGCCGGACGCGTGGAGCCGCATCGCCAGCGAAAGCAAAGGCGCGGTGCTGAAAGCGCAGGTCCATGCCGGAGGGCGAGGCAAAGCGGGCGGCGTGAAGGTGCTAACGCAGTTCCAGCAGGCTGAAGCCTTTGCTGAGCAAATGCTCGGTTCGCAGCTGGTCACCTATCAAACCGGGCCAGAAGGTCAGTATGTCAGCAGCATTCTGGTGTGTGAAAACATCTATCCGGTACGCCAGGAACTGTATTTTGGCATGGTGGTGGATCGTGAAAGTCAGTGTGTGACGTTTATTGTCAGCCCGGAAGGCGGGGTCGAGATTGAAAAAGTCGCTCATGAGACGCCGGAGAAAATCGGCAGCGTCAGCGTGGATCCGCTGACGGGTATTCAACCCTGCCATATTCGGGAGATGTTCACGGTTTTGAACCTTGAAAATACCCTGTTCCCGGCGTTCAGTCGTTTAGCAAATCAGGCATGGAAGGCCTTTAACGAACTGGATTTCGCCTTGCTGGAAATTAACCCGCTGGTGCTGCGTGAAGACGGTGGATTTATGTGCGCTGACGCGAAAGTGTCGTTAGACGACAACGCACTGTACCGTCACCCGGAATTGCAGGCGATGCGTGATGAAACGCAGGAAGATCCTCGCGAAAGCCAGGCGGCAAAACTCGATCTCAACTACGTCTCGCTGGACGGCAATATCGGCTGCATGGTCAATGGCGCTGGGCTGGCGATGGCGACGATGGACATTATTAAACTCTACGGCGAGCAACCGGCTAACTTCCTCGATGTGGGCGGCGGCGCGACGCAGGAGCGCGTTAGCGAAGCGTTCAGGTTGATTGTCTCTGACGACAAAGTGCAGGCCATTCTGGTCAACATTTTCGGTGGGATTGTGCGTTGCGACATGATCGCCCGCGCCATCATTCACTCCCTGCGTGAAACGGAAATTACCTTACCGGTCGTGGTACGTCTGTCTGGCAATAATGCGGCTGAAGGGCAACGTTTGCTGGCGGAAAGCGGCCTCGCGGTGGAAGCCGTTGGATCTTTGGATGATGCCGCTAAGCGCATTATCGCATTACTGAATTAACTGGAGGTTAGCGTGAGCGTTTTGATTGATAAGCATACCCGGGTTCTGGTGCAGGGCATTACCGGTAAAAATGGGACGTTTCATACAGAGCAGGCGATCGCCTATGGCACAAACATCGTCGGCGGCATCACGCCAGGGAAAGGCGGGCAACTGCACCTGGATCGCCCCGTTTTCAATTCGATGAAAGAGGCGATGAGACAGACTGAAGCGGATGCCAGCGTGATTTATGTGCCTGCGCCGTTTGTTCTGGATTCCGTTGTTGAGGCCGTTGAAGCTGGCGTGAAATTGATTGTGGTGATCACCGAAGGCGTTCCAACGCTGGATATGGTGAAAGTACGCCGCCTGCTGGATTGTCACCCGGATGTCCGTTTAATCGGCCCGAACTGCCCGGGCATTATTACGCCAGGGGCGTGTAAGATCGGTATTATGCCTGGCGATATTCATCGTCCTGGACGCATCGGCATTATTTCCCGCTCAGGGACATTAACCTATGAAGCCGTTGCACAGACCACGGCGCTGGGGTTAGGCCAGTCGACCTGTATTGGTATTGGCGGCGATCCGGTTCCCGGAACGAACTTTATTGATGCGCTACGTTTATTTGCTGATGATCCGCAAACCGATGCGGTCATTATGATTGGTGAAATTGGCGGGAACGCAGAGGAACGCGCCGCAGAATTTATTCGTCACGAAATGAATAAACCGGTCATTGGCTATATTGCGGGCGTTACTGCACCGAAAGGAAAACGTATGGGACACGCCGGCGCCATTATTTCTGGTGGTAGCGGAAGTGCCGAAGATAAATTCCGTGCCTTTGATCAGGCTGGAATGGCCTGGACACGAAACCCGGCATTAATTGGTGACACGTTGTGGAATGCCATTAAGTAATTAACGGCAGTGTAACAGGGGGCGATAAGCCCCCTTTTTTATGTGTGCGGTTTTATATTCACCTTTTTATACCTGTGCGGAAATTCACGCATTATACCGAGAGTGATTTTTATTAAAACCCTTTAATAACAGCGAGTTAATGTATTTTTAAAAGATGGCATAACACCTGCATTAGAGAAACAGGTCTTTTATCTTTCACGTTGAGGTGATTATGTCATCAGTCCCGAATAATGTTGCGCAAAAGCGTAGCATCATCCCTAATCCCGGTTTAATGCTCGCCATTATTGCCGGTTTAATTATTATGTTCCTGCCGTTAGGCGATTCATTACCCGTTGCCGGGCAACATATGATTGCGATATTGGTTTTTGCGATCATTGTCTGGATAAGCGAAGCGATGGATTATACCGCCAGCGCCATTGTTATTTCGGCGTTAATTATTTTCATGGTTGGCTTTGCTCCGGATATGAACCATCCGGATACTATTCTGGGGACAGAGAAAGCCCTGAAAATGACGCTCTCAGGGTTTTCTAACTCTGCGCTCGCGCTGGTCGCGGCGGCGATGTTTATTGCGGCGGCAATGACGATAACCGGTCTGGATAAGCGAATAGCGTTATTTACCATGTCAAAAATAGGCGCCAGTAGCCGGAGCATAATTATTGGCGCTATTGTCGTGACCATCGTCTTGAGTCTGGTGGTTCCCAGCGCCACGGCCCGTACTGCCTGCGTAGTGCCGATTATGATGGGGGTTATTGCAGCGTTTAAGGTCGATAAACACTCCCGCCTTGCGGCATCCATGATGATTGTTATCGCTCAGGCAACCAGTATCTGGAACGTGGGTATCCAGACTTCCGCCGCGCAGAACCTGCTTTCCATCGGCTTTATCAATAAAACCTTTGGTGCCGGCCATTCGATCAGTTGGCTCGACTGGCTGTTAGCGGGCGCTCCCTGGAGTCTGGCGATGTCAGTGATCCTCTACTTCCTGGCCCGAAAACTGCTGCCGCCGGAAACGGAAGCGGTCGAAGGAGGCAGCGATGCGATTAAAAAGGCGCTGGCGGAATTGGGGCCAACAACGGGGAAAGAAAAACGTCTGATTGCTATCTCGTTGTTGTTGTTGGTGTTCTGGTCTACTGGCGGAAAACTGCACAGCATTGACACGACCTCCGTGACGCTGGCTGGTCTGGCGGTCATGCTGATGCCGGGCATTGGCGTTATGCAGTGGAAAGAAGTTGAGAAGCGCGTGCAGTGGGGAACATTGCTGATGTTCGGTATCGGGATCAGCCTCGGTTCTACGCTGCTTGATACCCAGGCGGCATCCTGGATGGCGAATTACGTTGTGCAAGGTTTTGGTCTGGACGCGTTACCCCCGCTGGCGATTTTCGCCATCCTCGCCGCGTTCCTGATTGTCATCCACCTTGGATTCGCCAGCGCCACCGCGTTAACCGCTGCATTGCTGCCGATTCTGATCAGCCTGTTGAGCAGCCTGCCGCCGGAGTTGGGCGTTAACCCGATCGGTATGACCGTTCTGCTGGCCTTTAGCGTCAGTTTTGGTTTTATTTTGCCGATTAACGCACCGCAAAACATGGTGTGTCTGGGAACCGATACCTTCTCGCCACGTCAGTTTACCCGCGTGGGGATTTGGCTCACGGTGATTGGCTATTTGCTACTGCTGTTTTTTGCCGCCACCTGGTGGAAAGTTCTGGGTCTGATGTAAGGAGATACGCCATGTCACTGCAAATTGCACTGGAAAAAGTCCGTTGGTTAACGGCTGGAATACTGGAGTTGAATGGCTGCGATGCGGATATCGCCCAGGATGTCGCTGAACACATGATTGAGGCCGAACGGTATGGTTTTCCCAGCCACGGCGTCACGCTATTACCTAAATATCTTGAGAACATCGCCAGAGGCGATGTGACGCCGAATGCCCGGCCAGAAGCGCTGGTAAGCGAAGGCCATTTGCTGCGTTACCATGCCCATAATGGTTTTGGTCAGCATGCGGCAAAAGTGGCGATGAATGCGGCCATTGAGCGAGCAAAAGAGCATGGATTTTGCCTGCTCACTTTGTGCCACGCGCACCATTTAGGGCGCATGGGACACTTTGGTCAGATGGCGAGCGATAAAGGGCTGGCGATGCTGGCAATGAGCAATGTCACCGGAAGACCGGCGCTGGTCGCTCCCTGGGGGGGAGCGCAAGCCCGCATGACGACCAATCCGTTCTGTTTTGCCTGGCCGTTTAGTGATGGCAGACCGCCGATGCTGGTGGATTTTGCGACCAGCAGTATGGCGTTGAACAAAGCGCGGGTGATGTCTGTCGAGGGTAAACAAACTGAGCCAGGACAGGTGATTGATGCGCAAGGCAATCCCAGCACCGATCCGGGGGTGCTGTTTACCTCGCCATCGGGGGCGCTGTTGCCGTTTGGCGAACATAAAGGCTTTGGTCTGGCGTTGATGATTGAAATGATGGCGGGGATCTTGTCCGGTGGCGATACGATCGCAGAAGATCATCAGGCCGATGGCTCTGCGCATAACCATCTCTTTGCTTTAGTCATTGATCCGGCAAAATTCAGCGATCAGGCGGAGGCGAAAGGGCATTTTTTTGCCGATTACCTGCTGGCGACCCGGCCGCAGCCGGGGGGCAGGCCGGTCATTTACCCTGGGATACCGGAGGCTGAAACACGGGAACGCAACAGCAAAACCATCACGATCCCGGCGGCGTTCTGGTCATGGGTTGTGGAACACTACGCCCGCAAAGGCATTGATTTGGGTCTGCATCCCCAGACGCCTGCGCTAGCTGGTTGATTCCAGCCGATAGAGCTGGGGCTGGATCTGGTGCTTATTCAGTTTGTCATATAACGTCTTGCGCGGCAGTTGCAGTAGCCGCGCAGTCAAACTGACCTGGCCTTCTGTTTGTCGCAGCATATCCTCAATGAGCTTTTTCTCGAACGCATCAATACAGGCGGTCAGACCGCGTTCTTCTTGCTGGGTCATCGGCACTGACTGGTGCTGTGTCAATAATCCTAATACAAAGCGCTCGGCATTGTGTTTCAGTTCCCGCACATTGCCTGGCCAGCTTTGTGATTGCAGCCAGGCAAGCAGCATCGGCGAAATATCAGGGAGGGGGCGATTGTATTTTTGTGCGGCCTGACTGGCGAACCAGTAAAAAAGCTCCGGAATATCTTCCCGGCGCTGGCGCAGAGGGGGAATACTCAGGCTCACCACATTCAGGCGGTAAT
This sequence comes from Citrobacter sp. Awk 4, assembly GCF_028069725.1. Classification (GTDB taxonomy): domain Bacteria; phylum Pseudomonadota; class Gammaproteobacteria; order Enterobacterales; family Enterobacteriaceae; genus Citrobacter_D. Next base: position 61,417 of record NZ_JANEWG010000002.1, read on the forward strand.
AAAGGTCAGCGCGAAAATTATTTTCTTCACTCTGGCGTAGCAGATCTTCTTTTGTCGCGGCAATAACGCGGCAGTTCACTGGGACTAACTGGTTGGCGCCAAGTCGCTCAATGGTGCGTTCTTGCAGTACACGTAAAAGTTTTACCTGCATGCCTGGCGGCATACCTTCAATTTCATCCAGAAATAATGTACCGCCGTTAGCGTGTTCTATTTTTCCAATCCGTTTTTTCAGTGCGCCGGTAAATGCGCCGGGCTCATGACCGAAAATTTCACTTTCAAAGAGGGTTTCAGGTAATCCTGCACAGTTTAATGCGACAAACTGACCTTTATGGCGGGTGCTCCAGTGGTGCAACATGCGGGCGACAACTTCTTTGCCACAGCCTGTTTCGCCGTAAATAAGCACATCGGCATCCGTATCCGCGACATTCATGATCATTTTGCGCAATTGCTGCATTTGCGGGCTACGGCCTATCAGAATTGGACCGTTTTCTTGTTGCAGGCGAGTGAGTAATTGCTTGTTCTCTAATACCAGTCGGCGTTTTTCCACCGCCTTTGCAATAATGCTGAGCAATTTATCGGAGCTACAGGGTTTTTCGATAAAATCGCAGGCGCCATTGCGCATGGCTTCAACGGCCATTTCAACATCGCCATGACCCGTGATTAAAATAACGGGGATTTTGGCATCGATTTCAATAATTCGGTTTAATAGCTCTAAACCAGATATACCGGGAAGTCTGACATCGGTGAGTACAATTATATTCGTTTGACTCTCAATGATGGGTAAACTCTGTTCAGCATGAGAACAAGAGATAACGCGATAACCTGCGAGAGTCAGCGTTTGCTCGCAGGCAAAACGCACATCATCGCTGTCTTCAATATAAATAATGGTAATATCGCTGGCATTATTTACCATTGTCTTCTCTCCATTCTGGCCATGATAAAGTAATCATCGCACCACCTTCCGGATGATTACTGGCGTGGATTGTTCCATTCGAGTTTCTGACTATTTCGTTGACAATAGCGAGACCGAGCCCAATACCTCGACGTTTGGTGGTGAAAAACGCTTCAAATATTCGCTCAATAATTTGGGGTGAAAATCCGCAGCCATTGTCTTTCAGTGTGATGATAACGTTATGGTCTTCCTTATAAATTGAAATATCCAGCCGTTTACTTGGCTGATCTTCCATGGCGTCCAGGGCATTGGTTATCAAATTACTAAAGATCTGCTCCAGACCCAATTCATCACAACCGACGAAGAGAGGGCTGGACGGGGTTTTAATCCGGCGTTCAAGATTATTTTTTTCCATGCTGTGATTCAACAGCGCAACTGCGCTGTACATGACTTTAATTACATCTGCAGAACCTTTTGGCACCCGATGGCGGGAGGCGAAGGTTTTTAGTTCCGACATTAATTGAGTCATTCGTTCGATAACGGAAATGATGTATTTGAGATTCTGGTCTGCCTGTGAATACATTTTTTTCGCCAGCATCGTGCGGGCGTTGTCCGTCAGGGCATGGATCGCGGCTAACGGCTGGTTTTGCTCATGGGCGATTTCTGTCGCCATCTGCCCTAAGGCGGCAAGCTTATTGGATTCTGCCAGTTCGCTGCGCGTTAACTGAATAATGTGCTCTGCCTGGCTGCGTTCTTTCATCTCCTGAAGCAACTTTTGGTTTATTGACTCAAGGGCATAAGTTCGTTCTTTAACTTGCATCTCAAGCGTTTCATTTGCCTGAGTTAATAACTGTTGAGCATGCGAGCGCATGCGCCAATATTTGATGATAACCAGTACCAGTAAATACAATATAAAGGTGATTACCAGTGAAATTGCCAATGTCCAGTAGAGATTATCTAGTGGCACAATGATGGTCATCTTCCAGTTGAATTCAGGAATGGAAATGTGCTGGGTATAAAAACGGGGTAATAAACAAAATTGATTTTCTTTCTCTTTTAAAAAAATGAAATTATTGAATTTAAAACAGGGGTAATAGTCGGCAGGTAAAAGATTATTTAAACTGTATTGCCGTGTTAATTGTAATTTTTCTTTTGTCTGAGAAGGTAATGGTTCTAAAGTTCTCATCCGCCATTGTGATTTTGAACTTAAAAATATAATGCTGTGCTCATCACTCACGATAATATTTTCAGGGCCTTCTGCCCATACATTTTCAATGTCGTTAAGACTAATTTTAACGACAACGACGCCGACGATTTTTCCCTCGTGCCTGATACCGGTAGACAGGAAGAATCCTGGGGTATTCGTGGTGCTACCGATACCGTAGAATCTGCCGTTCAGTCCCATCATCGCTTGTTTATAGTAGGGACGATAACTATAGTCCTGACCCACATAACTTCCGGGGGTTTTCCAGTTACTGGAAGCAATTGTTTTTCCTTGCGCATTAAGAATAAATATTGCTGCTGTTTTTAATTGTGTATTGAAATACTCAACATGCTTATTAAGACTCTCCTGAATATTATTATCAGAATGCTCCATAGATTGTTTTATTATATTATCCATCGACAACATATAAGGTAAGATATAATATTGATCTATTGTTGAGTATAATGTTGACTTGTACATTTCTAAACGCATTTTATCAGTGCCGACTAATGTCATAAAACGCATGTGTAAAAATAAAACAGAGACAGTCAGCATTAATAGCAGGAGGAAAATACTTGTGATGTGAAAGCGCCACCTATTTTTTATAATAAAAGAGCATGGTGTTCTCATTAAGTACCCATGGACGTGTAATGATAAATGCGACGAGTATATTCCTTACGCATAGATGATGAGAAATGAAATAGTACCATTGTGTGAGTAAGTGAGCAGAATACTTCAGGTATTGTGTGGTTTATCACACAGGTTGTTATATCGATGAATATTACATTCCGTAACATAAATTAAGGAGCGGATGTGATCATGCTCTTTTTCTATAACAAAACCGGAGATAATTCTTCCCTTAACCCCCCTGGGGGGTTATGGTCGGAGGGTTTTGTTGAGTACTTCCTCAATTTTATAATCATAACTAGCTGACTATTTAGGGAAAAATATGCGCAAGATTACGTTGGCATTGAGCGCCGTTTGTTTATTGTTCACACTAAACGGCCCCGCCGAAGCTCTGGCCTCTTCTCCTTCTCCGTTAAACCCCGGAACCAATGTCGCTAAACTCGCAGAGCAAGCCCCTATTCACTGGGTCTCTGTTGCGCAGATTGAAAACAGTCTGACAGGACGCCCCCCGATGGCGGTCGGATTTGATATTGATGACACCGTGCTGTTTTCCAGCCCAGGCTTCTGGCGCGGCAAAAAAACCTGGTCTCCGGACAGTGAAGATTACCTGAAGAATCCGGCGTTCTGGGAGAAGATGAATAATGGCTGGGATGAGTTCAGCATTCCGAAAGAGGTCGCGCGCCAACTCATTGACATGCACGTTCGCCGCGGCGACAGCATCTTCTTTGTCACCGGACGCAGTCAGACGAAAACAGAAACTGTCTCCAAAACGCTGGCTGATAACTTCCATATTCCGGCAACGGCGATGAATCCGGTGATTTTCGCGGGTGATAAAGCAGGCCAGAACACCAAAACTCAGTGGTTACAAAGTAAAAATATCCTGATGTTCTACGGCGACTCAGATAACGATATCACCGCTGCTCGTGATGTGGGGATTCGTGGTGTTCGTATTCTGCGTGCGTCTAACTCAACCTACAAACCGTTGCCACAGGCGGGTGCGTTTGGTGAAGAAGTGATCGTCAACTCAGAATATTAAAACAGCGGGGGAGCGTTGCGCTTGCCGGTTTGCTGTTTTTTTAAACAAAATTGAGCTGTTCACTTTTACCTTTCGCTGACTTGCTGCACACTGAATAAAAGATGTTCTCAGTGGGCGGCACGCTTGTAAGGGGAATAAAGATGACCAATTCGGAGTTACTGCAATATTGCATGGCAAAAACAGGCGCAGAGCAGAGCGTGCACAGCGACTGGAAGGCCACACAAATTAAAGTGGAAGATGTCCTCTTCGCGATGGTGAAAGAGGTGGAAGAACGTCCTGCAGTCTCTCTGAAAACCAGCCCTGAACTGGCAGAGTTATTGCGCCAGCAACACAGCGACGTGCGTCCCAGTCGACATCTGAACAAAGCGCACTGGAGCACGGTATATCTGGACGGCTCGCTGCCGGATTCGCAGATCTATTACCTGGTTGACGCCTCTTATCAGCAGGCAGTGAACACGTTACCTGAAGAGAAACGCCGGATACTGGCGCAACCCTGAGCCGTTTTGCCGGATGGCGTCGCCAGCGACTTATCCGGCCTACAGGATATGTGCCCGTAGGCCTGATAAGCGCAGCGCCATCGGGCATGATTACAGCATCGGTTTGAGGAAACGGGCAGTGTGTGAGGCTTCGCACTCTGCAACGGTTTCTGGCGTACCGGAAACGAGGATTTCCCCGCCGCCGCTGCCGCCTTCCGGGCCTAAATCGACAATCCAGTCCGCCGTCTTAATCACGTCCAGATTGTGCTCAATCACCACAATGGTGTTGCCCTGATCACGCAACTGATGCAGCACGTCCAGCAACTGCTGGATATCCGCAAAGTGCAGACCCGTCGTTGGTTCATCCAGAATATAAAGTGTCTGCCCGGTGCCGCGTTTGGATAACTCGCGCGCCAGTTTCACACGCTGCGCTTCACCACCGGAGAGCGTCGTCGCCGACTGACCGAGACGAATGTAGGTCAGGCCAACATCCATCAGAGTTTGCAACTTACGCGCCAGCGCCGGAACGGCATCAAAAAACTCGCGTGCCTCTTCGATGGTCATATCCAGCACTTCGTGGATGGTCTTGCCTTTGTACTTAATCTCCAGCGTTTCGCGGTTGTAGCGTTTACCTTTGCACTGGTCGCACGGCACATAGATATCCGGCAGGAAGTGCATTTCGACTTTGATCACGCCATCGCCCTGACAGGCTTCGCAGCGCCCGCCACGCACGTTAAAGCTAAATCGTCCTGGCGTATACCCGCGCGAGCGTGATTCCGGTACACCGGCAAACAGTTCACGTACGGGGGTAAACACGCCGGTATAGGTCGCCGGGTTGGAACGCGGTGTACGGCCAATTGGGCTTTGGTCGATGTCGATGACCTTATCAAAATGCTCAAGACCCTGAATATCGCGATACGGCGCGGGTTCAGCAAGCGTTGCGCCATTCAATTGCGTTTGCGCAATCGGGAACAACGTGTCGTTAATCAATGTGGATTTACCGGAACCGGAAACGCCGGTAATGCAGGTAAACAGACCCACGGGCAGCGTCAGCGTCACGTCTTTCAGGTTGTTGCCTCGCGCGCCCGTCAGTCTCAGCACTTTCTCCGGGTCCGCCGCAACGCGCTGTTTTGGTACTGCAATCTTACGTTTACCGCTCATGTACTGGCCGGTGAGAGATTCCGGAACCGCCATGATATCGTCGAGCGTGCCTTCTGCGACCACCTGACCGCCATGAACCCCTGCGCCAGGACCGATATCGATCACATGGTCTGCGGCCCGAATCGCATCTTCGTCGTGTTCTACGACGATAACGGTGTTACCAAGATTACGCAGATGGACAAGCGTTCCCAGCAGACGTTCGTTGTCACGCTGATGCAAACCAATCGACGGTTCATCCAGCACGTACATCACGCCGACTAACCCCGCGCCAATCTGGCTCGCCAGACGGATACGCTGTGCTTCGCCGCCGGAAAGCGTCTCCGCAGAACGGGAAAGCGTCAGGTAATTCAGGCCGACGTTGACGAGGAACTTGAGGCGATCGCCGATCTCTTTAAGGATTTTCTCTGCGATCTTCGCCCGCTGACCGGCGAGTTTGAGGTTGTTGAAGAAGTCCATCGCATGGCCGATGCTCATGTCGGAAATCGCAGGCAGCGGTGTGTTTTCAACAAACACATGACGTGCTTCACGACGCAGGCGCGTACCTTCACAACTGGCGCACGGGCGGTTGCTGATGAATTTAGCCAGCTCTTCGCGTACCGCACTGGATTCCGTCTCTTTATAACGTCGTTCCATATTGTGCAGCACGCCTTCGAACGGATGGCGACGGACTGAGGTATCACCGCGATCGTTCATGTACTTAAATTCAATGTTCTCTTTACCCGAACCGTACAGCACGACTTTGTGAACATTCGCACTCAGGCTGGCCCACGGCGCATCCACATCGAACTTGTAGTGCTCAGCCAGTGATTTCAGCATCTGGAAATAATAGAAATTACGACGGTCCCAGCCGCGGATAGCGCCGCCTGCCAGCGACAACTCGGGATTCTGGATAACCCGGTCGGGATCGAAATATTGTTGTACGCCAAGACCGTCGCAGGTCGGGCAGGCGCCCGCCGGGTTATTGAATGAAAACAACCGGGGTTCCAGTTCGCGCATACTGTAGCCGCAAATCGGACAGGCGAAGTTGGCGGAGAAGAGCAACTCTTCCGCTTTTGGATCGTCCATGTCGGCCACCACCGCCGTACCGCCGGAAAGCTCCAGCGCCGTTTCAAACGATTCGGCCAGCCGTTGGGACAGATCGTCGCGCACTTTGAAGCGGTCAATCACCACCTCAATGGTGTGTTTCTTTTGCAGTTCCAGTTTTGGCGGGTCGGAGAGATCGCACACTTCGCCGTCAATACGGGCGCGAATGTAGCCCTGGCTCGCCAGATTCTCCAGCGTTTTGGTGTGTTCGCCTTTACGCTCTTTGATCACCGGCGCCAGCAGCATCAGGCGCTTTCCCTCTGGCTGCGACAACACGTTATCCACCATCTGGCTGACGGTCTGGGCCGCCAGCGGAACATCGTGGTCCGGGCAGCGCGGCTCACCGACGCGGGCGAACAACAGACGCAGGTAGTCGTGGATTTCGGTAATTGTCCCTACCGTGGAGCGCGGGTTGTGGGACGTCGATTTCTGTTCAATTGAGATGGCGGGCGACAGCCCTTCAATATGGTCGACGTCCGGTTTTTCCATCAGCGACAGAAACTGACGCGCATACGCGGAAAGGGATTCAACGTAACGACGCTGCCCCTCGGCATACAAGGTGTCGAAAGCGAGCGAGGATTTGCCAGAACCTGAAAGCCCGGTCACGACAATTAATTTGTCGCGGGGGATGACGAGGTTGATGTTTTTGAGATTATGGGTGCGGGCGCCCCGAACTTCGATCTTATCCATTCACCTTTCCCGGATTAAACGCTTTTTGCCCGGTCGCATGGAGCCACCGGTGACTACAAACGGTTAATTATGACACAATAAAACCTGAATGGATATCCAGTATTGGAATGCAAAACGCAGGTGCCTGTGCAACAATGTCTGGCTGAGGTTGTTGACCGGAATCGACCTCGCAACGTAGTAAAAGCGCTATTGGAAATGCTACAATCCCGCGCTTACACTTATTAAGAAACGTTTTTCAGGAGACACGATCATGGCCAGCAGAGGCGTAAACAAGGTGATTCTCGTCGGTAATCTGGGCCAGGACCCGGAAGTACGCTATATGCCAAATGGTGGCGCAGTTGCCAACATTACGCTGGCTACTTCCGAATCCTGGCGTGATAAAGCGACCGGTGAGATGAAAGAGCAGACCGAATGGCACCGTGTTGTGCTGTTTGGCAAACTGGCGGAAGTGGCCAGTGAATACCTGCGTAAAGGTTCTCAGGTCTATATTGAAGGTCAGTTGCGTACCCGTAAATGGACCGATCAGTCCGGCGTAGAAAAATACACGACGGAAGTGGTGGTTAACGTCGGCGGCACCATGCAGATGCTGGGTGGCCGTCAGGGTGGCGGTGCTCCGGCAGGTGGAAGTGCTGGTGGTCAGCAGCAGGGTGGTTGGGGTCAGCCTCAACAGCCTCAGGGCGGCAATCAGTTCAGCGGCGGCGCACAGTCTCGTCCGCAGCAGTCTGCGCCTGCACCGTCTAACGAACCGCCGATGGATTTCGATGACGACATCCCGTTCTGATATTAATAGGTCAATACGGTAACGTGTTTTCTGCAACCCCCTGTCTCGACAGGGGGTTTTTTATTGCCTAATAAAAAGCCTCCACAAAGGAGGCTCTTCTCAACGTCAGACTAATACCATCGGCCACTCGGGGGGCGTATGGCTCATCACCTCTACCATCACTGATTCGATATTGCTCCAGATGGTCGAGATATCCACCAGAGTAATACCAAGCAAACCGGTAGCAAACCAACAGGCGGAGGCCACGCCCAGTGCGCTACTGATGACAGACAGCCCAACCGCGTCTGATTTACGAAACTGAATATTCAGCGTGCTGGCTAAAAACATGAGCACGGCGCTCAGCAATTGCCAGCGGAGAAGAACCACGCCAGTGGTGATGGTTGCCATGAAACGAATCCTCTGAGAGTAGCTGCTGCCCTGGACAGCACGGTGTTGTTCACGGGAGACGTGGTGCACTCTGGCTATCGGCGGGCTGTGAGAACAAGATTTAATGAAACGTTGTTTTTGTTTCATTTGTTTTGTGAACTATATCACATTGAGTGATTTGTTCGCCAGCGTGGGACACCCTTTTTTGTCTGTTTTATATCCACATAAAACACATGGTAAATAAGGGGGGAGGCATTCTGGTGGTCATGTTTCAGGCTGAATGCGCTGTTACTCTAATTATTTTGCGCCGAGCTTTGGAAAATAAAGATGTATCTTTATTACTCGTTTATATTTTTAGTAAAATTAACCATTCAGAAAAGTTAACGAAATTTTTTTAAAATACGCATGTCATTTTTATAAGAAAAATCCGAATCCTTGCTGGGCGCGTATTCCTTAATAAAAATAAGCGTAACTTTAAGTTTACCTTACGGGAAAATATTATCATCATCCGTCAATATCAGACTTTTACTAAGAAAAGTCTGTTGCTAATGTTGATAGATTCATGCAATTTAATCACCTGTTTGTTATAGACTCGACGTGCTTCAAGTTGCATGTGCGACGGCAGCATTCGTTACCCCGGTCATTGCGTTTTGTTAGTCGCCTGGGTTCGCTTTTACGTGCCGCGTCACTACGCGTTGTCATGCAACTCGAATTATTGAGCCAGAACATCCAGCCTGATGATTACAGTCACACAAACTGCAGGGAAATAGGGCTGAAATGAATCGTAGCGCGCACAGCAAGATGCTGAAGTTCCTCGGAACAATCATGGTGGCATTGCTCCCCGTGATGCTGGCGCTATGGTTCGCTCACGGACGCGCGGTATCAGAAACGCATAACCAGCTTCACTCTTTTGCACAACTGGCGTTAGATAAAACAGAGCTGGTGATCTTACAGGCCGATTTAGCACGTGACGCCGCAGAACAGTATCATGGCAAAGCATGCACTTCTGCGCATCAGCAACGTATGCTGAATATTATTCGTGGTCGCTTGTATATTAGCGAGCTAATTTATGCCCAGGGCGATCATTTTTTGTGTTCGACCGTTATGGCGCCCGCCAGCCCTTATATTATTCCCTCTGCTAATTATCAACGAAAACCTGATACCGCTATTTATTACTATCGCGATACCCCTTTTTTTGCAGGCTATAAAATGACGTATATGCAAAGAGGAAACTATGTAGCGGTGATAAATCCGTTATCTTACAGTGAAGTGATGTCTGACGATCAGTCCCTGGCCTGGGGGGTGTATGATACGGTCACCGAATCATTTTTCTCTGTCAGTGAGTGGGCCAATGTTGAACAATTACTCCCGATGATACGTCGTGATAAATTAGTTTTTCAGGAGGACAATCGTTTCTACACTATTGTGCATTCCGAAAAACGCCCGATAGCGGTGATTGTTTCGACTTCAAGCGCTCGTTTTTACCAGAACCTATATCACCAGGCCACCCTGACATTACCGTTAGGCATTATCTGTAGCATTATTTTGCTATTGATGGGGTGGCGTACCCGCCGGGAATATCACTCTCCCCGCCGTTTGCTGCAGCGTGCGATTGATAAACGTCAGCTCTGTGTGCATTACCAGCCGATCATTGATGTCAAAAATGAAAAATGCGTCGGTGCGGAGGCGCTGTTGCGCTGGCCGGGATGTGAAGGTCAGGTCATGAGCCCCACGGAGTTTATCCAACTGGCAGAAAAAGAGGGCATGATTGAACAGCTTACGGATTACGTCGTAGAGGGGGTGTTCAATGATTTGGGCCATTTCCTGGCGCGGCATCCCCATCTGTATATTTCGATCAACCTCTCGGCTTCCGACTTTCACTCCTCGCGCCTGATTGCGTTAATCGCTGACAAAGCACGCCAGCATTCGGTGCTTGCGCAACAAATTAAAGTGGAAGTGACGGAGCGCGGATTTATTGATGTGCCCAAAATGACGCCGGTAATTCAGGCGTTTCGTCAGGCCGGATACGAAGTCGCCATTGATGATTTCGGCACGGGGTATTCGAACTTACACAATCTGTATTCGTTGAATGTCGACATTCTGAAGATCGACAAATCGTTTGTTGATACGTTGACCACCAATAGTACCAGCCATCTTATCGCGGAACATATTATTGAGATGGCGCAAAGCCTGCGCCTGAAGACCATTGCGGAAGGTGTGGAGACGGCGGAGCAGGTCACCTGGCTGCTTAAGCGCGGCGTCCATTATTGTCAGGGATGGCACTTTGCGAAAGCGCTACCGCCGCAAGAGTTCATGCAATGGTTGCAACGACCGCCCGTGAGCATGATGCAGCACGAGCAGTAACGTTACAGGCTATGGCGGTAGTCGCTGGGGGTGCGATCAAACTCACGGCGGAAGACGCGCGAAAAGGTTTGTTGCGACACATATCCCAGATCCATCGCAATATCAAAAATCGGGCGCTCGGTCGTTCGGAGTTCCACGGCAGCCAGCAGGAGCCGACGCTGGCGAATATAGTCGCCCAACGTCTGGCGCATCACCGTTCGGAACATTCGCTGTAAGTACCATTTCGAATAACCTGATTTTTTTGCGACCACATCAATGTTCAGCGGTTGGTCGATATGTTCATCAATCCATTCAATAAGGGTTTGAATAATCTGCTGATGGGACATATTGCTGCCTCTTTCTCAGTGTTCAATTCGTCGTTTTGTCTGCGGGCGAGTATAATTCCTCAAGTTAACTTGAGGTAAAGCGATTTTATGGAAAAGAAATTACCCCGCATTAAAGCCCTTTTGACGCCGGGCGAGGTGGCGAAGCGTAGCGGCGTGGCGGTATCCGCTTTGCACTTTTACGAAAGCAAAGGGTTGATCAGCAGTATTCGCAACAGCGGCAACCAGCGACGATATAAACGCGATGTGCTGCGTTATGTGGCGATCATTAAAATTGCGCAGCGAATTGGCATTCCCCTGTCGACCATTGGCGAGGCGCTGGGCGTGCTGCCGGAAGGGCATACGCTGAGCGCAAAAGAGTGGCGGCAGCTTTCATCCCAGTGGCGTGAGGAACTGGACAGGCGAATCCACACGCTGGTGGCGTTGCGTGATGAGCTGGACGGTTGTATTGGCTGCGGTTGCCTTTCACGTAGTGACTGCCCATTGCGTAACCCAGGCGATCAGTTGGGTGAGCAGGGGACGGGCGCGCGATTGCTGGAAGATGATTAAAAAGTTCGTGTTTACCTGGCGGCGCGATGCTTTTCAGGGTTGTCATTGACGCGCTTTTGCAGGACGGAAAACGCGCGCTTCAGCAATAAAAGGACAAAACTAAAGCGCCACAGGAGGGCGCTTTAGTTTGTTTCCGGTCTTTGTCTTTCACTCTATCCCGCTGGTTCACGGGAGGGTTTCCCCCGACGTCAACACCCCTCAGTCGAGCACGTGGTGGAGGTTCCGGTCTGTGTTGATACTGTAATTGTATGCCACAACCGCAGGTTTGCCACTGTTATGCCGATTATTTAGCCGAAATTTTTACGCCATCTTCGACAATTTTCTATAGTTAATTGGAATGAATAACAGGAGGCAAACATGCTGACAGTACATCACTTGAATCAGTCCCGATCCCAGCGCGTACTGTGGGCACTAGAGGAGTTATCGCTGCCGTACCAGATTGTTCGTTATCAGCGTGAAAAGACGATGCTGGCACCACCGGCGCTGAAAAAAATCCACCCTCTTGGTAAATCCCCGGTGATTGAAGACAACGGCGCCATCCTCGCTGAATCCGGGGCAATACTGGAGTATTTGCAGGAAACCTATGACAGCGCAGGGCACTTTAAACCGGTTGATAGTGAACAGAAACGGCAGTACCGGTTCTGGCTTCATTATGCTGAAGGGTCGCTGATGCCGTTGCTTCTGATGAAACTGGTTTTTGTGAGCCTCGGTAAACCTCCCGTCCCCTTTGGGTTGCGTACGCTGGGCGGCGTGCTGGGACAAGGGGTGCAAAAAGCCTGGCTCAATCCGCAACTGGAAACGCACGCCCGCTATATTGATGCGCATCTGGCGGGACGCCCCTGGTTTGCCGGAGAGCATATCAGCATGGCGGACATTCAAATGAGCTTCCCGCTGTTTGCGCTGCTTGCCAGAAGCGGGATTGATGACCTGACGCACATCAGCGCCTGGAAAACACGGGTGGAGACGCGACCCGCCTGGCAGCGTGCGATTGATCAGGGAGGCGCATTTGAGATCCCCGGTGGGTAAAACGGCATCGGATTGTTTTTTATTCAACCGGGAAAAAATTGTTATCAGATTGCGCATTGACGATAACGTTTGCGCATCGATTGTTGGTTTCTTCACCATTCTAAAAAGAAATGCGTAAAAAGGGACAAAGTTCAGTTGAAAACCCCCGTAGAATCGCTGGATAATCGTTTGCTTTTTTTTACTACCCGTTTTGTATGCGCGGAGCTAAACGTTTGCTTTTTTGCGACACCCCTATTGTCGCAAACGTAGCACATGGAGATGACGTTTCGCTGGCAGTGGATTGTCCACCACGCATATCGACGAAAAATAAACTCTCAGGGGATGTTTTCTATGTCTACGCCTTCAGCGCGTACCGGCGGTTCACTCGACGCCTGGTTTAAAATTTCACACCGCGGAAGTACCGTCCGTCAGGAAGTGGTTGCCGGATTAACGACGTTTCTGGCGATGGTCTACTCTGTGATCGTCGTTCCGGGGATGCTGGGTAAAGCAGGATTCCCGCCCGCCGCTGTATTTGTGGCGACCTGTCTGGTGGCGGGTATTGGTTCGATTGTGATGGGTCTGTGGGCGAATCTGCCGTTGGCCATTGGCTGTGCGATTTCTCTGACCGCCTTCACCGCGTTTAGTCTGGTGCTGGGCCAGCACATCAGCGTACCGGTCGCGCTTGGCGCGGTGTTCCTGATGGGCGTTCTGTTTACGGTTATCTCTGCAACGGGTATCCGTAGTTGGATCCTGCGAAACCTGCCGCAAGGTGTGGCGCACGGGACCGGTATTGGTATCGGCCTGTTCCTGCTGTTGATTGCCGCGAACGGCGTGGGTCTGGTTATTAAGAATCCGCTGGACGGTCTGCCGGTTGCGCTGGGTCATTTTGACTCCTTCCCGGTGATCATGTCGCTGATTGGCCTGGCGGTGATTATCGGTCTGGAAAAACTGAAAGTGCCTGGCGGCATCCTGCTCACCATCATCGGTATTTCCGTTGTGGGCCTGATCTTCGACCCGAACGTGCATTTCTCCGGTATTTTCGCCATGCCTTCTCTGAGCGATGAAAACGGCAACTCGCTGATTGGCAGTCTGGATATTATGGGCGCGCTGAACCCTGTTGTGCTACCGAGCGTACTGGCGTTAGTGATGACGGCGGTGTTTGATGCCACAGGCACGATCCGCGCGGTCGCCGGTCAGGCAAACCTGCTGGATAAAGACGGGCAGATTATCGACGGCGGCAAAGCGCTGACCACGGACTCCCTGAGCAGCGTCTTCTCCGGGCTGGTCGGTGCGGCTCCGGCGGCGGTGTACATTGAATCCGCAGCGGGTACGGCGGCAGGCGGGAAAACCGGCCTGACGGCCATTACCGTTGGCGTACTGTTCCTGTTTATCCTGTTCCTTTCTCCGCTCTCTTATCTGGTGCCGGTCTATGCAACCGCGCCAGCGCTGATGTATGTCGGTCTGCTGATGCTCAGCAACGTGGGCAAAATCGACTTTGCTGATTTTGTCGATGCGATGGCAGGACTGGTCACGGCGGTGTTTATCGTTCTGACCTGCAACATCGTAACCGGCATTATGATCGGTTTTGCGACGCTGGTGATCGGTCGTCTGGTCTCGGGTGAATGGCGTAAGCTGAACATCGGTACGGTGGTGATCGCGGTGGCGCTGGTCGTATTTTATGCAGGCGGCTGGGCTATCTGATCCTGTCGAACCCTCTAAAAACGGGTGGCTTTTGCCGCCCGTTTTTATTTTTGGGGCACATCCCATTGTCTTTTGCGTTACCCTGAGGAAGATAGAAGTGAGGCACGACGCCTTCTCAGTACTTATCATAAGAAACATCGCAAACAGGGATCGCATGGAAATTTTCTTCACGATACTCATTATGACCCTTGTGGTCTCGCTGTCCGGGGTAGTGACGCGCGTATTACCCTTCCAACTCCCTCTCCCCCTCATGCAGATCGCCGTTGGCGCATTGCTGGCGTGGCCAACGTTTGGTTTGCATGTGGAATTTGACCCGGAACTGTTCCTGGTTCTCTTTATACCGCCACTGCTGTTTGCGGATGGCTGGAAGACGCCGACCCGCGAATTCCTTGAGCACGGACGAGAGATTTTGGGGCTGGCGCTGGCGTTAGTGATCGTCACGGTGATCGGGATTGGTTTTATGATCTACTGGCTGGTGCCCGGCATTCCGCTGATACCGGCCTTTGCGCTGGCGGCGGTCCTGTCGCCGACCGATGCGGTGGCGCTCTCCGGAATTGTGGGTGAAGGGCGTATCCCGAAAAAAATTATGGGCATCCTGCAGGGCGAAGCGTTGATGAATGACGCCTCTGGCCTGGTGTCGTTAAAGTTTGCGGTGGCCGTGGCGATGGGCACGATGGTGTTTACCGTCGGCGGCGCAACGGTAGAGTTCTTTAAGGTGGCGGCTGGCGGGATTCTGGCGGGGTTTGTGGTCAGCTGGCTCTATGGTCGCTCTCTGCGTTTTCTGAGTCGCTGGGGTGGCGATGAACCGGCAACGCAAATCGTTCTGCTGTTCCTGCTGCCGTTTGCGTCCTACCTGATTGCGGAACATATTGGCGTGTCCGGTATTCTGGCGGCGGTGGCGGCCGGGATGACCATCACCCGTTCTGGTGTGATGCGCCGTGCGCCGCTGGCGATGCGTTTGCGTGCTAACAGTACCTGGGCGATGCTGGAGTTTGTGTTTAACGGCATGGTCTTCCTGTTGTTGGGGCTGCAATTGCCGGGCATTCTGGAATCTTCGCTGGTGGCGGCAGAAGCCGATCCAAACGTCGAAATGTGGATGCTGTTTACCGATATTGTGCTGATTTACGTGGCGCTGATGTTGGTACGCTTTGGCTGGTTGTGGACGATGAAAAATTTCAGCCAGCGCTTCCTGAAGAAAAAACCGATGGAGTTTGGCTCCTGGACGACGCGTGAGATTTTGATTGCCTCTTTTGCTGGTGTTCGTGGGGCGATCACGCTGGCGGGTGTTCTTTCTATCCCGCTGCTGCTGCCGGATGGCAGCGTCTTTCCCGCACGCTATGAACTCATCTTTTTGGCCGCAGGGGTGATTTTATTCTCGCTGTTTGTCGGTGTGGTGATGCTGCCGATTCTGCTGCAACATCTGGAAGTGGCCGACCACTCTCAGCAGCAAAAAGAGATACGGATTGCGCGGGCAGCGACGGCTGAGGTGGCGATTGTCGCCATCCAGAAAATGGAAGAGCGTCTGGCGGCGGATAGTGAAGAGAACATCGATAACCAGTTGCTGACGGAGGTCAGTTCCCGCGTAATTGGTAATTTGCGCCGTCGTGCCGATGGGCGTAATGATGTCGAAAGTTCAATGCAGGAAGAAAACCTTGAGCGGCGATTCCGTCTGGCGGCATTACGCTCCGAACGCGCCGAGTTATATCACCTGCGCGCCACGCGCGAGATCAGCAATGAAACGTTGCAGAAACTGCTGCACGATCTCGATTTGCTGGAAGCGCTGCTGATCGAAAATCAATAAGTCTCGTGTTGCCCGGTGGCGTTCGCTTACCGGGCCTACAGGGCATGCACATCCGGAACGATGCGCAGGTGCTCGTGCCTGATGGCGCTTCGCTTATCAGGCCTACAATATCTGTTGGGCTCTTCGTAGGCCGGATAAGGCGCGAGCGCCGCCATCCGGCAACCCGCTTTGCGAGCCGCATTCCTGAATGGATCTGGCTATCTTGCTGCTTCCCCCTGATCCTCCTATGTTGCGAAAGAAGGAGGGAATATGTCTGACTATCGGCGCAACTATATTAACGGTGGGACATGGTTTTTCACGGTTAACCTGCGCAATCGCAAGAGCCATCTTTTGACAACGCAAATCACTGCGCTTCTCGATGCCATTTGGGTGGTTAAAAGAAATAAGTCATTTCACATCAATGCCTGGGTCATCTTGCCTGAGCATATGCACTGTATCTGGACGTTGCCTGACAACGAATATGACTTTTCCTGCCGTTGGCGAGAGATTAAAAAACGATTCAGTAAGACACTGCGCTTAAACCAGATCTGGCAACCGCGATTCTGGGAACACACCCTCCGGGATGAACGTGATTACCATCACCACATTGATTATATTTATCTCAATCCCATTAAACATGGCTGGGTTAAGCAGGTGAATGAATGGCCTTTTTCCTCGTTTCATCGCGATGTGAATCTTGGTTTGTATCCAGAAAACTGGGCCGGTGAAGTGACTGACTTATGTGCAGGTGAACGTGCCTGATGGCGCTGCGCTTATCAGGCCTACGCGTCCTGCCTGTGTGCCCGGTGGCATTTTTGCTTACCGGGCAATGCGCCGTTCCTGCGTTAACCAAAACCCTTCGCAACATTTCAGCCATGCCTGGGCGCTATGCGACAGGTAAACGCCTTCACGCCAAATCATTCCCAACTGCCAGCGTAAATCGCTCTCCAGCGGGAACCAGCGCAGCGTGTTCTTATCCAGACGCTGACAAATCGGTTCCGGCAAAATGGCAATGCCAACGCCCGCCTGCACCATGGCCGCCAGAAAATCCCACTGCCCGCTGCGCACGGCAATGCGCGGTTTCACGCCATGCTGGTGAAAAAGCTGCATCAACTGGCGGCTCAATGCAAAATCTTCGTTATAGATAAGCAAGGGGTGTTCCGCCAACGCCTCTGGAGAGATCGACTCGCGCTTTATCCACGGGCCGGAGCGCGGCACCAGCACGCACAGGGGATGGCTAAAGAGCGGCAACGTTGCCAGCCCGCTTTCCTCTTCGACAGGTAGTGCGGTCATGGCGACATCCAGCTCGCCATTGCTCACCGCCTGCTGCACCGTCAGACCGCCAAATTCTGAAATCTTCAGCTCCACGCCGGGGTAGCGTTGGCGAAACAGGCTAATCGGTCCCGCCATTAACATGCCTACCATCGGGGGAATACCGAGTCGCAACACGCCCTTGTTGAGATGGTTAATATCGCCCAGCTCGTCTTCCAGTTGGCGGAACTCCGCGAGAATGGCCAGTCCGCGCTCAAAAACTACGCGTCCCGTATCGGTCAGTAACAGACGCCGCCCGTCGCGGATCAGCAGTGTACAGTTGAGCTCATCTTCAAGGTTCTTCAGCATTTTGCTGATGGTAGGCTGGGTGACAAATAACTTCTCCGCTGCGCGGGTGAAACTTTGCTGGCGCACCACCTCGACAAAATAACGCAGCGTTCTGATATCCATGATTATTCCTTAAGACTATGCCTGCAATGAGTTTAATTCATTTCAGTCGAGGGCGGAGGCTCTCTATACTGGCGCTTCGTATTATTTTTCAGGACATTTCCTCATGGCTGTGGCGATAAGCCGCGTTACGCCTGCCGTTGTGCAACGACTCCAGGTACCGGTTCAGGTACTGCTGTATGCAGGTTTATTTGTTTTTGCCCAATATCTCGTCTCCTGGCTGCATCTGCCGTTACCTGCCAATCTGGTTGGGATGGTGTTGATGTTGGCGTTGATTGTCTGTCGGGTGGTCCCGCTCAAATGGGTGCGTGCGGGGGCGCACTGGTTGCTGGCGGAAATGCTGCTGTTCTTTGTTCCTGCGGTGGTCGCTGTTGTTAACTACACGCAACTTCTGCTGGTGGACGGATGGCGTATCTTCGCGGTGATTGCCATCAGCACTCTGATGGTGCTGGGCACCACGGCATGGGTGGTGGACAAAGTGTATCGCTACGAGTTAAGCAGGTTAAACCGTGAGTAATTTCCAGTTAAGCATACTGTGCCTGGCTGTCACGCTGGTTATCTATTTCGCCAACAAACGTCTGTACCGTCGTTTTCGTAAACTGCCGTTAATGCCGCTGGTACTCACTCCTGCGCTGCTGGTGTTGATGCTGGTGTTTGGACATATCTCCTGGCAAAACTACATTGGCGAATCGCACTGGCTGTTGTGGCTGCTCGGCCCGGCGACCATTGCGTTCGCGGTGCCGGTTTACGATAACATCGCGATTATCAAACGCCACTGGATGTCGCTGACCGCAGGGGTGGTGACGGCGACGGTGGTGGCCGTCACCAGTTCCGTATGGCTGGCGCGCTTATTTACGTTGCCGGATGAGATCCAGCGCAGTCTGGCGGTGCGCTCCATCACCACCCCCTTTGCGCTGGCGGCGGCAGAACCGTTGGGTGGGCAACCGGATCTCGTCGCGCTGTTTGTCGTGGTCACCGGAGTATTTGGCATGGCGGTCGGCGATGCGCTTTTTTTGCGGCTCTCGATTCGCGAAGGAATGGCAAAAGGAGCCGGATTTGGCGCCGCTTCCCACGGTGCGGGAACCGCGCGCTCCTATGAACTGGGTCAACAGGAAGGCGTAGTGGCCAGCCTGGTGATGATGCTTTCAGGGGTTGTGACCGTGCTGGCCGCGCCGCTGGTCGCAAGGGTGATGTTCTGATAAATCGGGTAGCGAAGCGCTACCCGACATACGGCAAGCCCTTACTTTTTTCTCTGGTTCAGAAAATGACAACGAATGGCTAGTGTTGGGACAGCGTGGCGGCCTGGGCTCTGGCCGCGCTAATGGCTTGATCGTCAAATATATTTTGCTCATACCCGTTCGAAACATCGACCACCCGGTAAATTTTCCAGGTGCCGTCTTCCTTGCGTAAATAGTCACGAAGTTTGAGTTTTTTGCCATCCTGAATACCAAGCCAGACATCCAGTACTTTTCCCCCTGTGTCATCCCTGGCGGTTCCGACGTCGAGCGCGGCTACCCATTCGGCAGCATAATCCTGGCAGTAGGTGAAATAGTCCGCTTCTACGATCTCTTGCTCGTCGATATCCTGAATGGCTTTAAGTCTGGTCAGCGTCTCTTTCGCGACGTAATGCTGCATTTTGGCGGAATTCAGAGGGTTTTCGTGGCTATCAGAGACAAAATCCGTCAGGTAAAAATGATAGAAATCTCTGACGGTTGCTTCAGGCGTCTGTGCGTGAGTGGTGATACCCATCAGCAGGAGTGATACTAAAAGTAGTGCGCGCATTAATTTTTCCTGTAGATAACATACGATGGATGAGCGCTGCGATAACCTGGTCCTGCCCACATATCACGTTGGCGAAAATCAGAGTACCAAGTGGTGCCATCAAAAATCGCCATATGCCCGTTTCGGTTTCCGCCCGGATAGGGTTGTATGATGACAACATCTCCTGCGAGCAAATTTTCTCCTATGCCTATGGCTCTAAAACCGGCGTTCTCCAACAATATTCCATAGTCTTTAGCTGAATTGGTGTGACCAATTTCTACTCCACCTGCACTGATTGCTTCTCTTGTGTACTCAGCACAACGACCAAGAGACCTGGCGTTTGCGTGCCCTTTGGCGTGATCAACCGCTGCATTTCTATTCCATTCCATACTTATTTCCGTTTTTAACATGGCGAAAAACACAAATAATCCGCTGATTTATAATTATTTTTTTACACAAGGTGCCATAGGTAAAAAGTATGAGAATTGTAAAAGCATGGGGAATGTGGATAAATTTTAATAGGGGTATTATCACGTTAATATTGAACAATTCTTTTGCAGAGAGGGTTTCTTTCAGCGCCGTTTAACATGGGTACAGCCATTGAAATATCCCCTCCATATACCAGGGGGATAATCTTAACGGTCGCGGAACGGCTCGCGCTCGCGATTTATTTCAATCGGGAAACCAGTTCAAACTCGGTAAAGTTCACCGGACGCTGTTGCTGTATAGGGATATTCCCGGCGACGCGCTGTTTTTGCGGCTCTCGATTCGTGAAGGGATGGCAAAAGGGGCCGGATTTGGCGCCGCTTCCCACGGTGCGGGAACCGCGCGCTCCTATGAACTGGGTCAACAGGAAGGCGTAGTGGCCAGCCTGGTGATGATGCTTTCAGGGGTTGTGACCGTGCTGGCGGCACCGCTGGTCGCCAGAGTTATGTTCTAATTTCGCTGTAGGCAATGTTCATTACTCTGTGTACTCATTACACTGGCGGGTAACTCTACTCGCTGGTGTAAGGATACAAAGTGTGAAGTATTTATGGCTGTCTGTTCTCTTATTTAGCCAGTCCGTTCTGGCCTGGTGTCCTGATGAAAATCAACACATCACCTTACAGGGTAAGCTGGTGCAGCACACTTATCCTGGGCCGCCGAATTTCGAAAGCATCAAGGATGGCGACGAAGCGCTGACGTACGATTTTTTGCAGCTTAACTCGCCTTTTGAATGCAATATCGCCAGCGCAGGCGAAACGGTTCCGGAAGTGCAGCTTATTTTCATCGATAAGACGAAAGTCACATATGCCGACATCGCGCCGAGTCTGGGCAAAGAGGTGATCGTGACGGGGGAAACGATGTACCAGCAGTCTGGCTGGCACTTCACGTCCGTATTACTCCTGCTGGATGATGTAAAAGAGGTCAGCGGGGCGGACACGCCAGAGCAGAAAAAAAGTATGTTGGTTCAGTTGCAACAGTTTCAGCAGGCGCTGCGTGAAAAAAACGTGGCTGCGCTGAAAGCGTATTTTGTGTTTCCGGTTGAGGGCGATACGTGGGGCTTTTTCCCTCATATTGATTCGCAGGAGCCGGAAAAACTCACCGAAGCCGTTTTTGACAAAAATGCGACAAAAGTCATTGATAGCGTGCAGATGCTCAGTGAAATCGCGGTGGACCCTAATGCGCAGACCCTCGGCGAGCGCAGGATAAACGCGTTGTCTGAAGCAGAACAAAAACGCCACTACTTTCCAGCAGAAGACGATGGGATGTTCTTTTACGAGGAAAATGGGCAAAAGCATACGGTGGAAGGAACGTGCGATACCGTTGCGGGCGGCGAGTTCGAAGAGGGAGGTTTGCGTCTTTATCTGGGGACCAGCGCGAACAAACAGCTCCCCGGACTCTCTGAGTACTGCGATGGCGCGTCGACTTACATTTTTAAGCTTATAGACGGAAAACTCAGACTGGTTGCCAGCTTTACCGTGGGGTAAACATGTATTGATGATTCCCCGGCCAGGACGGCCGGGGAATGGGGAGATTAATGCGCCCGACCCTGCTCTACGCCGAGACCGGTCTGGGAACGGATAAACTGGGCGCGGAACTGTTCGCGCTCACGATTACCTTCTTCGGAGTTATCGGTGGCTGAGAAGAACCAGATCCCGAGGAAAGCGGCGGAGATAGAGAACAACGCCGGGTATTCATACGGGAAGACCGCTTTTTCGTGACCGAGGATTTGCACCCACACGGTTGGGCCAAGCACCATCAGCACTACGGCGGTTAACAGACCTAACCAGCCGCCCATCATCGCACCCCGGGTGGTCAGTTTTGACCAGTACATCGAAAGCAGGATGATCGGGAAGTTACAGCTTGCCGCAATCGCAAATGCCAGGCCCACCATGAAGGCGATGTTCTGGTTTTCAAACAGTACGCCCAGAACGATGGCAATCACGCCCAGCACCAGTACGGTGATCTTCGACACCCGCAGTTCTTCACGTTCGGTTGCGCCTTTACGGAATACGTTGGCGTACAAATCGTGAGAAACCGCCGATGCGCCGGCCAGCGTCAGACCCGCGACCACCGCCAGAATGGTGGCGAAGGCGACCGCAGAGATAAAACCAAGGAACAGGTTGCCGCCCACTGCATTAGCCAGGTGGACTGCCGCCATGTTGTTGCCGCCAATCAACTTGCCCGCCGCGTCTTTATACTCGGGGTTAGCGCCGACCAGCATGATGGCGCCAAAACCGATGATAAAGGTCAGGATGTAGAAATAACCCATAAAACCCGTGGCATAGAACACGCTCTTACGCGCTTCGCGGGCATCGCTGACCGTGAAGAAACGCATCAGAATGTGCGGCAAGCCCGCCGTACCGAACATCAGCCCCAGCCCCAGCGACAGTGCGGAAATCGGGTCTTTCACCAGTCCACCAGGACTCATGATGGCAGAGCCTTTCGGGTGTACCGCCATCGCTTCGGTGAACAGATTGTTGAAGCTAAAGCCGACGTGTTTCATCACCATAAAGGCCATGAAGCTTGCGCCGAACAGCAACAGCACCGCTTTGATAATCTGTACCCAGGTGGTTGCCAGCATGCCGCCGAACAGCACGTACATCATCATCAATACGCCGACCAGCACCACCGCAACGTGGTAGTTCAGACCGAACAGCAGCTCGATCAATTTACCCGCGCCGACCATCTGAGCGATTAGATACAGCGCCACAACGACCAGTGAGCCGCAGGCGGAAAGTATACGGATCGGCCCTTGTTTCAGGCGATACGAGGCCACATCCGCAAAAGTATAACGTCCCAGGTTACGCAGGCGTTCTGCGATCAGGAACAGAATGATCGGCCAGCCGACCAGGAAGCCCAGCGAGTAGATCAGCCCGTCATAGCCGGAGGTAAAGACCAGCGCGGAGATCCCAAGGAACGAGGCGGCGGACATATAATCGCCCGCAATCGCCAGCCCGTTCTGGAAGCCAGTAATATTGCCTCCGGCGGTGTAGTAGTCATTACGGGAGCGCACGCGTTTAGAGGCCCAGTAAGTAATACCAAGCGTAAACACGACGAAAATCAGGAACATGATGATCGCTTGCCAGTTGGTTGGCTGGCGTTGAACTGCACCGCTAATCGCATCCGCTGCGTTGGCAGCGTAAGGTAGTGTGGCGGCAAGCGCCGTCAGGACTCTCTTCATGATGCTTTTACCTCGTGCAGTACCGCGTTGTTAAGGCGGTCGAATTCGTTGTTCGCTCGCCAGATATAAATACCGGTCAGAATGAAGGAGATAAGAATCACCCCTACGCCAATGGGAATACCCCGGGTGACGCTGGTGCCGGCGTGTAACGGAGTGCCCAGCCAGCCAGGCGCGAAAGCAATCAGAAGGATAAAGCTGATATAAACCACCAGCATGATAATCGACAGAATGGTGGCAAACCGTTGCCGTTTTTCAACTAATTCCCTGAAACGCGCGCTGTCTTCTATCCGCTGATAAATTTGGTCATTCATCACAGACTCTCCAGAGGCCCCCTGCGTCTTTCGCGCCACAGGTTCGTTGGCCGCACTCACCCACCCCAGTCACATAGTGGGCTATGCTCCTGGGGATGTGCTCGCTTGCCGCCTTCCTGTAACACGAAATCCTTTGGGGGAGGTTTTTATATTTCCCTCCCGGTGAAGAGAGGGTAGGGGTAGATTTGTAGGCCGGATAAGACGCTTATGCGTCGCTATCCGGAATATTTTTCTTACGATGGCATCGCGATGGCCTGCTTCTCTTCGAGCAGTTTCTCTACCACGCCTGGATCGGCGAGAGTTGAGGTATCGCCCAGATTGCTGGTATCGCCCGCCGCGATCTTGCGCAGAATACGGCGCATAATCTTGCCTGAACGGGTTTTAGGCAGAGAGTCGGTCCAGTGCAGCACATCTGGCGTCGCCAGCGGGCCAATCTCTTTACGCACCCAGTTGCGCACTTCTGTGTACAGCTCCGGTGACGGTTCTTCGCCGTGATTCAGCGTCACGTAGGCATAAATCGCTTGCCCCTTGATGCTGTGCGGAATACCGACCACCGCCGCTTCGGCGATTTTTGGATGCGACACCAGCGCTGACTCAATCTCCGCCGTCCCCAGACGGTGACCGGAGACGTTCAACACGTCATCGACGCGTCCGGTGATCCAGTAGTAGCCGTCTTCGTCACGACGCGCGCCATCACCGCTGAAATACATATTTTTGAAGGTAGAGAAGTAGGTTTGCTCAAAGCGTTCGTGATCGCCAAACAGCGTGCGCGCCTGTCCGGGCCAGGAATCCGTGATCACCAGATTGCCTTCGGTTGCCCCTTCCAGCGGATTGCCTTCGTTATCCACCAGCGCTGGTTGTACGCCGAAGAAGGGATGTGTCGCAGAGCCTGCTTTCAGTTCGGTCGCGCCCGGCATTGGCGTGATCATGAAGCCACCGGTTTCCGTCTGCCACCAGGTGTCTACTACCGGGCATTTCTCGTTACCGATCTTCTTCCAGTACCATTCCCAGGCCTCCGGGTTGATCGGCTCGCCAACCGAACCGAGGATGCGCAGGGAAGAGCGGTCAGTACCTTCAATGGCCTTATCGCCTTCCGCCATCAGGGCGCGAATAGCGGTAGGTGCGGTGTAGAGAATGTTGACCTGGTGTTTGTCCACCACTTGCGACATTCGCGCAGGGGTCGGCCAGTTCGGTACACCTTCAAACATCAGGGTGGTCGCGCCGCAGGCCAGCGGTCCGTACAGCAGGTAGCTGTGCCCGGTAACCCAGCCCACATCGGCGGTGCACCAGTAGATATCGCCCGGGTGATAGTCAAAGACATATTTGAACGTCGTGGCGGCATACACCAGATAACCCCCGGTTGTGTGCAGCACACCTTTGGGTTTGCCGGTAGAACCGGACGTGTAGAGGATGAACAGCGGATCTTCGGCGTTCACTTCGACAGGCTGATGATCGGCGCTGGCTTGTTCAATCAGATCGCTCCACCACAGGTCGCGACCTTCCTGCCAGTCAATTTTTCCGCCTGTGCGTTTCAGCACCACCACATGCTCAACGCTCTTCACGTTGGGATTTTTCAGCGCGTCATCGACGTTCTTTTTCAGTGGGATGCTGCGCCCGGCGCGTACGCCTTCATCGGCGGTAATCACCAAACGTGAGCTGGAGTCGATAATGCGCCCGGCAACGGCTTCCGGTGAGAAGCCGCCAAAGATAACCGAATGCACGGCGCCGATACGGGCACAAGCCAGCATTGCGACCGCCGCTTCCGGCACCATCGGCATGTAGATTGCCACGACGTCGCCTTTTTTAATGCCCAGCTCAAGCAGGGTGTTGGCGAAACGGCAGACGTCGCGATGCAGTTCGCGATAGGTAATGTGTTTGCTCTGTGAGGCGTCGTCGCCCTCCCAGATGATGGCGGTGCGATCGCCATTTTCCTGTAGATGCCGGTCAAGACAGTTTGCCGCCAGATTCAGCGTACCGTCCTCGTACCATTTAATTGAGACGTTACCTGGAGCAAAGGAGGTGTTTTTCACCTTCTGATACGGTTTGATCCAGTCGAGAATTTTGCCCTGTTCGCCCCAAAAGGTATCGGGATCGTTGATGGATTGCTGATATTTGGCTTCGTACTGCTCTGGGTTGATCAGGCAACGATCCGCAATGTTTGCGGGAATAGCGTGTTTATGGATTTGGCTCATGGTTTTTGTTCTCCTTGTAAGATGTTAATAATATGTCTCATAAACGTTAAATGTAGGGGCTTTGACAGTTTTGTTTAGTATTTGCGCGGCAGATCACGCAAAAACAGAATTGTGCAAATTAGCGGCAAACTGATTTTTGAAGGGAACTCGCAAAAATGAGTTAATTCTTTCTATAACATGACGTTATAAGTAATTTTTTGAAAATGTGCGTTGTGTCGAAAGTTGAGCAAAGAAGTGGGCGATAAAGGCGGTTAATAACTCTAAAGTGGTATTTAACATGCACTTACAATTGATTAAAGACAACATTCTTAACAGGGTTATTTGTTACACATAGAGGGGAGCAATGTCATAACAGTGTTCGTGCGGTTGCTGTTATGGAAGAACAATAAAAGAACCGCCATTGCAGACAATGGCGCAATCTGGATGAGACCTCTATGGCAAGGATTACACAACGCGCACGCCGTTTCTTCAGCCTTATATTGCCTTTTTTATTTATTTCAACTGTTTACGCTGAGCAAACGCCCGTACCCGCAAAAACCGTTACCGTTGAAGCGAAGAATGAAACTTTCGCGCCTCAACATCCCGATCAATACCTCTCTTGGAAAGCCACTTCGGAGCAATCCAAACGTGAAGACGCACTGGCTGAAGATCCACGTCTGGTGATCCTGTGGGCGGGATATCCCTTCTCCCGTGATTACAACAAACCGCGTGGCCACGCGTATGCGGTCACCGATGTGCGCGAAACACTGCGTACCGGTGCGCCGAAAAACGCGGAAGACGGCCCGCTGCCGATGGCCTGTTGGAGTTGTAAAAGCCCGGATGTCGCACGCCTGATCCAAAAAGAGGGCGAAGACGGCTACTTCCACGGTAAATGGGCGCGTGGCGGCCCGGAAATCGTTAACAATTTAGGCTGTGCCGACTGCCATAACACCGCCTCGCCAGATTTTGCCAAAGGTAAACCGGAGCTTACGCTGTCGCGCCCCTATGCTGAACGTGCGATGGACGCCATTGGTAAACCGTTTGATAAGGCCAGCCGTTTCGACCAGCAATCCATGGTTTGCGGTCAGTGCCACGTGGAGTACTACTTTGACGGTAAAAAGAAAGCCGTTAAATTCCCGTGGGACGACGGTATGACCGTTGAAAATATGGAGAAATACTACGACACCATCGCCTTCTCCGACTGGACCAACTCACTGTCGAAAGCGCCAATGCTGAAAGCGCAGCACCCGGAGTATGAAACCTGGAGCGAGGGCATTCACGGCAAAAACAACGTGACTTGCATCGACTGCCACATGCCGAAAGTGCAGAACGCAGAAGGCAAACTCTACACCGACCATAAGATTGGCAATCCGTTCGACAACTTCGCTCAGACCTGCGCCAACTGCCATACGCAAGACAAAGCCACGCTGCAAAAAGTGGTCGCCGACCGTAAACAGGCGATTCATGACCTGAAAATCAAGGTTGAGGATCAACTGGTTCGAGCCCATTTTGAAGCGAAAGCGGCATGGGATGCCGGAGCGACAGAGGCGGAAATGAAGCCGATTCTCGAAGATATCCGCCATGCTCAATGGCGCTGGGATCTGGCGATTGCTTCGCACGGTATTCATATGCACGCCCCGGACGAAGGTCTGCGGATGCTGGGTAGCGCGATGGACAAAGCCGCTGATGCGCGAACCAAACTGGTACGTCTGCTGGCGACCAAAGGCATCACCCATGAAATCCCGCTGCCGGACATCTCCACCAAAGAGAAAGCCCAGCAAGCGATTGGTCTGGACGTGCAGAAAATCAACGCCGAGAAGCAGGACTTCATTAAAACGGTGATTCCGCAATGGGAAGATCAGGCGCGTAAAAACGGTCTGTTAAGCCAATAACCCCTTCTGCCCCGCAAGGGGCAGATAACTCAACGGAGTGAATATGAGCGTATTACGTTCGTTATTAACTGCTGGGGTGCTGGCGTCAGGTCTGTTCTGGAGCCTGAGTGGAATGAGCGCCACGCCAACGCCGCAGGAGTCTGAACAACGCTGGACGGTGACTCAGCAGCGCAGCCCTGATGCGGCATGCCTGGACTGCCACAAGCCGGACACCGAAGGTATGCATGGTAAACATGCCTCCGCCATTAACCCGAATAACAAATTGCCGGTCACCTGCACCAACTGTCATGGCCAGCCGTCACCCCAGCACCGCGAAGGGGTGAAGGATGTGATGCGCTTTAACGAGCCGATGTATAGCGTCGAGCAGCAGAACAGCGTCTGTATGTCCTGTCACCTGCCCGAGCAGTTGCAAAAAGCGTTCTGGCCGCATGATGTCCATGTGACGAAAGTGACGTGCGCCAGTTGTCACACGTTGCATCCAAAGCAAGACACGATGCAGACGTTAAATGATAAAGAACGGATCAAGATTTGCGTCGATTGCCACAGCGATCAGCGTAACAATCCGAACTTTAATCCGGCGTCCGTTCCCTTGCTTAAGGAGCATCCATGAGTTGCTCCCGTCGCCAGTTTATCACCCGCGTCGGCGCGCTGGTGGCGGTTAGCGCAACGGCAGGACGCGTGGTAGCAAAAACGTTGAACATCAACGGAGTTCGTTACGGTATGGTGCATGATGAAACATTGTGCATCGGCTGTACCGCCTGTATGGATGCCTGTCGGGAAGTGAATAAGGTGCCGGAAGGGGTATCGCGTCTGACGATTATTCGAAGCGAGCCGCAGGGCACATTTCCAGATGTGAAATATCGCTTCTTCCGTCACTCGTGCCAGCACTGCGAGCATGCGCCCTGTGTTGACGTCTGCCCGACGGGGGCCTCATTCCGCGATGCCGCCAGCGGTATTGTGGATGTGAATCCGGATCTCTGCGTCGGTTGTCAGTACTGTATCGCCGCCTGTCCGTATCGCGTGCGGTTTATCCACCCGGTGACGAAGACGGCGGATAAATGCGATTTCTGCCGGAAGACCAATCTGAAAGCGGGCAAGCTGCCCGCCTGCGTCGAGTCCTGCCCGACGAAGGCGCTGACGTTTGGCAATCTGGACGATCCCAACAGCGAGATTTCCCGTCTGTTGCAGCAGAAAACGACCTACCGCTACAAGCTGGCGTTGGGTACCAAACCGAAGGTCTACCGCGTTCCCTTTAAATTTGGGGAGGTGAGCCAATGACGCACGCTTCTGCTTTCCATTTTGAATCGCTGGTGTGGGACTGGCCCATTGCCATCTACCTGTTTTTGATCGGGATCTCCGCCGGCGTGGTCACGCTGGCCATCCTGCTGCGCCGTTTCCATCCGGAAGCGGGCGGGGCGGACAGCACGCTACTGCGCACGACGCTGGTAGTGGGGCCGGGCGCAATTATTCTCGGCCTGCTGATCCTCGTCTTCCACCTGACGCGCCCGTGGACCTTCTGGAAGCTGATGTTCCACTACAGCTTCACCTCGGTGATGTCGATGGGCGTCATGCTGTTCCAGCTTTATATGGTCGTTCTTGTCCTGTGGCTGGCAAAAATCTTTGAAAAAGAGGTGATTGCCCTGCAACAGCGCTGGCTACCAAGGCTGGGACTGGTGCAGAAGGTTCTCACGCTGTTGACGCCGTTCCATCGCTTGCTTGAAACAGTGATGCTGATTCTGGCGGTGCTGCTCGGGGCATATACCGGTTTTCTGCTCTCGGCGCTGAAGTCCTATCCGTTCCTGAATAACCCGATTTTGCCGGTTCTGTTCCTGTTCTCGGGGATCTCTTCCGGGGCGGCGGTGGCGCTGATCGCGATGGCTTTGCGTCAGCGCGGCAATCCGCACAGCACCGAAGCGCACTTTGTACACCGCATGGAAACCCCGGTGGTGTGGCTGGAAATCTTCCTGCTGGCGGCGTTTTTCGTCGGGCTGGCGCTGGGTGATGACGGCAAAATGCGCGCGCTGTCGGCGGCGCTGGGCGGCGGATTCTGGACCTGGTGGTTCTGGCTGGGTGTGGCGGGATTGGGATTGATTGTGCCGATGCTGTTAAAGCCCTGGGCGAATCGCGGTTCGACGTTTCATGGCGTGCTGGCGGTCTGCGGCGCCAGTCTGACCGGCGTTTTGTTACTGCGCTTCTTTATTCTTTATGCAGGGCAACTGACGGTGGCATAGTTTTTTGGAACTCTTCCTTCCTGAAGCCGGGTTTCTGGCGCTGCTACTGAGTCTCGGGGTCAACGTGTTGACCCCGCTTGTTACTCTGGCAGGCGTTCGCCTGCGCTGGCTGGGTGTTATGCGTCTGGCGACGGCGGGTGTGCTGGCGCAATTTGTCCTGCTACTGCTCGCGTTTTCCATCCTGGTCATCTGCTTTCTCACCAGCGATTTCTCGGTCATTTACGTTGCCCAGCACAGCTACCGTTTGTTGCCGTGGGGATTAAAACTGGCGGCAGTGTGGGGCGGTCACGAAGGATCTTTGCTGCTGTGGGTGCTGCTGCTTTCTGGTTGGGGAGCGCTGTTTGCCTGGCGCTATCGGAGGGCGTCTGATCGTCTGTTCCCTCTGACGCTCAGCATTTTGTCGATCATTACGGCTTTACTGCTGCTGTTCGTGGTGGTGTGGTCCGATCCGTTTGTGCGCCTCTTTCCGCCTGCAATTGAGGGGCGCGATCTCAACCCGATGCTGCAGCATCTTGGGTTAATTCTCCATCCTCCGCTGCTCTATCTTGGCTACGGCGGTTTGATGGTGGCGGCGGGCGTGGCATTAGCGTCGTTGTTGTGTGGTGGTTTTAGTGCGGCAACGGCCTGGGTCTGCTGGCGTTGGGCATTACCCGGCTGGTGTGCGCTGACGCTTGGCATCATTCTCGGATCATGGTGGGCGTATTGCGAACTGGGCTGGGGTGGCTGGTGGTTTTGGGACCCGGTGGAAAACGCCTCCTTATTGCCCTGGCTTTCCGCCAGCGCGCTGCTGCACAGCCTGTATGTCTCACGTCAGCGTGGGATTTTCCGCCACTGGTCGCTGCTGCTGGCTATTCTGACCCTGATCCTCTCGCTGTTAGGCACGCTGATTGTGCGCTCCGGCATTTTAGTTTCCGTACACGCCTTTGCGCTGGATAACGTGCGCGCCGTACCGCTGTTTGGACTCTTCTGCGCCCTGAGTCTGGCATCGCTGGGGCTGTACAGCTGGCGGGCGCGGGTTACGCAGCAGGCTGCGCGGTTTACCCTCTGGTCGCGCGAAATGCTGATTCTGGCGGCGCTGCTGTTTTTTAGCGCGGTACTGCTGATTGTGCTCATCGGAACGCTTTATCCCATGCTCTACGGCCTGTTGGGGTGGGGAAGACTCTCTGTCGGCGCCCCCTATTTTAACCGCGCTACGTTGCCATTTGGTCTGCTGATGCTGGTGGTGATAGGACTCTCGGCGGGCGGATTCTGGAAACGTTCGCCGCCCATCTCCCTGCGCCGTCGGGTATGGCCCTTTGCGATTGGCTTGCTGGCGGTGGCGCTGTGCTGGTCGCTCGGTGCGGCAGAAGCGTTGGCGTGCGGCCTGGTGGCGGCGGTGATGCTGCGGCTCTGGTTTCAGCCCGCAGATGCGTTGCGCCGTCAGCTTCCGGCGCTGCTGGCGCATAGCGGAGTACTGATTGTGGCGGCGGGGATTATCTTCTCCAGCGGTAGCCGACAGGAGGTCAGTCTTAATCTAAGTCCTGGGCAGCAGGTTGAGCTGGCGGGCTATACCTTCCGTTATGAACGCCTCGATCTCGAAGCAAAGGGGAACTACACCACCGAGAAGGCGCTAATTACGCTGTGGCAGGATAACAAGCGCATCGGCAGTCTGCTGCCTGAACGGCGTTTCTATGCCGCGCGTCGCCAGCAGATGATGGAGCCGGGTATTCGCTGGAATCTGCTCCACGACTGGTATGCGGTGATCGGTGAAAAAACCGGGCAGGAGCGTTACGCCATGCGTTTGTACGTGCAGACCGGCGTGCGCTGGATATGGGGCGGTGGGCTGTTGATGGTGCTCGGCGCGCTGCTCAGCGGCTGGCGAGGGAGAAAACGCGATGCCTGAGATGACTCCATTTTTGCTTACGCATATCCGGCCTGGAATTGACGCATACCGTAGGCCGGATAAGGCGCTAACGCCGCCATCCGGCATCACACTTTTACTTTTAGCCTTGATGCTGTTTTTCATTTCCTTTACCAGCAACGCCCAGGTTGTAGACACCTGGGTCTTCGAAAGCCCGCAACAGCAGGAAAAATCCCTGTTTATTGCCAGCCAGTTGCGTTGCCCGCAGTGCCAGAATCAAAACTTACTGGAATCCAATGCGCCTGTTGCGGTCAGTATGCGCCACCAGGTTTTTACTATGGTCGCGGAAGGGAAAAGTGAAGAGGAGATCACGCGCTGGATGATGCAACGTTACGGCGAATTTGTCCTCTATAACCCCCCGTTGACGGGACAAACGATCTTGCTGTGGGCGTTGCCCTGTGTGCTGTTATTGCTGGCAGGCGTCCTCTTATGGCGGGCGAGCGTCAGCCAGAACAAAAAGGAGGGTGAATGAGTTTGCATCAGGTGAGCGTACTGCTGTTGCGTCACAGCCAGCAGCAGGCCCGTCAGCAGTTGTCTGAGGAGGCCTCAGCACCATTGCTGCGTGAGCTACATCACTGCCTGGCCGAACCGGCGGTAATGGGAGTACCATTACGTCCATTGCCTGTGAAAGCGCTGACCGTCGCGGTGGCAGGCGTGTTGCTGCTCTGCGTCGGCGGCTATCTGCTTAGCCCTAAATGGTATGCGGTGCGCCAGGAGCAGCAGCGGCTGGCGGACCCGTTACACGTTTTTGCCGATGAGCCGACTCCTGAAGAACAGCTGCTGGCCTTGCAGGCGAAGATCCGTGCGAATCCGCAGGACAGTGAGCAGTGGGCGATGCTTGGCGAGTATTATCTGTGGCGCAACGCGTATCAGAATGCGCTGCTGGCTTACCATCAGGCACTGCGCCTGAAGGGAGAAAACGCGGAACTCTATTCGGCGCTGGCAACGGTGTTGTACTACCAGTCCGGGCAGCATATGACGCCCAAGACGCGTGAAATGATTGATAAAGCGCTGGCGCTGGATGCGACGGAAGTGACTGCCTTGATGTTGTTGGCCTCTGACGCGTTTATGCAGGCAAACTACGTACAAGCCATTTCATTGTGGCAACAATTACTGGATTTGAACTCGCCGAGAGTTAACCGCGTGCAGCTCATTGACGCTATTAATATGGCGAAATTGTTACGGAATCAGCAGAAATAATTTCACTTTTTTGTGATTTTGGTCTTTTTTGATGTTTATAAAATAAGCAATTGAACAAAAAGATTAAAATGATTCCAAAAACGGATTATTCAAAATCGCAGGTATAAAAATCTTTTCATAACAAATAGTTATTCATGATTATCGCGATAAACTCGCGTTATTATGCATTAAATTAGCGAAAAGCCCTGTTCTTAAAGGGTTGCGTAAGATGCCATGCAAATGGTACTGATTATGCCCGTTAAAAAACACTACAAACGTACGCAACACAATTCATATCCTTTCAGTATGTAACCATTCTTACGTCAGCGCACGTAGAAATGGCGCTCCATTGAGGAAGTTTGTCGTTATGAAAAACATGAAAATTAGCCTGGCCTGGCAAATTTTGCTGGCTATGGTGCTGGGTATTCTGCTGGGCAGTTATCTGCATTATCACAGTGACAGCCGCGAATGGCTGGTCGTAAACCTGCTCTCTCCGGCGGGTGATATCTTTATCCACCTGATCAAAATGATCGTTGTGCCGATTGTGATCTCGACCCTTGTGGTCGGTATTGCAGGCGTCGGTGACGCGAAACAACTGGGGCGTATTGGCGCCAAAACCATTATCTATTTCGAAGTGATCACCACCGTCGCCATTATCCTTGGCATTACCCTGGCGAACGTGTTCCAGCCCGGCTCCGGGATCGATATGTCGCAACTGGCGACGGTGGATATTTCGAAATATCAGAACACGACGGCAGAGGTGCAGAGCCACGCGCATGGCTTGATGGGCACTATTTTGTCGCTGGTACCGACCAATATCATCGCGTCGATGGCGAAAGGTGACATGCTGCCGATTATCTTCTTCTCGGTACTGTTTGGTCTCGGCCTGTCATCGCTGCCGTCAACGCACCGCGAACCGCTGGTGGCAGTGTTCCGCTCTATCTCAGAAACCATGTTCAAAGTGACGCACATGGTGATGCGCTATGCGCCAGTGGGTGTGTTTGCGTTGATTGCCGTCACCGTCGCTAACTTTGGTTTTGCTTCGCTGTGGCCGTTGGCGAAACTGGTGCTGCTGGTTCATTTCGCGATTCTGTTCTTTGCCCTGGTGGTGCTGGGAATTGTGGCGCGAGTATGCGGGCTGAGTATCTGGATCCTGATCCGTATCCTGAAGGATGAGCTGATTCTGGCGTACTCGACGGCCAGCTCTGAGAGCGTGCTGCCGCGCATCATTGAGAAGATGGAAGCCTACGGCGCACCGGCGTCGATCACCAGCTTCGTGGTGCCAACTGGCTACTCCTTTAACCTCGATGGTTCAACGCTGTACCAGAGTATTGCGGCAATATTTATCGCGCAGCTATATGGCATCGACCTGTCGCTGTGGCAGGAAATCGTGCTGGTGCTGACGTTAATGGTGACATCGAAAGGGATTGCTGGCGTGCCGGGCGTTTCTTTCGTGGTGCTGTTGGCAACATTGGGTAGCGTGGGGATCCCGCTGGAAGGTCTGGCGTTTATTGCGGGTGTTGACCGTATCCTCGACATGGCGCGTACGGCGTTGAACGTGGTGGGCAATGCGCTGGCGGTGCTGGTAATTGCCAAGTGGGAACACAAGTTTGACCGTAAAAAAGCGCTGGCGTATGAGCGCGAAGTGCTGGGCAAATTCGATAAAACAGCCGATCAATAATTGAGTGCGGGTTGATTGCCGGATGGCGCTTCGCTTATCCGGCCTACACTTCCTTTGTAGGCCTGATAAGACGCGAGAGCGTCGCCATCAGGCAATCTGATTCACCCATTGGTTAACTTTTCAAACTCTTCGCAGCCGGTATCAAACCCTTCCATACAACTCAGATTCAGCCAGTGCAGCGCCTTCTGTTTATTCTTCTCGATAAAACCTTGTTCACCGTTCAGAAAGATCATTCCGGCCCAGTATTCGGAATAACCGGTACGGGAAATCGCGGAGCTACGCTTGAAGTACCAGGTGGCTTTCGCGTCGTCTGCGGGGATCCCCACACCGTTGGCATAAATCAACCCGAGCAGCATTTGCGCGTCGACAGCAGAGTCATTTTCCAGATTTTCAGAGGCGTTTTGCAGCAGTGAAATCGCTTTTGGATAATCCGGGCGACCCGCCTGAGTGTTGACCAAAATGCGCGCCAGCGTAATCTCGCCCGGTAAGCTCCCCGCCTGTACGGCTTTTTCGGCGAGCGTCCTGGCCTCGGGGTAATCCAGGCTCACTGGGTTGGTTATCTTGATTTGCGCCAGTAATGCACAGGCGTCCGCATCACCATTATCTGCCGATTTTTGCGCCCAGAATTCGGCCTTGCTCAGGTCGCCGGAGCTAAACCAACTGTCTGCAAGATAGTATTGCGCACGTCGGTCTCCGGATTCGGCGGCCTTCAAATACTGGCTACCCGGCTCAGGCTCTTCGGCATGGGCAACGCAGGCCATCATTAACATCAATGCGAAAAGTCGTTTCATATTATTTTTATGTGTAGGGTACGGAATAGGCAGTATAGAGCGATCTTTTAGATAAAAAAACAGCCTCCAGAAGGAGGCTGTTGAGGCGGATATCAAACTAAAATTGATTAGCCCATCGCACTTTCGCGCAGGCGGTTTTTCAGCTTGGTGTACTCGTCAATCACATACTGTTCGGCAGTACGCTGATCGGCAATGCGTTCAACGTTGACGGCACAGTATTTATACTCAGGCGTTTTGGTAATCGGGCTTAAGTTCTCGGTCACCAGCTCATTACAGGCACCAATCCACCACTGGTAGGTCATGTAAATCGCGCCTTTGTTCGGACGATCGCTCACGGCTGCGCGGGTGATGACTCTGCCCTTGCGTGAGTTAACCCACACCAACTCTTCATCTTTAATACCCAGACGCTCAGCGTCGTCGGTATTGATTTGCGCATAGCCTGGTTCATCCGCCAGCGCTGCCAGCGCCGCACAGTTACCGGTCATCGAACGGCAAGAGTAGTGGCCGACTTCACGCACCGTCGAGAGCACCATCGGATACTCTTCGGTGAGCTTGTCGATAGGTGCTACCCAGTCACAGGTAAAGAACTGCGCCAGGCCGTTCGGGGTGTCGAACTTCTCTTTAAAGAGGTAAGAAGTCCCCTGATCGGCATCCGACGTATCACGGCATGGCCACTGGATATAACCCAGTTCGCCCATCTTCTCGTAGGTGGCACCGTAGAAATCCGGACACAGGTGGCGCAACTCATCCCAGATTTCCTGAGTGTTGTTGTAGTGCATCGGATAACCCATACGGGTCGCGATTTCACTGATGATTTGCCAGTCTGTTTTCAGATCCCACTTCGGCTCAACCGCTTTGAAGAAGCGCTGGAAGCCACGGTCAGCAGCGGAGAAGACGCCTTCATGCTCACCCCATGACGTAGACGGTAAAATAACGTCTGCGGCAGCGGCGGTTTTGGTCATGAAGATGTCCTGCACGATGACCAGTTCCAGGTCCT
Organism: Citrobacter sp. Awk 4; assembly: GCF_028069725.1. Lineage (GTDB taxonomy): Bacteria > Pseudomonadota > Gammaproteobacteria > Enterobacterales > Enterobacteriaceae > Citrobacter_D. Next base: position 97,755 of record NZ_JANEWG010000002.1, read on the forward strand.
CAAACCCTTTGCGCACTGCAGAGAGTTCCGCATCAGTCTGAAGTGGATCTTCACCCATAATGTACGCTGCGCGAACTTCGCCATGCGCCGCACGGTGCGGCAGTTCGCTGATGCGATAGCCGGTATGTGCAGGCAGGCTTTCCACGCCCCAGGCTTTGGCGAATTTCTCGCGGTTTTCCGGGAACTTCACGTACTGGTAGCCCGGATAGGTATCCGGCAGCGCACCCATGTCGCACGCGCCCTGAACGTTGTTCTGACCACGAACCGGGTTAACGCCCACGCTTGGCTTACCGAGGTTACCGGTCAGCATGGAGAGGCTGGTCAGTGAACGTACAGTTTCAACACCCTGATAGAACTGAGTGACGCCCATGCCCCACAGGATTGTCGCGTTTTTCGCGGTCGCGTACATACGCGCGGCCTGACGAATTTCCTGCGCGCTAACGCCAGTAATCTCTTCGACTGACTCCGGCGTATAGCCTTCGACAATCTTACGATACTCTTCAAACCCTTCCGTACGGGAGGCGACGAACGCCTGGTCGTGCAGGTTTTCTTCAATAATGACATGCCCCATCGCATTGAGCAGCGCGATATTCGAGCCGTTTTTCAATGCAATATGCATATCGGCAATACGCGCAGTTTCGATTTTGCGCGGATCGCAGACGATAATTTTCGCCCCGTTACGTTTAGCGTTGATCACGTGATTCGCCACGATAGGGTGGGAATCCGCCGGGTTATACCCGAAGATGAACACTAAATCTGTGTTATCAATTTCATTGATAGCATTACTCATTGCGCCGTTACCGACCGATTGGTGCAGACCTGCAACCGATGGGCCGTGTCAGACGCGAGCGCAGCAGTCAACGTTATTGGTACCAATAACGGCGCGCGCGAATTTTTGCATTACATAGTTGGTTTCATTACCGGTACCGCGGGAGGAGCCGGTAGTCTGAATGGCATCCGGGCCATATTTCGCTTTGATAGCGCTCAGGCGGTCAGCAACGTAATTCAGCGCTTCATCCCAGGACACGGATTCCAGTTTGCCGCCACGCTGGCGACGGATCATAGGGGTTTTCAGGCGCGGGGTCAGGATCTGGGTATCATTGATAAAATCCCAGCCATAATAGCCCTTCAGACACAAGGTACCCTGATTGGTTTTCCCCTGCGCCGCCTCCGCCCGAACGATTTTGCCGTTATCGACCACCAGGTTGATTTTGCAACCTGATGCGCAATACGGGCAAACCGTGACGACTTTTTTCATCGGTCTCGCTCCAGTTAATCAAATCGCGCATACGCGCTGTCGCCTTCAGTATGCATCTTTTATGCCATCTTTTTACTGTGGGCATTCCCTGATATTACGGGCAAATTTTGTGCGAAATGCTGACGAAAAGCAGGCTGTCGTCAGTTTTGACGTGACGAATTCAAAATATGTGACAGCCAGTCAATGTGACGGTGCTTATGTTTCCGGCATCTCTTTCTGCGCAATTTCTGTTACTCCGGGCAGAATCATTCACACTCATCTGAGTGAGAGACGAAAGGGGAAGGATGATGAAGCCTGCTGTTTTGATCGTGGATGATGACACCGCAATCTGCGCACTGCTGCAGGATGTGTTGAGCGAGCATGTTTTTGCGGTCACTGCCTGCCACACCGGACAGGAGGCGATACGCTGCGTCGAAGAGCGTCCCGATATTGCGTTGATACTGCTGGATATGATGCTACCCGACATCAACGGATTGATGGTGTTGCAGCAGGTCCAGAAAATCAGACCGACGCTGCCCGTGGTGATGCTGACAGGGATGGACAGCGAATCTGATGTGGTGGTAGGGCTGGAAATGGGGGCGGATGATTACATCAGCAAACCGTTTAATCCCCGGGTGGTGGTGGCGCGCGTCAAAGCTGTGCTGCGTCGGGGCGGTGTACCGGTCGCAGAAAGCGGTATGACGCCAGTATCCGGCCTTTCTTTTAATGGCTGGCATCTGGATACCGGGCGTTGCCAGCTGCGTAATCCGCAGCAGCAGACGATAGATCTGACGCAAGGGGAGTACAGCCTGCTCGTGGCGCTGGCGCAAAATGCCCGTCGGGTTCTGAGCCGCGAACAGTTGTTGGCGCTCACGCACAGCGACAGCATCGAGGTCTTTGACCGCACCATCGATGTGTTAATTATGCGTTTGCGCCGCAAAATTGAAGCTAATCCGCATCAGCCGACGCTAATCAAAACGATACGCGGTCTGGGGTATGTGTTTGCCGCCGACGTGCAGCATCACGACAAGGCGGCATAATGTTGTTGCTCCGAACGTAGGACTCATCAGCGTAGCGCCATCAGGCACCTTTGCTGGATGGCGGCGCGAACGCCTTATCCAGCCTACAAACTTCATCCTGCACCGGGTATTTCCGCTTTTAACTCCGCCAGCGTTTTGGCACCGTCAATGGCGTTTGCACACAGCAGACTGGCCCGTGCGCAGGCATGCGCCAGCGTAATGCTGTCGGCCAGCGGCCATGACTCATGACAGCCGTACAGAAAACCCGCGCAAAAGGCGTCACCTGCGCCAACGCTGCCGACGATCTCCTCCTGCGCCAGTTTTTGCGACGGTATCCAGACGCCAGGCTGGTCCGGCGTTTCCCCCCACGCCCCTTCCGGGCAGTGGATCACCACGCGCTGTCGAACGCCGGCATTGAGCAGCTCTTGCGCGATGCAGGCGATGTGCGGAATATGCGGTCCGCCGTCCGGATAGCGAACCTCCAGACCGCTGAACTCTCCGGCTTCCAGCTCGTTAATCACCAGATAATCAAGATGACGCAATGTGGGCATCACCAGCGGCTGATAACGCGGATCGCCCTTACGCGAGACCAGATCCAGCGACGTTTCAAACCCATTCTCGCGCATCTGCGCTAATAACCGCGCGCTACGCGTACCGTACTGACCATCCGGCATATCCAGACTGTCGAGCAGCAGCAGATAACCGAGATGGAAGATTTTCATCGAGTTATCGAGCTGATCAAAGGCGGGCAGATCCAACAGGCGGTTCGCGCCAGGCGAGTGAAAAAAAGTGCGCTGGCCGCTGGGATCGGTCATCACTTGCGACATTGAGGTCGGGGCGAAGGTGGTGCGCTGCACATGCTGGCGATTGACATGATACTGCTCCAGCATCGCCATAATGTAGTCGCCGTCACTGTCCTGACCGATGAGCCCCACGGCCTGCAAAGGCAAACCGGTGTGCATTTTTGCCAGTGTCAACAAGACGTTAAGCGGTGCGCCGCCCGTAGAACGCTCGCTGTGAATAATTTCTGCCAGCCAGCCGCGCTCCGGCCACTGCACAATTTGATGCACGTGATCGACCAGCATATTGCCCGCAGCGATGATACCTTTGCGTTCCATCACACTTTCCCCACGCTGCCAAAAATGCGCATCTGCTCAGAGACGGTATCGGTAATCGCGGCCTCAATGCCCAGCAATAGCTCGGCAAATTCATCGTACAGCGGCTGGCGGTTCGCCATGCGAGACTCGATGGCGGCCAGCGCCGCCTGCGACATGCCGGTGTAGAAGTTGATTTTGTGAATGCCCAGTTCGATGGCGCGACGAAAATCAGCGTCGCTGATGCCGGAACCGCCGTGCAGTACCAGGGGGATCGCCGCCTGCTGGCGGATCTCATCCAGACGTGGGAAATCGAGTTTCGGCTCGCCTTTGTATTTACCGTGTGCGTTGCCGATGGCGACCGCGAGAGCGTCAATCCCGGTTCTGTCGACGAAGTCCCGCGCCAGCAGCGGATCGGTAAACAGCGATTCGTCGGCATGACCATACAGCGCGCCGCCTTCGTCACCGCCGACGGCCCCCAGTTCAGCCTCTACGGATACGCCCACTGCGTGGCACATTTTCACCACTTCGCGGGTCTGGCGAATGTTTTCTTCATACTCCAGCGTCGAGCCGTCAAACATCACCGAACTGAAGCCCAGACGCAGCGCCTGCACTACCGATTCAAAATGCAGTCCGTGGTCGAGATTCAATACCACCGGAATGTCGTGGCGCGCCGCCTCGAATTTAATGGTCTCGACCAGCGAATCCAGCGAGACATACTTAAAATGCACTTCGGCAATATTGATGATAAACGGCGAACGTTCTTGCTTCGCCGCGGCAAACAGCGCGCGCAAGAAGTGGGAGTCCAGCACGTTAAACGCCCCTAAAGCGTAGCGATGCTCACGGGCATGGGCGAGCCCATCAGCAAGAGAAATCAATGGCATAACAGCCTCCTTGTTCAACGGAACAGTCGATACTCGTTACACAGCACCAGTTGCGCCGGTTCATCTTCTTCAATGTTGTTATAACGGGCGAGAGGCTGCAGGAAGTGATTGTCGTGGTCGTCGTCATTGACGGAAGAGACTTCGCCGACCAGTACATCGCCAAATCCTTGTTCCGCCCAAAAGCTGTGATACAAACCGGGCGTCAGGCAGATGCTCTCCCCAGGCGTCAGGCGTAGCTGGCTTCCTGCCGCGTGGGTTTGTCGACAGCCATCAATCACCACCGTGACGGCGCTATTATCGGTTTGATCGTGGGCGTTGGCGTTCCACAACTCAACGATCAGATTACCGCCGCCGCGATTGATGATGTCTTCCTGCTTGCGCCAGTGAAAATGCATCGGCGTGATTTGCGCGTCCCGCACATGCATGATTTTTTCGGCGTAGCACTTTTCGTAAGGGAAGGCTTTGGGTGAACCGTTGCGCAGGGTAAACAGCGTTAGCCCTAAGGCGGCGAAGTTTTCCCCGCCAAATGCGGTCACATCCCAGCCGAGCTTGAGATCGAACACTTCACGCCAGGCGTCGGCATCCAGCTGTCGCCACTGCGTTGGCGCAAAACTGGCGAAGGGCGGAAGGTGGATGTCATGCATGGAAAAAAACTGCCGTGTATGACCGAGAATTTCGTTTATTTCGGAGCGCTTCATGGAGAGGATTCTCCTTGTGTAATGTCACCTTGTAGGCCGGATAAGGCATTTTGCCGCCATCCGGCACGAATTTATTGCCTGATGGCGCTGCGCTTATCAGGCCTGGACAGAGGCCGCTTTCCGCTATTTCACCGTCCAACCCTTATAGCCGCTGACGTTGCTCTTATCGATCATCGTCACTGGGATCAGCACTGGCTCTTTCGGTGCGGGTTTCCCCTGTAGAATGTCATAGCCGATTTCTACCGCTTTTGCCGCCATCACCTGCGGATCTTGTGCAGGCGTTGCGACAAACAGCGAATTCTCACGCTTCAGCGCCTCTTCACCATCCGGGCTGCCATCGACGCCGACAATAAAGAACTCGTTACGTTGCGCCTGTTTTGCTGCGAGATCGGCACCGATCGCCGTCGGATCGTTAATCGCAAACACGCCGTCGATCTTCGGATTCGCCGCCAGCAGAGCGGTCATCACTTCCAGTCCGCCTTCACGGCTGCCTTTGGCGTTCTGGTTATCGGAAAGCACCTTGATATCCGGATGCTTTTTGAATTCGCTCTGGCAGCCTTCTACCCGGTTCTGCACCGCAGACACTGGCGGTCCGTTAATGATCACGACATTGCCTTTGCCTTTCAGGCGATCGGTGATGTATTTACACGCCATTTCCCCCGCCTGGGTGTTATTAGAGGTAATGGTGGCGTCTGCGCCTTCTGCTGCGACGTCAACTGCGACGACCACAATCCCCGCGTCTTTTGCCCGCTTCACCGCCGGGCCGATCCCTTTAGAATCTGCCGCGTTAAGGATTATCATGTCGACTTTGGCGGCGATAAAGTTGTCGATCTGCGACACCTGCTGGCCCAGATCGTAACCGCTGGAAACCAGCGTTACTTTCACGCTGTCGCCCGCCAGCTTGCGTGCTTCCAGCTCCGCCCCTTTGGTGATCTGCACGAAGAACGGGTTAGCAAGATCGCCCACCGTCACGCCGATCGATTTGAGATCTTTGGCCTGCGTAAACGGTGCTGCGGTCAGCAGCGCGCCTGCACAGAGCGCGGTCACTAATGGCTTCAAACGCATAGTCTTTTCCTCACGTAGGGTACTTTTTGTTGTCATTGCCTGATGGCGCTTCGCTTATCAGGCCTACGGGGTTGTAGGACGGATAAGGCGTGTGCGCTGCCATCTGGCAGATGTGTTATGCACTTTGATGATGTCGGGTACGGTATTTGTCGATCAGCACTGCAATGATGATCACCGCCCCTTTGATCACCAGTTGCCAGAAGTAGGAGACGCCCATCAGCGTCATGCCGTTGTTGAGGGTGGCAATGATCAACGCCCCCACCAGCGTGCCGGTGATCGTACCGATCCCGCCGACAAAACTGGTGCCGCCGAGGATCACCGCGGCGATGGCGTCCAGTTCGTAGCCCATCCCTAAGTTGCCGTTGGCGCTGTACAGACGTGAGGCGCTCATCACCCCACCAAGCCCGGAGAGCAGGCCGCTCATGCCGTACACAAACAGCAGCACCAGCCACACTTTGATACCGGTTAAGCGCGCCGCCTGCATATTGCCGCCGACAGCGTAGATATGAACTCCCAGCGTGGTGCGGCGGAGAATGAACCAGCACACCACAATGACCGCCAGCGCAATCACCACCAGCCACGGAATCGGCCCGAGATAGTTATTGCCGATCCACTCGAAACTGATGTTGGAGTTGATGACCGTTGTGCCATCTGCCAGCAGATAGGCCGCTCCGCGCAACGCTGTATAGGTGCCGAGAGTGACAATAAACGGCGGCAGTCCGGCAAAGGCCACCAGCGCGCCGTTAAACAAGCCCAGCAGCATGCCGAGCATCAGCGCGACGGGTACAGAGAGCATGGCGAATTCGGGGATCAGTGAAACCGCCATCGCCGCCACTGCGGTGGTGCCAAGAATCGACCCGACAGAAAGATCGATACCGCCGGTCAGAATGATGAAAGTCATTCCCGCCGCTAACACGATGTTAATCGACGCCTGGCGGGTAATATTCAGCAGGTTGCTCTCGGTAAAAAAGTTGGGCGCGATAAAGCCAAACACGGCAACAATCAGGATAAGAATGGGCAGGATACCGACGGTTTGCATCAGATCGCCCATCAGCATTTTTTTGGCGGAGGCGGATTTCGCCACCTGCTGGGGAGTGGTTGAATTATTCATGATTGCCTCGCCTGAGGGTGGGAATCGTTCGCGCCGGTGGCCAGCGTCATAATGTTTTCCTGAGAAATGTGTTTACCGTCCAGCTCTCCGGCTATGCTGCCTTCGTGCATGACGTACACCCGATCGCTCATGCCGACGACCTCCGGCAGTTCGCTGGAGATCATCAGGATCGCCACGCCCTGGCGCGCCATGTCATTCATAATGCGGTAGATCTCGCTTTTGGCGCCGACATCGACGCCGCGCGTCGGTTCATCAAGGATCAAGATGCGTGGGCCAATCGCCACCCAGCGTGAAATCAATAGCTTTTGCTGGTTGCCGCCGGAAAGTCCGCCCGCCCGTACCTGCGCATGGGGCACTCGGATGTTGAGTAACTGAATGGCATCGTCGGAGATCGTCTGCGCTTTTTTGCGGTTGAGCATGCCCCAGGTAGCGTCACGCTCCAGCGTCGCCATCGTGATGTTCTCTGCCGCCGCCAGCTCTAAAAACAGCCCCTGTTCTTTGCGGTTTTCGGTGAGATAACCGATGCCATAGTCGATAGCTTCGCGTGGGGAGTGGATCACTACCGGTTCGCCATCCACTTCAATCATGCCGCCAGTGGCTTTGCACACGCCAAAAATCAGTTGCGCCAGTTCAGAGCGTCCGGCGCCGACTAAACCCGCCAGGCCGACAATTTCCCCGGAACGCACCAGCAAACTGCACGGCTGCACTTTGCCGCCGTCGGTCAGGTGATGCACATTCAGGCGCGCTTTTCCGAGTGGAATATCACGCTCTTTGTTAAACAGATCGCTCAGTGGCCGACCCACCATCATGCGCACCAGTTCAGCGGCGTTGAGCTTGTCGCGGGTCAGGCTGCCAACGTACTGCCCGTCGCGCAGCACGCTGACGCGATCCGAAAGCTCGTACACTTCCGCCATGCGGTGGCTGATGTAGATAATTGCCATCCCTTCATCACGCAGACGCATGATCAGTTCAAACAGACGGTGGGTTTCACGCGAGGAGAGGGCGGCGGTGGGTTCATCCATCACCAGAATACGGCTGTTGCGGTGCAGGGCGCGGGCGATTTCCACTTGTTGTTGTTCGGCGATGGTCAGCCGCATCACTTTATCGCTGGCTTTAAACTGCGCGCCGAGGCGATCGATAACCTGCTGCGCCTGCAGAACCATCTCTTTGCGTTGCACCAGCCCGCCGCGCGACAGCTCGCTACCGAGGAAAATGTTCTCCGCGACCGTCAGGTTGGGGGCCAGCTGCATTTCCTGATAAATCAGGGTAATGCCAGCGCTCAGGGCCTCTTTTGGGCCTTTGATATGGAAGGGCTGACCGTCAATCAGGATCTCGCCGCTGGTGGCGCTGTACGCCCCGGCAAGCACCTTCATCAGGGTACTTTTTCCCGCGCCGTTTTCCCCCATCAGGGCGTGAATTTCGCCGGGATATACCGTCAAATCGACCCCTTTCAGTGCGTAAAATTTGCCAAAGGCTTTGGCAATATTGCGCATTTCCAGAACCGGTGCCCTGCTCATGGCGGATCTCCTGCGGGGTTGTCGATATCAGCAGTCCATCACAGGAAAGTAAATGCAAAATGTCAGAAGCCGTTCATATTTGTCATAGTGATATTTTTCTTCATGGAGCGTGATATGCCGCAGCCTGGGCGTCACTTTTTCGCCAGCGCGCGCGGGCGATTGCTGTTCTTTAACCTACTGGTGGTGGCGGTCACGCTGATGGTGAGCGGCGTGGCGGTGCTCGGTTTTCGACACGCCAGCCAGATTCAGGAGCAGGTACAGCAACAAACGGTCGATGACATGACTGGCAGCATGAATCTGGCGCGCGACACCGCCAACGTAGCGACGGCGGCGGTGCGACTGTCACAGGTGGTCGGCGCGCTGGAATACAAAGGTGAGGCGGAACGCTTACAGGAGACGCAGCGTGCGCTGAAACAGTCGCTGGAACAACTGGCCGCCGCCCCGCTGGCGCAGCAGGAGCCGGACCTGGTCGCCCGCATTATTCAGCGCAGCAACGAACTGCAAACCAGCGTGGCGGGCATGCTCCAGCGCGGGCAGCGACGGCATCTTGAGCGTAATGCGCTACTGAGTTTGCTGTATCAGAATCTGAGCTACCTGCGACATCTACAAACGATCAATGCGGCGCAGAACGGCGTTTTGTTCGCTCAGATGGACAGACTGATCGTGGCGGCTATCGAAACCCCCACGCCGCGCTCAGTCGTTAAACAACTGGATGGCGTGATGCCCTTGTTGCCGACGCATAACGTTAACCCACTGGTCAATGGCATCCTCAGTGACTTCAATCAGGAATTACGCCAGCTCGAACCGCTTTCGGCGGCGCTGGAACAAAGCGATCTGGCGATCATCTGGTATATGTTCCACATCAAAGCGCTGGTGGCGATCCTCAACAGCGACATCAATCAATATGTGGCGCAGGTGGCGGCCAGTTCAGAGCAGCGCGTGGCGCAAAGCCATCAGGAATTGCAGTCTATCATTATGTTTATCATGACATTTGCCCTGCTGGCGATTGTCATTACCGGGTTTGCGGGCTGGTATATTTATCGCAATCTCGGCTCCAATCTGACGGCAATCTCGCGGGCGATGTCCCGCCTGGCGCACGGGGAATCGGACGTCAGCGTCCCTGCTTTGCAGCGGCGCGACGAACTGGGAGAACTGGCGCGCGCGTTCAACGTTTTTGCCCGAAATACCGCCTCGCTGGAGCACACCTCGCGTCTATTGAAGGAAAAAAGCACGCAACTGGAAATCGACAGAATCGAGCGCAAAGGACTGGAGGAAGCGCTACTGCACAGCCAGAAAATGAAAGCGGTAGGGCAACTGACGGGAGGGCTGGCGCATGACTTTAACAATTTGTTGGCGGTGATTATCGGCAGTCTGGAGCTGGTTAACCCCGACTCGCCGGAGGCGGCGCGAATTTCGCGGGCGCTGAAAGCGGCGGAGCGTGGGGCGCTACTGACCCAGCGGCTACTGGCTTTCTCCCGCAAGCAGTCCCTGCATCCCCATGCGGTGGAGCTGAGAACGTTACTGGAGAATCTTGGCGAGCTGATGCGCCACTCGTTGCCCGCCACCCTGACGCTGGACATTGAAGCTCAGTCGCCTGCCTGGCCCGCGTGGATTGACGTCAGCCAACTGGAAAATGCCCTCATCAACCTGGTGATGAACGCCCGTGATGCAATGGAGGGGCAAATGGGCACCATCAAAATTCGCACCTGGAATCAGCGCGTCACGCGAAGCAGCGGGCGTAAAGAAGATATGGTTATCCTGGAGATTGCGGATCACGGTTGCGGTATGTCGCAGGAGATCAAAGCGCAGGTTTTTGAACCGTTCTTCACCACCAAACAGACCGGCAGCGGCAGCGGCCTCGGGCTCTCGATGGTGTACGGATTTGTGCGCCAGTCCGGCGGACGGGTGGAAATTGAGAGTGCGCCGGGGCAGGGAACGACGGTCAGATTGCAACTGCCCCGCGCGATTGTACCTGTCGCGACCGCTGCGGAACCGTTGGCAGAAGAGGACGTTGCCCGCACGGATAAACTGGTTCTGGTTCTCGAAGATGAAGCCGATGTACGCCAGACGCTGTGTGAGCAGCTGCATTTATTAGGTTATCTGACGCTGGAAGCCGCCAACGGCGAGCAGGCGATGCAGATGCTGGCAGCCTCTTCAGAGATCGACATTTTTATCAGTGACTTAATGCTACCTGGCGGGTTAAGCGGCGCGGATGTGGTGAACCATGCGCTGAAACACTATCCCCATCTGACGCTACTGCTGATCAGCGGTCAGGATTTACGTCCGGCAAACAACCCCGCGCTGCCGGATGTGGCGCTACTGCGTAAACCGTTTACCCGGGGGCAGCTTGTGCAGGCGCTGCATCAGGCAGTAATAAAAAGCGACAGCGCGCCAGTGATGTGGCAACAGAACAGCATGAATTGAGATTCCTCCGCTACTCCCCGCGTTTACCTTTCATTAACCTAAAGCCAGCTCATCTGCGAGACTGGTCCTATGAAACGTTATGCTATCGCTCTGTTACTGAGTTTGTGCTCTTTAGGCAGCCCACTGGCCTATGCCGACATTATCGATGATGCCATCGGCAACATTCAGCAGGCGATCAGCGATGCCTACAAGCCCGATAATGGTCGCCGCTATGACGATGACTCTCGGGATGACAACTGGCAACAGCAGATGAGCGACGATCGCCGCAGGCAGTACGACGACAGGCGTCGCCAGTTTGAAGACCGGCGCCGCCAGCTGGATGAGCGCCAGCGCCAGCTCGATCAGGAGCGTCGTCAGCTAGAAGATGATGAGCGAAGGATGGAAGAGGACTACTATCGCTAGCTGCTAATCCTTGCGGTTTCGGCGCAGTCCTTTCCAGCGCTCTCGGGAATTCAACGCGCGCGTTTACCCGTTTGTTTCGGGTCGAACCGTGTTGAGGCGATTGCCATGCCCGGCGAGACGAGGGGCGAAAAAGCCCAATACGCCGCCTGCGAACAGGCCAGTACAGAACACAATCCACACAAACTCTTCACTGAATAATGCCCTGGCGCTGAGCGCGTGGGGAATCAGTTCGTAAAGCATCGCGAGCACACCGCCAATCGCCGCGCAGGCGAGGCTACGCCAGTAACGTGATTCGTAAATTTTGTCCGCCAGGCAGGCGCTAAGTATCCCTGTCGCCAGCGCCGGGAGTGCGCCAAGTAACCACGTTATTACCAGAAACTGTGGCAACACTCTGCTGATATCGAACAGCAACTCCCACGGGGAATCTCTAAAATAGAGCGCCGTGATGGCGATAGTGAGGGGGACGCCAATAAACGGCCCCAACAACGTAAACCAGCAGGCATGATGGATAATACGGCGTGTTTTTATTTTCACAGGATCCCCTCAGCGTGTTTTCTCTGAAGGGACAATAAGTCGCGTAAGTGAAGAGACGATGAAGTGTGGCTAATCCAGCACAATTTCCATCCCATCGAAGCCCGCTTCAATGCCTTCCGGCAGCGGGTTCTCCATCAGCCACAGGTCGAACTGATGGCTGATGTGGGTGAGGATCACCCGTGGGCTGCGGATGACGTCGTTCAGCGCCAGCACCGTGTTTACGTCACAGTGGTTACGTGGCGGCGTTTCGCGCGGCGGGTGGCTACAGTCGATAATGATCGCCTGCGGCTGATTGTTCTGTAAAAATTTCAGTGTTTTGTCTGGCAATCCGGCGGTATCGGCGAGCCACGCCACACGGCTGTGCGCCGTTTCCAGCAGATAGCCAAACGTCAGCTTTGAGTGATTCAACGGCAGTGGCGTGACCTGCAATCCCTGCAAATCAAACACCACAAACGGCTTCACCGTGTGACTGAAATCCAGAATACCAGGATGTTTAAACAAATCATCACAACCTTGATCGTCCGGCGGGCCGTATACCGGGATCGTCGCCCCCACACCCCAGCGGAGCGGAAACAGCCCTTGGACATGATCCATATGGTAGTGAGTGAGCAGAAACTGCCGGAAAGAGCCGGCAGGCCAGTTGTCCATCAGATCGTGCAGACCGGCGTCCAGCAGCGTTACTGCGTCGTTGAATTTGAGTGATCCACTACAGGGGCGGCGGCGATAGTGCGGCTGCACGCGCGCGCGACGACAGGCGGCGCAGTCGCAACCAAACACGGGCACCTGCTGTGCGCCACCGGTGCCGGTTAAGGTGATGGTCAAACTCATCGTGACTCCCCTTGTCGTATCGTGCCGGATGGCGACGCGAGCGTCTTATCCGGCCTACATACCTCACAGTGCTTTGGTGAAGCGGAAATGGCTCCGTTCATAGCCTTCGCGCAGGTAAAAACGGTGCGCGTTGTGACGCGTCACGCTGGTAGAAAGCTCAGTCATTTCTGCCCCCGCCTGGCGCGCTTCCTCCTCTGCCCACGCCAGCAGCCGACTGCCGACTTTGCCACCGCGTGCATGCGGCATCACCACCAGTTCCTGAATTTCGCCAATCCAGTTGGCGTGATGCAGATGAAACTGCAGATGCAAACCAATCATGCCAACCACCTGGCCGTCGAGCAGCGCCAGTTGGTAGCGCAGATTGCTATCCTGCAAATTGGCGGCAAACCCGGCGTTAAAGGCCTGGCGGTTAAATTCGGCCTGCTTCAGTTCGCAGATAAGCGCGTAGACGGCCTCGGTATCGCCTGGCGTGGCGCGGCGTAGTTCACAGTTAAACATCTATTTTCTCCTTGTGACCCATCAGCGCGAGTAACGCATCGACGGACTGCAGTAAACTTCCGTCGTTATTCAGCGTATGACAGTTAAATGGCGCGTAACGGGCGGCGCGCTCGAGGCGGGCGGCGATTTCCGTTTCATTTTCTCTCCCGCGAGCCTGTAAGCGCTGGCGCAGGATAGCAGAAGATACCTGTAAACAGACAGGAAACAACGATACGCCATAGCGCGCCCGCGCTTGCGCCAGATGCGCGCGTGAACCGTTGACCACGACGTCGAAACCGGCGTGGAGCCAGAGGTCAATTTCTATCCCTATACCGTAGTAAAAACCGTTGGCGTGCCAGCTTAGCGCCAGCAGATTCTGCCCGGCGCGGGTAAAAAACTCGTGTTCGCTGAGGGCAATATGGTTTTCATGCCCGGCGTTGGCTGCCCGGGTGATGTAGCGATGCGCCACCAGCAGCTGCGCAGGTTCCTGTTGGCGAAGTGCCGTCAGCAGGCTGTCCTTCCCAGAGCCGGACGGCCCCATTAACCAGATCAGTTTTCCCATCGTCAGAACACCCTTTTCCCCTGCCGCCAGACGTGGTCGATATGAATGTTGCCGCCTTTGCGGTGCGCCAGCACCAGGTCGGCACGTTTGCCTTTGGCGATCACGCCGCGATCGTCGAGGTTCAGCGCCCGCGCCGGGTTACGGGTGACCAGTTGAATGGCCTGCGGCAGCGTAAAGCGGTTGGCAGTGTCATCTGCGACGCGAAATGCCGCATCAAGCAGGCTGGCAGGGTAGTAGTCGGAAGAGAGGATATCCAGCAGTCCCATTTCTGCCAGCGTATGCGCCGCCACGTTGCCGGAGTGGGAACCGCCGCGCACGATGTTGGGTGCGCCCATCAGCACGTTCATTCCGTGCTGGCGCGAGGCTTCTGCGGCTGTGAATGTGGTGGGAAATTCAGCGATTACGCTGCCAAGTTGATGCGATTCCTGCACATGTTCTTGGGTGGCGTCATCATGGCTCGCCAGCGCGATATGCCGCTCGCGACACAGCTGCGCAATGGCAGTGCGGTTCGGCTGCGACCAGCGCGCCGCAAGCTGAAGCTGTTCCTCTTCGTAGCGGGCCATCTGTTCATCGGTGAGAGAATATTTGCCCTGATAATATTCGCGGTATTTTTCTCGGCTGGCGAACTGACGCTGCCCCGGCGAGTGATCCATCAGCGACACCAGCGTCACCGGTTCGCGACCCACTAGCTTTTCAAACAGCGGCAGGGTGGTGTGGTGCGGTAACTCGCAGCGCAGATGCAGACGGTGTTCGGCACGGTTGACCCCGCGCTTTTGCGTCTCCTCCACGGCATTGATCATCTTCTCCAGATTTTCCAGACGGTCGCCGCCGTCGCGCACATCGCCAATCGCCACCGCGTCGAGCACGGTGGTGATGCCGCTGGCGACCATCAGCGCGTCATGGCTGCTCATCGCCGAATGGGCGGGCCAGTCCACCTTCGGACGCGGGGTGAAGAATTTGTCGAGATTATCGGTATGCAGCTCAATCAGCCCCGGCAGCAGCCAGCCGCCTTCGCCGTCCAGCGCCTCAGGAAGACGGCTCTGACTTTGCGCAAAGGCGCGAATCACGCCATCCTGCATTTCCAGCGAACCGTGCACCACTTCATCTTCCAGCACCAGTTTTACATTGTTGATAATCATGCTGTTGTTCCCATCAGATGCAATCGATCCGCCACGCGCTCGCGCACGGTGCTATCGTGAAAAATGCCGACAATCGCTGCGCCGCGTGTTTTCGCCTCTTCAATCAGCACCACCACCGCCGCGCTGTTTTTAGCGTCCAGCGAGGCGGTGGGTTCATCAAGCAGCAGAATGGGGTAATCGACAATAAATCCACGGGCGATGTTGACGCGCTGCTGTTCACCGCCGGAAAAGGTGGATGGGGCGAGATGCCACAGCCGTTCCGGCACGTTCAGACGGGTCAGCAGGTTTGCCGCTTTGGCGGCGCACGCCTCGCGCGGTTCGCCGAGATCCAGTAGCGGCTGCATCACCACGTCCAGCGCGCAGACGCGCGGGATCACCCGCAGGAATTGGCTGACCCAGCCAATCGTAGAGCGACGGACTTCCAGCACCTTGCGGGCCGGTGCCTGTACCAGATCCACCCATTCGGCGTGATGGCGAATGTGAATATGCCCTTCGTCGGGCAGATAGTTAGCGTACAAGGAGCGTAACAGCGTCGATTTGCCGCTGCCGGAGTGGCCGTGCAGCACCACGCATTCGCCCTTTTTTACCTCCAGCGAGGCATTTTGCAGCACCGGCAGGCGCACGCCGTTTTGCTGGTGAAGCACAAAGGTTTTACTCACGTTTTCAACGCGGATCGCGTTCATTTTTAGCCTCTTTAAGCATTTGTGCATTCAATTGCCTGATGGCGCTTTGCTTATCAGGCCTACAGGTTTCGTAGGCCGGATAAGACGCGTTAGCGTCACCATCCGGCAAAACAGCGACATCAATTCTGTAAAACCGACGACACCAGCAACTGGGTATAAGGGTGATGCGGATCGTCGAGCACACGGTCGGTTAACCCACTTTCCACCACCTGGCCCTGCTTCATCACCAGCAGACGGTCCGCCAGCAGGCGCGCGACGCCCAAATCATGGGTGACAATCACCACCGCCAGATCCAGCTCCACCACCAGCCCGCGCAACAGGTCCAGCAGTTTGGCCTGTACGGAAACGTCCAGCCCGCCGGTGGGTTCATCCATAAACACCAGCTTCGGGTGAGTGACGAGGTTACGGGCAATCTGCAAACGCTGCTGCATACCGCCGGAAAAGGTGGTTGGCAGATCGTCAATACGTGAGGCGGGGATCTCCACCTCCTCCAGCCAGCGTTTCGCGGTAGTGCGAATCTCACCGTAGTGACGCGCGCCGGTCGCCATCAGGCGTTCGCCGATATTGCCGCCCGCCGACACCTGACGGCGCAGACCGTCCAGCGGGTGCTGATGCACCACGCCCCATTCGGTGCGCAGCAGGCGGCGACGGTCAGCTTCGTGCATGCCGTACAACGAACGGTTCTGGTACTGAATCTCGCCCGACTGCGGCGTCAGGCGTGAAGAGATCGATTTCAGCAGGGTGGTTTTGCCGGACCCGGACTCCCCGACAATGCCCAGCACTTCGCCGGGCCACAGGTCAAAAGAGACCTCGCTGAAGCCTTTGCCCGGCGCGTAGAGATGGGTCAGGTTGTTAACCGAAAGCAGCGGTTGCGTCATTGGCTGAGGGCCTCGCTCTGTTGGCGGCAATAGTCGGTGTCGGAGCAAACAAACATCCGTTTGCCGGTGTCATCGAGCACCACTTCATCAAGATAACTGTGGGTCGAACCGCAGAGGGCGCAGGGCTCATCCCAGGTTTGTACGGAAAACGGGTGATCGTCGAAATCGAGGCTTTCCACGCGGGTATACGGCGGCACGGCATAGATCCGTTTTTCGCGTCCCGCGCCAAACAGTTGCAGGGCTGGCATCCTGTCCATCTTCGGGTTATCGAATTTCGGGATTGGCGAAGGGTCCATCACGTAGCGGCCGTTGACCTTCACCGGGTAGGCGTAAGTTGTCGCGATGTGACCGAAACGGGCGATATCTTCATACAACTTCACCTGCATGATCCCGTACTCTTCCAGCGCGTGCATGGTGCGGGTTTCCGTTTCACGCGGTTCGATAAAGCGCAGCGGTTCCGGGATCGGCACCTGGAAGATAATGATCTGATCTTCCACCAGCGGCGTTTCCGGGATCCGGTGACGGGTCTGGATCAACGTGGCATCTGCCGTGCGCTCGGTGGTGCTCACTCCGGTGACGCGTTTGAAGAAGTTGCGGATCGACACCGCGTTAGTGGTGTCATCCGCGCCCTGATCAATCACTTTCAGCACGTCCGGTTCGCCAATCACGCTGGCGGTCAACTGGATGCCGCCAGTCCCCCAACCGTAAGGCATCGGCATTTCGCGCCCGCCAAACGGCACCTGATAACCGGGAATGGCCACCGCTTTCAAAATGGCGCGGCGGATCATGCGTTTGGTCTGTTCATCCAGATAAGCAACGTTGTAGCCGGAGAGGTTAGTGGTCACGGGCGGCCTCCTGTTGCAGGCGTTTGAGCAGCTCCAGCTCGGCCTGGAAATCGACGTAATGGGGAAGTTTGAGGTGCGAAACAAACCCCGCCGCCTCGACGTTATCCGCATGCGCCAGCACGAACTCCTCGTCCTGCGCCGGTCCGGTGACCGTTTCATCGTAGTCGGGTGCCTGTAGAGCGCGGTCTACCAGCGCCATCGCCATCGCTTTGCGTTCGCTCATGCCGAACACCAGTCCGTAACCGCGAGTAAAATGCGGGGCTTCATTTTCCGGTGCGACAAAGCCGTTAACCATTTCGCACTCAGTCATCAGCAGTTCACCGACGTTTACCGCAAATCCCAACTCTTCTGGCACCATTTCCAGCTCTACGTAGCCGCTGCGGATTTCGGCGGCAAACGGGTGGTTGCGTCCGTAACCACGTTGGGTGGAGTAGGCCAGCGCCAGCAGATAGCCTTCGTCACCGCGCATCAACTGTTGCAGGCGCGAGGAACGTGAACAGGGGTAAACCGGCGGCGTGCGGGTGATGTCGTCAGGCTGAGCGCCGTTATCTTCTTCTGGCTTTGCCAGACCCTGATTGACCAGTAGCGAAAAGACGTGCGGCGCGGCGTCTTGCGCGTTCTCTGCGGGACGTAGCGGCGGCGTCTCGCCATTGGCCAGCAGGGTAAAATCGAGCAGGCGATGGGTGTAGTCGTAGGTTGGCCCCAACAACTGCCCACCGGGAATATCCTTGTAAACGGCGGAGATCCGGCGTTCCAGGCGCATCCCGGCGGTATCCAGCGGTTCGCTCACCGCCAGCTTCGCCAGCGTGGTGCGGTAGGCGCGCAGCAGGAAGATCGCTTCGACGTTATCGCCGCTGGCCTGTTTCAGCGCCAGCGCCGCCAGTTCGCGGTCAGCGATACCGCCTTCGGTCATCACCCGGTCGACGGCGAGATTCATCTGCTGTTCGATTTGCGCCACGCTCAGTTCGGCAATCGTGCTGTCACCCCGACGTCGGTGCTCCTGTAACGCATGGGCGTTGGCTATTGCCTTTTCGCCCCCTTTAACGGCGACGTACATCAGCACACCTCCACATGGGTGGTTCGGGGAATAGCCAACAGTCGGTCGCCGCAGGTGAGGATCAGATCGACCCCCAGCGGGAAAGGATGCGGGCGCTCGGTAAGTTCGTGGATCAGGCAGTCCGGCAGCTGTGGCGCGATCATGCGCTCCTCTGCAATACCCGCGCCGGTGAGACGCAGCATGCGTCCGCCGCTTAAACTGGCGACCTGCACGATGAGCGTGGCGCTGGTTTCCGGTGCGACGGCTGAACCGGCGGAGAGAGCATTTAACTGCGCGCTGCTGATGTGCTCGTCGGCGACGGCAAAGGTCGCCCGTTGCGGCTGTTCTACCAGGGTTGCGTTGGTGTGAAAACGCAGGTTCTGACTGGCAATGTCATTATTCATAGAAGGGGCCAGCCAGACCGGCGTGTCGCCGTCGACCAGCGTCAGCAGCACGCTGGTGGTAGCAAGATTCAACGGTTGCCAGCCGTGTTTCAGTTGCTGCAGGGCCACAATGACGCCCGGTTCGCTCATGGCTTTCAGCAGACGGCGAAAGCTCTGTTGTGCGTCCTGGACAGGTGAGTGAAAGGCGGTCAGTAGTGCTGTCGATCGTGTCATGCGTTATCTCCGCGTACCAGCGTGAAGAAGTCGACCCGGCTGGCGTTGACGTCGGCACGGCGAGCGTTATTTAGCGCGTCGCGTTCCGCTTCCAGCGGGGCAATTAAGGTTTCCATGAGGTTCTGGAAATGCGTCTGTTCCTGGAGCAGCGCGTCAATGACGGCGCACTGCTCGGCGTGTTGTTTGTTGCGCCCCAGCAGATAGCTGTAGCCCAGCGTGCCGCTGGCAAGGCGCACCACCGCTCGGGTGAGGGTGGTATCCCCGGCGAAGAAGCGGTTGCCAGTGCCGCCCATTCGCGCCTGAATCTGCATCAGTCCGGTTTCCGGGGCGCGAATCAATTCATATTTAGGCGTCAGCGCCTGGATGCGCGCGTTCAGTACCTCGGCGCGGCTGTAAGCCAGCGCACGCATCCAGCGCTGGCGGGTAGCGGTATCAAAGTGCATTCAGTGCTCCATGATGAATTCGATCATGTCGGCGCGGGTCAGGCTGACGGAGTATTCCGTTGCCTGCGCTTCGCTTTCACGGTGGTTCAGGGTGCGCACGCAGAGCAGCGGCGCCATATTGGGGATTTCCAGTACCTTGCTCTCTTTGGCCTGCGCGCGGCGGGCGCTGATGCGCGTTTGCGTGCGTTGCAGCGCCAGACCCGCGTACTCGCGCAGATAGTCGTGCAGCGAGCCGCTGCTAAAACCTTGTAGTAACGGCCAGAGCGTGAGGTCGGAAAAGTAGTGGTCAATCAGACACAGGGCGATGCCGTTCACCCGTCGCAGGGTGCGCAGGTGGATGACGTTGTCGCCCTCTTTGACGCTCAGCGCATCGGCAATGTGGCTGGAAGCCGGGCGCAGCACCGCCAGCAGTTTTTCGCTGGTGGGATGACTCCCCTGATCCAGCAGGTTCTGGCTGAAGCGTGCCTGGGCGTTGAGCGGGTAATCGAACGGGCGCATGAGCACCAGTATGCCGACGCCCTGACGACGCTGTACCCAGCCTTTCTCTACCAGTTGGTCGATAGCGCGGCGCAGGGTGTGGCGGTTCACCTCAAAGCGGGCGGCAAGTTGATGCTCTGCCGGAAGGTAGTCGCCGCAGCGGTAATGTTGACGAAGCTCCTGCTCAAGTCTGGCGGCAATTTCCTGATAACGTGTTGGGTAACAGGTCGGATGTGTAGACAAGTGCATAGCAATCAATGCCTCGCTGATCAGATGAAGTGCTTACGCAAACGCTGGGAGAGGAAATCCAGCAGGCTGACGGTCACGATGATTAGCACCATCAGGGCGCAGGTTTGCTGAAACTGAAAACCGCGAATCGCCTCCCACAGCGTGACGCCGATGCCGCCTGCGCCGACCATTCCGACCACCGTGGCGGAACGGACGTTGGACTCAAAACGGTACAGCGAGTAGGAGATGAGCAGCGGCATTACCTGCGGCAGAACGCCGTAGAGGATCTCTTCGATTTTGTTGGCACCGGTGGCGCGAATGCCTTCTACCGGGCCCGGCTCAATGGCTTCTACCGCTTCGGAAAGCAGCTTGGAGAGCACTCCGGTGGTGTGGATAAACAGCGCCATGACGCCCGCAAAGGGGCCAAGACCGACGGCGACTACAAACAGCATGGCGAAGACCATTTCGTTAATGGCGCGACAGGCGTCCATCGCCCGGCGCATCGGTTGGTAAATCCACCACGGCACGAGGTTGTCGGCGCACATCAGGCCGAAAGGAATCGAGAGCACGACGGCGAGGGCGGTGCCCCAGACGGCGATTTGCAGGGTGACGGCCATTTCACCGAGATAGTCCTGCTACTGGCTGAAGTCCGGCGGGAAGAAATCAGCGGCGAAGGTCGCCATATTGCCGGAATCTTCGATCAGCGTGAGCGGGGCCATTTCAGCGCCCTTCCACGAGACAATCAGCACGGCGAGCAGGATGGCCCAGCTCAGCAGCGAGAACCAGCTACGCCTGGGCTGTGGGATGGTGATGGTTTGCATGGTTGGCTCCTGGGTGTCGATGTTTCGGGTCTGTTGTAGGCCGGATAAGGTGCTGGCACCGCCATCCGGCATGGAATCCCTTGCATTGCCTGATGGCGCTGCGCTTATCAGGCCTACAATTTGGGCACCAGGTTTACTGCACCGCTTTGTTCACGCTGGTCATCGCTCCCAGCGCGGCGGTCAGACGGTCGAGATCATCCAGTTGCGCCTTCAGCGCCGAAGTTTTGCTGGTTTTCTCTTCCTCGTTCAGTCCTTTGTTGTCTTTCACGCCCTGCATCTCTTTAAACAGCGCCAACTGGCGAATCGGCACCAGTTGCAGATCGCTGGAGGCACGGAACGGCGCCCAGCCCAGACGTTCCAGCGTGGTTTTCTCTTCCGGCGTTTTGCCGTAATGCATAAAGAAGTCGTACACCTTGTCCTTGGTGGTTTCAGAGAGATTCTTACGCCAGACGATCGGATCGCCCGGGATCAGCGGCGACTTCCAGATAACCTTCAGCGCTTTCAGCTTTTCCGGCGCGGAGGTTTTCAGCTTGTCGAGGTTTTCGGTGTTGTTGGTGGCGACATCCACCTGCTTGTTGGCGACGGCCAGCGCGTTGGTTTCGTGCCCGGCGTTGACGGTGCGTTTGAAGTCGCTGGCGGAGATGTTGTTTTTGGCGAAGACGTAGTAACCGGGAACAAGGAAGCCTGACGTGGAGTTGGGATCGCCGTTACCGAAGGTCAGATCCTTACGTTTGGCGATCAGATCGTTCAGGTTGTTGATCGGACTGTCTTTGTTGACGATCAACACGCTCCAGTAACCGGGCGATCCATCGGCCGCGACCGTCTGGGCAAAGACCTGACCGTTGGCGCGATCCACCGCTTCCATCGCTGAAAGGTTGCCGTACCAGGCGATATCGACTTTGTTAAAGCGCATCCCCTGGATTATCCCGGCGTAGTCCGGGGCGAAGAAGGCGTTCACTTTGATGCCCAGCGACTTTTCCATGTCCTTCAGGAACGGTTCCCACTGCGGCTTCAGGTTTTGCTGTGATTCGGTTGAAATAATGCCAAAGTTCAGCGCTTTTTCCTGCTCTTCGGCATGAGCCGGGCTTAACAAGGTGCTGATGCTGAACATGCTGGTGAAGGCCAGCGCGGCAACGGCTTTATAGCTCATCTATGTTCCTCACTTAGACAGGGTTCCAGGCGATTTCACTTATCCGCCTGGTCTTTTCAGTTAAATTAGGCAGCCTGCGCGTTCTGTTCGACGCGGTTCATGCTGCGGTAGAGATGGTCAAATCTGTCGTTATCAAAGTGCTGGCTACTGCCATCAAAAAACACGTGTCCCTGACGCAGAGCGACAATGCGTTCGCAGTAGCGCAGGGCGTACTCCACCTGATGCAGCGTGACGACCACGGTGATACCGTCGGTCTGATTGATGTCGCGCAGGGTGTCCATCACGATGCGCGCCGATTCCGGATCCAGCGAGGCGATAGGTTCGTCGGCCAGAATGACCTTCGCCTGTTGCATCAGCGCGCGGGCGATGGCGACGCGCTGCTGCTGGCCGCCAGAGAGCGTTGACACGCGCTGATGCGCAAACTGCGCCATCCCGACGCGGGTCAGCGCCTGCAATGCGCGTTGTTTCTGCTGCGGGCTGAACCAGCGAAAACAGGTGCGCCAGAACGGCGTGCTGCCGAGTGCGCCGATCAGCACGTTCTCGAGCACGGTCAGACGGTTCACCAGATTGAACTGTTGGAAAATGTAGCCCGTGTGGGCGCGGCTTTTGCGGATGTCGCGTGCCAGACGGCCTTCGCGCTGGACGGTGCGGCCCAACATCTCCACATGACTGCCCGGCGATTTATCGCCGACAATCAACCCGCTTAAGTGACGTAAAAGGGTGGATTTGCCGGAACCGGACGGGCCAAGCAGAGCCACCATCTCACCGGACGCGATGTCCATATCAACGGCGTGTAGCGCCTGCTGCTGATTGAATGTTTTGCAGAGTTTCTCGACACGAATCATCGTTTGCATGGTGCGGCCTCACTAAAAAAGTGGCCCCATCGTGGCGGATTAATGTGACGATTTTGTTAAGCGTTAGTGACTTGATGATGAAGAGTTGAGGAGAGATTGATGACAGTACGGGAGGGCGAGCCTCCCGTCAGGTTACTCGGTCGGCTGCTGCTGTTTTACAACGTTAATCATCCACGGCACGCCGTATTGATCGGTCACTTTACCGAATCCGTGCGCCCAGAAGGTTTCCTGCCAGTCCATTTCGATTTGGCCTTTGGCGGCAAGGTTGTCAAACCAGCGCTTTCCTTCTTCGACGTTTTGCGTATCAAGAACCAGCGTGAAGCCGGAGTAGTGTGCTTTGCCTGGTGCAACGGCATCACTCATCATGATATCGCTGCCCGCAATACGCACGTTGGCGTGGGCAATGGCGGTATCGGGGAATTTCATTCCGGAAGGGCAGCCGTCCTCGCTGTCCTGCGCCGATTTGGGCATTTCACCAAAATTAATTTTGTAGAGCAGCTCTGCGCCCAGTGTCTGTTGGTAGAAGGCGATGGCGTCGGCGCAATTGCCGGCAAAAGAGATGTAGGGACTTAACGGCATAATGTTTACCTCAGGTAAAAGAAGCCAGTTAAGTGTAGATGTTGTCGATAAAATGAAACCAGGCGGGAAGTATGACCTCCCGCCTGAGGCATCAGTTCTTTTTCACGAACTCGGATTTCAGCTTCATAGGGCCAAAGCCGTCAATTTTGCAATCGATGTTGTGATCGCCTTCGACCAAACGGATGTTCTTCACTTTGGTGCCGATCTTCAGCATGGAAGAGCTGCCTTTCACTTTCAGATCTTTAATCACCGTGACGCTGTCGCCGTCTGCGAGCAGATTGCCGTTGGCATCTTTCACGATGAGTTCGTCGCTGTCGTGAGCCGGTTCGGCATTGTTCCATTCGTGCGCGCATTCCGGGCAGATGAACATGCCGTTATCTTCGTAGGTATATTCGGAGTTGCATTGTGGGCAATTTGGTAATGACATGTGGGTTTCCTCAAAAAGTCAGCAGGGGCAAAAGCGCCCAAAAAATGGCAGATTGCCGAAAAAGGCCGCAATTATACATAAAATCCTTAACGTTGTCGGGACTATTGCCCACTTAAGAATATGCCAACCTGCGGCTGAAGGTCGCGGTGAGGGCAAAAAAAATATCATGACGATTTTTTTAAGGGAAATTGCTACGTTTTACTATTTAAGATAAGGTGAGTTAAACCTTCTGATAATAATGAGCCATCGGCGCTAACACATACTCGATTTTGTGTTGGTGAGTACAATCTCGCCCCCCTAATTCAGGTAGGTAAGAATGACATTAATGAGTATGGAACTTTATATATTCATCATAATTTAAGTGACATGAACTGAAGGTCTCCCTTTATCTTTCTTGCAGTTAACAGTAAGCGAGAGGTCCGGCCCCCGCGGTTGGTAAGTATTGACACATTCCTTGTTACCCTCAGGGATTCATTTTTTTAATATTTTCTACACGTAATTAAATATGCCAAAAATTCATAATAAAAATTATGGCTAAATAAAAGTAATATAAATTTGCGTTAAGGAAAGATTTTTCATGCACACACAGACAATCTATGAATTAAGTCAGGAAGCGGAGCGTTTATTATTACTTTCGCTCTCGCATCTCAGGCAATTAGCCGCATTTTCGCCGACGATGCTGGAGAGTGAGCGTGAGGGAAACGACATCAGTGGGGAAAATATTCTGCCCCCGCATTTTAGCGCCCGCGGCATCGCTGCCCAACACGCTATGCTTAACAATGAGTTGCGTAAAATTACGCAACTGGAAATGGTGCTGGCTATCGTTGGCACCATGAAGGCGGGAAAGTCGACGACAATTAACGCGATTGTCGGAACAGAAGTGTTACCTAACCGCAATCGCCCGATGACCGCACTGCCGACGTTGATCCGTCACACGCCGGGTCAGCAGGAGCCGGTGCTGCTTTTTTCCCATGTCGCTCCGATTGAGACGCTGATGCACACGTTGCAACAGCGGTTGAAAGAGTGCGATCGCCAGCATCTGACACTGGCGCTGGAAATTGACAAAGACATGAATGGACTCATCCAGCGCATTGAACACGGCGAAGCGTTCGAGCGTCATTATCTGGGCGCGCAGCCCATTTTTCACTGTCTGAAGAGTCTGAATGATCTGGTGCGTTTGTCGAAAGCGCTGGAGGTCGATTTTCCGTTTTCCGCCTACGCCGCCATTGAACATATTCCAGTGATTGAGGTTGAGTTTGTGCATCTGGCGGGGCTGGAAAATGTGCCTGGACAGCTGACTTTACTGGATACCCCAGGGCCAAACGAAGCCGGACAACCACACCTGCAAATGATGCTCAACGAACAACTGGCCCGTGCTTCTGCAGTGCTGGCGGTGATGGACTACACCCAACTGAAGTCGATCTCCGATGAAGAGGTGCGTCAGGCTGTCGCCGCAGTGGGCAAATCCGTCCCGCTGTATGCGCTGGTGAACAAGTTCGATCAAAAAGACCGTAACAGTGATGATGCCGAACAGGTCCGGGCGATGATTTCCGGTACGTTGATGAGGGGCTGCATTACGCCGGGGCATATTTACCCGGTCTCTTCGATGTGGGGATATCTGGCGAATCGGGCGCGCCACGAACTGTCGGTCCACGGTCGGTTGCCTGACCCTCAGGAACAACGCTGGGTTCAGGATTTTGCCGAGGCCGCGCTCGGTCGACGTTGGCGAATGGCCGATCTTGACGATACTGAACACATTCGCCATGCAGCTGATCTGCTGTGGGAGGATTCGCTGTTTGCACTACCGATGCAAACGCTCATGCAGGCGGCGTATGCCAATGCTTCGCTTTATGCCCTGCGCTCGGCGTCGCATAAGTTATTAAATTACGCCCAGAGCGCACGCGCGTATCTGGATTTTCGCTTTCACGGCCTGACGGTTGCGCAGGAAAAGCTGCAGTTGAATATCACCCAGGTCGAGGCGGATTTGCAGCAATTACAGGCGAGCCAGACGTCTGTGGGTGATGAAGTGCGCCACGAAGTCGCATTGGCGATGGATTCGGCAAATGCATTGCTGAACCAGCAAGAAGCCGACATTTTACATGCCATTAGCCGGTTATTCAGTGCAGAAAGCGTCATGGAGATGTCAACACGCGACACGTCTTCACCGACTCCGGTTGCTGAAACAGAAGGCGAAATGCTGGTGTTGCATGACGAAAGTCAGGCGCAGGTTATCTTAAACAAAATCCGGGCGTCCTGTGAGGCCGTGCTATTAAAGGCGCAGGAGAATGTTAGCCGCGATCTGGCGTTGCGTTTTGAGCAACTCGAATCAACACTGGCGCGGGTGTTTACGGATGCGATGCGCCCGATTGAAGCGCGGGTTAAAGAGGCGCTGAGTCATGCCGGTTTTCGGTCACGGATAAGCTTCCCGGCCTTTCATGCAGCGCTGCTTAATTTCAATACCCAACCCTTGTTCAACGAGGCGATGACCCGGGAGACGTTGCAGGACGCGCAGAATCCGCGCAGCGCAAGCGTACGCGAGACCTTCTCACGTTGGCTGAACCATCCTCACTGGGGAGGGCGAGATTATGTGGAAACAAAAGCGCGCTATCTCATTCATCTCACTACATTACATGCCAGCCTTGATCAGTATGTCCGCCACTGTTGCCAGCAAGTCCGTAATGCGTTGGCCGCGCAGGTCGATGTTTCTGTTACGGCAGGCATGGCGACGTTTTTTGCTGACTTTTCACTGTGCCTTTCGGGGCTGCAGGAGAGCTTGCGGGAAAGCCTGGCGATGCGGCAACAGAATGAATCTGCGGTGACGGCGTTGAGCCAGCAATTGCAACACAGTCTTTCTGGCGTGGCGTGGATATATGAGGACTCCCGCCTGTTGCGGGACGACATCCAAACCCTTTTTGCGACTGAACATACATGATAAATGCGTTACGGGAAGGCCCGGGGAGGATGCTGGAGTGTATTCGCCCGAAGTTTATGGTTTCTCTGATTCAGGGAGACGAACTCAAACGGTCTGGCGATAAGCTGCGACAGCTTTCGATTCGCGAGCGCCTGCTGCAAGAGATGTTGACCTACACACAGCTTCGTACATGGCCGATGACGGGAGGCAGTGAACATTTGCTGATGCGCCTCACGCTGGTGGAAAAACTGGCGGGGATGATTGATCCCGGCCATCTGGCGCTTTCCCGTATTGCTCAACGTCTGGCGCTGCTGCAACACAGCGAACTTCCCCGTGTATACGCGACCCCTGGTATTCGCCAGCAACTCGACGCGTTGGCCGACGAGTTTACCCGGCGCTGTACGTACAAAGAAAAGGCGTTGACGCAACGGGGGTTGACGGTACAGGCGGGAGAGCACAGCGAGCAGGTTTTTACCCGCTGGCGAGCCGGAGTATACGACGGTTGGTCGTTGCCGGGGCGCTGTTTTGTTGCGCTTGAGGAACTACGGTGGGGCGCTTTCGGCGATGCCTGCCGTTTGGCCAATGCCGACGTCGTCTCGATGCTGAAAGACAATTTGCGTGCAATGGCCAGTCACGCGCTGGCGCACAGCATTCACGCCGCACCGACAACCCGCCATTACTACTCTCAGTGGCTCAATATGCCCAATAGCCAGGCAACAAATGACAATCATGATCTGTTGAACTGGCTTGGAGACTGGTGTGACGCCGACAGACATCCGGTGTGCTGGTCCGTGACGCAGCGTTGGAAAAATGTGGCGTTAGGGATGCCGAGACTCTGTTCGGCGCAGCGGCTGGCGCATGCGATGGTGGAGGAAATTTTTGCGCCGTCCCCTCTGGCAGGCCCAGAGGGGACGGGGAGGATTTAGTGATTTAAGGAGTCGGCCGGTTGCTCAGAGACGCTTTGTGCCGGGACGTTGCCGAAGCGTTTGGCGTACAGGGCGGTGATAATCGGCACCAGAATCGCGGTCACAATCACGCTGGCGGCGACCAGGGCGGTGGCTGACGCCGCAACGGGTTCAAATGCCGGGTTAATTTGCGCGATGATCACCGGGTTGGCGACGGCGGCACCGGCTGCGGAAGAGGCCGCAACACCTGCAGTACCGTTCCCGCCACCGATCACACGGTCAGCGATAATCAGCGGAATACCGGTGATGATAATGACCGCGACACCCAGCACGATACCCAGCAGGCCAGTATCCATAATGACGCCCAAGTTAATGGTGTTACCGAGCGCGAAGCCGAAGAACGGAATCAGTACTGGCGTGGCTTTGCTGAAGAAATCACGGAAGTCTTTATCAAGGTTGCCCAGTGCAAAACCGATCAGGAACGGCAGGATTGCACCCACAAAATGGTGCGGTTCAAACGATGCCAGACCTGCAGAACCCAGGATCAACATGGTCATCAACGGACCGGATTCCAGAGACATCAGAACGAAGGCGCCAGACTCTTCTTTGGTGCCGTACTGGTTCATCAGGCTGGCATACAGACCGCCGTTGGTCATGTCCATCGCAGAGACAATCGCCAGAACGGACAGACCGGCGAAGAAACCGGTTTGAATACCGTTTTCTGGAATAAACATGGCACAGACCATTGCCACAGCCCAGGCCACAGCGATTTTGGTGATCACCAGCGTTCCGGATTTACGTAACACGGTACCCGTTGCACGCAAGTTAATAGAGGCGCCAATACAGAAGAACCATACCGCCAGAATCGGCACGGTACCGGTAATCATACCTTTGGTAAAACCACCGAAATAAGCACCGGTATTGGGTGCCAGAGTATTCAGGATTGCACCCAGTACCAGAGGAACCAGCATCATCCCACCAGGGATACGTTCAATAGCAGCTTTAATTTTCATAAGCATCCTCACGGCTTGTCGCGCACAACACACGGACAAGTCAGTAAATTATATTAATTTCAAAATCTTATGTTGCTAAGGAAGTGCGGAATGTCTTCCTTCTCTTTGCTGGCACAAATCGGATGCGGCGTGTGTCTCAGTGTCGCTATCCCCAGAGATGTTGTGTCTGTAGTCATCTTGCATTCTATGGAATTGCGATTCAATCAAAATAAAACGATGTTTTAGTTACACGTATCACATATTTTATGGAAACCTTCCAGAAAGCCATTGAATATTAAAAATGCTGTAAATGCTTTGTAAAAAGAGAGCGGGGTTTTTGTCTGACAGCTTAATAGTCACGGTAGTGATACTTCATTTTAATAAACAAGTGACCGACCTTTTTGCGTGTCAATAAACGCTATTTTCCGTCAGCAAAAAATCGACTGAGAATGACCTTATTTACAGTTGATGACGAAGAGAATATATATGTGTGAAGTTGATCACACATTTAAACGCTGGTAGGGTAAAGAAGTCATTAACCGCCCAATCAGGCGTCAACAGGTTCGGTTGTACAGGCCTCAAACGGTCCGTGGAAGTAAACCTGCTACGCTTGTTACAACATCTGCATCTGTGCAGATCCACGCTCGACGTTGCCGTTAGCACGCATTGCGCTAATGAATTCGATATGTAGCGAGACGGGCTTAGTCTACGAGGACAGCTATGCTGAAAAGGAAAAAAATAAAACCGATCACGCTTCGCGACGTGACCATCATTGATGATGGTAAATTGCGTAAAGCGATTACCGCAGCATCGCTGGGTAACGCGATGGAGTGGTTTGATTTTGGTGTTTATGGCTTTGTTGCCTATGCGTTAGGTAAAGTATTCTTTCCGGGGGCTGACCCCAGCGTGCAGATGATTGCCGCGCTTGCCACTTTCTCCGTTCCCTTCCTGATTCGACCGCTTGGCGGATTATTCTTCGGTATGTTGGGTGATAAATACGGTCGCCAGAAGATCCTCGCCATCACCATTGTGATCATGTCGATCAGTACCTTCTGTATTGGTTTGATTCCCTCGTATGCCTCTATTGGTATCTGGGCACCGATCCTGCTGTTGCTGTGCAAAATGGCGCAGGGATTCTCGGTCGGGGGGGAGTATACCGGGGCGTCGATTTTTGTTGCCGAGTATTCGCCTGACCGTAAACGTGGGTTTATGGGGAGTTGGCTGGATTTTGGTTCGATTGCGGGCTTCGTGCTGGGCGCGGGGGTGGTTGTCCTGATTTCGACCGTGGTCGGCGAGGAAAACTTCCTCGATTGGGGCTGGCGCATCCCGTTCTTCATTGCGTTGCCATTAGGGATTATTGGTCTTTATTTGCGTCATGCGCTGGAAGAGACCCCGGCGTTTCAGCAGCACGTTGATAAACTGGAGCAGGGCGACCGTGAAGGGTTGCAGGACGGCCCGAAAGTGTCGTTTAAAGAGATTGCCACCAAGCACTGGCGTAGCCTGCTGACCTGTATTGGTCTGGTGATTGCAACCAACGTCACTTACTACATGTTGCTGACGTACATGCCGAGCTATCTCTCGCATAACCTGCACTATTCTGAAGATCACGGCGTGCTGATTATTATCGCCATTATGGTCGGGATGCTGTTTGTACAGCCGATTATGGGGCTGTTGAGTGACCGTTATGGCCGCCGTCCGTTTATCATTCTGGGTGGCGTTGCGCTGTTCGTGCTGGCGATCCCGGCCTTTATGCTGATCAACAGTAATGTTATCGGTCTGATTTTTGCCGGTTTGCTGATGCTGGCGGTGATCCTCAACTGCTTCATTGGGGTGATGGCCTCGACGTTACCGGCGATGTTCCCGACGCACATTCGTTACAGTGCGCTGGCGGCGGCGTTTAACATTTCGGTACTGATTGCCGGTCTGACGCCAACCCTGGCGGCCTGGCTGGTGGAAAGTTCGCAGAATCTGATGATGCCTGCCTATTACCTGATGGTGATTGCGGTGATTGGTTTTGTGACCGGAATTACCATGAAAGAGACCGCGAATCTTCCGCTGAAAGGCGCGACGCCAGCCGCGTCGGATATCCAGGAAGCGAAAGAAATTTTGCGCGAACATCACGATAATATCGAACACAAAATCGAAGATATCGATCAGGAAATTGCGGAGTTGCAGGCGAAACGCTTGCGTCTGGTACAGCAGCATCCGCGTATTGATGAGTGATAAGTAAACCCTTAAGGTTCACTTAATCTCTATTGTGCACACTCTCCTCCAGCGTCCCGGAGGAGAGTGTGATGAAAAAGCGTGTTTACGAAAGTTTGACTACCGTGTTCAGCGTCATGATCGTCAGCAGTTTTGTCTACCTTTGGCTGACCACTTACTGAGCTTTATGCAGTATCACCCAGGCACGCGTGCCTGATGTGCCTTCACGGTTTTGCAGGAAGAACTGCCCGCGATGCAGTTGCGTAATGCGACTGACAATACTGAGCCCCAACCCAATCCCGCCGTATCGGCTGTCCATGCGAACAAAGGCTTCGCTGAGCTTCCCGCATTTACTTTCATCAATCCCCGGGCCTTCATCTTCAACGGCCATAATCGCGTCGTTACCGGTGTTGAGACTGATCGTGATGGTTGTCCCTTTCGGACTGTAACGGTGTGCGTTTTCGACCAGATTGCGTAGCAACATACGCAGCAGCGTGGCGTCGCCGCGTACCGTGACATCCTCTGCGCTGTCTGGCAGTAGCAGCGTTTGCTGGCGTTGATCCAGCATGGTGCTCAGCTCGTCATAAGAGGGCAGGATCACGTCATCCAGTAGTTTCACATGCTGATAATTTCCTAATGAGAACGACTGGCCGACACGGGCAAGTTGCAGCAATTGCGACACACTATCCATCATTTGGTCGAGACGGGCCACCAACGGTGCGACATCCACATTATGCGCTTTGGAGAGCAATTCCAGATGCAGACGCACCCCAGAGAGCGGGGTGCGTAATTCGTGGGCGACATCGGCAGTGAACAGGCGTTCATTCTCAAGCGTGGTGGTCAAGCGGGTGACCAGCTGATTCAGCGCCGTGACCACCGCATCGATCTCAATGGTGCTACTGTGAATGTTTATTGGGGTCAGATTATCTGCCGTACGCGTTTCCAGCTCTTTTTGCAGGTCGGCAAGCGGGCGGGTTATACGGCGAACCGCCTGATAACAGATGAGCAGCGTCAGACTGACCATAAACACGGCGGGGACGATCAGGCTGGCTACCGCTTCGCGGATCTCGTGCAGGATGTGGCGGTCATTGTTTCGATTCTCGCGTAGCGCCTGCTCGAAAAGTTGGATCTGCTCGATGCTTTCGTGCCAGAGCCAGAAGGTGCTGATCAACTGAAAGACCAGCAGAATCAGGCCGATGGTTAGCATCAGACGCTGACGAAGGGTCATGGGTCTGTGCAGAAAACGCGTCAGGTTCACTTAGTTTTCCTCAGCGACAACCAGCATGTAACCAAACCCCCGAACGGTGCGGATACGCGATTTCCCCACTTTGTCACGCAGGTTGTGAATATGCACCTCCAGCGTATTGGTCGACGGCTCGTTGTCCCAGTTGTAAATGTCGTTGTACAAAATTTCGCGATGCACCGGGCTGCCTGCTTTGAGCATCAACCGTGACAGCAACGCATACTCTTTTGGCGTTAAGATCAGTTCTTGTCCGTCTAACCAGACCTGGCGACGCCCTAAATTCAGCGTCAGATTGCCGACAACCAGCTCACTCTCGCCCTGATTATTGTGGCGACGTAACAGCGCCCGAATTCGCGCGTGTAACTCTTCCAGTGCGAACGGTTTGACCAGATAGTCATCGGCGCCGACATCCAGTCCGGCGATACGATCGTTGAGCGTGTCGCGGGCGGTGAGGATCAGCACCGGGAGGGTGTATTTTTTCTGCCGGATGCGGGCCAGAAAATGCAGTCCGTCTTCATCAGGCAGACCCAGGTCCAGAACCACCAGACTGTAATGCGCGGTCTCCAGACAATGCTCTGCGGCGCGTGCGGTAGAGACGCCGTCGCAGGCGTACCCTTCTGTTTGCGCGGCAAGAATCAGTCCCTGCAATAACAACGTGTCGTCTTCAACAATCAGAATTTTCATTCGCTTAGCCTCCTGCAAGGTTGCAGAATATCATCTGCGGTCTGGTAATACTTCGTCTGCACGCCCGTTAATCCCAGCATGGTCGAGAAAAGATTGTCCTGCGAGAAATCCTGCGAGCTTGCCTGTTTTTGTAAACACGTTTGGTCAACCTGATAGCGCTTTTGATAATCATCAGAAAGCCAGAGCAGCATTGGCACATGTTTTTGGGTATCCGGGGCAATGGCGTAAGGCAGACCGTGGAGATAGACACCATTTTCGCCTAAGGACTCGCCGTGGTCGGAGAGATAAACCAGACTGGTGGTGAAATTATCCTGATGTGATTTCAGTATATTGATCGTCTTATCAACAATATAGTCAATGTACAGGATGGTGTTATCGTAGGTGTTCACTAACTGCTGCTGTGAACAGGTCTGAATTTCGTTGGTGTCGCAGGTCGGGGTAAAATTCCGAAACTGCGGCGGATAACGGTGGGAATAGGTTGGGCCGTGGCTGCCAATGGTATGCAGGACAATCACGCCATCCCCCTGCAGTTTGTTGATGTACTCTTCCAGACCGTGGAAAAGAACCTCGTCATAGCATTCACCTTCAATACACTGCCCCGGCAGATTCAGCGCCGTCATATCCTGATGTGGAACACGATCGCATGCGCCCTTACAGCCGCCGTCGTTGTCATTCCACAACACGTTAATTCCGGCACGTTGGATGATATCCAGCAACCCTTCCTGATGATGCGCCAGCTCTTCATCATAGTGTTTACGCGGCATACCGGAGAACATGCACGGCACGGAAATCGCTGTCGCAGTACCGCAGGAAGTGGTGTGAGGGAAATAGACCACGTTGTCTTTTTCCAGACGTGGATTGGTCTGGCGTGAATAACCCGACAGCGAGAAGTTATCGCCGCGCGACGTTTCGCCGACGATCAGGATGGTCAGATTTTTACGCGGCGCTTTGAGCATGAGCGGGTTGCGATGGGCATCCTCGCCAATTCGCACCAGCGGCAGGTTGGCAAGACGTTCGTGCGAATACCAGGATGAGGTCGCGACAATGCTGCCCGACGGGCTCAGTGCTTTGATGAGCTGCTTATTATTGCGAAACAGCGACGCGTAATCTTTGTAGAAAAAGAGGGCGACCAGCAGAATCAGCGACACAGAAACCAACACACTGACGGTGCGATACACCACACTGCGTAACGCCGGGGTGGTCGGTTTGATTTTGATCCAGCAGGCTATCACGGCAGCCAGGATGCCGCCAACGCCCAGCATCAGCACCATTTGCGGCGTTATCAGAGCGAATGTTTCTGCCGGTGTGGTATCCATCATATTGGCGATCATCGAGCGGTCGATGATGATGCCGTAGGTCAGGATGAAGTATTGCGCCGCCGCGCCGATCAAAATGAACAGGCAGGCCAGCGGGCGATTCAGCCACAGGAACGAGGCCAGCGTCAGCGCAATATTCATCACGCTGAAGGAAACCACCGGCATGGATAAAAACACCAGCGCGTTGCGCAGGGAGTCCAGCGGTAAGTCCTGCAATACCTGCTTATAGAAGGCAATGTTCAGGCAGACAGCAATATAAAATGAGCACAGCAGAAGCCAGGAAATTTGTCCGAGAGTCGGTCTTCTAAAAAGGCGCGTTAACATTAGAGGGAGTTCCATCGACTAAGTGACGCAGATCCTCGCAAAGTAAAGTTAAGCCAACCTTAAGAATTTAAGGTTAATGATTGCCTGCCCGATGAGGCATGAACGCCTCATCGGGCAACAACGAACGGTTAACGTTAATTACGGCTAACCGGTGTATCCAGCGGATACGGGTTTTTGTGGATCCGGTTGTAGTTCAGCGCGTACAGCGCGGTAATGATCATCAGCGTCACGAACGACCACATCACCTCTTTCGCGCCAGAGCCGACAACTGCCCAGATGCAGTAGACAAACGCCACAAAGGTCACCAGCAGGTAGAGCGGACGCGCTTTACCAAAGTGTCCGTGACCGAGCAGCAGCAGGGCGGCACAGGTATAGAGATACGGCACCAGTGTGAAGATGACCGACACCGAAGAGACCAGGCCAAACTCTTTTGCCGCGTTGGGGGACATGCTGCTGAACTGGAAAATCGTCATCAGAATACCGACAATAATCAGCCCGGCGACCGGGGTTCCCGCTTTGTTCACGCGGGCGAAAATGGGTGGAAATAGCCCGTCGTCGGCGGCCGCTTTTGCCGTCTGACCGGCCAGCAGCGTCCAGCCGCCCAGAGAACCTAAACAACCTGCCGCCGCGCAGAAGGAGACAACGGCGCCAGCGGTATTCCCCAGCGCCATTCGAGCGGCGTCACCGAAAGGTGAGGCTGAAACACGCAGGGCGGCGTTGGGGATCATCCCCATGATGGCCGTGGTTGAGAGGACGTAACACACGGCGGCAATCAGTACCCCGCCAATGGTGGCGATTGGGACGTTGCGTTTTGGGTTTTTCACCACGCCTGCCGCTACGGAGGCGCTTTCTACCCCAATAAACGACCACAACGTGACGTTCAATGTGCTTTGAATTGCGCCAAAGGTATTCATACCGCTGACGTTCCAGGCGGCCATGTAGGTTTCACCACGAAACCAGAACCAGCCAAAAACGGCGATGCCAACGATCGGCACCAGCGCCAGGACGGTCGCAACCGCCTGCACGCGGGTGATCATTTTCGGCCCGACAATGTTCAGCAGAACGAAGATCCACAGCACCACGACGCAGGTGAGCGTCAGTACCAGCGGATCTTTCAGGATCGGGAAGAAGTAGCTCAGATAACCGACGCCAATGACCACCATGGCGATGTTACCGATCCAGCAGGCGAGCCAGTACAGAACGTTGGTTTGATAACCCAAAAAAGGGCCGAAGCAGCGGCGTGCATAAGCGTAGGAACCACCGGGACTGGGATCTAAGGACGACATTTTGGCGTAGACCATCGACAGCGCCAGTGCGCCGATGATCGTGACCAACCATCCGTAGATTGCAATCCCGCCGGTTGAAGCAAGGTTTGCGGGAAGCAGGAATACGCCTGAACCCATAATGTTCCCCGACACCATAAGGGTGACGGGGATTAAGCCCACTTTGTGAGCATCTGCATCCGTCGACATGTTTATCTCCTGGAAAGGTGAATCGCTACGTTAAAGTACGACGTATGATACGCCCTCAGGAGACCGCTTATTTATTATGGGGCGGGGTTATCGCCAATGCTGATATTATTGTGGCTCATCGTAAATCGGGGATGATTAAATAACCTGGCGCTCACGAAGCTGGCTGACATAATGCAGCGGCGTCATACCATAGAACTCTTTAAACACCGAAATAAAGTACGATGTACTGCTATATCCGCACAGTTGAGAAACCTGTGAGATATTTTTTCCATTCATCAGTAATTGATTCAAAGCGTAACGCATACGACAGGTTGTGATAATTCGGCTATAACTTGTATTTTCATTTTTGAGCTTTTTCTTTAACAAGCTCGGGCTTAAACATAAACAACTGGCGACCATGTTCAGGTTCCAGTCTTTATGGATATCACTCTGAATGATGTGATAAACACTGTCGCTGATACGGCTGCGCAGCATATGCATCAATAACGAGATAAACTTTTTACTGTCGAGAAAGCGTGATAATACAGTGAACAGCAGCGATCGAGTGCGTTCTTTTTCACTCTCATTCTGTGATTCCTCCAGGCTGTGTGTGGCAGCGACGCGGAACACATCCGGCGTCAGGCACACGGCAGTCAGTAAAGGTGTTGCGGAGCGTTGCCAGACCGGGACCTGTGAAAGATCTTTATTTAAGAAACGCAGATAGTCTTTAATGATGTCATAACTGATGTGCACGACCAGAGAATTATTGAGCGAGGAAATATCAATGATGTTATTTTCGCAGGCAAGCAGCGCCATATGGTTTGCCTTTAAGTTCACTGCCTCTTTGCCATTGACTCTCAGCCAGACATCTTTCTCAGTTAATACCACTATGCAAGGTTTGTTGCTGCAAATTCTCATACCCGAACTCCTGGAATATGAACATAAAATACCGGATCTCGCCAAAGGAGAGAGATACCGGGAGTAATTTCAATTGTATGATGAATCAATTGCTGCAATAAAATAGCGTGCCTGAATAGAATTACAATACCCAGGGTGATTATTAGTGTGTACATAATTTTTTACGCATTGCGTCCGTCGATTTTTGCGCAAAAAAAAGCGCGGGGTGGGCCCGCGCAAAAAGGTATGACAGTGTTATTGTTTTGCAGCATTACTCAGGAACCAATAGAGACACGTCATCCTCAAACTACAAACCAGATGGCTGGATCGTGGCGTTACGCTTTCACGCACATCACGTGATACACACCATCAATGATTTCCGTTCCTTCGGTTTCATGCTCAAAGCCAGGGAAATGATGGTCCCAGGACTGCAGCGAGCGTAAGTAGCTCACCTGCGGACTGTTTTCATCACCAAAGTTTTCCCCTGACAGCAGCATCGGGATTCCCGGCGGGTAAGGGATGACGGCGTTGGCCGCAATACGACCCGGCAGGTTTTCAATGGCCACCATCTCAACGTTGTCGTTGACGATGGCGTCCCAGGCATCGCGTGGCGTTATCTCAGCAACGGGCAGACCGGAGTAAGCAGCATTGAGTCGGGTGCCGGGATTATTTTCACGCAGCCAGCTAAACATGGTGTCGCCGAGATCGTGAATGCCCATGTTTGCGTAAGTGTCAGGATAGTTCTGCGCCAGTTCCGGCATCACCTGCGCCAGCGGTGTGTTGGCGTCATAATGATGCTTGAAAGAGCATAGCGTGTTGATAAGCGTGCCCCATTTGCCACGGGTGACTCCCATAGAGAACAGGAACATAATCTGGAAGTCAGTGGTGCGGGTCGGCACAATCCCATGACGGCCAAGCCAGGCTGTTACCAGTGCGGCAGGCACCCCTGTCTCTTCCAGTTCGCCATCATCGCCCATTCCCGGTGCCAGAATACTGACTTTTATCGGGTCCAGCATGCTCCAGTTATCCGGCAGATCCTTAAAGCCGTGCCAGGATTCACCGGGACGCATCACCCAGCAGTCCTGCTCAGTGGCTAACAGTTGTCTCGGGGCATCAGCAAAGTCGTAGGTTTTTCCGGTTGCCGGGTCGGTAACGACCTCTTTGTTCCACGGTTTAAAGAACCACTCCCCGTCTGCGGCGAATTCGTTATACAACCGCGCCATGGCCTGGCGGAAGTCGATCGCTTCTTCGATCACCTCCTGGGTCAGCGACAGGCCGCTGTTCCCATCCATCATCGAGACCGCCACATCGTTGGAGGCGCAAATCGCATACAGCGGCGAGGTGGTGGCGTGCATCATGTACGCCTGGTTAAAGCGGGAGAAGTTTATCGCGCCACGACCTTCACGCACGTGGATATAAGAGGCCTGAGAGAGCGCATTCAGCAACTTGTGGGTGGAGTGGGTGGCGAAAACGGTCGGGCCGCTGTGATCGCCCGGTTGACCGCGCATGGCGTAGTGGTCGGCGTAAATCGGGTTAAAACGGGCATAACCGTACCAGGCTTCGTCGAAGTGTAGGCGATCGGTGGTTTGCGCCAGCAGCTCCTGCGCTTCTTTTGCGTTGTAGCAGACACCGTCATAGGTGCAGTTGGTCACCACGCTGTAGGACGGTTTTTGCCCCGCTTTGTCTTTGGTCAGCGGGCTTTCGCTGATTTTTTTCTGCAACGTTTCCGGCTGCATTTCTTGCGGATAGATCGGCCCGATAATTCCGTAACGGTTGCGGCTTGGCACCATATAGACCGGTTTGGCGCCGGTCAGGATCAGCCCCTGCTCGATGGATTTGTGGCAGTTACGATCCAGCACCACCACGTCGTTGTCGGTCATACAGGCCTGCATGATGGTGCGGTTAGAACCGGAGGTGCCCACCACGACGGACCAGGAACGATCGGCGCCAAAGACGCGGGCCGCATTTTTCTCACTCTCGCCAAAGGCGCCAGTATGGTCGAGTAAGGAACCCAGTGTGGTGCGTTCGATCCCCATGTCGCTACGGAACAGATTTTCGCCATAGTAATCATGGTAAAAACGACCTGCCGGTGTTTTGGTAAAACCGACGCCGCCCTGGTGGCCAGGCGCTGCCCAGGAGTATTCGTGGATGTCGCTGTATTTCATCAGCGCGTTAAACAGCGGCGGCAGGAGTTGCTGCCGATAACGGGTCATTGCGGCGATGGCGCGCCCGGCAATAAAGTCTGCGGTGTCTTCCAGAATCCAGGCGAATTCATCGACAAGCTCCAGCAGGTCGCGGCCCAGCGATGCCGTCGCTTTTTCCCTGTCGCCTAACAGGAAAACCGGGACGTTTTGCTGACGTTCGTGAAGCTTGCCGATCAATTGCCTGACGTTCAGGTGTTCATCCTGCTGTTCCATTTGGTAGCTGAACATCAGACAGTCAATGGCCTCATTAGCGGACAGGATGGCGTAACCGTCATCGAAAGACGTGGACTTAATGACGGTGACATTTTGCCGACTTAAGGCATCCGCCAGACGTTCGACGGCGCTGCCGACCCAGGTGTCCTGGTGCAGAAACTCACTTTCAACAATTAATACTTTCATCATCTCTTACCCGTTGTGGAGGTAATGCAATTTGCGGAATGCAGACACACCGTATGAATGTGACGCGGGCAAGTATTATCCTGAGAAAGTGAGGGTGTAAAGTGCGTGGGAAATACACAATTTTTATTTTTTGTGTTAATAAACAAAACATTAAATTGAATTGATAACGTTTTAGTGTCGTGGTTTATCGACAGGGGAATTATTTTTTTGGCTGATAGTGATATTGCCGCTTGGTAGCGCGAACGCGTTATCCGGCCTGGCGGTGTTAGGCCGGATAAGCTCGGTATCTTCGGGGTCAGGAGCCCGGTAACAGTGTGTATCGTCGTAGCTGGCGGCAATGGTAACCGGCCAGCAGAATCACGGTGGTTAACGCGCCGAGCAGGGCGCAGAACATATCTGACTGGGTGTCCCACGGATCGCCCTGAGTGCCGAGGAAATCATCCGCCCCCTGACCCATCGCCAGTGCTGCCCACCATTCAATAAGTTCATAGGTCGCGCTGATCGCCAGCGCCACGCAGCACACCAGAAAGGCCAGCATCTTACGTCCACGGACAAATTGCCCGCGCAGCAAAATCTCACGCGCCGTCAGGGCAGGGACTAATCCCTGGAAGAAATGACCTAATTTGTCGTACGGATTACGGTCCAGTCCCAGCCACGCCTGCACGTCGAACCCAATGGGGACTTTGGCATAGGTGTACATGCCCCCGACCATCAAAATGATGGCGTGTAAGAAAATGAGCGAATAAAGCAGGGGCGTCAGTGGGTAGCGTTTCGCTGTTGCCAGTAGCAGCGGGACGACAATAATCACCGGCGTGACTTCCATCAACCAGGTGAGTTTCTCCCCGGCAGAGATGCCGGTATAGAGGAGAATCAGCCCTAAAATGAGAGCGCCAGCTTGTAACATCAAGGGATTTCGCGTGCGGATCATGATGATTTTGTGACTCAAAGGAAAAGGTCACT
This sequence comes from Citrobacter sp. Awk 4, assembly GCF_028069725.1. Taxonomy (GTDB): domain Bacteria; phylum Pseudomonadota; class Gammaproteobacteria; order Enterobacterales; family Enterobacteriaceae; genus Citrobacter_D. Next base: position 138,272 of record NZ_JANEWG010000002.1, read on the forward strand.
ATTCACCGCCGCGGGGAAAAATTCAACGCCTGTATTTCACAGGAAAAAACGGCCCGATGGGATACCGGGCCGTGAAGATTATTTCGCGCAGTTAGCGCATTGCTTGCTGACGATCTGCTGGAAGAAATCGTTGCCTTTGTCATCCACGAGGATAAAGGCCGGGAAATCTTCGACTTCGATTTTCCAGATCGCTTCCATACCCAGTTCCGGATATTCCACGCATTCCAGATGCTTGATGCTCTGTTGTGCCAGAACAGCGGCCGGACCGCCGATACTGCCCAGGTAGAAGCCGCCGTGTTTGTGGCAGGCGTCGGTCACTTGCTGGCTACGATTGCCCTTCGCCAGCATGATCATGCTGCCGCCGTGGGATTGCAGCAGATCGACGTAGGAGTCCATACGACCAGCGGTGGTTGGGCCCAGAGAACCTGACGGGTAGCCTGCCGGTGTTTTGGCCGGGCCTGCGTAGTAGATCGGGTGATCTTTAATGTACTGCGGCAGACCTTCTCCTGAGTCAATACGCTCTTTCAGCTTCGCGTGGGCAATATCGCGGCCCACGATGATGGTGCCGGTCAGCGAAAGACGGGTGGAAACCGGATACTGTGAGAGCTGGGCGAGGATCTCTTTCATCGGGCGATTGAGGTCAACGTTGACCACTTCACCTTCACCTGCCTGACGCAGGGACTCCGGAATGTACTGGCCCGGATTGTGTTCCAGTTTTTCGATCCAGATACCGTCGCGGTTGATTTTGGCTTTGATGTTACGGTCTGCTGAACAGGAGACGCCCATCCCCACCGGGCAGGATGCGCCATGACGCGGCAGACGGATCACGCGGATATCATGAGCGAAGTATTTCCCGCCAAACTGGGCGCCGAGGCCGAGTTTTTGCGCCTCTTCCAGCAGTTCCTGCTCCAGTTGAATGTCGCGGAACGCCTGGCCGTGCGCATTGCCTTCGGTCGGCAGTTCATCGTAGTAGTGCGTGCTGGCGAGTTTCACCGTTTTCAGCGTGCTTTCCGCCGAAGTGCCGCCAATGACAAACGCGATATGGTACGGCGGGCAGGCCGCGGTTCCCAAAGTACGCATTTTCTCAACGAGGAAGTTTTTCAGTTTACCCGGTGTCAGCAGAGCTTTGGTTTCTTGATACAGATACGTTTTGTTCGCGGAGCCGCCACCTTTAGCGACGCAGAGAAATTTGTATTCATCGCCGTCAACGGCGTAGAGGTCAATTTGCGCGGGCAGGTTGCTGCCGGTGTTCACTTCTTTGTACATATCTAACGCGGCGTTTTGCGAATAACGCAGGTTGTCTTCGATATAGGTGTTAAACACCCCTTTTGACAACGCCTCTTCGTCACCGCCGCCGGTCCAGACGCGCTGACCTTTTTTACCCATGATGATCGCCGTGCCGGTGTCCTGGCAGGTTGGCAATACGCCTTTCGCCGCGATTTCAGAGTTTCTCAGGAATTGCAGCGCGACGTATTTATCGTTTTCGCTGGCTTCGGGGTCGTGAAGAATGGAGGCGACTTGTTGCTGGTGTGCTGGGCGGAGCATAAAGGAGGCGTCGTGGAAGGCTTGCTGGGCCAGCAGCGTAAGGGCTTGTGGCTCGACCTTCAGAATCGACTCTCCTTCGAAGTCGCTAACGCTAACGTGTTCGGAGGTCAGCAGATAGTACTCTGTTTTGTCTTTCCCCATAGGGAAAGGCGCCTGGTAAGTGAATTCGATTTTTGACATTTGCTTCCAGCCTGTTCGTTTTTATCAGGAATGTAACATTCACTGTCTATTTCGAGGTGCGTGCCGCGCGGTGCGGCACGCGAGGTGTGGTTACAGGAACCCGTACATGGCGGCGAAGACCCAGCCAAATACGCAGGAGACGCTCACGCCGATCAGACCAGGCAAAATGAAGCTGTGGTTGATCACGAAGCGACCAATGCGGGTGGTGCCGGAACGGTCAAACTGAATGGCCGCCAGATCGCTCGGGTAGGTCGGCAGAATGTAGTAGCCGTAGCATGCAGGTGCTGAAGCCACGATGTAAGCCGGGTCCACACCGATTGCCAGTGCCAACGGAACAATGGCCGCCAGCGCTGCTGCCTGGGAGTTTACAAACTTGGAAACCAGCAGCAGAACAATTGCATAGGCCCACGGATACTCTTTCACCATTTCGCCCAGCACGCCTTCGATTTCATCCATATGCGCGCCAAACATGGTTTCCGCCATCCAGGCAATACCGTACACCGCCACGATGGCGATCATACCTGAACGGAACACTTCATTTTTTGAGATAGAAGCAGGGTTGGTTTTAGTCAGGATAATAATGAGCGCACCGGTCAGCAGCATAAACATCTGAATGACCAGAACCATCGACAGCGGTTTGCCGCCAAAGGTCGGACGCAGTTCAGAGAATGCACCCAGAACGGCGACAGTTGCGATCGCGCCCAGGAAGATCCACATCGCCAGCCAGTTGCTCTTCGGCAGTTTTTTGTCTAACAGTGTTGCGGTATCGCCGTACACGTAATGGTGGTTTTCCGGAACGGATATAAATTTCTGAAAATCTTCGTCTTTATCCAGATCTTTACCACGGAACCAGCTAAAAATACCGATAGCCAGTATACCCAACAGCGTTGAAGGGATCGTGATTGAGAGCAGGTCAAGGAATTCCAGATGCTTGCCTTCAAAGGTCACATTACCCAGCATCGCGACCAGTGATACCACCGCAACGGAAACCGGGCTGGCGATGATCCCCATCTGCGCACCGATGGAACTCGCCGCCATTGGACGTTCCGGGCGAATATTGTTCTTAATCGCAACGTCGTAGATGATCGGCAGAATGGTGTACACCACGTGGCCCGTACCGCAAAGAATGGTCAGCGTACAGGTTACGAAGGGAGCCAGGATGGAGACATATTTCGGGTTGCGGCGCAGCAGTTTCTCCGCAATTTGTAACATGACGTCCAGACCGCCGGAAGCCTGCAAGGTCGCCGATGCTGCCACCACCGCGATGATAACCAGCATAACGTCGACCGGAGGTTTACCCGGCTGAAGATGGAAAACAAAAACCAGAATGACAAGACCGATACCGCCTAACAAACCCAGCGCGATACCGCCTTTTCTGGCGCCATAAAACAGACACACTAATATAATGAGAAGTTGTATACTAAATAACATTTATTTACCCTCGCGAAAAACCCAGTCAAATTTGTTAAATGGATCACAGTCAATTTTGATTTCTCTGTATAAACACCCAAAATTGACAAATATTCGGTGCACTGTATTTGCGTTAAAAGCATTAATGCGATGCCAGATTTTTTAGAGACGTATTAAAAGTATTTAAGTTTTTATTATAGTTCTTTTCAGAGAAGAGAGATCCCTGGTGATGGCGGCAAGACTTAATAATGAACAGGGACTGATGCTGTACTCTTTGTATGTTATTCCAGTTATTCAATAACATATCATCAGCAACACCGCTTCCGCTATTACCTAAGTCACAGCTAAAAGTGAAAGGGGCTTTATTTATGAGATCACAATCACGTCGGGATGTTGAGTGATTATCCTGACATGTGGAATCAGTCGTCTGCTCACAAAAAGATACGGTATTCATAAGATGTAGCATGTTCTCCATTGCTACTTATTTTAAATTACCTAAATATTTGACTAATTCAGGCAAGTCCTTTTTTATTAAAAATACACACTCTGTTAGTTAGATAATACTTAAATAACTTTTGTTAGCGCTTATGAAATTAAAAACAACGTAGCGTGAATCAATAATAACATACTGAATTAAAAGCCGTATTATGGCTCAGATTTGATCTGGCACAAGCTTTGTAATGTGATAATTAGACCGGCAGCCTGGTGATTTTTCATTATTGTAATAATTTTTACCATTATATAACGAATAACGCCCAGGCCTGCTTTTTCTTTTTACTGGCAATATTGCTTAAGTAATGAGTAATGCTCAGCCTGAATACGATAACGGTAAACCGGTCGGCCAGTTACGCCATAATGAATACTGGTAAACAGAATATGACAGTTGACCAGCCAAATAAGATACTTACGGCAGGAAACACGAGATATATTAACCTCGTTTGCCAGTTCATCAGTAGAAAATTCCATTTCCTGGTGTGCGTCAATCCACTGGCACAGCGTGCGCAGCGTTTGCGGTGTCAGCCCTTTTGGCAGACGTCGACTCTCCTGCTCACTGGAGGAACTACCGTGGATGAGTTGGTCGAGCTCTGACTGTTCATAGTACTGACGCTTTTCCATGGCGATTTTCCGTTGCCGCCAGCCCGTCAGCGCCTCTTCGAAACGGGAAGCCTGAAACGGTTTGATCAAGTAATCGACCACACCGTAGTGGAGGGAATCTTTGATGGTGGTGGCATCGGCGGCTGAAGATATCACAATGACATCGCATTTGTAGCCCGCGCTGTGCAGGATCGGCAACAGATCTAACCCATTTTCCTTTTGCATATAAATATCCAGCAAAATCAGGTCAATAGGCTCTTCGCCATTGAAGATAATCTCTTTTGCTTTCTCAAGCGTAGAGGCGGTTCCGCAACAATGAAAGCCAGAGATTTGTGCAACATAGCGGCGATTTAGCTCCGCTACCATCGCATCGTCATCGACAATTAAGACATTGATCATACGCGGTTCCTCTCCCCATCCCAGGGTAACTGTACATAAAATTGTGTAAAGATCCCAGGTTCCGACTCGACGGAAATGTGACCGCCAATACTTTCAACCTGTTGTTTTACTAAAGATAAACCGACACCACGTTCGGTTCCCTTTGACGAGACGCCTTTCTCAAAAATGTGCGCTATGCGGTCGGGTTCGATGCCCGGGCCGTCATCGTTAACTTCGCAGTGTAGAAAACCATGTCGATAATGTAAGGATACGCTGATTTCACCGCCTGGCGTTTGATCGAACGCCTCCAACGCGTTATCAATCAAATTACCCAAAACGGTAATCAACACAGTGACTTGATCTTCATTGCTGCATTCCGGCACCTGGCTTTCATTACTGATCACCAGACTGTGCCCTAAATCGGATGTGCGATTCATCTTACTGAGTAAAAAACCTGCGATGACCGGTGATTTTATTTTTCCCAGCAGCGAGCCGATCTCTTCCTGATAGTTATTCGCGGTCTTAAGAATATAATCTTCCAGCTGCTTATAACTCTTCAGATGCAATAATCCCAGAATCACATGCAATTTGTTCATAAATTCGTGGGATCGTTCACGGAGTGCGTCCGCGTAGTTAACCATGCCGTCCAGTCGTTGCATGAGCTGGCGAACCTCGGTTTTATCCCTGAAGGTTGAGATGGCGCCGATGATCTTTCCCTTGCTGCGTACCGGAACGGTGTTGATTAACAGTAACCGATCTTTGACGGTGATCTCTTCGTCCCGGCGCGGTTTACCGTCGCGAAGCACTTCGCTGAGATCCACAACCTGCGACCAGGCATGGCTGAGCGTGGAGAGCTGCGCATCGTCCTGGGATTTCCGGTAGGCGAGCAGTTCCTGCGCGGCCTGGTTTATCAACGTCACTTCACCACTGCCGTCGACAGCGATCACCCCCTCTTTCATCGATTGCAGCATGGCCTGGCGCTGTTCAAAGAGCGTGGAGATCTCGTAGGGTTCCAGGCCAAACAGAATGCGTTTTAGCACCTTTACCAGCACGTAAGCGCCTATCAGACCGACCAGTGCGCCAAACAAAATCGACCAGATGATACTCCCGCGGCTGTCGTTGATTTGCTCGGTGACCCGACTGAGTTCGAGGCCAATGGCGACGACGCCGATCTGTTTATGGTTTTCGTCATAGATGGGGGTGAATACCCGCAGCGCTTTCGCCAGAAAACCGCGATTGATGGCAACATTTTCTTTTCCCTGCAGGGCCAAAAGGATGTCGTCGCCTTTAAACGGTTTGCCGATGCGTTGCGCTTCGGGGTGCGAGTAACGGATGCTCTGCATATTGGTGATCACGACAAACAACAAATCGTTGCGCTTACTGACCGCTTCTGCAATCGCCTGAAGACCGCTTTCTTCGGGCTTTTTCTTCAGCCCGTGGCGAATCTCCGGGGAGTCAGCTAACGTTCGCGCCACTGCCAGCGCTTTATTCGCCAGTGCGTCACGGGTCATCTGACTGATTTGTGAGAAGTAAATCAGATGGACAACCAACAACACGGAGAACAGCACGGCGCTGACCATCAGTATCACCGTCGTACCGAGTTTCATGGGCCGTTTACGCACAGCGAGGCGTTGCAGGGAGTGTCTCATCGCAGTCCTGAATTCACGAATCGTAAGGGTATTATCCCTGATGGGCCGCGTAATTCAAAGGCGCCAGGTTTTTTCTGGCGCCGGAGTAACATAATTAACGAGCTGTAAAACCTCGGGATTTGCTGACCGTCCCCTGGATTCGGTGGACGTATTAAGGGGTCAGGAAGACATGGGGAGTTGGGGCGCAGGGATGTGGGCCAATCTGAACGTCTGCGCCGTACCAGCGGGATAATGTTTCGCGTTGCAGTACGTCGACGGGCGTACCTTCAGAGACGATCCGGCCTTCATGCAGCACCATGATGCGATCGGCCCACAGTGCCGCCAGATTGAGATCGTGCAACACCACGCAAACGTGAAGATGTCCCTGGCGGGTGAGCGATTTAAGCAGCCGGAGTAAATGCTGCTGATGAAACAGATCCAGCGCAGAGGTCGGTTCATCAAGAAACAACCAGCCGCGTGGTGAGCCTTCGCGCCACAGTTGCGCCAGTGCGCGGGCTAACTGTACGCGCTGTTGCTCGCCGCCGGACAGCGCGGCATAGCGCCTTCCCGCCAGCGACAGGCATTCGGTCAACTGCATCACTTGATGAATCACCGACGGTTCCGGCTGTTGCGTCCAGGGCATTCGCCCCATCCCAATGACGGTTTCGACTGGCCAGTCGAACCCTACCTGCGTTTTCTGGAGCATCACAGCGCGGTAGCGCGCAAGGGTTGGCGCTGACCACTGCGACAGTGGTTTGTTTGCTAACAAACAGTGACCGCGCGCAGGGGGAATATAGCCTGTGAGTAGCCGTAGCAGCGTTGATTTTCCCGCGCCGTTGGGGCCAATAAGCGCCAGTAATTCCCCCTGCGCAAGGGTAAGAGAAACGTCACGTATCACGAGTCTGTTGGCGACAGCGTAGCTTATCTCTTCTGCAATGAGTCGTTCAGTCATGCTGACCTCCCCGGCGAAAAATAAGCCACAGGAACCAGGGCGCGCCCAACATGCTGGTCAGGAGTCCGACCGGCATTTCTGCCGGGGCAACCAGCGTGCGGGCGAGCGTATCGGCAACGAGTAACAGGAACGCACCGGCCAGCACAGAACCCGGGATCACCGCCCGATGGTCTGCGCTTAACCACATGCGAATTACATGCGGAACGACCAGACCGATAAAACCAATGACCCCGCTGATGGCGACTGCCGCTGCGACCAGCAATGCGCTGCACACCAGTAAAATCCGCTGAACAGTGCGTACATCGACCCCCAGATAATGGGCCTCTTCTTCGCCCAGTTGCAGGAGATTAAGCGTGGCCGCAAGACGCCAGATGATCAATACCGTGGGAAGCATTAGCGACGTCACCGCCAGCAGCGTTGACCACTGCGCCTGACCGAGACTCCCCATTCCCCATAGCGAAAGCTGGCGGAGTTGCGCATCGTTACTGAGCCACGACAGAACGCCCACCGCCGCACCGCACAAGGCGTTGATAGCGATGCCGACGAGCAGGAGGCGTGAAAGCGAGCCATGATGCTGTCGGCTGAGAAGAAAAATAACGATCGTCGCCACTAATGCTCCAGTGAACGCCGCCAGCATCGGGGCGTAAAGCATCAGCAGCGGAGACAAGGTGAACGGCAGCACCACCCACAGCGCAACGGCGAGAGCCGCGCCACTGCTGATCCCGAGCAGGCCGGGGTCGGCCAGAGGATTGCGGAAAAAGCCCCTGCATGACGCAACCAGCCAGCGCCAGTGAACCGCCGATAACCAGCGCGAGCAGCACTCTGGGCAAACGAATGGTCAACCAAATCTGACGTAAGACATCATCGCCTTCACGCCAGAGCAGGTTCACTGGCAGGCGCAGCGCGCCAAAACTGCTCGCCAGAACCGTCGCCAGCGCCAGCAGCAGCGCCAGCGTACACAGGGAGAAGGTGATATGCCTTGGCATCAGGGCAACGACTCCGCTTTGCTGCGTAGCTGCTGGATAGCCTGCGGAGTGCGCACGCTAAAGCCGAGGAGCGCCATATCATCGACAGCCAGTACCTGCTTATGGCGACCCGCAGGCGTTTGCGCCAGTCCGGGCAGTTTCCACAGGTTTTCTTCGCCCCCCAGCGCCGCCAGTCCTTCCTTAGGTATCACCACAAGGTCAGGCTGGCTGGCGATGACGCCTTCCTGCGAAAGCGGCTGGTAGCGGGAGAATCCCTGCATGGCGTTCTGCAATCCCGCCGCGCGAATAGCGGCATCAGCCCCCGTTTGCTGCCCTGCCGCCATCGCACTCATCCCGCCGTGATTCAGAATAAACAGCACACGTTTATCGAGCGCTGTCGTGGGCAGGGCGGTGATTTCCTGCTGTAACGTTTTTCGCAGGGCCTCGCCTTGCGCAACCCGGTGGGTGGCCTTCGCGATGATCTGAACTTTCTCATCAATGACGCTGAGATCGTTGCGACCCGGTAGGGTAATCACCTGTACCTTGCTTTGCTCAAGCTGTTTGAGAACCAGCGAAGGCTGCGCCTGGCTGTTTGCCAGCACAAGTGTGGGGCGCATGGCGAGGAGCCCCTCGGCATTAAGCTGGCGAAGATAGCCCACATCAGGCAGGGTGGTGGCCTCTGGAGGCCACTGGCTGGTGCTGTCGCGTGCGACAAGCGAGGACTGCGCCCCGAGCGCATAGACGATCTCGGTCACATCCCCCCCGAGGGCGACGATCTTATCTGCCGTGGCAGCAAATGCGCTCAGCGGCAGTGCGATAATCAGGGCGAGCCATTTTTTCATGCCGCCAGCCCTTTAGGCGCAAGGGCATCAATCTGCTTACGCCATTGCGATTGCTCCGGCTCGCCTTCCGTCCGTTGCCCGTAGAGTTGGGCAATTTGCGTACCGTCGTGCGCAAAAAGTTCGAGGCTGGTAACGTGACCGTCAGCGGTTGGTTTTCGCGTAACCCAGCTCTCAGCAATCTTCTCTTCCAGCAGATGCAGCGTAAAGGTCGGATTAAATATGTTCAGCCATCCCTTCATCGGCACCACTTTTTCGATGACGCCGGTAAAGATTTGCACGCATCCTTTGTTGCCGACGAAGACCATGATTTCGTTGCCGTCCTCGCGGGCAGCGTTCAGGATCTCCGCCAGCGCGCTGTTCGGCACCTTACAGGCCAGATCGTCAGCTACCTGCTCGAACGCTTGTTGACGGGTCAGGTTATGACGTTTTAGCAGGGTGAAAAACTGGTGAACGTCGGTCATCGCACGCCACTCTTTTTCAATGGTGCCTGCATCGGCCTGTGGTGAGTTGGCGGGGGCGTCGGCCACTTTCAACGCCAGTGGCGGGTTCTCTTCGGTGATAAAACGCTGCAAAACGTCATTCCAGGCCGGGATTTCCGTGTTGTCGGTTGCGTACACTTTCAGTACGGCATCCCCCTGATAATCAAAGAATTGAATGCTTTGACGCTCGCCACGGGCGCTTGCTTCCTTGACATGGAACACCCAGGCCCACTGATTCAGAAAAAGACGCAGATCGAGCGCGCGCGGGTTAAGCACCAGTCCGGCGTGGCCGCTCAGATGCTGGTGGGTGAAGGCACCAACCTGTTCATGCACCGCGTACTCGTTGCGGCAAATGCATTTTGTTTCGCCAACGGCTTCCAGCGCGGCGAGGAGTTCGCGGATGTCGCCGTGCAGTCTTCGGGCATCATGACCGACGCGGGCAAACGTCAGTTCGGCTTCGCTGATATTCATCAGACCCGCGATATCACGTGCGTATTTCCCCGGATTCTGTTCTTTTAGCTCAAGCCAGCGAGTGTAGTGATTCATTGTATCTTCCTTCCAGATAATGGCCCCGGAGAACCGGGGCGCGATGATTACCATTGATAGCTCACGAAAATCTTGCCGTTACGACCGTCCTGCGGGATACCCTGCGGCGACCAGTACTCTTTATCGAAAGCGTTGCCCAGCACCAGCGTGGTGGTCATGCCTTTCAACGCTTGCTGTCCCTGGTAGCTGACGTAAAAATCATTCACGGCATAACCCGGCTGTTTACTGTATTCGCTGCTGATGTGCGTTGAGCGATCGGCAAAGGTGCCGACCCAGCCGACGGAGAAACCGCTTTGCGCCACCGGTACGTTGAGCTTGCTGGTGACGGTGTCCGGGTTAATGCTGGAAATATATTCGCCGGTGTCCGTATCTTTGCCACGCGTGCGGTTGTAGGCGACATCAAGGCTGAACAGGTCTGTCGCGTATTTTGTCATCACATCCCAGCCCCAGATTTTGGCGTTCGGGACGTTGTAAGACATGGTGGTGGCTGCGGCGAAGTCGACGGATGTGGAGATATAATCCTTCGCGTTGGTATCAAAATAGCTGGCTTTAAACTCCAGAGCGTCGTTGGACAACATCAGATCGTTAAAGCGCAGCCCAAAACCATACTCCTGCGTTTCGTTCGTTTCCGGGCGTAGATTTGGATTCGGTATCCAGTAGTTAGTGTAGAAGTTACCGATAGAGAAGTGTTTGGCGTCGTTATACATTTCGCCCATTGTCGGCGCGCGGAATGCCTGAGCATAAGAGCCAAACAGCATCAGCCAGTCGGTGGGGCTGACGGTCATTCCGGCACGCGATGACCATTGGTCGGCATCGACGTCAGCATACCCGTCGCTGCTGCCGCGGTAGTTGTCATAACGCGTGCCGCCTAACAGGGTAACGGGCAGGTCGCGCAGGGTGATTTCATCCTGTAACCAGCCTGAACTGAAGTCGATTTTCGCTTCCGGGAATCCGGTGGTGGCTCCGCCGGGATGTTGCTCCTGGCGGTAATATTCTCCGCCATACGTCAGCAAATGAGAGGCAAAAGAGTCGCTGAAAAGGCGACTGCGGTTTTCAGCTTTGCCGCCTTTGGTCGTCTGTTTGCGGAATTCACCGGAGCTGTCGATATTCTGCGTGTTAATGCGGGCTTCAGACCAGTACGCTTTGATATCGGCGTTCAGCCAGTCATTACCTTGCGGGGCGAGTTTATAAGACATCTGCATATCACGCTGGATCGTTGAGCGATCCACCATTGGATTACTGCCGCTTGTGGCGTCAATGGTCTGCGGGTTCTTCGGTTCCTGCGCGGCATTATTGTAATAGCGCAGCGAGCTGCTCAGTGACTGCGCATCGTCAATCTGCCAGGTGCCTTTTGCCAGCATATTATTGATGGACTCATCGTTGGGCGCGGTAGAGCCATCGCCCTGACGTAAATCACCGCGATCGCGGCTGGACCATGCCACCAGACCGTCCAGATTCTCGGTGCGACCAAAGGCGCTGGCGCCCATTCCCAGACTGTGATCGCCGGTGCCGCCCGTGCCAAAGACGCGGAATCCGCTGTTTTGTCCTTCCCGGAGTAGATCTTTAGCATCGGCCGTTTCATAGGCGATGACGCCACCCAGTGCGCCGCTGCCGTACAGCAGTGCTGAAGGTCCGCGCACGACTTCAATGCGTTTAATCAAGGCCGGGTCGAGAAACGTGCTGTTGAGATGCCCGGTGTCGGTTCCCTGGCGCACACCATCAACCAGAATCAATACTCCACGGCGGTCATAGCCACGCAGGTTAACATCCTGACCGTTCGTGCGCCCCGTCCCGTTTAGGGTGATGCCGGGAACGCCACGCAGCAGATCAGCAGCAGAGCTGGCGGTCTGGTTTTCGGGATCGGATGTATCAATAACGCTGACCATCATTGGCGCATCGAAAGCGCTTCGGGCGTTACCGGTCGCGGTGACGGTTATATCGTCTGTGGTTGCGTAGGCCGCCCCAGGTAAGGCGCTGGCGATGATGATCGCCAGTAGCGATGGGCGCAAAGAGGCAGATTGCAGGCGTAACATAACAACTCTCCATAAGAAAATTGAAAAGTGCTGGCTGCCTGGGATGACCTGGGTGGCTGGCGAAATAGGATGTTTTATTTAGTCAGGATCAGTTTTCCGGATTGCGTCTGGCGCAGCAGGTAATGTTGACCTTTATGTTCAATCAGCACCCACCCCTCTTCGCCAAGCAACATCTTGCTGTTTATCAAACGCTTAGCGTGAGAAGGGGAGAGCGGCGTAGTGTCTTTAATATGTTGTGCTGCCGTAGTGTTAAGCATACCAGGCACGTCCGTTACAAAAATGATAATGCGAATGATTATCATGAAGATCAAGTCTTGCTTCAAGAGTTATTTCTCAAAATCGTGTCTGGATCAATTTTGCCAGAGGAGGAGCGTCGGACTCTCTGAGGTGGAGCCGGGAGAAGCGGGTAGAGGTGTGCGGTCAAAGCGTCTGTCTTCAGCAGGATACGGCATTTTCTTCGGTTTTGAATTTTACAGCAGTACTGCATCCATACCCGGACTCCGTGGTTTAGTGATGAATTTTTAGCGTGTATAACAAATTTGGAATAATAGTATTCACTGTTGTGCATCTTTTAATTGTTTATCTTTTTTGTGGTTTTGGTACTCTTCTAAAAATCAATCAGGGAGATGCCTGAGTGAAGGTTTTATTAATTACATAAGTCAGAATCCAATAACGTCCTAACTATTGTAATTTACAAAATAGTTTTATTAATCTGGCGTGTTGGAATTATATATTAGTATAGGTGCTGATACCGCAATAAATCGCTGCATTACCTGGCTATGTTTGGATGTATATGGTTTAGTTCTGTAACTTCATAGCGATAATGATTGTTTGTTCAATCATTTAAAATACTTATATTATATGTTGTTATATGAGAGGATAATTGAATGAACATTGAGAATATCGATATGCTTGAAAAACATGATTTTGAATATTTGAAAAATATTGATTTTAATTCCGCACTCTACTTTTCTGCGGTGATGAGCTATAAGACGATATTTAATGCTAGTGTGGTATTGAACTGTTCAGCACCAACAGTCAGTATTATGCTTAAACGCTTTTGTTCTTACTTTCCCGTACCGCTTTTCGAACGAGAAGGGCGCTGCCTGCGTCCAACTAAATACGCGGTAGAGTTGGATAAAATGATCGGAGAAACATTTTTAAAATTTGCACTGGCAGTGAATGACGACTCCCGTAACGCAAAAGCGTTTGAATGAGTATTACGGTGTGCGCATCACAGTAGACCTGCATCATAATGACCCGCGGGTTTATGGCTTATTTTCCTGTGCCATTAGCTCAATAATATAATCTAACGATGATTGTACACGGAACGGCAGGTTCTTCCGGCTTCTATAAATGACGTAGCAATCAATATAAATGCCCCATTCTGGAGGCAGAACAGCCTGTATTCCGGTGGTATCTTTCAGAAGTAAATCGGACGTGACCATGTACCCCATCCCATTACGGCAGCAATTGATGGCGGTATAAATATTGTCAAACTTTAGTTTTCCTGTAACCGCGACCGATTTTACTTCTGCCGTTTCTGCATTCGCAAACTCAAAAATATTTTCATAGCTGTTATTCGCCATCGAGCTTAACAAAATAAAAGGATGGCGGGATAACTCATCTGGTGTCGTGAAGGGATGGTGTTCACGGAATTCTGGGGTTGCAAACACATCCATCCGGATGCGCTTTACTTTTCTGGCGATCAGATTCTGATTATGTGGTGGTGAATAGGAAATCAGCATATCGCAGGAATTATTAAAGCTTACACCTTTAAAGTAGTCGGCTTTGTAGTGATTAGACGTCGTTATTGTTACATTCAAATCGGGGAATCGTTGAAATAAAGGCGGAAGAATGTTTTCTGCAAGATAGGCCTGCATACCGGAAGGGGAAAAGATGTTTACTTCGCCAGAGGGGGCTTTTTTATAATGATCAACCAATTCAAAGAGCTCATCATTTTCCATGATGTGCTTTCTAATGCGAGGTAACAGCGTTTCGCCGAAAGCGGTCAGCCTGACAGGACGGCTCTCCCGATCAATTATTTTGATTCCTAACGTATCTTCGACGGCCGCAATGCTTTTACTGATGCTGGCCTGAGTCAGACCAGCATTTTTCGCAGACAGACTGAAACTTTTCGTTTCAACAAGATCCAGCAGTATTTTTAAATCTCTGATTTTTAATTGTTTCATTATGTGCGTTCTGTAAACATTGTGCCCTGTTTCCAGTGTAGATGATCTACGACCTGAAATAATTACCTGACATCACAAGGCACAATGAACAGTTTAATGGTCCAGATAGAGGTAATGCATCCAACTGGTCATACGCAGTAATACTTTTCGCATAATGGCCACATGAGTAAAATGATCTGAATAGACGGCAACTTGCGCGTATATACCATCCGGTAAGGCATCAATATTCTCATCCGGGTTCAGATCAATGAGGGCGAGAACACCTTCACTACCCGGCGTGGCCGTCAATGATTGCAATGTCCCTTGAGCCTGATATGAACCGCCTGGAATTGCCGGAAGCACGCCTGCCAGTTTTCCTGTAAATACCTGACCTGGCAGTGAGTTGAACACGATCTCGGCTTCATCACCGGCTTTTAAACGCAACAATGAGTTTTGGCGGAATTGTGCCACGATCTGTCGTTTTTGCTTGGGAATAAACACCATTACCGGACGCAGCGGTAACGCCGCCGCGAAGGTACCCGGACGAATCAATACCTGAGTCGCGTAGCCATCGCTCGGCGCACGGACAACACTCTGCTCTAAATCATACTTTGCTTCAGCAAGTTGGGCACGCAGGCTGGCAACTTGCGATTGTTCGCCGTTGAGGAGGCTATCAAGCTGGCTTTTGATTTGCGCCTGCTCAGCCACTGATGACTTTACTGCCGCATCCTGAGCGAGATAGCTTTGCCGGGCATGATCGATATCGCTTTCTGAAAACGGATTCACCTTCGCTTTACTGCCCTGCAAATAGCGTTGGTAATCTTTGTACAAGCGATCGCGCTGCGCAGTTGCTGTCGCCGTATTCGCAATGGCTTCATCCAGTTGCGCCTGTAGCGAATCCGCATTATGGATTGCGGTGACAAGGTCGGCTTCAAGTCTTGCCACGCGGGCCTGGAAGCGTGTCGGATCCAGTTCAAAAAGGACTTCGCCTTTTTTGATCAGCTCGTTTGGCTTATCCGTGACCGTACGCACAATACCCGTCACCTGTGGCGTAATCGGAATGGATATCACCGCTTTTTGCGCCTTAAAGGTATAAGGGTGGTTATAGTTCATTAACAGAATAAGGGCACCAACCAGAAAGATTCCGCCCAACGCCGCCGTGGGGATACTCCATTTATTGACAGGAATCTTGAATATTTTAAAGACCAGCCAGGCCAGTGCCACGTAAGTCAGAATAATTAATAAATCCACAATTAATTGCCTTGAGTGTTATCAGTGTCAGCGTGTTGTTGTTGCTTTTTCAATTGCCGTTCAAGTTCGGCAATTCGCAATTGCAGATTTTCATACTGCGGTTGCTGTGCAGTCTGCATTCCCCATCCACGGTCAGGGCGATACAACGTGGCCCAAATCCACAGGAACGGCCACAGAACATGAAGAGTGAATAGACTTACCCATCCAGCAACATGTATGGCATCAGCGTGCGGGTGGTTACGTTTTTTGGCGATTTCGTAAGGAATGTCATGAATGATGATGACACCGTAAAAAATTATCAGGAACACCAGGATTAAAACGCCAAGTGCAAAATAATTAAGGAACATACTATTCCTCCTCCCTCCATCGGGTTGGTAAAACTAAGCTCGACCCATCTTTTTTCGTGGACGTATCACCCCTGAGTTGTGGTTTAGGGGGAATAGTACCAAGGGGGGCAGCGTGGTTATGTCTCATGGGATGATAAATCCCGATATATTGTTTTGCGTCAGTATGGTTTTAGTGAATATTCTGTTAATTTTACTTGCTTCGATAATGTCTTGCTTAATGGTAATGAAAGCAGGATACCTTATTCAATATGTCTCGCTAGAGTTAATCGTTTAGAATTGTGGAACGATTTAACTATATGGAATATAATGATTATAATTAAATTGCACGGTAAGTTTTTAATCGTTATTTTGTAAATGTTTCATAAGGCGCTTCAAGTAAGAGAAGGGATTTTTTTCTGAGTTGATGATGTTTATGAAATGTGAGTAAATGTGCCTGAAAGAGAAATAAATAATTACTATTTTTAACACATCATTTGACCGCCGCCCGTGCGGTCTTTTTTTATGCATTATTTGGTAGGCGCTTCTCTACGCAAAGTGTGGGGAGTCGTTATGAGTTATTACGGTAAGCGTTGGAATGGATGGTGTCGGAAAACAAACGGATTGCACTGGAAAAGCAGTCAATAATGCTGTTTAATTTTTGGTTATAAAATCTTCTGCTTTTATTCCTGACTTTCTAAGTTCGCCCGGGGTTATTTTATATTTTTTGCGAAATGCCCGACAGAATGACTGTTGTGAACTGTATCCTGCATTTAAGGCAATATGCAGAATAGTATTCTGGGAATTTATTAATTCCAGTGCAGAATGATTAAGGTAGATATCCTTTATAAAGCGCCCAAGCGATATACCCGTGTGTACTTTAAAAAACGATTGCAGATAAAACTTTGAAAAGCCAGAGATAGTGACAAGATCATCAATCTGCAGTTTGTCTTCTGGTCTTTCATTAATCAATGCGATCAGTTGGTTGGATACTTCTTTTGTAAATAAATTGTTTTTTGAACATGCCATCTATTCTTTGTTCCTGCTGACTATACAGATGTCGATGTATTCAATAATCATATACTGCGATATCAATAACAATGTTTATTTTC
>NZ_JANEWG010000020.1 GCF_028069725.1 Citrobacter sp. Awk 4
ATATAAAACAATGTGTTTTTGCTAAACCGTTAGCTGCGTCAGAAAAAAGAGAATAAAAATATCTTGTGTTATTTGTGAAATCTATGATAACTCTTTAGGCATTCCTTCGAACAAGATGCAAGAATATACGAAAATGACAGCCCTTCTACGAGTGATTAGCCTGGTCGTGATTAGCGTGGTGGTGATTATTATCCCACCGTGCGGGGCTGCACTTGGACGAGGAAAGGCTTAAAAATCAAGCCTTAACGAACTAAGACCCCCGCACCGAAAGGTCCGGGGGTTTTTTTTGACCTTAAAAACATAACCGAGGAACAGAAAATGAATAACAGCATAAAATTCTGTTTCTCCAAATTTATGGCGGGGAAGTAACTATGAATGGGGCGCAATGGGTAGTACATGCTTTGCGAGCACAGGGTGTTAAAACCGTTTTTGGTTATCCCGGTGGCGCAATTATGCCGGTTTACGATGCGTTGTATGACGGCGGCGTGGAACACCTGTTGTGCCGACACGAGCAGGGGGCCGTTATGGCCGCTATCGGGTATGCGCGTTCGACCGGTAAAACCGGCGTCTGTATCGCAACCTCCGGACCTGGGGCGACCAATTTGATCACTGGTCTGGCTGATGCGCTGTTAGATTCCGTTCCCGTTGTCGCCATCACGGGCCAGGTTTCTGCGCCATTCATTGGCACCGATGCTTTTCAGGAAGTGGATGTGTTAGGACTGTCCCTGGCCTGCACCAAGCACAGCTTCCTGGTGCCGTCGCTGGAAGAGTTACCCCGTATCATGGCCGACGCTTTCAGGGTGGCGAATTCAGGACGACCAGGACCCGTTCTGGTTGATATCCCTAAAGATATCCAGCTGGCCAGCGGTACTCTTGAGCCCTATTTCTCCACTGTGAAAAATGATGTTACGTTCCCGCATGCTGATGTTGAGCAAGCGCGTCGAATGATAGCGCAAGCGCAAAAGCCGGTGCTGTACGTCGGGGGCGGCGTGGGGATGGCGCAGGCGGTAACCGCGTTGCGTGAATTTCTCGACGTGACCCGCATGCCAGTCACCTGCACGTTGAAAGGGCTTGGCGCTGTCGATGCAGACTATCCGTATTATCTGGGCATGTTGGGGATGCATGGCACGAAAGCGGCAAACTTTGCGGTGCAGGAATGCGATCTACTGGTGGCTGTCGGTGCGCGTTTTGATGACCGGGTGACCGGCAAGCTGAATACCTTCGCGCCAAATGCCTGCGTAATCCACATGGATATCGACCCCGCAGAAATGAACAAGCTGCGTCAGGCGCACGTTGCGCTTCAGGGCGATCTGAACACGCTGCTGCCTGCTCTGCAGCAATCGTTAAACATTGACGCCTGGCGCCAGCATTGCGCTGAACTGCGCACTGAGCATAGCTGGCGCTATGATCACCCTGGTGACGCTATCTACGCCCCGCTGTTGTTAAAGCAGCTGTCGGATCGTAAACCGGCAGACAGCGTCGTGACGACGGACGTCGGCCAACATCAGATGTGGTCGGCGCAGCATATGACCTATACCCGCCCGGAAAACTTTATCACCTCCAGCGGCTTGGGCACGATGGGCTTTGGCCTGCCAGCGGCAGTGGGCGCACAAGTGGCGCGACCTGATGACACGGTTATCTGTATCTCCGGTGACGGTTCTTTCATGATGAACGTGCAGGAACTGGGCACCGTAAAACGCAAGCAGTTACCGTTGAAAATCGTCTTACTCGATAATCAGCGATTAGGGATGGTACGACAATGGCAGCAACTGTTTTTTCAGGAACGTTATAGCGAAACCACCCTTACCGATAATCCCGATTTCCTCATGTTAGCCAGCGCCTTTGGCATTCCTGGCCAACACATCACCCGTAAAGACCAGGTTGAAGCGGCACTCGACACCATGCTGAACAGCGAGGGGCCTTACCTGCTTCATGTCTCAATCGACGAGCTTGAGAATGTCTGGCCCCTGGTGCCGCCCGGTGCCAGTAACTCAGAAATGCTGGAGAAATTATCATGATGCAACATCAGGTCAATGTGGCGGCGCGCTTCAGCCCGGAAACGTTAGAGCGTGTTTTACGTGTGGTACGTCATCGCGGTTTTCAGGTGTGCTCTATGAATATGGAAACTGCCAGCGATGCGCAGAATATAAATATCGAATTGACCGTTGCCAGCCCCCGGTCGGTCGACTTACTGTTTAGTCAGTTAAGTAAACTGGTAGACGTTGCACATGTTGCCATTTGCCAGAGCACAACCACATCACAACAGATCCGCGCCTGAGCGCAAAGGAAGAAAAATGACGACGAAAAAAGCTGATTACATTTGGTCCAATGGCGAGATGATCCGCTGGGAAGATGCGAAAGTTCACGTAATGTCCCACGCGCTGCACTACGGTACTTCTGTGTTTGAAGGGATCCGTTGCTACGATTCTCACAAAGGACCTGTGGTGTTCCGCCATCGCGAACACATGCAGCGCCTTCGCGACTCAGCAAAAATTTATCGTTTTCCGGTTTCTCAGAGCGTTGATGAGTTAATGGAAGCCTGTCGCTCGGTTATCCGCAAAAACAATCTGACCAGCGCATATATCCGCCCACTGGTCTTTGTGGGCGATGTGGGGATGGGCGTTAACCCACCACCGGGATACACCACTGATGTGATCATCGCCGCGTTCCCGTGGGGAGCCTATCTGGGCGCGGAAGCACTGGATCAGGGCATTGACGCGATGGTTTCGTCCTGGAACCGCGTTGCGCCAAACACCATCCCGACCGCGGCAAAAGCCGGCGGTAACTACCTTTCATCTCTGCTGGTCGGTAGCGAAGCGCGTCGCCACGGTTATCAGGAAGGGATTGCGCTGGATGTGAACGGCTACATTTCTGAAGGCGCAGGTGAGAACCTGTTTGAGGTGAAAGATGGCATTCTGTTCACCCCGCCGTTCACCTCATCCGCACTGCCAGGCATTACGCGTGATGCGATCATCAAGCTGGCAAAAGAGCTGGATATCGAAGTGCGTGAGCAAGTGCTGTCCCGTGAGTCTCTGTATCTGGCGGATGAAGTGTTCATGTCCGGAACCGCAGCAGAAATCACCCCCGTTCGCAGTGTAGACGGCATCCAGGTGGGTGAAGGCCGTTGTGGCCCAGTCACCAAACGCATCCAGCAAGCATTCTTTGGCCTCTTCACCGGTGAAACGGAAGATAAATGGGGCTGGTTGGATCAGGTTAATCCATAAGTATAAATTCGGGACGGCACGCACCGTCCCGCTAAATAGTCAGACGGGAGTAAACAGAGCATGCCTAAGTATCGTTCCGCTACCACAACCCATGGCCGCAATATGGCGGGGGCCCGCGCACTGTGGCGCGCAACCGGGATGACCGACGCCGATTTCGGTAAGCCTATTATTGCGGTTGTAAACTCGTTTACTCAGTTTGTGCCGGGCCACGTGCACCTGCGCGACCTCGGTAAACTGGTTGCTGAACAAATCGAAGCGGCAGGCGGTGTTGCCAAAGAGTTCAACACTATTGCGGTGGATGATGGTATCGCGATGGGTCATGGGGGCATGCTTTATTCACTGCCGTCTCGCGAGCTGATCGCCGACTCTGTTGAGTATATGGTCAATGCCCACTGCGCAGACGCTATGGTCTGCATCTCCAACTGCGACAAAATCACCCCGGGGATGCTGATGGCCTCCCTGCGCCTGAACATTCCGGTGATCTTTGTCTCCGGCGGTCCAATGGAAGCCGGTAAAACCAAACTCTCCGATCAGATAATCAAACTCGATCTGGTCGATGCGATGATTCAGGGCGCGGACCCGAAAGTGTCCGACGAACAGAGCGATCAGGTAGAACGCTCCGCGTGCCCGACCTGCGGCTCCTGTTCTGGCATG
The DNA here is from genome assembly GCF_028069725.1 of Citrobacter sp. Awk 4. Lineage (GTDB taxonomy): Bacteria > Pseudomonadota > Gammaproteobacteria > Enterobacterales > Enterobacteriaceae > Citrobacter_D. Next base: position 3,879 of record NZ_JANEWG010000020.1, read on the forward strand.
TTCACCGCCAACTCAATGAATTGCCTGACCGAAGCGCTGGGCCTGTCACAACCGGGCAACGGCTCATTGTTGGCGACCCACGCCGACCGTAAGCAGCTGTTCCTCAATGCCGGTTCCCGCATTGTTGAGCTGACCAAACGTTATTACGAGCAGGACGACGAAAGTGCCCTGCCGCGCAATATCGCCAGCAAGGCGGCATTCGAAAACGCCATGACGCTGGATATCGCGATGGGTGGTTCCACCAACACCGTTCTTCACCTGCTGGCGGCGGCGCAGGAAGCGGAAATCGACTTCACCATGAGTGATATCGACAGGCTCTCCCGCAAAGTGCCTCAGTTGTGTAAAGTCGCGCCGAGTACACAGAAATACCATATGGAAGACGTGCACCGCGCAGGCGGCGTACTGGGGATTCTGGGCGAGCTGGACCGTGCCAAACTGCTTAACCGCAACGTGAAAAACGTGCTTGGTCTGACGTTGCCGCAAACCCTTGAGCAATACGACGTTGTCGTGACCCAGGATGAGGCGGTGAAAACTATGTTCCGCGCAGGTCCTGCGGGTATCCGCACCACCCAGGCATTTTCGCAGGATTGCCGCTGGGATACGCTGGATGATGACCGCGCGAATGGCTGTATCCGCTCGCTGGAGCATGCTTACAGCAAAGACGGTGGTCTGGCCGTGCTTTACGGCAACTTCGCGGAAAACGGCTGCATTGTGAAAACCGCAGGTGTGGATGACAGCATCCTAAAATTCACCGGCCCGGCCAAAGTTTACGAAAGCCAGGACGATGCAGTAGACGCTATCCTCGGTGGCAAAGTGGTGGCTGGCGATGTGGTTGTCATCCGTTACGAAGGTCCGAAAGGCGGGCCAGGGATGCAGGAAATGCTTTACCCGACCACCTTCCTGAAATCGATGGGCCTCGGCAAAGCGTGTGCGCTGATCACCGACGGTCGTTTCTCCGGCGGCACTTCCGGTCTTTCTATCGGCCATGTTTCTCCTGAGGCGGCGAGTGGCGGCAATATTGCAATCATCGAAGACGGCGATCTGATTGAAATTGATATCCCGAATCGCGGCATCCAACTGCAACTGAGCGATCAGGAAATTGCAGCACGTCGTGAGGCGCAGGAAGCCCGTGGCGATAAAGCCTGGACGCCGAAAAATCGTGAACGTCAGGTCTCCTTTGCCCTGCGTGCCTACGCCAGCCTGGCGACCAGCGCCGACAAAGGTGCTGTGCGCGATAAATCGAAACTGGGGGGTTAATGATGGCTGACTCGCAACCCCTGTCCGGCACCCCTGAGGGTGCCGAGTATCTCAGAGCGGTGCTGCGCGCACCGGTCTACGAAGCAGCGCAGGTCACGCCGCTGCAAAAAATGGAAAAACTCTCGTCGCGCCTCGATAACGTGATCCTGGTGAAACGCGAAGATCGCCAGCCGGTGCACAGCTTCAAGTTGCGCGGGGCTTACGCCATGATGGCGGGTCTGACGGAAGAACAGAAAGCGCAGGGTGTGATTACCGCATCCGCAGGAAACCATGCACAAGGCGTGGCGTTCTCCTCCGCGCGTTTGGGGGTAAAAGCGCTGATTGTCATGCCAACCGCCACCGCCGATATCAAAGTTGATGCGGTGCGCGGTTTCGGCGGCGAAGTGCTACTGTACGGTGCCAATTTTGATGAAGCGAAAGCCAAAGCGATTGAGTTGTCGCAGCAGCAGGGCTTTACCTGGGTGCCGCCGTTTGATCATCCGATGGTGATTGCAGGCCAGGGCACGCTGGCGCTGGAACTGCTGCAACAAGATGCCCATCTGGACCGCGTGTTTGTGCCGGTCGGCGGCGGCGGGCTGGCGGCGGGCGTGGCGGTGCTGATCAAACAGCTGATGCCGCAAATAAAAGTGATTGCTGTAGAAGCGGAAGACTCTGCTTGCCTGAAGGCGGCGCTGGAAGCCGGTCATCCGATCGATCTGCCGCGCGTAGGTTTGTTTGCTGAAGGCGTGGCGGTCAAACGCATCGGCGATGAAACCTTCCGCCTGTGTCAGGAGTATCTTGACGACATCATCACCGTTGACAGCGATGCTATCTGCGCAGCGATGAAAGATCTGTTCGAAGATGTGCGTGCGGTGGCGGAACCGTCCGGCGCGCTGGCGCTGGCGGGGATGAAAAAGTATATCGCCCAGCACAATATCCGTGGCGAGCGACTGGCGCATGTGCTTTCCGGAGCCAACGTTAACTTCCACGGTCTGCGCTACGTTTCCGAACGCTGTGAACTGGGTGAGCAGCGTGAAGCGTTGCTGGCGGTGACCATCCCGGAAGAGAAGGGCAGCTTCCTGAAGTTCTGCCAGCTGCTCGGCGGACGTTCGGTCACCGAGTTCAACTACCGCTTTGCCGATGCTAAAGATGCCTGCATTTTTGTCGGTGTGCGTCTGAGCCGTGGTCTGGATGAGCGTAAAGAGATTCTGCAACTGCTCAATGACGGCGGTTACAGCGTGGTCGATCTCTCCGATGATGAAATGGCGAAACTGCACGTCCGTTACATGGTCGGCGGACGCCCATCGAAACCGCTAAAAGAACGTCTGTTCAGCTTTGAGTTCCCGGAATCACCGGGTGCGCTGCTCAAGTTCTTGCATACGCTGGGCACCCACTGGAACATCTCCCTGTTCCATTACCGTAGTCACGGCACTGACTACGGGCGCGTACTGGCGGCGTTCGAGTTGGGCGATCATGAACCGGATTTTGAAACGCGTCTCAACGAGCTGGGCTACGACTGCCACGATGAAACTCACAACCCGGCGTTTCGGTTCTTTTTGGCGGGTTAGGACGGGATGCCTGATGGCGCTTCACTTATCAGGCCTACACGCCGTTTGTAGCTTGCGCTGCCATCCGGCATGGGGTTAGTGATTCGGCAAAATCGCCCAAAACGCATCAATCAGCGGCTCATGCAGCCGCTTTTTTTGTGCGCAGACGCCAAGTTCAAACGGCGTTTTTTCGTCGCTGCGCTCCAGAATCATCACACGGTTTCGCACCGGCTCCGGGCTGTTTTCCAGCACCACTTCCGGCAGCAGCGCCACACCGCAGCCGAGCGCGACCATTGAGACCATCGCTTCATGGCCTCCCACCGTGGCGTAAATCAAAGGATTGCTGATCTTGTTGCGCCGGAACCACAGCTCAATGCGTCGGCGTACCGGCCCCTGGTCGGCCATAATGAATGGAATTGTCGACCAGTCCGGGATCTCCACCGAGACTTGATTACGTACCGGGCAGGACAATGCGGGAGCGATCAGCACCACCGCCAGATTCTCCAGCATTGAAAATGCCACCGCGCCGGGCAGCGTTTCCGGTTTCCCTGCAATCGCCAGATCCGCTTCGCCGGTTACCACTTTTTCCATCGCATCGGCGGCATCACCGGTGGTGAGCTTAATTTCCACCGACGGATGTTCCGCGCGAAACCTGTCGAGAATCGGCGGCAGATGGCTGTAAGCGGCGGTGACCGAGCAGAAAATATGCAGTTCGCCGGAAAGTGACGGCCCTTGCTGGTCGATGGTGTGGCGCAGTTGCTGATATTGCAGCAAGGTTTGCTGGGCAAAAACACGTAACTCTTCACCTGCTTCGGTCAGCGTCACGGTGCGGTTATCGCGCACAAATAGCGGCTGGCCGAGATCTTCTTCCAGGCGCTGAATTTGCCGGGAAAGAGTGGAGGGGCTGACGTGCATCGCCCGTGCGCTGCGGCCAAAATGGCGGCTCTCCGCCAGATGCAGGAAGGTTTTCAGATCGCGTAAATCCACAGATCGCACTCCACTCTTTTACATTGCAGAAATTGCAACGTGACGTTGTGAATATATCAATTTCCGCAATAAATTTCCTGTCATATAGTGAGTTCATTCTCTCTTGCAATGACACGGCAAGCGAACCTAACAAGAAAGCACGACAACACAACATCACGGAGTTCACCATGGCTAACTACTTCAATACACTGAACCTGCGCCAGCAGCTGGCACAGCTGGGTAAATGTCGCTTTATGGGACGCGACGAATTCGCCGATGGCGCAAGCTACCTTCAGGGTAAAAAAGTGGTCATCGTCGGCTGTGGCGCTCAGGGTCTGAATCAGGGTCTGAACATGCGTGATTCCGGTCTGGATATCTCCTATGCGCTGCGTAAAGAAGCGATTGCTGAAAAGCGCGCTTCCTGGCGTAAAGCGACCGAAAACGGTTTTAAAGTCGGCACCTACGAAGAGTTGATCCCGCAGGCGGACCTGGTGGTTAACCTGACGCCGGACAAACAGCACTCCGACGTGGTGCGTTCCGTACAGCCGCTGATGAAAGTGGGCGCGGCGCTGGGTTACTCTCATGGCTTCAACATCGTCGAAGTGGGCGAGCAGATCCGTAAAGACATCACCGTCGTGATGGTGGCGCCGAAGTGCCCGGGTACCGAGGTGCGTGAAGAGTACAAACGTGGTTTTGGCGTACCGACCCTGATTGCCGTTCACCCGGAAAACGATCCGAAAGGTGAAGGTATGGCCATCGCTAAAGCCTGGGCCGCAGCAACCGGTGGTCACCGTGCGGGCGTTCTGGAGTCTTCCTTCGTTGCAGAAGTGAAATCTGACCTGATGGGCGAGCAGACTATCCTGTGCGGTATGCTGCAGGCCGGTTCTCTGCTGTGCTTCGACAAGCTGGTGGAAGAGGGCACCGACCCGGCATACGCTGAAAAACTGATTCAATTCGGCTGGGAAACCATTACCGAAGCGCTGAAGCAGGGCGGTATTACGCTGATGATGGATCGTCTGTCCAACCCGGCGAAACTGCGCGCTTACGCGCTGTCTGAACAACTGAAAGAGATCATGGCGCCGCTGTTCCAGAAACACATGGACGACATTATCTCCGGCGAATTCTCCTCCGGTATGATGGCCGACTGGGCTAACGACGATAAGAAACTGCTGACCTGGCGTGAAGAGACCGGCAAAACCGCGTTTGAAACCGCGCCGCAGTATGAAGGCAAAATCGGCGAGCAGGAGTACTTTGATAAAGGCGTTCTGATGATCGCAATGGTGAAAGCGGGCGTTGAGCTGGCGTTCGAAACGATGGTGGATTCCGGCATTATCGAAGAGTCGGCTTACTACGAATCCCTGCACGAGCTGCCGCTGATTGCGAACACCATTGCCCGTAAGCGTCTGTATGAAATGAACGTAGTTATCTCTGATACCGCTGAATATGGTAACTACCTGTTCTCATACGCTTGCGTACCGCTGCTGAAATCGTTCATGACTGAAATTCAGCCGGGCGATCTGGGCAAAGCGATTGCCGACGGTGCAGTCGATAACGCGCAGCTGCGTGATGTGAATGAAGCGATTCGCAGCCATGCGATCGAGAAAGTGGGCCAGAAACTGCGTGGCTATATGACGGATATGAAACGTATCGCTGTTGCCGGATAAGGCGTCGCATGAATTGCCGGATGGCGGTGTAAACACCGTATCCGGCCTACAAAAGTGTACGTTTCGTAGGCCTGATAAGCGAAGCGCCATCAGGCAAAAACCCGGTGTTCAGATGCACCGGGTTTTTTGTTAGTTACGGTACAGCACTTTAATGATGTGGTAACCGAACTGAGTGTGCAGCGGGCCGGTTGGCTCCAGCACCGGGCAGGAGAAGACCACTTTGTCGAACGCCGGAACCATCTGGCCCTGACGGAATTCACCTAAGTCACCGCCGCGTTTGCCTGACGGGCAAATTGAGTGCTTCTTCGCCAGTTTGCCGAAGTCGGCGCCATTTTTAATCTGCTCAAGAAGATCTAATGCCAGTTTCTCTTCTTTAACAAGGATATGCACTGCTGCTGCTGTTTTTGCCATGATCGTGCCTTCAAAAAGGGGTCTATAAGGCTGGCGATTTTAGCATGGCTTACCGTCGATACAGCACTTTGATGATGTGGTAGCCAAATTTGGTTTTTACCGGTCCGTAGGGTTTAAGCAGCGGGATACTAAACACCGCAGCATCAAATGGTCCCACCATCATCCCCTGTTTGAATTCGCCAAGATCGCCGCCGTTGCGCCCGGAAGGGCAGCGGGAGTAGCGTTTTGCCAGATGATCGAAACTGATACCGCGCTCCAGTTTGCTTAGGATCTCGAGAGCCAGTTTCTCTTCTTTTACCAGGATATGCAGGGCTGCCGCGCTCTTAACCATAGGGTCGTTCTCATCAAAGGATTGCCGCCCAACACTTTACCATTTGGTGGGTAAATCTCAGCCTGACTTTCTGCTACAATCCACATCCCCGTGTTTACAGATTGAGCAATCCCCCTATGCGTTTGAACCCCGGACAACAACATGCCGTCGAATTCGTCACCGGACCTTGCCTGGTGCTGGCGGGGGCGGGTTCAGGTAAAACACGCGTTATTACTAACAAGATTGCCCACCTTATTCGTGGCTGTGGGTATCAGGCGCGCCATATTGCAGCGGTGACTTTTACCAACAAGGCGGCGCGCGAGATGAAAGAGCGTGTTGGGCAGACGCTGGGACGCAAAGAAGCGCGCGGGCTGATGATTTCCACGTTCCATACGCTGGGGCTGGACATCATCAAGCGGGAATACGCCGCTTTGGGGATGAAATCCAACTTTTCGCTATTCGACGACACTGATCAGGTTGCGTTGTTGAAGGATCTGACCGAAGGGCTGATCGAAGACGATAAAGTGATGCTGCAACAGCTGATCTCAACGATCTCCAACTGGAAAAACGATCTGAAAACTCCTGCGCAGGCGGCGGCCAGCGCGAAGGGCGAGCGGGACCGCATTTTTGCTCATTGCTACGGCCTGTACGATGCGCATATGAAGGCGTGTAACGTGCTGGATTTTGATGACCTGATCCTGCTGCCCACGCTGCTGCTGCAACGTAATGAAGAGGTGCGTGAGCGCTGGCAAAACAAGATCCGCTACCTGCTGGTGGATGAATATCAGGACACCAACACCAGCCAGTACGAGCTGGTAAAGCTGTTGGTGGGCCAACGCGCACGCTTTACGGTGGTGGGGGATGATGATCAGTCCATTTACTCCTGGCGCGGTGCCCGCCCGCAAAACCTGGTGCTGCTGAGCCAGGATTTCCCGGCTTTGCAGGTGATTAAACTCGAGCAGAACTACCGTTCTTCCGGACGCATCCTGAAGGCGGCGAATATTCTCATCGCCAACAACCCTCACGTTTTTGAAAAGCGTCTCTTTTCCGAGCTGGGTTATGGTGCCGAGCTTAAAGTGTTGAGCGCGAACAATGAAGAGCATGAAGCCGAGCGCGTCACGGGCGAACTTATTGCCCATCACTTTGTGAATAAAACCGAATACAAGGATTACGCCATTCTGTACCGCGGGAATCACCAGTCGCGGGTATTTGAAAAATTCCTCATGCAGAACCGGATCCCGTACAAAATTTCCGGCGGTACGTCGTTCTTCTCTCGTCCGGAGATTAAAGATCTGCTGGCCTACCTGCGCGTTTTGACCAATCCGGACGATGACAGCGCGTTTTTACGCATTGTGAACACCCCAAAACGCGAAATCGGTTCAGCCACGCTGCAAAAACTGGGTGAATGGGCGATGACCCGCAACAAAAGTCTGTTTACGGCCAGCTTTGATATGGGGCTTAACCAGACATTAACCGGGCGTGGGTATGATTCGCTCACCCGTTTTACCCAGTGGTTGGGCGAAATTCAGCGTCTGGCGGAGCGTGAGCCGATTGCGGCAGTACGCGACCTTATTCACGGCATCGATTATGAATCCTGGCTGTATGAAACCTCGCCGAGCCAAAAAGCAGCGGAGATGCGCATGAAAAACGTCAACCAGCTGTTTAGCTGGATGACGGAGATGCTGGAAGGTAGTGAAATTGATGAACCGATGACGCTCACCCAGGTGGTGACGCGCTTCACCCTGCGCGACATGATGGAACGTGGCGAAAGCGAAGAGGAGTTAGATCAGGTTCAACTGATGACGCTGCATGCTTCAAAAGGGCTCGAGTTTCCGTATGTCTTTATGGTGGGGATGGAAGAGGGTTTCCTGCCGCACCAGAGCAGTATTGATGAAGATAATATCGATGAAGAGCGCCGTCTGGCCTACGTTGGGATCACGCGTGCACAGAAAGAGCTTATCTTCACGTTGTGCAAAGAACGCCGTCAGTACGGCGAGCTGGTGCGCCCGGAGCCAAGTCGTTTTCTGTTGGAGCTGCCGCAGGACGATCTCATTTGGGAGCAGGAACGTAAAGTGGTGAGCGCCGAAGAGCGGATGCAGAAAGGGCAGAACCATCTGGCAAATTTGAAAGCGATGATGGCGGCAAAGAGAGCTAAATAGTTGCCGGATAAGCGTTAGCACACCCGGCAAAAAACGTCTTACAACACGTCCAGCGGCCAGTGGACATAGCTTTGCCACTGGCTTTCCTGATCAATAAGTTCTTTACCCAGCGGGTGATGCGCAAACCAGCCTTCGGGGAGGATTAACGTCAGATTTTCATTCTGCGCCTGCAACACAATATCAGGCACCAAATCGTCGCGTCGCCGACTGGCAAAAATAATTGCCAGACGCAGTAAACGACAAAGGTGTTCTGCTACGCGCGGTGGCACCGCATTTTGCTGGTGGAGTGACGAGAGATCGACAGGGTTGGTCTGATTTAATAATAACGTTGCCAGCAATTTCTTTTGCGCAGGCGTAAAACCCGGTAAATCAAGATTGCGCACCAGATAGGCCGCATGTTGTGGCGCTTGCCTGAAATCGACGCTTAACCCAATCTCATGCAACTGGCAGGCGCTGATCAATATTTCGCGGCTGATCGGTTCAATATGCCACTCATTCTCCACCTGATCGAGGAAAGAGGCCGCGAGATTCGCGACACGGTTTGCCTGTTCGGTATCGACCATAAATCGCCGCTGAACGTTACGCAACGTGCGGCTGCGAATATCCTGTTCAACGGCGAGGTGTAGCATCCCGTAGACCAGACCTTCACGTAATGCGCCGCCGGCAAGGGTCATGCACTGAATGTTCAGTTCGGTGAAAATGGCGATCAGAATGGCCAGACCGCTTGGGAATACCAGAGCGCGCTCGAGCGTTAATCCTTCAATTTCCAGCTCTTCCAGGCGGCCACACTGAATGGCTCGCTGCTTTAACTGTTGAAGCTTCGCCAGCGTAATACGTTCATCCATGCCCTGCGCCATCATGATTTCTTGTAGCGCTTGCACAGTGCCAGAGGCACCCACACACACTTTCCAGCCATGATAGCGCAACTTATCAGCAACGGGACGCAGCACTTCGCGTGCGGCTTTTTCCGCCTCATCAAAGTTTTCTTGCGCCAGGTTGCGATCGGTAAAGTAACGTTCAAGCCAGGTAACGCAACCCATCGACAAACTGAACAGTGAGGTGGTTTGCGCACCGGTACCCGTGACCATTTCAGTGCTGGCACCGCCGATATCGACAACCAGACGCTGGTCTGCGCCGCCAGTGGTATGGGCGACACCCTGATAAATCAGGCGGGCTTCTTCTTCGCCGCTAATGACCTGGATGGGACAACCGAGGATATCTTGTGCTTTGGCAATAAACTCGCCCGCATTGACGGCAAGGCGTAATGTTGCCGTTGCGACCACGCGGATTTGCGATTGGGGAATATCCTGCAGGCGTTCAGCAAATAAACGCAGGCACTGCCAGCCGCGCTCCATTGCCTCTGCTGAAAGAGAATTATCACTGTTCAGCCCTGCAGCCAGACGCACCTTGCGTTTGATGCGGGTAAGCGTCTGGATGCTTCCTGCCACCTCGCGTACAACCAGCATATGAAAACTATTGGAACCGAGATCGATAGCTGCATAAAGCGACGAGGTGGAGCTGAGCATATTTTCTTAACCTGAACGACGACGGTTACGAGGTGCGCCAGTGCGGCGTGGCCCATTACCAGGGCGCGAACGCGTCAGGCGCAATGGCTTAGGCAAATCGGTCATCAGCGCGTCTGGATTGTATTTGCTCACCGGAATCGAGTGACCAATGTAGGTCTCAATGGCGGGCAGATTCAACGCGTACTCTTCGCAGGCCAGACTGATGGAATGACCGCTTGCGCCAGCACGACCTGTACGACCGATACGGTGGACGTAATCTTCACAGTCATCCGGCAGATCGTAGTTAAAGACGTGCGTCACCGCAGGAATGTGCAGACCGCGGGCCGCAACGTCAGTTGCCACCAGAATATCAAGGTCACCACGGGTAAATTCATCGAGAATGCGCAGACGTTTTTTCTGCGCTACGTCGCCGGTCAACAGACCTACGCGATGGCCATCAGCAGCAAGACTGCCCCAGATCTCTTCGCAACGATGTTTGGTGTTGGCGAAAACAATGGCACGATCTGGCCACTCTTCTTCGATCAGCGTTTGCAGTAAACGCATCTTTTCTTCATTAGAAGGGTAGAAAAGCTCTTCTTTAATGCGATGACCCGTCTTTTGTTCCGGTTCAACTTCAACGTATTCGGCGTTGTTCATCTGCTCGAAAGCCAGTTCACGAACACGGTAAGAGAGGGTCGCAGAGAACAGCATGTTCAGACGCTGAGTGGCTGGCGGCATACGACGGAACAGCCAACGGATATCTTTAATAAAGCCCAGGTCGTACATACGATCGGCTTCATCGAGCACGACGACCTGAATAGCGCCAAGGTTGATATGATTCTGTTTCGCGTAGTCGATCAGACGACCTGTGGTGCCGATCAGAATATCGACGCCGCTTTCCAGCACTTTAAGCTGTTTGTCGTAACCGTCACCGCCGTAAGCCAGACCTAACTTCAGGCCGGTCGTTTGAGCCAGAGGCTCCGCATCAGCGTGGATCTGCACAGCTAATTCGCGTGTCGGCGCCATAATGAGCGCGCGCGGCTGATTCACTTTGCGATCGGCAATCGCGGGATGAGAGAGAAGATAATGAAACGTTGACGTCAGAAACGCCATCGTTTTCCCGGTACCGGTTTGCGCCTGCCCTGCAACATCACGACCTGCCAGCGTTAGCGGGAGGGCCAGTGCCTGAATGGGCGTGCAGTTATGAAACCCTTTTTTTTCAAGGGCTTCTATCACCTTAGGATGCAGGGCGAAGTCGGAAAACTTCTGTTCTGTTAAATGTGTTTTGCTCATAGTGTGGTAGAATATCAGCTTACTATTGCTTTACGAAAGCGTATCCGGTGAAATAAAGTCAACCTTTAGTTGGTTTTGAAGGCTGCATCCCTCAATTGTGAGTGATGTTGACGCTGAGCGACAGATCCTGAACCAACACGCCAGGCTTATTCCTGTGGAGTTATATATGAGCGATAAAATTATTCACCTGACTGACGACAGTTTTGACACGGATGTACTCAAAGCGGACGGGGCGATCCTCGTTGATTTCTGGGCAGAGTGGTGCGGACCGTGCAAAATGATCGCCCCGATTCTGGATGAAATCGCTGACGAATATCAGGGCAAATTGACGGTTGCTAAACTGAACATTGACCAGAACCCAGGCACTGCGCCGAAGTATGGTATCCGTGGCATCCCGACCCTGCTGCTGTTCAAGAACGGTGAAGTGGCTGCAACCAAAGTGGGCGCTCTGTCCAAAGGTCAGCTGAAAGAGTTCCTCGACGCCAACCTGGCGTAAGGAAATATCATGTTCGGGCGACCGGCATCCTAAATTATGTGGATGACTGGACGCCCGGCTTGAGTCATGCTAAGTTAGTGTTGACTTCGTATTAAACATACCTTATTAAGTTTGAATCTAGTTTTATCCAATACTTCCCGTTTTATCTCACGCGAGAAGTGGACAGATTCCTGGCTTGTCACTCAATCCGTCTTGTCGTTTCAGTTCTGTGTACTTTCCTGTGACCAGACAGCGAACAGACATGAGTTGATGGCCGTAAACAGGCATGGATGATCCTGCCATACCATTCACAACATTAAGTTCGAGATTTACCCCAAGTTTAAGAACTCACACCATTATGAATCTTACCGAATTAAAGAATACGCCGGTTTCTGAGCTGATCACTCTCGGCGAAAATATGGGGCTGGAAAACCTGGCTCGTATGCGCAAGCAGGACATTATTTTTGCCATCCTGAAGCAGCACGCAAAGAGTGGCGAAGATATCTTTGGTGACGGTGTGCTGGAGATATTGCAGGATGGATTTGGTTTCCTCCGCTCTGCAGACAGCTCCTACCTCGCCGGTCCTGATGACATCTACGTTTCCCCTAGCCAAATCCGCCGTTTCAACCTCCGCACTGGTGATACCATTTCTGGTAAGATTCGTCCGCCGAAAGAAGGTGAACGCTACTTTGCGCTGTTGAAAGTTAACGAAGTTAACTATGACAAACCGGAAAACGCCCGTAATAAAATCCTGTTTGAGAACTTAACCCCACTGCACGCAAACTCTCGTCTGCGTATGGAACGTGGTAACGGTTCAACAGAAGATTTGACCGCTCGCGTACTGGATCTGGCTTCGCCAATTGGTCGTGGTCAGCGTGGTCTGATTGTGGCGCCGCCGAAAGCCGGTAAAACGATGCTGCTGCAGAACATTGCGCAGAGCATTGCGTACAATCACCCGGACTGCGTGCTGATGGTCCTGCTGATTGACGAACGTCCGGAAGAAGTGACCGAGATGCAGCGTCTGGTGAAAGGTGAAGTGGTTGCTTCCACCTTTGACGAACCCGCATCTCGCCACGTTCAGGTCGCGGAAATGGTGATTGAGAAGGCGAAACGCCTGGTTGAGCATAAGAAAGACGTTATCATTCTGCTCGACTCCATCACCCGTCTTGCACGTGCATATAACACCGTGGTACCGGCTTCCGGTAAAGTACTGACCGGTGGTGTGGACGCTAACGCCCTGCACCGTCCAAAACGTTTCTTCGGTGCCGCGCGTAACGTGGAAGAGGGCGGTAGCCTGACCATTATCGCGACGGCGCTGATCGATACTGGCTCTAAAATGGACGAAGTTATCTACGAAGAGTTTAAAGGTACAGGTAACATGGAACTGCACCTCTCTCGTAAGATCGCTGAAAAACGCGTCTTCCCGGCTATCGACTACAACCGTTCCGGTACCCGTAAAGAAGAGCTGCTCACCACTCAGGAAGAGCTGCAGAAGATGTGGATCCTGCGCAAAATCATTCACCCAATGGGCGAAATTGATGCTATGGAATTCCTCATCAACAAACTGGCGATGACCAAAACCAACGACGACTTCTTCGATATGATGAAACGTTCGTAAGCCAGTTTTTACTCGAAAACGCCACGTTTTTACGTGGCGTTTTGCTTTTATATCTGTAATCTTAACGACACCTTTACAAAAATACGGTATCACATGCCGTTGCTTTGCGATTCATTCATAATTCGTACCGTGTGGTTGATAATTATACAAAAGCACCTGATTCAGCGCAGGGTTTCCCTTCTGAATAAAGGTCTTCATGGTTATACTTCTGCTATTAATTTTCTCTGAGAGCATGCATTGTGAATTTACTTACAGTGAGTACTGATCTCATCAGTATTTTTTTATTCACGACACTGTTCCTGTTTTTTGCACGCAAGGTGGCAAAAAAGGTCGGTTTAGTGGATAAACCCAACTTCCGTAAACGTCACCAGGGACTGATACCGCTGGTTGGTGGAATTTCGGTTTACGCGGGTATTTGCTTCACCTTCGGAATTGTTGATTATTACATTCCACATGCTTCTCTCTATCTGGCTTGTGCTGGCGTGCTGGTCTTTATTGGTGCACTTGACGATCGCTTTGATATTAGCGTAAAAATTCGCGCCACTATTCAGGCCGCTATCGGCGTCGTCATGATGGTCGCCGGTCAACTCTATTTACGCAGCCTGGGGTACATTTTTGGTCCCTGGGAGATGGTTCTCGGTCCTTTCGGTTATTTTCTTACACTGTTCGCTGTGTGGGCTGCCATTAATGCTTTTAACATGGTCGACGGTATTGACGGGCTGCTCGGTGGGCTTTCCAGCGTCTCGTTTGCAGCTATGGGGCTTATCCTGTGGTTTGATGGACAGACAAGCCTGGCTGTTTGGTGTTTTGCGATGATTGCCGCCATCCTGCCTTACATTATGCTGAACCTGGGGATTTTGGGACGTCGCTACAAAGTCTTTATGGGCGATGCTGGCAGTACGTTGATTGGTTTCACCGTCATTTGGGTCCTGCTGGAAACCACTCAGGGAAAAACGCACCCCATCAGCCCTGTTACTGCGCTGTGGATTATTGCCATTCCATTAATGGACATGGTGGCGATCATGTATCGTCGCTTGCGTAAAGGGATGAGCCCCTTCTCTCCCGATCGCCAACACATTCATCATTTGATCATGCGGGCAGGGTTTACTTCCCGGCAGGCTTTTGTGCTTATTACGCTGGCTGCTGCGATTCTGGCATCCATCGGCGTTGCGGCAGAATATTCTCATTTTGTCCCTGAATGGGTCATGTTGGTGCTCTTTTTGCTAGCATTCTTCCTTTACGGTTACTGTATTAAACGTGCCTGGAAGGTGGCAAGATTTATCAAGCGTGTGAAGCGCAGACTCCGTAGGAACCGTGATAACAAGCCAAACTTAACCAAGTAAATTGAGGATACGATGACACAACCATTACCGGGGGCACACGCTGTGAGCGCTGAAAATGAACTGGATATTCGTGGGTTGTTTCGTACCTTATGGGCTGGAAAACTATGGATTGTGGGTATTGCGTTGGTGTTTGCGCTTGTTGCGTTAGCCTACACTTTTTTTGCGCGCCAGGAGTGGAGCGCAACCGCGATCTCAGACCGTCCAACCGTCAATATGCTGGGAGGTTATTACTCTCAGCAACAGTTCTTACGTAATCTGGACGTCAAGGCAAGCGTTGCGCCCCTCGACCAACCTTCAGTCATGGATGAAGCGTATAAAGAGTTCGTGATGCAGCTGGCTTCGTGGGATACCCGTCGCGATTTCTGGTTACAGACGGATTATTACAAACAGCGCATGGTCGGAAATAGCAAAGCCGACGCGGCAATGCTCGATGAAATGATCAACAACATTCTGTTTACCCCTGGCGATGTTGCCCGCAATACCAATGACAGCGTGAAGCTGGTGGCGGAGACGGCGCCCGATGCCAATAACCTGCTGCGACAGTATGTCGCATTTGCCAGCCAGCGGGCGGCAAGTCACCTCAACGAAGAATTAAAAGGGGCATGGGCGGCGCGTACAGTACAAATGAAAGCGCAGGTGAAACGCCAGGAAGAGGTCGCCAAAGCGATTTTCTCTCGTCGCGTTCACAGCATTGAACAAGCGCTTAAAATCGCAGAACAACATAATATTTCTCGCACTTCTACCGATATTCCTGCCGATGAATTGCCCGATTCTGAGCTATTTTTGCTTGGACGTCCGATGTTGCAGGCTCGACTCGAAAACCTGCAGGCCGTCGGCCCCGCGTTCGATCTGGATTACTTCCAAAACCGGGCAATGTTGAACACACTGAATGTAGGTCCGACTCTGGATCCGCGTTTTCAGACCTATCGTTATTTGCGTACGCCGGAAGAACCGGTAAAACGTGATAGCCCACGCCGTGCCTTCCTGATGATTATGTGGGGCATTGTGGGGGGGCTGATCGGTGCTGGTGTCGCACTAACCCGTCGCCGCACGATTTAGCAACACCGTTGCAGTGAGGGGCTGGGCCCTCACTGCCAATCCGAAGAGAATCGATGTGAAAGTACTGACTGTATTTGGCACGCGACCAGAGGCGATTAAAATGGCGCCTCTGGTTCATGCGCTGGCAAAAGACCCTTATTTTGAGGCCAAAGTTTGCGTCACTGCGCAGCATCGGGAGATGCTGGATCAAGTGTTAAACCTCTTTTCCATCGAACCTGACTACGATCTCAACATAATGCAACCGGGTCAGGGACTAACGGAAATTACTTGTCGGATCCTGGAAGGGTTAAAGCCTATCCTTGCTGACTTCAAGCCCGATGTGGTACTGGTTCATGGCGATACGACAACGACGATTGCCACCAGCCTTGCCGCCTTTTATCAACGTATTCCGGTAGGGCATGTCGAGGCCGGATTGCGCACCGGCGATTTGTACTCCCCCTGGCCTGAAGAGGCTAACCGCACGTTGACCGGGCATCTGGCGATGTATCATTTTGCGCCGACTGAAAATTCTCGCCAGAATTTGCTGCGGGAAAATATTCCAGATAATCGCATTTTCGTCACCGGTAACACCGTCATTGACGCGCTGATTTGGGTTCGTGACCGCGTTCTGGCGAGCGATACCTTACGGGCAGAACTGGCGGTGCAGTACCCTTTCCTCAGTAACAATAAAAAAATGATTCTGGTCACAGGCCATCGCCGCGAAAGTTTCGGCAAGGGCTTTGAGCATATCTGTCATGCATTGGCAGAGATTGCTGCCGCGAATCAGGATGTGCAGATTGTCTATCCGGTGCACCTGAATCCGAATGTCAGCGAACCGGTCAACCGTATACTTGGTCACGTTGAAAATGTGGTTCTGATTGAACCGCAGGACTATTTGCCGTTCGTTTGGCTGATGAACCACGCCTGGCTGATCCTGACCGACTCCGGCGGTATTCAGGAAGAGGCGCCATCCTTAGGTAAGCCTGTGCTGGTGATGCGTGAAACCACGGAACGACCAGAAGCCATTACCGCAGGTACAGTGCGTTTAGTTGGAACCGATCCGCAGCGTATTGTGGAAGAGGTCACGCGCTTGCTGCACGACGAAAATGAATATCAAACCATGAGCCGCGCCCATAATCCTTATGGTGACGGTCAGGCATGTGGCCGGATTTTAGACGCGTTAAAAAATAATCGGGTATCGCTATGAGTTTTACGACCATTTCTGTTGTTGGGTTGGGATACATTGGACTGCCGACGGCAGCCGCCTTTGCTTCCCGCCAAAAGCATGTCATTGGCGTGGATGTTAACCAGCACGCGGTAGAAACCATCAATCGCGGTGAGATCCATATCGTTGAACCGGACCTGGGCAGCGTCGTGAAAACGGCTGTTGAAGGGGGATTCCTGCGTGCTACGACGACGCCTGTTGAAGCCGATGCATATCTGATTGCGGTACCGACCCCCTTCAAAGGCGATCATGACCCCGATATGGTGTATGTCGAGGCTGCGGCTAAGTCTATTGCACCGGTACTGAAGAAAGGTGCGCTGGTGATCCTCGAGTCGACCTCTCCGGTCGGGGCGACGGAGCAGATGGCTGAGTGGCTGGCGGAGATGCGCCCTGATCTGACGTTCCCACAGCAGGTGGGTGAGCAGGCAGAAGTGAATATTGCGTACTGTCCAGAGCGCGTGTTGCCGGGGCAGGTGATGGTGGAACTGATTAAAAATGACCGCGTGATCGGCGGGATGACGCCTGTTTGCTCAGCGCGCGCCAGCGAACTCTACAACATCTTCCTTGAAGGTGAATGTGTGGTAACAAACTCCCGCACGGCAGAGATGTGTAAGCTGACTGAAAACAGTTTTCGTGATGTTAACATTGCATTTGCTAACGAACTGTCACTTATTTGCGCCGATCAGGGCATTAACGTCTGGGAACTGATTCGTCTGGCGAACCGCCATCCTCGTGTGAATATTCTCCAGCCCGGTCCCGGCGTCGGCGGGCACTGTATTGCTGTCGATCCGTGGTTTATTGTGGCGCAGAACCCACAGCAGGCGCGGCTTATCCGTACCGCCCGCGAAGTGAACGATGGTAAACCGCACTGGGTGGTTGATCAGGTAAAAGCCGCCGTGGCGGATTGTCTGGTCGCAACAAATAAACGCGCCAGTGAGGTGAAAGTTGCCTGCTTTGGTCTGGCATTTAAACCCAACATTGATGACCTGCGCGAAAGCCCGGCAATGGGTATTGCATTGAACATTGCCCAGTGGCACGCAGGTGAAACGCTGGTGGTGGAGCCGAACATTCACCAGTTGCCGAAAAAACTGGATGGCCATTGTACTTTAGCCACGCTGGAAAGCGCGCTGGCTGACGCCGATGTGCTGGTAATGCTGGTTGATCATAACGAATTTAAAGCGATTAACGGTGATGCGGTTCACCAGCAATATGTGGTGGATACCAAAGGAGTCTGGCGTTAATGAAACGGATCCTGGTAACCGGCGGCGCCGGATTTATCGGCTCTGCTGTCGTGCGGCATATTATCAACAATACGTCTGATGCGGTGGTGGTGGTCGATAAACTCACCTACGCAGGAAACCTCATGTCGCTGGCCTCTGTGGCTCAAGATGACCGTTTTGCGTTTGAGAAAGTGGATATTTGTGATCGGACTTCGCTTGAGCAAGTCTTCCAACAGTATCAGCCGGATTACGTTATGCATCTGGCAGCCGAAAGCCACGTAGACCGCTCTATTGATGGTCCGGCGGCGTTTATTGAAACCAACACCGTCGGGACATATACGCTATTGGAAGCGGCAAGAGCATACTGGAACACGCTGCCCGATGAGAAAAAATCGACGTTTCGCTTCCACCATATCTCCACCGATGAAGTCTACGGCGATCTGCACTCCACGGATGATTTCTTCACCGAAACCACCCCATATGCGCCGAGTAGCCCCTATTCCGCCTCGAAAGCCAGCAGCGACCATCTGGTTCGCGCCTGGTTGCGCACCTATGGGCTGCCAACGCTGATTACCAACTGTTCCAATAACTATGGTCCTTACCACTTCCCGGAAAAACTGATTCCACTGATGATCCTCAACGCGCTGGCGGGGAAACCGTTGCCGGTGTATGGCAATGGGCAGCAAATCCGCGACTGGCTTTTTGTGGAGGATCATGCTCGTGCGCTTTATTGCGTGGCGACCACCGGGAAAGTGGGTGAAACCTATAATATTGGTGGTCACAACGAGCGTAAGAATCTCGAGGTGGTGGAAACGATTTGCGCGTTGCTGGAAGAGTTGGCACCGAACAAACCGTACGGCGTGGCGCACTATCGCGACCTGATCGCGTTTGTCGCCGACCGCCCGGGGCACGACTTGCGCTATGCCATTGATGCGTCGAAAATTGCCCGTGAACTTGGTTGGATACCGCAGGAAACGTTTGAAAGCGGGATGCGTAAAACAGTGCAATGGTATCTGGCTAATGAAACCTGGTGGAAACAGGTGCAGGACGGCAGCTATCAGGGTGAACGTTTAGGTCTGAAGGGCTAACTTGCGGCGGAGGTATACATGAAAGGTATCATTCTGGCAGGCGGTTCAGGCACCCGGTTGCACCCGATTACGCGCGGCGTGTCAAAACAGTTATTGCCGATCTACGACAAACCGATGATCTACTATCCGCTCTCCGTGCTGATGCTGGCGGGGATCCGTGAAATTCTGATCATCACTACGCCGGAAGACAAAGGGTATTTCCAGCGCTTACTGGGCGATGGTTCAGAGTTTGGCATTGCATTGCAGTATGCCGAACAACCCAGCCCTGACGGCCTGGCGCAGGCATTTATCATCGGTGAAACCTTTCTGAACGGTGAACCTTCCTGCCTGGTTCTTGGTGATAATATCTTTTTTGGTCAGGGATTTAGTCCGAAACTACGCCACGTTGCTGCGCGCACGGAAGGGGCGACGGTATTTGGCTACCAGGTCATGGATCCTGAGCGTTTTGGTGTCGTGGAGTTTGACGACAATTTCCGCGCTGTCTCTCTGGAAGAGAAACCGAAACAGCCGAAATCCAACTGGGCAGTAACCGGGCTTTATTTCTACGACCACAAAGTGGTTGAGTATGCGAAACAAGTAAAACCGTCAGAACGCGGCGAACTGGAGATTACCTCCATCAACCAGATGTATCTGGAGGCGGGAAATCTGACGGTAGAGCTACTGGGGCGCGGTTTTGCCTGGCTGGATACGGGAACGCATGACAGCCTGATTGAAGCGAGTACCTTTGTGCAGACGGTGGAAAAACGGCAGGGATTTAAGATAGCCTGCCTGGAAGAGATCGCCTGGCGTAACGGTTGGCTGGATGATGAAGGCGTGAAGCGTGCTGCCAGTTCGCTGGCGAAAACAGGCTATGGCCAATATTTACTGGAGTTACTCCGTGCTCGTCCGCGCCAGTATTGAACCGCTGAACTGGGAAAATACGTTCTTTGGCGTAAACAGCGCCATTGTGCGTATCAGTCCTGACGCACCACTGCTGACACCAGAAGTCTTACAGCCCTGGTCACGAGTGCAGGCAAAAATTTCAGCGTCGTGCACGGATGAACTGGATGCCTTACAAGAACTGGGATTTTCGCTGGTCGAAGGTGAAGTCGATTTAGCGCTGTCGGTCGCAAACGTCCGGAATGACGGCGATGCGCAAGTGGCGCAACGGGCAGATATTCCAGTGTTACGCCAGTTGGCCAGTGAAGCATTTGCTCAAAGCCGCTTTCGCGCGCCGTGGTATGCGCCGGATGCCAGCGCCCGTTTCTACGCGCAATGGATCGAGAACGCCGTGCTGGGCACATTTGACCACCAGTGTCTGGTTCTCCGGACGACGGGGGGCGAGATTCGCGGTTATGTTTCGCTGCGTGAACTGAATGACGCCGATGCGCGAATTGGCCTCCTGGCAGGGCGCGGAGCAGGCGCTGAATTAATGCAGGCCGCGCTCTGTTGGGCGCAATCTCGCGGAAAGACAACATTGCGGGTGGCGACCCAAATGGGCAACACCGCCGCGCTTAAACGTTACATACAGAGCGGTGCCAACATAGAAAGCACCGCGTACTGGTTATACAGGTGACAAAATGATTCCATTTAACGCGCCGCCGGTGGTGGGAACCGAACTCGAATACATGCAATCAGCCATGGGCAGCGGCAAACTGTGTGGCGACGGTGGCTTTACACGCCGCTGCCAGCAGTGGCTGGAGCAACGCTTCGGCAGTGCAAAAGTGCTACTGACACCGTCCTGTACCGCCTCGCTTGAGATGGCGGCACTGCTGCTGGACATTCAGCCTGGCGATGAAGTCATCATGCCGAGCTACACCTTTGTTTCGACAGCGAATGCTTTCGTATTGCGCGGGGCAAAAATCGTCTTTGTCGATATCCGCCCGGATACCATGAACATTGATGAGACGCTCATTGAAGCCGCTATTTCTGAGAAGACGCGAGCCATTGTTCCGGTCCATTACGCCGGTGTTGCCTGTGAGATGGACACCATCATGGCGTTGGCGGCAAAGTACAACCTGTTTGTGGTCGAAGATGCCGCTCAGGGCGTCATGTCCACTTATAAAGGTCGCGCGTTAGGCACGATTGGACATATTGGCTGCTTTAGTTTCCATGAAACTAAAAACTACACTGCAGGTGGTGAAGGCGGTGCGACGTTGATTAATGACCGATCGTTAATCGAACGTGCGGAAATTATCCGTGAAAAAGGCACTAACCGTAGCCAGTTCTTCCGTGGTCAGGTAGACAAATACACCTGGCGGGATATTGGTTCCAGCTATCTGATGTCCGATCTTCAGGCAGCGTACCTGTGGGCGCAACTGGAGGCGGCAGACCGCATCAATCAACAGCGTCTGACGCTGTGGCAGACATATTATGACGCCCTGGCTCCACTGGCGCGCGCTGGACGCATTACCTTACCTTCAATCCCTGATGATTGTGGGCAAAACGCCCATATGTTCTACATCAAATTGCGGGATATTGATGATCGTAGCGCATTGATTAACTTTATGAAAGAAGCCGAAATTATGGCAGTCTTCCATTATATTCCGTTGCATGATTGCCCTGCGGGCGACAAATTTGGTGAGTTTATTGGCGAAGATCGCTATACCACCAAAGAGAGCGAGCGTTTACTGCGCCTGCCTCTGTTTTACAATCTGTCACCCGCCAATCAGCGTACGGTGATCACGACTTTACTCAACTACTTCTCCTGAAATGTCGCTCGCAAAAGCGTCCCTGTGGACGGCGGCCAGCACGCTGGTAAAAATTGGCGCGGGGCTACTGGTGGTGAAACTGCTGGCCGTGGCGTTTGGCCCCGCAGGCGTCGGCCAGGCGGGTAACTTTCGCCAGATGGTGACTGTGTTGGGCGTTTTGGCTGGCGCTGGCATCTTTAACGGCGTCACCAAATACGTTGCCCAGAATCACGACAATCCGGCGCAATTGCGCAATGTGGTCGGCACCTCCTCGGCGATGGTTCTGGGATTTTCGACCCTGCTGGCGCTGATATTTTTGCTGGCGGCGGTCCCTATCAGTCAGGGACTGTTTGGACATACTCACTATCAGGGGTTGGTGCGTCTGGTTGCGCTGGTGCAAATGGGGATTGCCTGGGCGAATCTGCTGTTGGCGCTGATGAAAGGGTTTCGTGACGCGGCGGGTAATGCACTGTCGCTGATCGTGGGTAGCGTGTTGGGCGTGGTGGCCTGGTATGTCTGCTACCGCATCGGTGACTACGAAGGCGCATTACTGGGGATGGCGTTGGTTCCCGCGCTGGTCGTTGTGCCAGCTGCGGTGCTGTTGCTTAAGCGTGGAACACTCCCTCTGCGCTATCTTAAACCTTCCTGGAATGGTGTCCTTGCCAGGCAACTGTGTAAATTTACGTTGATGGCGCTGATCACCTCCATCACGATACCGGTAGCGTACGTGATGATGCGAAACCTGCTGGCGGCGCACTACAGCTGGGATGAGGTTGGGATCTGGCAAGGTGTCAGCAGTATCTCGGACGCGTATCTGCAATTTATTACCGCCTCGTTTAGCGTCTATCTCCTGCCGACATTGTCGCGTCTGACAGAAAAGCGCGATATTACGCGGGAACTCGTCAAATCGCTCACGTTTGTTTTACCGGCGGTCGCGGTCGCGAGCTTTACCGTCTGGTTGCTGCGCGATTTTGCCATCTGGCTGCTGTTTTCCGCCAAATTCACGGCGATGCGCGATTTATTCGCCTGGCAGCTTGTCGGCGATGTATTGAAAGTGGGTGCCTATGTTTTTGGCTATCTGGTGATCGCCAAAGCATCGCTGCGGTTTTATATTCTGGCTGAAATCAGCCAGTTCATTTTGTTGACGGTATTTGCCCACTGGCTGATCCCCGCGCATGGTGCGCTGGGTGCTGCGCAGGCGTATATGGCAACGTATATCGTCTATTTTTCTCTTTGTTGTGGCGTATTTTTACTCTGGCGTAGGCGGGCATGACTGTACTGATTCACGTACTGGGATCGGATATCCCTCACCATAATCAAACCGTGTTGCGGTTTTTCAATGACGCGTTGGCCGCCACGAGCGAACATGCGCGCGTCTTTATGGTTGCTGGCCAGGATGCGGGATACAGTGAAAGCTGCCCGGCGCTCTCATTGAGCTTCTATAGCGGTAAAAAAACACTGGCAGATGCGGTGATTGCCCTTGCGAAAGCCAATCGCCAACAGCGCTTCTTCTTCCACGGCCAGTTCAATACCAGCCTGTGGCTGGCGCTGTTGAGTGGTGGAATTAAGCCGGAACAGTTTTACTGGCATATTTGGGGAGCGGATCTGTATGAAGTTTCCAGTGGGCTGAAATTCAAACTGTTTTATCCGATTCGCCGTATGGCGCAGGGTCGTGTCGGCTGTGTGTTTGCGACTCGCGGCGACCTCAGCTATTTCGCCCTGCGGCACCCTCGTGTACGTGGAGAATTACTCTATTTCCCGACGCGAATGGATCCTTCGCTGAATAACATGGCAAGCGAGCGCCAGCGTAAAGGGAAAATGACGATTCTGGTGGGAAATTCCGGCGATCGCAGCAACGAGCATATTGCGGCGTTACGCGCGGTACACCAGCAGTTCGGCGATACGGTAAATGTGATCGTCCCGATGGGATATCCGGCGAATAACGAGATCTATATCGAAGAGGTTCGTCAGGCGGGACTGGCGCTGTTCAGCGCTGAAAATTTACAGATCCTCAGCGAAAAGCTGGCGTTTGATGCCTATCTTACGCTGCTTCGTCAGTGTGATTTAGGGTATTTTATTTTTGCGCGCCAGCAGGGAATAGGGACGTTGTGCCTTCTGATTCAGGCTGGGATTCCGTGCGTCCTTAACCGAGAGAATCCGTTCTGGCAGGATATGGCGGAGCAGCATCTCCCGGTGCTGTTCACGACCGATCTTCTCAATGAATCCGTCGTTCGTGAAGCGCAGCGCCAGCTGGCGTCCGTCGATAAGAACGGCATTACCTTCTTTAGCCCGAACTATCTGCAGCCGTGGCATAACGCGTTACAGATTGCCGCAGGAGACATCGTATGAGCTTGATGCAATTCAGCGGTCTGCTGGTGGTCTGGCTGCTCTCCACCCTGTTTATCGGCACGCTGACCTGGTTTGAGTTTCGCCGCGTTCGCTTTAACTTCAATGTGTTTTTCTCCTTGTTGTTTCTGCTGACGTTCTTTTTTGGATTCCCACTGACCAGTGTTCTGGTCTTTCGTTTTGACGTGGGTGTGGCGCCGCCAGACATTCTGTTGCAGGCGCTGTTGTCTGCGGCCTGCTTCTATGCGGTTTACTACGTCACATATAAAACGCGTTTGCGTAAGCGGGTTTCAACGACACCGCGGAAACCGCTGTTTACGATGAACCGGGTTGAGACACATCTTACCTGGGTATTGTTGATGGGGATTGCGTTGGTGAGCGTGGGGATCTTCTTCATGCACAACGGATTTCTGCTGTTCAAGCTTAATTCCTACAGTCAGATCTTCTCCAGTGAAGTCTCCGGCGTGGCATTGAAACGCTTCTTCTACTTCTTTATACCGGCGATGCTGGTTATTTATTTTTTACGCCAGGACAGCAAAGCGTGGCTGTTCTTTTTGGTCAGCACTGTCGCGTTTGGTTTGCTTACCTACCTGATCGTCGGCGGCACACGTGCCAATATCATCATCGCGTTTGCCATCTTCCTGTTCATTGGCATTATTCGTGGCTGGATTTCACTCTGGATGCTGGTGGCGGCGGGGGTACTGGGTATCGTCGGTATGTTCTGGCTGGCGCTAAAGCGCTACGGGATGAACGTCAGTGGCGATGAAGCGTTCTACACCTTCTTATATCTGACCCGTGACACCTTCTCTCCGTGGGAGAACCTGGCGCTGCTATTGCAGAATTATAACAATATCGATTTTCAGGGGCTGGCACCGATCGTCCGTGATTTTTACGTCTTTATTCCTTCCTGGCTCTGGCCTGGACGGCCCGGCATTGTGCTCAACTCCGCGAATTATTTTACCTGGGAAGTTCTTAACAACCATTCAGGCCTTGCCATTTCACCGACCCTTATCGGTTCGCTGGTGGTGATGGGAGGGGCGTTGTTTATTCCGCTTGGGGCTATTGTGGTTGGTTTGATTATCAAGTGGTTCGACTGGTTGTATGAGCTGGGTAATCGGGAAACCAATCGTTATAAGACGGCGATTCTGCACAGTTTTTGCTTTGGTGCCATCTTCAATATGATTGTCCTGGCACGAGAAGGTCTGGATTCGTTTGTCTCACGGGTAGTGTTTTTCCTCGTGATTTTTGGTGTTTGTCTGTTGGTGGCGAAACTGTTGTTCTGGCTTTTTGACTATGCCGGACTCATTCAAAAACGAAAACCCTCGCTGCCGCAGACACAGGTTGAAGGGTAAAGATGACAGATAACACAACTGCACCCGTCTACGCGCTGCGTGGATTACAGCTGATTGGATGGCGCGATATGCAGCATGCGCTCAATTACCTGTTTGCAGAAGGCCAGATCAGGCAGGGAACGCTGGTAGCGATCAACGCCGAGAAGATGCTGACGGCGGAAGATAACCCCGAAGTCAGGGAGTTGATTAACGCCGCCGAGTTTAAATACGCGGACGGTATTAGTGTTGTGCGCTCGGTGCGCAAAAAATTTCCTCAGGCTCGCATCTCGCGTGTTGCCGGTGCCGATCTCTGGGAAGCGTTGATGGCGCGGGCAGGAATGGAAGGCACCCCCGTCTTTCTGGTAGGTGGCAAGCCGGAGGTGCTGGCGCAAACACAAGCCAAATTACGCGCGCAATGGAATGTGAATATCGTCGGCAGCCAGGACGGATATTTTAAGCCTGAAGAGCGTCAGGCGCTGTTTGAGCGTATTCACGCCAGCGGCGCGAAGATTGTGACGGTCGCGATGGGGTCGCCAAAACAGGAAATCCTGATGCGTGATTGTCGTCTTATTCATCCACATGCCTTATACATGGGCGTGGGTGGTACGTATGACGTTTTTACCGGACACGTTAAGCGCGCGCCAAAAGTATGGCAAAAACTGGGGCTGGAATGGTTGTACCGCTTATTATCACAGCCGAGCCGTATTACCCGACAGTTACGTTTACTGCGTTACCTCCGCTGGCACTATACCGGCGACCTCTGAATTTCCCTCTGATCCCTCGGGTAGTGCACTCTGCGTAATGCACTACCCCGTCGCACAATGATTGCTGCTTTATTGCTCAAAGCATTTATTTTTTTAATGCTTTGTTTGCCATTTTGGAAAATTTAAGAAACCATTCGCCCCCATCATTGCAGTGCTGCGGTCATTTTTACGTCAACCGTAAACCGCCCGGCACCGCATGGTCAGTTATGGCAAAAGAAGTACTCATAACAATAACCGGTCATACCGGGAAAAAGGCAAACACGACAAGAGGAACTATGGCAGAGAAGAAACCGGAGCTACAGCGTGGGCTGGAAGCTCGTCATATCGAATTGATTGCTCTCGGGGGCACTATTGGCGTCGGCTTGTTTATGGGCGCAGCCAGTACGCTGAAATGGGCCGGACCGTCAGTCCTGCTGGCGTATATCGTTGCCGGGCTTTTTGTTTTTTTCATCATGCGTTCAATGGGCGAAATGTTGTTCCTTGAACCGGTTGCCGGTTCATTTGCCGTCTACGCTCACCGCTACATGAGCCCTTTCTTCGGGTATCTCACGGCATGGTCTTACTGGTTTATGTGGATGGCGGTGGGGATCTCGGAGATAACCGCCATTGGGGTCTATGTGCAATTTTGGTTTCCAGAAATGGCGCAATGGATACCCGCATTGATCGCCGTAGGGCTGGTCGCGCTCGCGAATCTCGCCGCTGTTCGCCTGTATGGCGAAATCGAGTTCTGGTTTGCAATGATCAAAGTCACCACCATTATTGTGATGATCGTGGTTGGTCTGGGGGTGATTTTCTTTGGTTTTGGTAACGGCGGTCAGGCCATTGGTTTTGGCAACCTGACAGAGCACGGCGGTTTCTTTGCCGGTGGCTGGAAAGGATTTCTCACAGCATTGTGCATTGTGGTGGCGTCCTACCAGGGTGTTGAGCTGATCGGCATTACCGCCGGTGAAGCGAAAAACCCGCAGGTTACGCTGCGTAGCGCGGTGGGCAAAGTGTTGTGGCGTATCCTGATTTTCTACGTGGGTGCGATTTTCGTTATTGTGACCATCTTTCCGTGGAACGAAATTGGCAGCAGCGGTAGTCCATTTGTTCTGACCTTTGCCAAAATCGGGATTACCGCAGCGGCCGGGATTATTAACTTTGTGGTGCTGACGGCGGCGCTTTCCGGTTGTAACAGTGGAATGTATAGCTGCGGGCGTATGCTGTATGCGCTGGCGAAGAACCGCCAGCTTCCGGCTGCGATGGCCAGGGTGTCTCGCCACGGCGTACCGGTTGCTGGTGTGGCGCTCTCTATCTTGATTTTGCTGATTGGCTCATGCCTTAACTACATTATCCCAAATCCTCAGCGTGTCTTTGTCTATGTCTACAGTGCGAGCGTATTACCAGGCATGGTGCCGTGGTTTGTGATCCTGATTAGTCAGTTGCGCTTCCGTCAGGCGCATAAAGAGGCGATCGCCAGTCATCCTTTCCGCTCGATTATGTTCCCCTGGGCGAATTATTTGACGATGGCGTTCCTGATTTGCGTTTTAATTGGCATGTACTTTAATGAAGAGACTCGTATGTCGCTGTTTGTCGGTATCCTCTTTCTGCTTGTCGTTACCCTCGCTTATAAGGTTTTCGGCCTGAATCGGGGTGTTGATATTCAGAAAGTGGAGAAATAAGCGACAAAACGCACAAACCCTGAGCAAACGAACATTTTCTTTTAAAAGGCACTAGACAGCGGGGTGGGAAGTCCGTATTATCCGACCCCGCAACGGCGCTAAGCGCCCGTAGCTCAGCTGGATAGAGCGCTGCCCTCCGGAGGCAGAGGTCTCAGGTTCGAATCCTGTCGGGCGCACCATTTACCCGGTGCTGGAGCTGCGGTGGTTTTAAAGACCGCGTAAAAAGATTTGTAGTGGTGGCTATAGCTCAGTTGGTAGAGCCCTGGATTGTGATTCCAGTTGTCGTGGGTTCGAATCCCATTAGCCACCCCATTATTTGATAAGTTGTGACAATGCGAAGGTGGCGGAATTGGTAGACGCGCTAGCTTCAGGTGTTAGTGTTCTTACGGACGTGGGGGTTCAAGTCCCCCCCCTCGCACCACGACTTAAAGAATTGAACTAAAAATTCAAAAAGCAGTACATCGGCGAGTAGCGCAGCTTGGTAGCGCAACTGGTTTGGGACCAGTGGGTCGGAGGTTCGAATCCTCTCTCGCCGACCAATTTTGAACCCCGCTTCGGCGGGGTTTTTTGTTTTCTGATATTCCTCTCTTGTGCTTTATCCCCCGAATACATCCACAAACACTATGTCACTATCTGACGATGCCATTGCGTAAGGTTGTCGCTGTCGGGCGACAATTAACTTTATGTTTTTACACTATTTCTTCATATTCGCGGATATTTGTCTCTATACAGAGACAAACAGCGTCCCGTGGTGGAGAGGGATGTAGATGTCAGGCGTCGCTGACCCGCTCAGGGCGCGGTTCCCCGAATAGTCTGAATCCCTGCTTTTTGCAGTTCAATCATGGCACACATTGTGCAATAATATACGGGTAGATGCTCATTCCATCTCTTATGTTCGCCTTAGTGCCTCATAAACTCAGGAATGATGCAGAGCCGTTTACGGTGCTTATCGTCCACTGACAGATGTCGCTTTCGCCTCATCAAACACCATGGGCATAACGTTGAGTGAAGCACCCATTTATGTTGTCATACAGACCTGTTTAACGCCTGCTCCTGATGGAGTGGGCGTTTTTTTATGGGTGTTACCGTAGGATGGTATGCCCGGTAAGCTGCTCGCCACCGGGCATGAAGGTGTTACTGCGGAGGGTTATTCTGCAATGTCAGCATCAGGCCATCGCGACGCATAGCCGCAGCGTCTTCCGGCTGATGGAGTCTGTCCAGCACATCGGCAAGCCAGGCGTAGTCATAGGCATCCGGACGTTGCTTGAGCGCAGCGCGGAAGGCCAGGGCAGCCTCTTGCCACTCACCATGTTTCATCAGCGACTGACCCAGCGTGCTCCACAGTAGCGGACGATCGCCAACATTTTTAATCTGTTGACGGAGTACTTTCTCCACCAACTCTGGATTGTTGGTTTTCAGACGCGGGATCGGCAATACCAGACGATCGTCATACTGGCGTTTCAGGCCATCGATGATGATCTGCTGCGCGGTATCGTGATCGTCACACTCGATCAGATGTTCTGCCATGGCAACCTGCAGGGCAACCTGATGGCGGGTTTTGCGGCTTTGGTTTTTCCACCAGCTACGCAACCCTTCACTGCCCTGATCGGCACGCGCCTGATCCATCAAACCAATCCACGCCTGTTGTTCCAGCAGGGTGCGGTGCTCTTCATCACCGACTTTGGCTTTCGCCATCGACGGGATAATCTCCAGCAACGATCCCCATGCGCCGGTACGGATGTAGGCTTGCTCTGCCAGACGCAATACTTCCGGATGGCGCGGTGTCACTTCCAGCAGTTTGTCTACGCCATGGCGGGCCGCGTGGTCTTCATTACGCGCCAGTTGCAGACGTACGCGGGCAATTTCCACTGGGATGGTGTCGTTACCTGCGATCTCGGCAGCGCGCTCGAGGTGTTGATTCGCACGCGCTTCATCGCCACGCTGTTGCGCCGCTTCAGCGGCCAGAAGGTAGTTCACCACCGGCTGTTCAGCATGATCGGCATTTTTCGACATCAGTTTTTCAACTTGCTGATAATCACCTTCTGCCAGTTTGAGAAGCGCCTGCTCCGTTTGCTTACGCGCACGGCGGCGTTTACGGCCCACAAACCAGCCGCGCGTGTGAGCGCCTGTGCGGAAAACGCGGCGTAGCAGCCATTCGATCGCAAACAGAACAACCATCATGACGATCAGAATAATCACCAGACCGGTGACGCTGGTTTCAATGTTGTAGTTGTCGGTCTGGATCAGCACATACCCCTGATGTCCCGCGAGCATCGGACCCACCACAATACCTGCGATCAACAATACAAAGAGCAATAATACTTTTAGCATCATTATTCTCCTTGCGGCGCAGCGGACGGAGTGTCTGCTTGTGGTGCAGGTGCAGGTGCAGGTGCAGGTGCAGGTGCAGGTGCAGGTGCAGGTGCAGGTGCAGGTGCAGGTGCAGGTGCAGGTGCAGGTGCCGAAGTTGCTGATTGCGCCAACAAATTACGCACGCGGGTTTGCATCAGCTTCTCAAGAATTTCCTGGCTTTTCAGCGTCTCCGGTACATCCATGGTGATGCTCTGCTGGCTCAGTTTGTCCACTTCATCAAGAAACGCTTTGGTTGTCGCATCTTCGGTGTCGTAGTACGCGCGAACCCAGGTGGAAACGTTATCCAGCGCCTGGCGGTATGTTTCTTCCTGGTGGCGCGGAACGGCTTGCGCCGCGACTAACAGGCGTGAACGGATATTTTCACGCAGGTAAACATCCTGATTTGGCGCCAGCAGCGGCACGGCAGTTTCATCGCGACGACGAATGGTGATGAAGCTGTCCATAAAGTTCTGCCAGCTTTTTTGCAGGTTCACGCGCCATTCACTAATGGAGCTCGAAAGTTCGCTGCTGTCGGAATCCATCGGTGAGTCATCGTTGTCGTTGTCAGCCAGACGCAGATTATCGATCTGGTTAGAGAGTTGGTTGACCTTGAGGATAATACCGTCGTAGTCCACCTGCGAGACAGATGACAGGCTGGCGATATCATCGGTAATGGCACGGCGAGCGATGATAAGGCTCGGATCGTTCATATCCGCAAGACTGGCGTCCGCGCTTTTTAACAGCGCAGCGGCGGTGGTGACATCCTGATCGCTCCACAGCTTACGTCCGGCGAGCTTTACCAGAAAATCAGCCTGCGCCAACAGCCAGGTTTTGGCATCGCTTCCAGATATTGTGGCGACTTTCTGCTGCACGTCGGCGAGCTGTTTTGCCAGAGTCGTTTGCTGACGATTCGCCTCATCCAACTGAGTTGCCTGTTTTTTAATTATGCTTTCGAGTTCTGTCTTTTGGGCTTCCTGCGCTTTTTGCAATGCTATCAGTTGATTAGCTAACGCATCGCTGGTGGCTGTCTGCGTCGTCGCCTGTTGTTTTCCCCAGCCATAAAGTCCAACCCCTGCCGCAAGGGCAATGGCGATGGCCACCGCGCTCAGGATCAGCGAGGTGCTATTTTTGCTCTTTTTCTCAGTGTTGACTGGCTGTGATGTGGTTTCCACGGCCTCCCTGGTTTCTTCAACCGTGGCGGAGGATTTTTCTTGTTCCGTCATTATGGCATCCCATTATGAGAGTAATTGTAATGCGCGCAGTAGCGCATCGTTGTCGGCGTTATCAGCGACCTTAATATCTTGCCAGCCCAGTTCCCGGGCGAGGTGCGCCAGACGCTCGCTGACGACCAGCAGTCGACAGCGTAGTAACCAGTGTTCCCGATACCATTGTGGTGTCATTGACCAGAGCTGTTGCAGCATCTCGCCACTGGTGACAACCACCGTTGTCACACCACGAGAGTGCCAGCGCATGGCCTCTTGCGCACCGTCGTAATGCTTTGCACTGCGTTGATAACATTCACAAAAAGTGACATCAGCCCCGCGTTCTATTAGGGTGTCTCCTAACAGTTCACGACCACCGTTGCCACGTAAAATAAGCGCCTGTTTACCTGCAATATTTTGTAATTCAGGTAATTGTAGCAAGACTTCGCTAATTTCCCGATCCAGAGGATAACGAATATTGCGCCCGCTCACCGTATGGAGCGCCAGCGCTGTGGTGCGGCCAATAGCAAAATACTGCGGGAGCGTTGGCCAGTTTTGCCCTTGCTGCTGAAGTTGAGCATGGGCGAAAGTGACAGCATGTTGGGAAAGGGCGAAGACGAGATCGTTCTGAGTCAGCGTGGCCAGGTGGTTGGCAAGTGTATTAAGCTCGCGGCCTGGCGTGAACTCAATGAGCGGAAAGCTCCAGGCCACCTGCCCCAGTGTGCGCAGACGGCTCACTAACTCTTCCCCTGAGGGAGACGGGCGGGTGACCAGAATACTCATGCGGGGGCTTCTCCGTTGTAAACCTCTGTCAGAATAGCGCGGGCTCCGTTCTCCAGCAGTTCTTCCGCCAGGGAGATGCCCATCTGTTCGGCATCCTGAGGCGATCCGCGTCGTTCACCGCGAATCATCTGCGAACCATCAGGGGCGCCTACTAACGCACGTAACCAGATTTCACCGTCGATGATTTCAGCATAGCTGCCAATGGGCACCTGACAGCCGCCTTCCAGACGGGTGTTCATGGCGCGCTCCGCTTTGACGCGCACGGCGGTTTCATCATGATTCAGCGGCGCCAGCAGTTCCCGGGTACGGGTATCATCCAGTCGACACTCAATGCCAACCGCGCCCTGCCCGACAGCGGGAAGCGAAATTTCTGGCGGCATGGCGGTGCGGATACGTGACTCCAGACCCAGGCGTTTTAACCCGGCAACGGCCAGAATAATGGCGTCATAGTCACCGTTATCCAGTTTGCTGAGGCGCGTTCCGACATTGCCGCGCAACGAGCGGATAATGAGGTCCGGACGGCGTTCGGCCAACTGGCACTGGCGACGCAGGCTGGAGGTGCCTACGATGCTGCCTGCCGGCAGTTCATCCAGATGATGATAGGTATTGGAGACAAACGCATCGCGCGGGTCTTCGCGTTCGCAAATGGTGACCAGTCCGAGGCCTTGCGGGAATTCAACCGGTACATCTTTCATCGAATGCACTGCGATATCCGCGCGCTTCTCCAGCAGTGCGACCTCCAGCTCTTTGACGAACAAGCCTTTTCCGCCCACTTTCGCCAAAGGGGTATCAAGAATTACGTCGCCACGTGTCACCATTGGCACCAGTTCAACAACCAGTCCAGGATGATTCGCCATCAAGGCGTCTTTGACAAAATGTGCCTGCCAGAGCGCAAGGGGGCTTTGGCGTGTGGCAATTCTTAAAACTTTGTCTAACATGCTTGTTACCGTCATTATCGTCCGTGGACCATCCTAACATCCTTACAAGTGGGATGTCAGTGTTACGGTCAAAGGTGAGTGAGAGAGAAGGCGTTGTGTCGTCAATGGCAGTGAAGAGTGACGAGAAAGCGCCTTGCTATATTACGGAATTTACACGAAGCGAACGGTGCTACACTGGTAAGTAGTGCAACTTTCTTTACGGTCAATGAGCAAGGTGTTAAATTGATCACGTTTTAGACCATTTTTTCGTCTGCGCCTCAAAGAGGAGACCGAAAAAAGGTAACGGCTATTTTTGACATACGGTATATCCCGAATGATGACGTTTGCGAAACCACGTAACGGTAACGACAAACAGAAACATGACGGGTAGCAACATCAGGCGATACGTCTTGTACCTCTATATTGAGACTTTGAAACAGAGACTGGATGCCATAAATCAACTGCGTGTGGATCGCGCGCTTGCTGCCATGGGACCTGCTTTCCAGCAGGTATACAGTCTGCTGCCGACATTATTGCATTATCACCATCCGCTGATGCCGGGTTACCTGGATGGTAACGTTCCCAAAGGCATCTGTTTCTATTCGCCTGATGAAACTCAACGCCACTATCTGAATGAACTGGAACTGCACCGCGGTATGTCTGTGCAGAATCCGCCGAAGGGTGAATTGCCGATTACTGGCGTTTACTCAATGGGCAGTACGTCTTCAGTAGGGCAAAGCTGTTCCTCTGACCTGGATATCTGGGTCTGCCATCAATCCTGGCTCGATAGCGAAGAGCGCCAGTTGCTGCAACGCAAATGCAGCCTTCTGGAAAGCTGGGCCGCCTCGCTGGGTGTTGAAGTCAGCTTCTTCCTGATCGACGAAAACCGTTTCCGCCACAATGAAAGCGGCAGTCTGGGTGGTGAAGACTGTGGCTCCACACAGCATATCCTGTTGCTGGATGAATTTTACCGCACCGCTGTGCGTCTGGCCGGTAAACGTATTCTGTGGAGTATGGTGCCGTGCGACGAAGAAGAGCATTACGACGATTACGTGATGACGCTCTACGCGCAGGGTGTGTTAACGCCAAACGAATGGCTGGATCTGGGTGGGCTGAGCTCACTCTCTGCGGAAGAGTACTTTGGCGCCAGCCTTTGGCAGCTGTACAAGAGTATTGATTCGCCGTACAAAGCGGTGCTGAAAACGCTGCTGCTGGAAGCGTATTCCTGGGAGTACCCGAATCCGCGCCTGTTGGCGAAAGATATCAAACAGCGTCTGCACGATGGCGAGATCGTATCCTTTGGTCTTGATCCCTACTGCATGATGCTGGAACGCGTTACTGAATATCTCACGGCGATTGAAGACCCAACGCGCCTGGATCTGGTGCGTCGATGTTTCTACCTGAAAGTCTGCGAGAAACTGAGTCGTGAACGCGCCTGCGTTGGCTGGCGCCGTGAAGTCTTAAGTCAGTTAGTCAAAGAGTGGGGATGGGACGAAGCGCGTCTGACCATGCTCGACAATCGCGCTAACTGGAAGATCGATCAAGTCCGTGAAGCACATAACGAACTGCTTGATGCCATGATGCAGAGCTATCGTAACCTGATCCGTTTTGCGCGCCGTAACAACCTTAGCGTTAGCGCCAGTCCACAGGATATCGGGGTATTGACCCGTAAACTGTATGCCGCATTTGAGGCGCTGCCGGGTAAAGTGACGCTGGTGAACCCGCAGATTTCGCCGGATCTCTCCGAGCCGAATCTGACGTTTATCCATGTGCCGCCGGGTCGTGCCAACCGTTCAGGATGGTATCTCTACAACCGTGCGCCGAACATGGATTCCATCATCAGCCATCAGCCGCTGGAATATAACCGTTACCTGAACAAGCTGGTGGCCTGGGCGTGGTTTAACGGCCTGCTGACCTCACGTACGCATCTGTTTATTAAAGGCAACGGCATTGTTGATCTGCCGAAGCTGCAGGAGATGGTGGCTGACGTGTCGCACCATTTCCCTCTGCGTTTGCCAGCGCCAACGCCAAAAGCGCTCTACAGTCCGTGTGAAATTCGTCACCTGGCGATTATCGTCAACCTTGAGTATGACCCGACAGCGGCGTTCCGTAATCAGGTTGTGCATTTTGATTTCCGCAAGTTGGATATCTTCAGCTTTGGCGAAGAACAAAATTGCCTGGTGGGCAGCGTTGACCTGTTGTATCGCAACTCATGGAACGAAGTGCGTACTCTGCATTTCAACGGCGAACAGGCGATGATTGAAGCGCTGAAAACGATTCTGGGCAAAATGCACCAGGATGCCGCCCCGCCGGACAGCGTGGAAGTGTTCTGCTATAGCCAGCATTTACGTGGATTGATTCGCACTCGTGTACAGCAACTGGTTTCTGAGTGCATTGAATTGCGTCTCTCCAGCACACGGCAGGAAACGGGGCGCTTCAAAGCGCTACGCGTTGCAGGCCAGACCTGGGGACTGTTCTTTGAACGTCTGAATGTGTCAGTGCAGAAGCTGGAAAATGCCATTGAATTCTATGGCGCGATTTCACATAACAAGCTGCATGGACTTTCTGTGCAGGTTGAGACAAACCATGTGAAATTACCGTCGGTGGTGGATGGTTTCGCCAGTGAAGGGATTATTCAGTTCTTTTTTGAAGAAACGGGCGATGATAAAGGCTTTAATATCTACATTCTGGACGAAAGTAACCGGGCGGAAGTGTACCATCACTGCGAAGGTAGCAAAGAAGAGCTGGTGCGCGACGTGAGCCGCTTCTATTCGTCTTCCCACGATCGTTTTACGTACGGCTCCAGTTTCATCAACTTTAACTTGCCTCAGTTCTACCAGATCGTGAATACCGATGGTCGTGCGCAGGTGATCCCGTTCCGCGCGCAGTCGATTAGTACCGTGCCTCCTGCCAGCCAGGACAACGACACGCCGTTATTACAGCAGTATTTCTCTTGATGTTTATGCCGGATAAGGCGAAGACCCTATCCGGCACAACACTTAACGGAAGCTAACGTTTTCACCCGCTTGTTGCGTTGCCGCTTGCTCAAGTAGCGCCCAGAAAGTCTCTCCGCTGCGGTCGCAGATCCATTCGTCGCCTTTCAGATCAAAATGGTAGCCGCCCTGTTTGGTCGCCAGCCACACCTGGTGCAACGGCTCCTGGCGGTTGATGATGATTTTGCTGCCGTTTTCAAAGGTAATGGTCAGCACACCACCGTTAATTTCGCAGTCGATATCGCTGTCGCCGTCCCAGTCATCCAGACGCTCTTCAATGGTCATCCACAGGGTATCCGCAAGGCGATGAAATTCACTGTCGTTCATTTTTTTATCCCATTTTTCGTGATGTTCGCAGTATAACGCGAAACAAAACACGTTGCAGTTTGCAGGCAAACTCTTGCTTTTACGTCTTCTCCTGCGATGATAGAAAACAGAAAGCATGAACTTACAGGCAATCCACAATGAAAAATGTGTTTCAGGCACTCGCTGTACTTCTTACTCTGTTCAGCCTGACGGGCTGCGGTCTAAAAGGCCCGCTCTATTTTCCGCCAGAGGACAAGAATGCACCGCCTCCGACGAAGAAGGTTGAACCGCAAACGCAATCCACCCTGCCAGAACGAAATGATCGTGCAACAGGCGACGGCCCTACTCAGGTGAATTACTGACGGTAACCCTCTGTACCCGCGTGAATGGAGCGAATGATGCAATTCTCTAAAATGCATGGCCTTGGCAACGATTTTATGGTCGTCGACGCGGTAACGCAGAATGTCTTTTTCTCGCCGGAGTTGATCCGCCGTCTGTCGGACAGACATCTGGGGGTCGGATTCGATCAACTGTTGGTTGTCGAACCGCCTTACGATCCCGAGCTGGATTTTCATTACCGCATCTTTAATGCGGATGGCAGTGAAGTCTCGCAATGCGGTAACGGTGCACGCTGTTTTGCCCGGTTTGTCCGCCTGAAAGGGTTGACGAACAAGCGTGATATTCGCGTCAGCACGGCCAATGGCCGCATGGTTCTGAGCGTTACCGACGACGAACTGGTACGGGTCAATATGGGCGAGCCCAACTTTGAACCGGCGCAGGTGCCGTTTCGCGCCAACAAAGCGGAAAAGACCTATATTATGCGAGCCGCTGAACAGACAGTATTGTGCGGCGTCGTTTCGATGGGGAACCCGCATTGCGTGATTCAGGTTGATGATGTTGATACGGCCGCCGTAGAAACGTTGGGGCCGGTTCTGGAAAATCATGAACGCTTTCCTGAGCGCGCCAATATCGGGTTTATGCAAGTGGTTAAACGCGAGCATATCCGGTTACGCGTTTATGAGCGTGGGGCAGGAGAAACCCAGGCCTGCGGCAGTGGCGCGTGCGCTGCTGTGGCGGTTGGTATTCAGCAGGGTTTGTTAGCAGAAGAAGTACGCGTGGAATTACCGGGCGGTCGTCTTGATATCGCCTGGAGAGGTCCGGGCCATCCGTTATATATGACTGGCCCGGCGGCACATGTCTACGACGGGTTTATTCATCTATGAAGCAACCAGGGGAAGAACTACAGGAAACACTCATGGAACTGGATGACCGCGCGGTCGTCGAGTATTTGCAGCGTCACCCTGAGTTTTTTATCCGCAATGCGCGCGCTGTCGAAGCGATGCGTGTCCCGCACCCGGTGCGTGGAACCATCTCTTTAGTTGAATGGCATATGGCGCGCGCGCGCAACCATATCAACGAGCTCGAAGAGAACATGACGCTACTGATGGAGCAGGCGAACGCCAACGAAAGCCTGTTTTATCGTCTGTTGCATCTCCAGGGGCGACTGGTGTCAGCCGGCAGTCTGGATGAGCTGCTGATACGTTTTCATCGCTGGGCGCGCGATCTGGGGCTGGCAGGGGCAACAATCCGCTTATTCCCCGATCGCTGGCGACTCGGTGCGCCGTCGAGTTTCACGCATCTGTCATTAAACCGCCAGGCCTTCGAACCGTTGCGTATTCAACGTCTGGGGCAGGAGCAGCACTATCTTGGCCCGCTCAACGGTCCGGAACTGCTGGTGGTGCTGCCGGAAGCCAAAGCGATAGGCTCGGTGGCGATGTCAATGCTGGGACGCGAGGGCGATCTCGGTGTCATGCTGTTCAGCAGTCGTGATGCACACCATTATCAGCAAGGGCAAGGGACGCAGTTGCTGCAAGAGATATCGCTGATGTTGCCGGAATTGCTCGAGCGTTGGATTGAACGCATATGACGGATTTGCCGCTTTCGCAGGATGTTGCCCGCTTTTTGCGTTATCTGGGCGTGGAGCGGCAACTTAGCCCAATAACGCTCCTGAACTATCGCCGTCAGCTTGATGCCATTATCGCGTTAGCCGGGGAAGCCGGAATGCAAAGTTGGCAACAATGTGATGCTGCGAGAGTACGCAGTTTTGCGGTGCGCAGTCGTCGCAAAGGGCTTGGGCCTGCCAGTCTGGCATTACGTCTCTCTGCATTACGCAGTTTCTTCGACTGGCTGGTGAGCCAGGGCGAGTTGCCGGCTAACCCGGCGAAAGGGATCTCCGCACCCAAAGCGCCGCGCCATCTGCCGAAAAATATCGACGTTGATGATGTGAATCGTCTGCTGGATATCGACCTCAATGACCCGCTTGCCGTGCGCGATCGGGCAATGCTGGAGGTGATGTACGGCGCAGGGTTGCGTTTGTCAGAATTGGTTGGGCTGGATATTAAACACCTCGATCTCGACACTGGCGAAGTGTGGGTGATGGGGAAAGGCAGCAAAGAGCGACGTCTGCCCATCGGACGCAATGCGGTGGCGTGGATTGAACACTGGCTGGATCTGCGTGGCCTGTTTGGCGGTGACGACGATGCGCTGTTTCTCTCCAAACTGGGGAAACGGATTTCAGCGCGTAACGTGCAAAAACGGTTTGCCGAGTGGGGCATCAGGCAGGGGCTGAATAGCCATGTGCATCCGCATAAACTGCGTCACTCGTTTGCCACTCATATGCTGGAGTCGAGCGGCGACCTGCGCGGTGTGCAGGAGTTGTTGGGGCATGCCAACCTCTCGACCACCCAAATCTATACTCATCTTGATTTTCAACACCTGGCCTCGGTGTACGATGCGGCGCATCCGCGCGCCAAACGGGGGAAATAATGCGTTTTTACCGGCCGTTGGGGCGCATCTCTGCGCTCACCTTTGACCTGGATGACACCCTTTATGATAACCGTCAGGTTATTCTGCGCACGGAGCAGGAAGCGCTCGCCTTTGTGCAAAACTATCACCCTGCGCTGCGCACATTACAAAACGCCGACCTGCAACGTTTACGTCAGGCAGTGCGTGAAGCGGAGCCAGAGATTTACCATGACGTCACCGAGTGGCGGCATCGCGCCGTAGAACGCGCCATGTTGAACGCGGGATTATCAGCGGAAGAGGCGACGGCAGGCGCCAACGCGGCGATGATGAATTTCGCAAAGTGGCGTAGCCGGATTGACGTCCCGCAGGAGACACACGACACGCTGGCAGCGCTGGCTGAAAAGTGGCCGCTGGTGGCGATCACCAACGGCAATGCGCAGCCGGAATTGTTTGGGCTGGGCGACTATTTTGAGTTTGTCCTGCGGGCGGGGCCGGACGGTCGTTCTAAGCCGTTTAGCGACATGTATACCTTAGCCGCTGAGAAGCTCAACGTACCGATCGGCGAGATCCTGCATGTGGGCGACGATCTGACCACTGACGTCGCTGGCGCCATTCGCTGCGGTATGCAGGCGTGCTGGATCAAGCCGGAAAATGCCGACCTGATGCAGACCAATGACAGCCGTTTGTTACCGCATCTGGAAATTTCCCGGTTGGCATCGCTGACCTCGCTGATATAATCCTCAATAGTTCTGTATAAAATTCCAGGGTTTTGGCGGATGGCGCTACGCTTATCCGCCCTACGGTGACTGCGATCACGTAGGCCCGATAAGCGAAGCGCCATCGGGCATTTCGCAGTTTATCTATTCCTAACGCGGCGGTGCCATCAATGGACGTTTCTTACCTGCTCGACAGCCTTAATGACAAACAGCGCGAAGCCGTCGCTGCCTCGCGCACCAACATGCTGGTGCTGGCGGGGGCGGGCAGTGGTAAGACGCGTGTGCTGGTACACCGTATCGCCTGGCTACTGAGTGTAGAAAACTGCTCGCCGTACTCCATTATGGCAGTGACGTTCACCAACAAAGCGGCGGCGGAGATGCGCCATCGTATCGGGCAACTGATGGGAACGACGCAGGGCGGGATGTGGGTCGGAACCTTCCACGGGCTGGCGCACCGTCTGCTGCGTGCGCACCATCTGGACGCCAATTTGCCGCAGGATTTCCAAATCCTGGACAGTGAAGACCAGTTGCGTCTGCTGAAGCGCCTGATCAAAGCCATGAATCTTGACGAGAAGCAGTGGCCGCCGCGTCAGGCGATGTGGTACATCAACAGCCAGAAAGACGAAGGGCTGCGCCCGCACCATATTCAGAGCTACGGCAACCCGGTTGAGCAGACCTGGCAGAAGGTCTATCAGGCTTATCAGGAAGCGTGCGACCGCGCCGGGCTGGTCGATTTCGCCGAACTGCTGCTGCGCGCTCACGAACTGTGGCTCAACAAGCCGCACATTCTTCAGCATTACCGCGAACGCTTCACCAATATCCTGGTCGACGAATTCCAGGATACCAACAACATTCAGTACGCGTGGATCCGCCTGCTGGCGGGCGATACCGGCAAGGTGATGATTGTCGG
This sequence comes from Citrobacter sp. Awk 4, assembly GCF_028069725.1. Classification (GTDB taxonomy): domain Bacteria; phylum Pseudomonadota; class Gammaproteobacteria; order Enterobacterales; family Enterobacteriaceae; genus Citrobacter_D. The sequence continues at coordinate 44,732 of NZ_JANEWG010000020.1, forward strand.
CGATGATGACCAGTCAATCTACGGCTGGCGCGGCGCACAGGTTGAAAACATTCAGCGCTTCCTCAACGATTTTCCCGGCGCGGAAACCATCCGCCTGGAGCAGAACTACCGTTCAACCAGCAATATTTTGAGCGCGGCGAACGCCCTGATTGAAAACAACAACGGTCGTCTCGGTAAGAAGCTGTGGACTGATGGCGCGGACGGCGAGCCTATCTCGCTCTACTGCGCCTTCAACGAACTCGACGAAGCGCGCTTCGTGGTCAACCGCATCAAAACCTGGCAGGACAACGGCGGCGCGCTGGATCAGTGCGCCATTCTCTATCGCAGCAACGCCCAGTCGCGCGTGCTGGAAGAGGCGTTACTCCAGGCGAGCATGCCGTACCGCATTTACGGCGGCATGCGCTTCTTCGAACGTCAGGAAATCAAAGACGCACTCTCTTATCTGCGGTTGATTGCAAATCGTAATGACGACGCAGCGTTTGAGCGCGTGGTCAACACGCCAACGCGCGGCATCGGCGATCGTACCCTGGATGTGGTGCGTCAGACGTCACGTGATCGCCAACTGACGCTGTGGCAAGCCTGCCGCGAGCTGTTGCAGGAAAAAGCGCTGGCGGGCCGCGCGGCGAGCGCGCTACAGCGCTTTATGGAGTTGATTGACGCGCTGGCGCAAGAAACGGCAGACATGCCGCTGCACGTGCAGACTGACCGTGTGGTGAAAGATTCCGGTCTGCGCATGATGTACGAGCAGGAAAAGGGCGAGAAGGGTCAGACGCGTATCGAAAACTTAGACGAACTGGTGACGGCAACGCGCCAGTTCAGCTACAACGAAGAAGACGAAGATTTAATGCCGTTACAGGCGTTCCTTTCCCATGCCGCGCTGGAAGCGGGTGAAGGGCAGGCGGATACCTGGCAGGATGCGGTGCAGTTAATGACTCTGCACTCGGCGAAAGGGCTGGAGTTCCCGCAGGTATTTATCGTCGGTATGGAAGAAGGGATGTTCCCGAGCCAGATGTCGCTCGACGAGGGCGGGCGTCTGGAGGAAGAACGCCGTCTGGCCTACGTCGGCGTGACCCGGGCGATGCAAAAACTGACCCTGACCTACGCCGAAACACGTCGTCTGTACGGAAAAGAGGTTTACCATCGTCCGTCGCGCTTTATCGGTGAACTACCGGAAAACTGCGTGGAAGAAGTGCGTCTGCGCGCGACCGTGAGTCGCCCGGTCAGCCATCAGCGGATGGGGACGCCGATGGCGGAGAACGACACTGGCTACAAACTCGGCCAGCGCGTGCGCCACGCTAAGTTCGGCGAGGGCACCATTGTGAATCTGGAAGGCAGCGGTGAGCACAGTCGCCTGCAGGTAGCGTTCCAGGGGCAGGGAATCAAATGGTTAGTGGCGGCCTACGCCAGGCTGGAAACGGTCTAACATCACTAACCTTATGATTCGTAGGCCGGATAAGGTGAAGCCGCCATCCGGCAATCTGCCGCTTAATGTTCTGAAAACATAGATAAATCATCCCTCTCTGCTAACCTTAAAGCATTAGGGGAAATAATTACTTTTTCGCGTTCCGTTGCGAGTTGACGTCAAATTTATGCTGGCGTAACATGCGCGCACGATTACGCTAAGAGGACATTCGCCTTGGACACACCCAGTAGATGCTGGCTCATTATCCTGTCATCCAGGATCAACTCCTAAGGCTATCCCTTTTTGCTGATAGCCTTCGCGGTTGTCAGCGACTTTCTCTCTTTTCCCGTCGCGTTGAGTCAGGCTGTTTAATGGTCTGAAACCCAATTTGTTTCTGTGTGCCCACCGAACGTCCGATATTTTTATGCATTGGGAGTCCCGGTCATGCTGAGCGCATTTCAACTGGAAAAAAACCGACTGACCCGGCTGGAAGTCGAGGAGTCACAAACCCTGATTGATGCTGTATGGGTCGATTTGGTCGAACCGGACGACGACGAGCGCCTGCGCGTACAATCTGAACTGGGTCAGAGCCTGGCAACACGTCCTGAACTGGAAGACATCGAAGCATCTGCCCGTTTCTTCGAAGACGAAGACGGTCTGCACATCCACTCCTTTTTCTTCTTTGAAGATGCGGAAGACCACGCCGGTAACTCCACGGTGGCATTTACCATCCGTGATGGCCGTTTGTTCACCCTGCGTGAACGTGAACTGCCAGCGTTTCGTCTCTATCGTATGCGTGCGCGTAGCCAGGCGATGGTGGACGGCAATGCGTATGAGCTGCTGTTGGATCTGTTTGAAACCAAAATCGAACAGCTGGCAGATGAAATCGAAAACATCTACAGCGACCTGGAAAAACTCAGCCGTGTGATCATGGAAGGGCATCAGGGTGATGAATACGACGAAGCGCTCTCCACGCTGGCGGAACTGGAAGATATCGGCTGGAAAGTGCGCCTGTGTCTGATGGATACCCAGCGCGCCCTCAACTTCCTGGTACGTAAAGCGCGTTTACCGGGCGGACAACTGGAGCAGGCGCGTGAGATCCTGCGCGATATCGAATCCCTGCTGCCACATAACGAATCCCTGTTCCAGAAAGTGAACTTCCTGATGCAGGCGGCGATGGGTTTTATCAACATCGAGCAGAACCGTATCATCAAGATCTTCTCGGTGGTTTCTGTGGTGTTCCTGCCGCCGACGCTGGTGGCCTCCAGTTACGGAATGAACTTTGAATTTATGCCGGAACTGCACTGGAGCTTCGGTTATCCTGGCGCGATTGTCTTTATGATGCTCGCGGGTCTGGCGCCGTATCTGTACTTTAAGCGGAAGAACTGGCTTTGATGATTCGCCCGGTGGCGCGACGCCTACCGGGCCTAAAGATCCCGTAGGCCGGATAAGGCGCAGCCGCCATCCGGCAAAAAAGCACTACAACCCTTTGCGCGTTCTTCGTTGGGTATAAATCGCATCCGCAACAAAAATCCCCAGCGCCACCCAGATAAAGGCGAACGTCACCATTTTATCGGCTCCCGGCGTTTCGCCGTAAAACATGACCGCCAGAATAAACATCAATGTTGGGCCGATATACTGGAAGAATCCCAGAGTGGAGAGACGCAGACGCGTTGCCGCGCCGGTAAAACAGAGCAGCGGTATCGTGGTGACAACGCCTGCGGCGATCAACAACAGGTTCAGCGACAAAGGGTTCTTATCCATATGGCTGGTGGCGCTGTCGGCAATGCCAAACAGATAAATTGCGGCGACCGGCAAAAGCCACAGCGTTTCAATCAGCATGCCGGTTTGCGCTTCCACGGCAATCTTTTTACGCACCAGACCGTAAAAGGCGAAACTGAACGCCAGTCCCAGCGCGATAATCGGCAGCGAACCGAATGTCCAGAGTTGCACCAATACGCCGCAGGCCGCCATCGCGACGGCCAGCCACTGCATTCGACGGAAGCGCTCGCCGAGGAAAATCATCCCCAGTAAAATGTTCACCAGCGGATTGATAAAGTAGCCCAGGCTGGCTTCCAGCATGTGGTGGTTATTCACCGCCCAGATAAAGAGCAGCCAGTTTCCACCGATCAGAACTGCCGACAATGCCAACAGGAAGATCTTCTTTGGCGTTTGCAGCAGCGTTTTTAAATACGACCACTGACGACTGACGCTGATCAGCGCCACCATAAAAAAGAATGACCAAATTACGCGGTGCGTCAGGATTTCGTCCGCTGGAACGTAAGAGATCAGCTTGAAGTACGCGGGTGCGATACCCCAAATAAAATAAGCAGCAAGAGCGAGTAGTACGCCCTGCCGCGTTTGCTTAGCATCCATCGGGAAAACTCATATCAGAAATGGAACGGCAGTTTACCTTTTTTTACGTGCTTACCCCACCATATAAGTGGCGGTCGCGCTGGCGATATAAAGCTGATCCTCGTTATGCAACTCCACACGCGCTACGGCGACCTTATTACCCGCACGGAGCAAACTACTGGTCGCGGTAAAACGATTCCCACGGCCAGGGCGTAAGTAATCGACGCGTAGATCGATGGTGCCCATGCGTGACATCCGTTGGCGTAGTTCATCTTCACTGATGGTTTCATGACGGGTCAGCGTACTCCCCACGCAAACCAGGCCGGCAGCAACATCTAATGCAGAGGCAATCACCCCGCCATGCAAAATGCTCTGTGACCAGTTCCCGACCATCATCGGCTGATTACTGAAGGCTAATTGGGCAAACTCCTTTTCATAGCGCTCCAGTTCCAGCCCCAATGCCCGGTTAAACGGCATATGGTAGACAAACATTTCCCCTACTAACTTCAGGACTTCTTCAGCGGTAAGTACAGCAGACATACGATTGGACACTCCGTGGTTAATGAGATGTTGATATTATGCTTCTTGTTTGTTGTTTTCTACTTTAGGAGAGGATAACTAAACAGGTATTGAGTAAGTATGTAGAATGCGTGATACATAATTTTACAATCATCAATATTGAGTTCAGGAGAAGTGTAACGATGTGGGCAATTCTGGGGTGGTTATTACCAGCAGCAATGCTGCCGTTGGCCGCGTTTGCGCAGGACGCGACAGAGAAAGAGGTTCATGATGCACCGGCGGTGCGAGGCAGTATTATCGCCAACATGCTGCAAGAGCATGACAGTCCGTTCACGCTGTACCCCTATGACACTAACTATCTGATTTACACCGCTACCAGTGACATGAACAAAGAAGCTATCAGTAGCTATGACTGGTCGGATAATGCCCGTAAAGATGAGGTGAAGTTTCAACTGAGTCTGGCTTTCCCTCTCTGGCGTGGCATTCTGGGGGCGAATTCGGTGCTGGGGGCGTCCTATACCCAGAAATCGTGGTGGCAATTGTCGAATAGCGAAGAGTCTTCGCCTTTTCGCGAAACGAACTATGAACCGCAACTGTTCCTGGGATTTGCCACCGATTATCGCTTAGTGGGCTGGACATTGCGCGATGTAGAAATGGGGTATAACCACGATTCTAATGGCCGTTCAGATCCGACATCGCGTAGCTGGAACCGTCTTTATACCCGTCTGATGGCTGATAATGGCAACTGGCTGGTGGAAGTGAAGCCGTGGTTTGTCGTGGGCAGTACCGATGATAACCCTGATATCACCAAATACATGGGCTATTACCAGCTTAAAATCGGCTATCACCTCGGTGAGGCGGTGTTAAGTGCAAAAGGGCAGTACAACTGGAATACCGGATACGGCGGCGCAGAACTTGGTCTCAGCTATCCGATAACGAAGCACGTTCGCCTTTATACCCAGGTGTACAGCGGATATGGCGAATCCCTGATCGACTATAACTTTAATCAGACGCGTGTCGGTGTAGGCGTGATGCTGAACGATATCTTCTGATAAGCACTTAAACATTGCAGTTTCTCTCTCAGGCGCTGAAAATAGCGCCTGTTTTTATACTGGTGAATGGGGTTAATGTGGCGCAGGCGGAAGTGTTGAATCTGGAGTCGGGAGCTAAACAGGTTTTGCAGGAAACCTTCGGCTACCAACAGTTTCGCCCAGGTCAGGAACAGATTATCGACACCGTTCTTTCCGGTCGAGACTGCCTGGTCGTGATGCCAACCGGTGGTGGGAAATCCCTGTGCTATCAAATCCCGGCACTGCTTCTGAACGGCTTAACCGTCGTTGTTTCACCGCTTATCTCTCTGATGAAAGACCAGGTCGATCAACTGCTGGCCAACGGCGTGGCAGCGGCGTGTCTGAACTCAACCCAGAGCCGTGAACAACAGCTTGAGGTCATGTCGGGCTGCCGTACCGGGCAAATCCGCCTGCTGTATATCGCACCTGAACGCCTGATGCTGGATAACTTTCTTGAGCATCTTGCACACTGGAACCCGGTGTTATTAGCCGTCGACGAGGCTCACTGTATTTCGCAGTGGGGGCATGATTTCCGCCCGGAATACGCCGCACTGGGTCAGCTTCGCCAGCGTTTCCCCGCCCTGCCGTTTATGGCGCTCACCGCAACGGCCGACGACACCACCCGACTGGACATTGTTCGCCTGCTGGGACTCAACGATCCGTTAATCCAGATCAGCAGTTTTGACCGCCCGAACATTCGCTATATGTTGATGGAGAAGTTTAAGCCGCTCGATCAGCTTATGCGTTACGTTCAGGAACAGCGCGGTAAGTCGGGCATTATTTACTGTAATAGCCGTGCGAAAGTGGAAGACACCGCCGCGCGTTTGCAAAGCCGCGGGATCAGCGCGGCGGCGTATCATGCGGGTCTGGAAAACGGCGTTCGCGCCGATGTGCAGGAAAAATTCCAGCGTGACGATCTGCAAATCGTCGTGGCGACGGTGGCATTCGGCATGGGGATTAATAAACCCAACGTCCGCTTTGTGGTGCACTTCGACATTCCGCGCAATATCGAATCCTACTATCAGGAAACGGGTCGGGCAGGGCGAGACGGTCTGCCCGCGGAAGCGATGCTGTTCTACGATCCGGCGGATATGGCGTGGCTCCGACGCTGTCTTGAAGAAAAACCTGCCGGACAGTTGCAGGACATTGAACGGCACAAGCTGAATGCGATGGGGGCGTTTGCTGAGGCGCAAACCTGCCGTCGCCTGGTGTTGCTCAACTATTTTGGCGAAGGGCGGCAGGAAGCGTGCGGCAACTGCGATATCTGCCTTGATCCGCCAAAACAGTACGACGGTTTAATGGATGCGCGCAAAGCGCTGTCGACGATCTATCGTGTTAACCAGCGCTTCGGTATGGGGTATGTCGTGGAGGTACTTCGCGGCGCGAACAACCAACGAATCCGTGACTTAGCCCATGACAAACTGCCGGTTTACGGCATTGGCCGCGAGCAGAGCCACGAGCATTGGGTGAGCGTTATTCGCCAACTGATTCATCTTGGGCTGGTGACGCAAAACATCGCCCACCACTCGGCGCTCCAGCTCACAGAAGCGGCGCGTCCGGTGTTGCGCGGCGATGTGCCGCTTCAGCTTGCCGTACCGCGTATCGTTGCGTTGAAGCCTCGTGTAATGCAGAAATCCTTCGGCGGTAACTACGATCGCAAGCTGTTTGCTAAATTACGTAAACTGCGTAAAGCGATTGCCGATGAAGAAAATATCCCGCCTTATGTGGTTTTCAACGACGCTACGCTTATCGAAATGGCGGAACAGATGCCGGTGTCGCCGAGTGAAATGCTCAGCGTTAACGGTGTCGGCATGCGGAAACTGGAGCGTTTTGGCAAAGAGTTTATGGCGCTGATCCGCGCGCATGTCGATGGCGACGACGAAGAGTAGTCAGCCTGGAAAAAAAGTGCCAGGATGATGACTCACTGAACTCTTTCCCCCGCGAGTTATTTTTATGCTGATGCTATTTCTCACCGTGGCTATGGTGCACATTGTTGCGCTGATGAGCCCAGGACCAGACTTTTTCTTTGTCTCCCAAACTGCCGTCAGCCGTTCCCGTAAAGAAGCGATGATGGGCGTATTGGGCATTACCTGTGGCGTGATGGTCTGGGCGGGCGTGGCGCTGCTTGGGCTGCATCTGATCATTGAGAAAATGGCCTGGCTGCACACCATTATCATGGTCGGCGGCGGTCTGTACCTGTGCTGGATGGGGTACCAAATGCTCCGTGGCGCATTGAAAAAACAGGAAACAACGGCCCCCGCGGCGCAGGTGGAACTGGCGCAGAGTGGACGTAGTTTTCTGAAAGGTCTGCTGACCAATCTGGCGAATCCGAAAGCGATTATTTACTTCGGCTCGGTGTTCTCACTGTTTGTTGGTGATAATGTCGGTACGGCTGCGCGCTGGGGTATTTTTGCGCTGATTATCGTGGAAACGCTGGCGTGGTTTACGATTGTTGCCAGTCTGTTTGCCCTGCCGAAAATGCGTCGCGGTTATCAGCGCCTGGCGAAATGGATCGACGGTTTTGCCGGCGCGTTATTCGCAGGTTTTGGCATTCATCTGATTATTTCGCGCTAAGTGATAAGCCGGATTAGCGTTAGCGCTGTCCGGCAACGTTTCATGCATGTCTTGCTGAGGCCAATAGCGCGCCGACCAGCATAAACAACGAACCGAACACTTTGTTCAGCGCCTTCATCTGTTTTGGCCCCTTAATCCACGCCGCGATGCGTTGTGCCAGCGTCGCATAACCGATCATCACAATCACATCGACCACAATAGTCGTAATGCCGAGGATGACGTACTGCATCAGTTGCGGTTCCTGCGGCAGGATAAATTGTGGAAACAGGGCGGCAAGAAAAACGATGCTCTTGGGGTTGGTCAGATTGACAAAGACGGCGCGTTTGAACAATCGACCACGTGATTGTGTGCTTGCCATCGTGTTCAGATCGATAGCGCCCGCAGCGCGCCATTGCTGAATACCCAGCCAGATCAGATAGGCGGCTCCCGCCCACTTCAGAACCTCAAAGGCGATGACCGAGCGCGAAAATAGCGTCCCCAGACCGATCCCCACCAGAATGATGTGAGTACCAAGCCCGGTTTGCAGACCCGCAATTGATGCGACTGCGCCACGATAACCGTGGTTGATGGAAGTGGTCATGGTATTGATGGCGCCGGAGCCTGGAGAAAGACTCAAAATAATGGATGTCAGCAGGTAGGCGAACCACCATTCAAAGGTCATGAGAAACTCCCTGGTTGTCTATTTTTATGCCACAATACGCTACTGTTGCTGTGTTGTGTCAGACATGACAAAAAAAACGATTTTACGTGGTTAACGAGGCTGGATACCCGATGTTTCAGCAGCAAAAAGATTGGGAAACAAGAGAAAACGCGTTTGCCGCTTTTTCCATGGGACCACTGACAGATTTCTGGCGTCAGCGGGAGGAAGCGGAGTTTACGGGCGTGGACAATGTTCCGGTGCGCTTTGTCCGTTTTCGCGCAGAAAACAATGATCGTGTGGTCGTGATTTGTCCTGGCCGTATTGAAAGCTATGTAAAGTACGCCGAACTGGCGTATGACCTGTTTCAGTCGGGTTTTGATGTGCTCATTATCGATCATCGTGGGCAAGGGCGATCCGGGCGATTATTGTCGGATACGCACCGTGGGCATGTGGTGAGTTTTAATGATTATGTCGATGATTTAACCGACTTTTGGCAGAAGGAAGTTCAACCGGGACCGTGGCGAAAACGCTACATACTCGCCCATTCCATGGGCGGTGCAATTGCCACCCTGTTTCTGCAACGTCATCCCGCGCATTGTGATGCCATCGCGCTTTGTGCGCCGATGTTTGGTATTGTGATGCGCCTGCCTTCGTTTATGGTGCGCCATATTCTCGACTGGGCGGAAGGACATCAACGCATCCGTGAAGGGTACGCGATTGGCACGGGTCGCTGGCGGGCGATGCCGTTTAGCATGAATGCGTTAACCCACAGCCGACAACGTTACCGCCGCAACTTACGTTTTTATGCCGACGAACCGCAACTGCGGGTTGGTGGACCGACATATCACTGGGTACGTGAAGGTATTCAGGCTGGCGAACAGGTATTGGCAGGGGCGGGCGACGATGCGACGCCTACGCTGCTCATCCAGGCAGAGGAAGAGCGTGTGGTGGATAACCGCATGCATGACCGTTTTTGTGAAATCCGCGCCGCAGCAGGCCATCCTGTAGAAGGAGGCCAGCCGCTTGTTATCAAAGGCGCGTACCATGAGATCCTTTTTGAAAAGGACGCAATGCGCTCAGTCGCGCTCAACGCTATTGTTGAATTTTTCAACAGGCATAATTCATCCAGCGAAAATCGCTTTGCATAGAGGTTTAATTTTCTTATGTATCAGGTTGTTGCGTCTGATTTAGATGGTACGCTACTCTCTCCCGACCACACGTTATCCCCTTACGCTAAAGAGACGCTGAAACTGTTGACTGCCCGTGGCGTCAATTTTGTTTTTGCGACCGGGCGTCACCATGTCGACGTAGGGCAAATCCGCGATAACCTCGAGATTCGGTCTTACATGATCACCTCCAACGGGGCGCGAGTACACGATCCTGATGGAAATCTGGTGTTTACGCATAATCTGGATCGCGACATTGCCAGCGATCTGTTCGGCGTGGTGAACACCAACCCGGATATTGTCACCAACGTATATCGCGACGACGAATGGTTTATGAATCGCCATCGTCCGGATGAGATGCGTTTTTTCAAAGAGGCGGTTTTCAATTATTCGCTGTTTGAACCCGGCTTACTGGAGCCGGAAGGCATCAGCAAAGTGTTCTTCACCTGCAATTCTCATGAAAAACTGCTGCCGCTGGAGCAGGCGATAAACGCGCGTTGGGGCGATCGTGTCAACGTGAGTTTCTCTACGCTGACGTGTCTGGAAGTGATGGCCGGGGGTGTTTCGAAAGGGCATGCGCTGGAAGCCGTCGCAAAAGCGATGGGTTACAGCCTGAAGGATTGCATTGCCTTTGGCGATGGCATGAACGACGCCGAGATGCTCTCCATGGCGGGTAAAGGGTGCATTATGGGCAATGCGCACCAGCGCCTGAAAGACCTGCATCCAGGACTGGACGTGATCGGCACCAACGCTGACGACGCCGTGCCGCATTACCTGCGTGAGCTGTTTTTATCCTGATGTAGTTGTTCTTTAGTTGACCAGTTGTCAACTCAACTCTCCGCTACAATGGATGCTCCTTGTTCAAAGAGACATCCATTGTGGCGCTACTCATCATTACCACGATCCTGTGGGCCTTTTCGTTTAGCTTAATTGGCGAGTATCTTGCCGGGCATGTCGACAGCTATTTTTCCGTACTGATGCGTGTGGGGCTGGCGGCGCTGGTCTTCCTGCCGTTTTTGCGCACGCGCGGGCAGTCGCCTCGAACCATTGTGCTCTACATGCTGGTCGGCGCGATGCAACTGGGCATCATGTACCTGCTCAGTTTCCGTGCTTACCTGTACCTGACTGTCTCTGAATTTTTACTGTTTACCGTCTTCACACCGCTGTATATCACGCTGATCTACGATCTGTTGAGTAAGCGCAGGCTGCGTTGGGGCTATGTGTTGAGCGCGCTGTTGGCGGTGATTGGGGCCGCGATCATTCGCTATGACAAAGTCAGCGATCACTTCTGGACCGGTTTATTGCTGGTACAGCTGGCGAATATCAGTTTTGCCATTGGGATGGTGGGCTACAAGCGGTTGATGGAGATCCACCCGATGCCTCAGCACAACGCGTTTGCCTGGTTTTACATGGGGGCGTTTCTGGTGGCTGTCGCCGCCTGGTTTATGCTGGGGAATCCTCACAAACTCCCGACGACCCCGTTACAATGGGGCATTCTGGTCTGGCTGGGCGTGGTGGCTTCCGGACTGGGGTACTTTATGTGGAACTATGGGGCGACGCAGGTGGATGCAGGCACACTGGGCATCATGAATAACGTGCATGTCCCTGCGGGGCTGCTGGTCAACCTTGCTATCTGGCAAGAACAGCCCCACTGGCCAAGCTTTATCATTGGGGCGACGGTGATACTGGCCTCACTGTGGGTACATCGCTATTGGGTCGCTCCGCGCTCCGTACAAACGGTAGATGATCGCAAGCGTGGTTCCGCGCTGAACGAATAAAGGCTTCCGTCACCGGCTGCCGTTGTTCGCCGTCGCGGACGGCGGCGTAGAGGCGGCTCCACAATCCATCACCCAGGGTTTTGGTCACCACCAGACCCTGGCGCTCAAAACTCTCCACCACCCAGTGCGGCAAGGCAGCAATCCCCATTCTGGCCGCGACCATTTGGATCAGCAGTAGCGTGTTATCGACGCTTTTCAACGACGGGCTAACGCCCGCAGGTTGTAGGAAGTGGCGCCACACATCTAGGCGGCTGCGCTGCACCGGGTAGATCAGCAGCGTTTCACTGGCGAGATCTTCCGGCGTGATCAGCGTCTTGCTGGCCAGCGGATGATCCGGCGCCAGCACCAGACGCACTTCAAAATCAAACATGGGCGAATAGTGCAGCCCGCTGCGCGGCAGGATATCGGAGGTCATCACCAGATCCAGCTCGTCCTGCTGCAATGCGGGTTGGGGGTCAAACGTCACGCCGGATTTGAAATCCATCTCCACCTGCGGCCATTTCGCGCGGAAATTCTCCAGTGCCGGAGTCAGCCATTGAATGCAGCTATGACATTCAATAGCGATACGTAGCCGGGTCTGTTGCGGTTCGTTACATGCCTGAAGCGCCCGGCTAATCTGCGGCAGCACCTGGTTCGCCAGCTGCAGGAGAATCTCTCCCTGTGGCGTAAAACGCAGCGGCTGGCTTTTACGCACAAAGAGTCGGAAACCGAGGCGCTGCTCCAGATCGCTGAACTGGTGAGACAGGGCGGATTGGGTTTGATGCAACGTAGCCGCGGCGGCGGCCAGCGAACCACTATTCCGCAACGCCTGTAGCGTTTTCAGGTGTTTAATTTCGATCATGAAAGTCCTTCACTTCGGCATGAACAAATTGCGCTTGAGGAATACACATTACATTTACATTATGGATGTGTAAACATCTGGATGGCTAAATACTAAAAATTCCACAAGGGGCATATAATGACAATATTGAATCACACCCTCGGTTTCCCTCGCGTTGGCCTGCGTCGCGAGCTGAAAAAAGCACAAGAGAGCTACTGGGCGGGCACGACATCTCGTGAAGCGCTGCTGGCGGTTGGGCGCGAACTGCGCGCTCGCCATTGGGATCAGCAGAAGCAAGCAGGTATCGATCTGCTGCCGGTAGGCGATTTTGCCTGGTACGACCATGTTCTGACCACCAGCCTGCTCTTGGGTAACGTTCCGGCTCGTCATCAGAACAACGATGGATCGGTGGATATCGATACCCTGTTCCGCATTGGTCGCGGTCGTGCGCCAACCGGCGAACCGGCGGCAGCGGCTGAAATGACCAAATGGTTTAACACCAACTATCACTACATGGTGCCGGAGTTTGTGAAAGGCCAGCAGTTCAAACTGACCTGGACGCAACTGCTGGACGAAGTGGATGAGGCGCGCGCACTCGGTCACAAGGTAAAACCTGTGTTATTGGGCCCGTTGACATATCTGTGGTTGGGCAAAGTGAAGGGCGAACAGTTTGACCGCCTCAGTCTGCTGAACGACATTCTACCGGTGTACCAACAGGTGCTGGTGGAACTGGCAAAACGTGGCGTTGAGTGGGTACAAATTGATGAACCGGCGCTGGTGCTGGAGCTGCCGCAGGAATGGCTGGAGGCTTATAAACCCGCGTATGATGCGCTCACGGGTCAGGTGAAACTGCTGCTGACCACCTATTTTGAAGGCGTGACGCCAAACCTCGACACCATTACCGCGCTGCCGGTGCAGGGTCTGCACGTTGACCTGATACATGGGAAAGATGACGTTGCAGAACTGCACAAGCGTCTGCCGTCCGAGTGGCTGCTTTCTGCCGGGCTGGTGAATGGTCGTAACGTCTGGCGCGCCGATCTCACTGAGAAATACGCGCAGATTAAAGACATCGTGGGCAAACGTTCCCTGTGGGTCGCCTCTTCCTGCTCGCTGCTGCACAGCCCGATCGATCTCAGCGTGGAAACGCGTCTGGATGCCGAAGTGAAAAGCTGGTTCGCCTTCGCCCTGCAAAAATGTGGCGAGCTGGCGTTGCTGCGTGATGCGCTGAACAGCGGCGACACCGCAAAACTGGCGGAATGGAGTGCCCCGATTCAGGCGCGTCGTCATTCCACTCGCGTTCACAATGCGGCAGTAGAAAAACGTCTGGCGGCGATTACCGCCCAGGACAGCCAGCGTGCGAATGCCTATGAAGTGCGTGCCGAAGCCCAGCGTGCGCGTTTTAAACTGCCTGCCTGGCCGACCACCACTATCGGCTCCTTCCCACAAACCACCGAAATTCGCGGCCTGCGTCTGGACTTCAAAAAGGGCAACCTCGACGCCAATAACTACCGCACCGGCATCGCGGAACACATCAAACAGGCGATTGTTGAACAGGAACGTCTGGGCCTCGACGTACTGGTTCACGGTGAAGCCGAACGTAATGACATGGTGGAATACTTTGGCGAGCACCTCGACGGCTTCGTCTTTACCCAGAACGGTTGGGTGCAGAGCTACGGTTCCCGCTGCGTGAAACCGCCGGTAGTGATTGGCGACGTTAGCCGCCCGGAAGCTATCACCGTGGAGTGGGCATCGTTCGCGCAGTCTCTGACCGACAAACCGGTGAAAGGGATGTTGACTGGTCCGGTGACCATTCTTTGCTGGTCCTTCCCGCGAGAAGACGTAACCCGCGAAACCATCGCTAAACAGATTGCGCTGGCGCTTCGTGATGAAGTGGCGGATCTGGAAGCAGCAGGCATTGGCATCATTCAGATCGACGAACCGGCGCTGCGCGAAGGCTTACCGTTACGTCGCAGCGACTGGGCGGCGTATCTGGAGTGGGGCGTGGAAGCCTTCCGCATCAACGCCTCCGTGGCGAAGGATGACACCCAGATCCACACCCACATGTGTTACTGCGAGTTTAACGACATCATGGATTCGATTGCCGCGCTGGACGCCGACGTGATCACCATCGAAACCTCGCGTTCCGACATGGAACTGCTGGAGTCATTCGAAGAGTTTGATTACCCGAACGAAATCGGACCGGGCGTGTACGACATTCACTCGCCGAACGTACCGAGCGTGGAGTGGATTGAAGCTCTGCTGAAGAAAGCTGAACAGCGTATTCCGGCACAGCGTCTGTGGGTGAACCCGGACTGCGGCCTGAAAACCCGCGGCTGGCCGGAAACCCGTGCCGCGCTGGCGAACATGGTGCAAGCGGCGCAGAATTTGCGCCAGGGGTAGTACTCCAGGCCCGGTAGGCGAAAGCGCCACCGGGCATTTTGGCGGGGGGGGGCTTTGCCTCACCCGACCTGGAATTACTTTTTACTTCCATACTGCGCAAACCACTCCAGCATTCTCTGCCAGCCATCTTTCGCGGATTCTTCGTGATAGCTCGGACGGTAATCCGCATTAAACGCATGCCCCGCATCCGGATAGACGACAATCTCTGCTTTTGCGTTGGCGGCTCGGAGTGCCTGACGCATGGTTTCCACAGAATCAACGGGAATACTGGTGTCTTGCCCGCCGTACAGCCCCAGAACGGGGGCGTTCAGATCAGTCGTGATATCCACGGGCTGTTTCGGGGAGTTCAGCGTTTTGTCGCCCACCAGTTTGCCGTACCACGCCACGGCAGCCTTTAACTGTGGATTATGTGCGGCATACAGCCAGGTAATACGGCCACCCCAACAAAAACCGGTAATCATCAGGCGATGGACATCACCGCCGTTGCGGGAAGCCCAACTGGCGACATGATCCAGATCCGCCAGCACTTGCGAATCAGGAACTTTGGCCACCAGACCGCTCAGTAACGTAGGAATATCGGCAAAATCGTTGGGATCGCCTTCGCGGAAATAGAGCTCTGGTGCGATAGCCAGAAACCCGTCCAGTGCCAGGCGGCGGCAAACGTCGCGAATATGTTCATGCATGCCAAAAATTTCTTGTACCACGATGACAATCGGCAGTGCGCCGTTACTGTTTTTAGGGCGGGCGTGATATGCCGGCATATCATCGCCCTGAGAGGGAATCGACGTCAGTCCAGCGATGATGGCGTCATCCGTCGTATGAACAATGGTAGAGGCAAGAGGTGAAGCTGCAGGTGCAAAACCCGGTTGTTGTGTCTTTGTCATGGTATTCTCCGTACCCTTAAGAAAATTAGCGCAATGTTAAATATAGACATCATGCAACAAATCACATTGCCTGAAACGGTCTATCTTTTGTGCAACGGTGAGTAATATCGATAGGTTTGTGTGATTTGGATCTCTATTTTATGGAAATTCAATGCAACTTATTTACATCACAGTGATGATTGTCACGAAAATGTTTTTAGTCCTTCGGTAGAGTGTCTTTTTGCTTCTTCTGACAAAACCCATTCACAGAGGAGTTGTACATGTCCAAGTCTGATGTTTTTCATCTCGGCCTCACTAAAAACGATTTGCAAGGGGCTACACTGGCTATCGTCCCTGGCGATCCAGAGCGTGTGGAAAAGATCGCCGCGCTGATGGAAAGGCCGGTTAAGTTGGCATCTCATCGCGAGTTCACTACGTGGCGTGCTGAGCTGGATGGTAAAGCAGTGATTGTTTGCTCTACCGGTATTGGCGGCCCGTCTACCTCTATTGCTGTGGAAGAACTGGCACAGTTGGGCATTCGTACTTTCCTGCGTATTGGCACTACCGGCGCGATTCAACCGCACATTAACGTTGGCGACGTACTGGTCACCACCGCTTCTGTTCGTCTGGACGGCGCGAGCCTGCATTTTGCGCCGATGGAGTTCCCGGCCGTGGCGGACTTTGCCTGTACCACCGCGCTGGTTGAAGCGGCGAAATCCGTTGGCGCGACGACGCACATTGGCGTCACGGCGTCTTCCGACACCTTCTATCCAGGCCAGGAACGTTACGATACCTTCTCTGGTCGCGTAGTCCGCAACTTCAAAGGCTCCATGGAAGAGTGGCAGTCAATGGGAGTTATGAACTACGAAATGGAATCCGCAACGCTGCTGACCATGTGTGCAAGCCAGGGTCTGCGTGCCGGTATGGTGGCGGGCGTTATCGTCAACCGCACCCAGCAAGAGATTCCCAATGCAGAAACGATGAAGCAAACAGAAAGCCACGCAGTGAAAATTGTGGTGGAAGCGGCGCGTCGTCTGCTGTAATTCTCTCTTCTTTTGTAAAAGGCCGACGCGTTCGGCCTTTTTATTTTGCGTAGCCCCTCGCAGGAAATTCCTTTTAAACTGGACGTTTATACAGCACAATTCTATTTTGTGCGGGTAAAGTCTGTTTCATCAGACTTACGTCGTTTATGCAGGAGGCGTTGTGGATATCTCAATCATTGTTTATGCGGTTATCGCATTGGTGGGCATTGCGTTGGGCTGGTTGATGGCCAGCTACCAGCATGCGCATCAGAAAGCCGAACAATTTGCCGAGCGCGAAGAACTGGTTGCGGATTTAAGCGCAACAAAACAGCAGCTTGCTTTGAGTGATCACTGGCGCGATGAATGCGAGCTTCTCAACAATGAGTTACGCAGTCTGCGTAGTATTAATACCTCCCTGGAAGCTGACCTGCGTGAAGTCACCACCCGCATGGAAGCCACACAGCAGCATGCAGAAGACAAAATCCGCCAGATGATCAATAGCGAACAGCGTCTGAGCGAGCAGTTCGAAAACCTGGCAAACCGGATATTTGAGCAAAGCAACCGCCGGGTTGATGAGCAAAATCGCCAAAGCCTTAACGGCCTGCTTACGCCACTGCGGGAACAGTTAGATGGTTTTCGGCGTCAGGTGCAGGACAGCTTTGGTCAGGAAGCGCGGGAACGCCACACTCTGGCGCATGAAATTCGCAATCTCCAGCAGTTGAATGCACAGATGGCTCAGGAAGCGGTAAACCTGACGCGTGCGCTCAAAGGCGACAACAAAACCCAGGGTAACTGGGGAGAAGTGGTGTTGACGCGTGTGCTGGAGGCATCGGGTCTGCGTGAAGGTTATGAATACGAAACGCAGGTGAGCATTGAGAACGATGCCCGTTCCCGAATGCAACCGGATGTGATTGTGCGTCTACCGCAGGGTAAAGACGTCGTGATTGACGCCAAAATGACGCTGGTTGCTTACGAGCGCTATTTTAACGCACAAGATGATTACACCCGCGAAAGTGCGATGCAGGAACACATTGCTTCGGTTCGCAATCATATCCGTTTGCTGGGTCGTAAGGATTATCAACAGTTGCCGGGACTGCGCTCGCTGGACTATGTCCTGATGTTTATCCCTGTCGAACCTGCTTTTCTGCTGGCGTTGGACAAACAGCCCGAACTGATTACCGAAGCACTTAAAAATAATATTATGCTGGTCAGCCCAACGACTCTGTTGGTGGCGCTACGTACAATCGCCAACCTGTGGCGCTATGAACATCAAAGCCGTAATGCCCAGCAAATTGCCGATCGGGCCAGCAAGCTCTATGACAAAATGCGGCTGTTTGTCGATGATATGTCGTCTATTGGCCAGAGTCTGGATAAGGCGCAGGACAACTATCGGCAGGCGATGAAAAAACTCTCCTCAGGCCGTGGAAACGTACTGGCCCAGGCGGAGGCTTTTCGCGGGTTGGGGGTGGAAATTAAACGCGAAATCAATCCGGATTTGGTTGAACAAGCCACAACGCAGGATGAAGAGTACCGTTTACGCTCTGTTCCAGAGCAGGCACAGGACGCAGCTTACCCTGATGATGAGGGGGTAAAGCAGCAATCACGCTAGCCCATTCGGGGTAGTTGAACCCAGTAGAAGGGTAGGGCAAATTGCCCCAATCTGTTACACTTCTCGAACATTTTATTGATGAGCAGGCACTGAGATGGTGGAAGATTCACAAGAAACGACGCACTTTGGCTTTCAGACCGTCGCTAAAGAGCAGAAAGCTGAGATGGTGGCCCACGTTTTTCATTCTGTGGCGTCAAAATACGACGTCATGAATGACTTAATGTCATTTGGCATTCATCGTTTGTGGAAGCGCTTCACCATTGATTGTAGCGGTGTTCGACGTGGGCAGACCGTTCTGGATCTGGCGGGCGGTACGGGCGACCTGACCGCTAAGTTTTCACGTATGGTGGGTGAGACAGGTAACGTCATCCTGGCGGATATTAACGACTCAATGCTCAAGATGGGACGTGAGAAGCTGCGTAATATCGGCGTCATTGGCAACGTTGAGTACGTTCAGGCGAATGCGGAAGCATTGCCTTTCCCGGACAATACCTTTGATTGCATTACTATTTCGTTCGGGCTACGTAATGTAACCGATAAAGATAAAGCATTGCGTTCGATGTATCGCGTTTTGAAACCGGGCGGCCGTTTGTTGGTGCTGGAGTTCTCCAAACCCATCATTGAACCGTTGAGCAAAGCCTATGATGCGTATTCATTCCATATCCTGCCGCGAATTGGTTCGATGGTCGCGAGTGATGCGGAAAGTTACCGTTATCTTGCTGAGTCCATTCGTATGCATCCTGATCAGGACACCTTAAAAGTGATGATGCAGGACGCCGGATTTGAAAGCGTCGACTATTACAACCTGACGGCTGGTGTTGTTGCCCTGCATCGTGGTTACAAGTTCTGACAGGAGATCGGGGATGCCTTTTAAACCCTTAGTGACCGCAGGAATCGAAAGTTTGCTCAACACCTTTCTGTACCGTTCGTCTGCACTAAAGCCAGCGCGGATGCGCTTGCAAGGCAAAGTACTGCGTGTAGAGCTGAAAGGATTTTCGACGCCATTAGTATTGGTGTTCAGTGAACGCCAGGTCGATGTACTGGGGGCATGGGAAGGTGGGGCCGACTGTACAGTGATAACGCATGCCAGCGTATTGCCAAAATTACGCGACCGGCAGCAACTCACTACGCTAATCCGCAGTGGTGAACTGGAAGTGCAGGGTGATATTCAGGTGGTGCAGAATTTTGTTGCGCTGGCCGATCTGGCTGAGTTCGATCCTGCGGAGCTACTGGCTCCCTACACCGGCGACATTGCCGCGGAGGGGATCAGTAAAGCGTTGCGCGGTGGGGCGAAATTTCTGTGTCACGGGGTTCAACGCCAGCAACGTTATATCGCTGAAGCGATCACTGAAGAGTGGCGCATGGCTCCCGGACCGCTTGAAGTTGCCTGGTTTGCAGAAGAAACAGCCGCCGTGGAGCGTGCGGTCGAAGAGTTGGCTCAACGGCTGGAAAAACTGGAGGCCAAATGACGCCAGGTGAAGTACGGCGCCTTTATTTCATCGTTCGCACCTTTTTAAGTTACGGCCTTGATGAACTCATCCCCAAAATGCGTATTACGCTGCCGCTTCGGTTATGGCGTTACACATTGTTCTGGATGCCGAATAAGCACAAAGACAAACCGCTGGGAGAGCGACTAAGACTGGCTTTGCAGGAATTAGGGCCGGTGTGGATCAAATTTGGTCAAATGCTTTCCACTCGCCGTGACCTTTTCCCTCCTCATATCGCCGATCAGCTTGCGTTACTGCAGGACCGGGTTGCCCCGTTTGATGGAAATCTCGCCAAAGCACAAATTGAGGAAGCGATGGGAGGATTGCCTGTCGATGCCTGGTTTGATGATTTTGAAATACAGCCATTGGCCTCTGCATCGATTGCTCAGGTGCACACCGCGCGTCTGAAATCGAATGGCAAAGAGGTGGTGATTAAAGTGATCCGCCCGGACATTCTGCCGGTTATCAAAGCGGACATGAAGTTAATCTATCGACTTGCTCGCTGGGTACCGCGTTTATTGCCGGATGGTCGTCGTCTGCGCCCGACCGAAGTGGTGCGAGAGTATGAAAAAACGCTGATTGATGAACTTAATCTGTTGCGTGAATCTGCCAACGCCATTCAACTGCGGCGGAATTTTGACGGCAGTCCGATGCTCTACATCCCGGAAGTCTATTCCGATTACTGTAGCCAAAATATGATGGTTATGGAGCGGATTTACGGCATTCCCGTCTCGGATGTGGTGACGCTGGAGAAGAACGGCACCAACATGAAGCTTCTGGCTGAGCGTGGAGTACAGGTCTTTTTTACCCAGGTCTTTCGCGACAGTTTTTTCCATGCGGACATGCATCCGGGGAATATTTTTGTTAGCTATGAGCATCCTGAAAACCCCAAATACATTGGCATTGATTGTGGGATTGTCGGCTCACTGAATAAAGAAGATAAGCGCTACCTGGCGGAGAACTTCATCGCGTTCTTTAATCGTGATTACCGTAAGGTCGCGGAGCTGCATGTGGACTCCGGTTGGGTTCCAGCAGACACCAATGTTGAAGAGTTTGAGTTTGCCATTCGTACTGTCTGTGAGCCAATCTTTGAAAAACCGCTGGCGGAAATCTCCTTTGGCCACGTGTTGTTGAATCTGTTTAACACAGCACGTCGGTTTAATATGGAAGTTCAGCCACAGTTGGTATTGCTGCAGAAGACCTTGCTGTATGTTGAAGGTGTTGGACGACAGCTTTATCCGCAACTTGATCTGTGGAAAACCGCCAAGCCATTCCTCGAATCCTGGATTAAAGATCAGGTCGGTATTCCTGCACTGGTGAGGGCATTTAAGGAAAAAGCCCCGTTCTGGGTCGAAAAAATGCCAGAATTACCTGAATTGGTGTATGACAGTTTGCGCCAGGGCAAATATTTACAACACAGTGTTGATAAGATTGCGCGCGAGCTTCAGGCGAATCACGTACGCCAGGGACAATCCCGTTATTTATTGGGAATTGGTGCCACCTTATTGTTAAGTGGAACATTCCTGCTCATCAACCGTCCCGAATGGGGTTTGATGCCCGGTTGGTTAATGGCGGGTGGTCTGGTTGCCTGGATTATCGGTTGGCGTAAAACGCGCTGATTTTTTCATCGCTCAAGGTAGGTTGTGTAACGTATAATGCGACCTTAATAATTCATCATCTATCACAGAGGAACATGTATGGGTGGTATCAGTATTTGGCAGTTGTTGATCATTGCCGTCATCGTTGTACTGCTATTTGGCACCAAAAAGCTCGGCTCCATCGGTTCCGATCTTGGCGCGTCAATTAAGGGTTTCAAAAAAGCCATGGGCGATGATGATACGAAGCAGGATAAAACCAGTCAGGACGCTGATTTTACTGCTAAATCTATCGCAGATAAGCAAAGCGAACCTAAAAAAGAAGACGCCAAGAGCCACGATAAAGAGCAGGTATAATTCGTGTTTGATATCGGTTTTAGCGAACTGCTATTGGTGTTTGTCATTGGCCTCATCGTTCTGGGGCCTCAACGCTTACCTATAGCGGTAAAAACGGTAGCGGGCTGGGTTCGCGCATTGCGATCCCTTGCAACCACAGTTCAGAACGAACTGACTCAGGAGCTTAAGCTCCAGGAGTTTCAGGACAGCCTGAAGAAGGTTGAAAAGGCGAGCCTGGATACCCTGACCCCTGAACTGAAGGCATCAATGGATGAACTTCGTCAGGCTGCGGAGTCAATGAAACGTTCCTACAGTGCTAACGATCCTGAAAAGTCGAGTGACGAAGTGCACACCATCCATAATCCGGTGGTGAAAGGGAACGAAGCGCAGCACGAGGGTGTCACCCCTGCCACCGCTGAAACACAGGCCAGTTCACCGGAACAGAAACCGGAGACGGCTGCTGCAACGCCTGCGCCGACGGAGACCGTTTCCGCAAACGCGACGGACGCAGAAAAGAAATCCGCCGCGCCTGTTCTCGAATCCTCCCCTTCGCCGAGTGATAAACCGTAAACATGGCTGTAGATGATACTCAACCCCTTATTACGCATCTGATTGAGCTGCGTAAGCGCCTTCTGAACTGCATTATTGCGGTCATCGTGATTTTTCTGGCGTTGGTTTACTTTGCCAACGACATTTATCATCTGGTTGCTGCGCCGCTGATCAAACAGTTGCCTCAGGGAGCAACGATGATTGCCACAGATGTGGCCTCGCCGTTTTTCACCCCGATAAAACTCACCTTCATGGTGTCGTTGATTTTGTCAGCGCCGGTGATCCTGTACCAGGTGTGGGCGTTTATTGCTCCTGCGCTGTATAAGCACGAACGCCGTCTTGTCATGCCGCTGCTGGTCTCCAGTTCACTGCTTTTCTACATCGGTATGGCGTTCGCCTACTTTGTGGTCTTCCCGCTGGCATTTGGTTTTCTGGCTAACACAGCACCGCAAGGCGTACAGGTTTCTACCGATATCGCCAGTTATCTCAGCTTTGTGATGGCGCTATTTATGGCATTCGGCATCTCCTTTGAGGTTCCGGTCGCCATTGTGTTGCTTTGCTGGATGGGAGTAACGACCCCCGAAGATTTACGCAAGAAACGCCCTTATGTTTTGGTCGGCGCGTTCGTTGTGGGGATGTTGCTGACTCCGCCTGATGTCTTCTCGCAAACGCTGTTGGCGATACCGATGTATTGCTTGTTTGAAGTTGGCGTCTTTTTCTCTCGTTTCTATGTGGGTAAACGACAAACGCGAGACGAAGACAACGAGGCTGAGAACGAGAAAGCTGAAAACGCTGAGAAAGCAGAGAAACCTGAAGAATAAAATCAACCGCCCGTCAGGGCGGTTGTCGTATTGGAGACAGCATGTTTGACATCGGGGTAAATTTAACCAGCTCGCAGTTTGCAAAAGATCGCGACGAGGTCGTATCGCGTAGCCTTGCTGCGGGTGTGGATGGCATGCTTCTGACAGGCACCAACCTGCACGAAAGCCAGCAAGCGCAAGCGCTGGCGCGGCAATATACGCGTTGCTGGTCGACGGCTGGTGTTCATCCGCATGATAGTAGCCACTGGCAAACATCAACCGAAGAGGCGATAGTCGCGCTGGCTGGCCTGCCAGAAGTTGTGGCAATTGGCGAATGCGGTCTGGATTTCAATCGCAATTTCTCCACGCCGCAAGAGCAGGAGCGGGCCTTTCTGGCGCAGTTGCACATTGCCGCAGAATTACAGATGCCTGTTTTCATGCACTGCCGCGATGCGCATACTCGTTTTTTGACGCTGCTGGAACCCTGGCTGGATAAACTGCCTGGCGCTGTACTGCATTGTTTTACTGGCTCTCGCCAGGAGATGCAGGAGTGTGTGGACAGAGGGCTTTATATTGGCATCACGGGGTGGGTGTGTGATGAGCGCAGAGGGCTTGAGCTACGTGAGTTATTACCCTTTATTCCGGCAGAAAAACTGCTGATTGAGACGGACGCGCCGTATCTTCTGCCCCGGGACATCTCCCCCAAGCCTGCATCAAGACGTAACGAACCCGCCTGGTTGCCGCATATTCTTGAGCGTATCGCGACGTGGCGTGGAGACGATCCGCAACACCTGGCGGCAATAACAGACGATAACGTCAGAGCGCTGTTTGGGATCGCGTTTTAAATCTTACGAAATCCGGTATTTTTTACGCTCTGCTTAACCTCTTTATTCAACAGATTGAGCAGTAACATTGAACGGGCTTCGCCATCGGGTTCGGTAAAGATCGCCCTCAGTCCCTCGAACGCCCCTTCTGTGATGAGCACGCTGTCACCAGGATAAGGCGTTTCCGGGTCGACAATATCGTGAGGTTTGTAGATCGAAAGCTGATGAATCACGCTGGAGGGGACCGTTGCAGGGTGTGCGCCAAATCGAACGAAATGGCTGACGCCGCGCGTGGCGTTGATCGTCGTGGTATGAATCACTTCTGGATCAAACTCGACGAACAGATAATTAGGGAAAAGAGGCTCACTGACCGTGGTACGTTTACCGCGTACTATTTTTTCCAGGGTGATCATCGGCGTCAGGCAATTCACCGCCTGTCTTTCGAGGTGTTCCTGGGCACGCTGAAGTTGCCCGCGTTTGCAGTACAGTAAATACCAGGATTGCATAATGACTCTTATTTCCTTATTCGGGGCGCAAGCATAGCAAAAGCGATGCGTTAAGTTAATTATAATCCCCGGGTTTGCTTGCTTCGCCGAAGTTCACGCTAATTTAACAAAAATACAGCATCACGATGATGAACGCCGTATAATGAGGCGCTTACGAAGAGGCCATAATGGACGCCATGAAATATCACGATTTACGCGACTTCCTGACGCTGCTTGAACAGCAGGGCGAGCTCAAGCGCATCTCGCTTGAGGTCGATCCTCATCTGGAAATCACCGAAATTGCTGACCGCACGCTGCGTGCCGGTGGGCCTGCCCTGTTGTTTGAAAATCCCAAAGGCTATTCAATGCCGGTGCTGTGTAACCTTTTTGGTACGCCGAAGCGTGTTGCTATGGGGATGGGGCAGGAGGATGTTTCTGCTCTACGGGAAGTGGGTAAGTTATTGGCGTTTTTAAAAGAGCCGGAACCGCCGAAAGGGTTTCGCGATCTGTTTGATAAACTTCCGCAGTTCAAACAAGTCCTCAATATGCCAACAAAGCGTCTGCGCGGCGCGCCCTGTCAGCAGAAAGTGTTCTCTGGTTCAGAGGTGGATTTAAACCGCATTCCTGTCATGACCTGTTGGCCGGAAGATGCCGCCCCGCTCATTACCTGGGGTCTTACGGTGACGCGTGGTCCACACAAAGAGCGGCAGAATCTCGGTATCTATCGCCAGCAGTTGATTGGCAAGAACAAACTGATCATGCGTTGGTTATCTCATCGCGGCGGCGCGCTGGATTTTCAGGAGTGGTGCGCTGCCCATCCCGGTGAACGTTTCCCGGTGGCGGTTGCGCTGGGCGCCGATCCAGCGACGATTCTCGGTGCGGTAACGCCAGTGCCTGATACTCTCTCGGAATATGCCTTTGCAGGTCTGTTACGTGGCACAAAGACGGAAGTCGTCAAATGTATTTCCAACGATCTTGAAGTCCCTGCCAGTGCGGAAATTGTGCTGGAAGGCTATATCGAGCCGGGAGAACTGGCGCCGGAAGGTCCTTATGGCGACCATACTGGCTACTACAATGAAGTAGATAGCTTTCCGGTCTTTACCGTGACGCACGTAACGCAGCGTGAAGATGCTATCTATCATTCGACGTACACCGGCCGACCGCCAGACGAACCGGCGGTGCTGGGTGTGGCGCTAAATGAAGTCTTCGTTCCCATTTTGCAAAAGCAGTTTCCGGAAATCGTCGATTTTTATCTGCCGCCAGAAGGCTGCTCTTATCGACTGGCCGTGGTGACAATTAAAAAACAGTACGCCGGTCATGCCAAGCGCGTCATGATGGGGGTGTGGTCATTTTTACGCCAGTTTATGTACACCAAATTTGTTATCGTCTGCGATGATGATGTCAACGCACGCGACTGGAATGATGTCATTTGGGCGATCACTACCCGTATGGACCCGGCCCGGGACACCGTGCTGGTAGAAAATACGCCAATTGATTATCTGGATTTTGCCTCGCCAATCTCTGGGCTTGGTTCAAAAATGGGGCTGGATGCCACCAACAAATGGCCCGGCGAAACCCAACGTGAGTGGGGGCGTCCCATTAAAAAAGATCCTGATGTTACCGCGCGTATCGATGCGATCTGGGACGAGCTGGCCATCTTCAACAACGGTAAAGGCGCCTGAGGCGCGATCGTTTTGCCCTATAGACCCGACAGAGGGAGCGCATGACAACCTTAAGCTGTAAAGTGACCTCGGTAGAAGCTATCACCGATACCGTATATCGCGTACGTTTAGTGCCAGACGCGGCGTTTTCATTTCGCGCTGGTCAGTATTTGATGGTGGTGATGGACGAGCGGGATAAGCGTCCGTTTTCTATGGCATCCACGCCGGATGAGCAAGGGTTTATTGAGTTGCACATCGGTGCCTCGGAACTCAATCTGTATGCCATGGCAGTGATGGACCGAATCCTAAAAGACAGAGAAATCGTGGTGGATATGCCGCACGGTGAAGCCTGGCTACGTGATGATGAAGAGCGTCCGCTGATCCTGATCGCCGGAGGAACCGGATTCTCTTACGTGCGTTCAATTCTGCTGACGGCGCTGGCGCGTAATCCGCAACGTGATGTCACTATTTATTGGGGCGGTCGGGAAGAAAAACATCTTTACGATCTCTCTGAGCTGCAAGCGCTTTCGGTCAATCATCCTAATCTGCGTATTGAGCCGGTGGTTGAGCAACCGGAAGCGAAATGGCGTGGCCGTACGGGAACGGTATTAACGGCGGTCTTACAGGATCATGGTACGCTGGCGGGACATGATATCTACATCGCTGGACGTTTTGAGATGGCGAAAATCGCTCGTGACCTGTTCTGCAACGAGCGTAGCGCGCGGGAAGACCGTCTGTTTGGCGATGCCTTCGCCTTTATTTAACGCAATAAAAAACCCGCCCCTGACAGGCGGGAAGAACGGCAACTAAACTGTTTTTCTTCGCCATTGGCACCAATGGCTTTGAGATAACACTGTTGTAGGCCGGGCAAGCGAAGCGCCCCCGGCATTTTGCCCGGTGGCGCGTTGCTTATCGGGCCTACGTTATCCTGGTCAAACCCGCTCAAACACCGTCGCAATTCCCTGACCCAATCCGATACACATCGTTGCCAGGCCAAACTGTACGTCTTTGCGTTCCATCAGGTTCAGTAGCGTGGTGCTAATACGCGCGCCAGAACAACCGAGCGGATGACCCAGGGCGATGGCGCCGCCATTCAGGTTGATCTTCTCGTCGATCTGCTCCATGAGCCCAAGATCTTTAATGCACGGCAGGATCTGGGCGGCGAACGCTTCGTTCATCTCAAACAAGCCGATATCACTGGTTGAAAGCCCTGCTTTTTTCAGTGCCAGTTTTGAGGCTGGCACAGGACCATAGCCCATGATTGAAGGGTCGCAGCCCACGACGGCCATTGAGCGAATGCGTGCGCGCGGTTTCAGACCCAGTTCACGTGCACGACTTTCGCTCATCACCAACATGGCGGCAGCGCCATCGGAGAGGGCAGAAGACGTGCCTGCGGTGACCGTACCGCTGACCGGATCAAACGCTGGTCGTAGCGTGGACAATGCTTCGACGGTGGTTTCCGGGCGGATCACTTCATCGTAGTTAAACTGCTTCAGCACGCCGTCGGCATCATGACCGCTGGTCGGGATGATTTCGTTTTTAAAGGCGCCGAACTGCGTGGCCGCCCAGGCGCGGGCGTGTGAACGTGCAGCGAAGGCATCCTGCATTTCTCGGCTGATACCGTGCATGCGAGAGAGCATTTCCGCCGTTAATCCCATCATGCCCGCGGCTTTCGCTACATTGCGGCTTAAGCCGGGGTGGAAATCGACGCCGTGACTCATTGGCACATGGCCCAT
The DNA here is from genome assembly GCF_028069725.1 of Citrobacter sp. Awk 4. Classification (GTDB taxonomy): domain Bacteria; phylum Pseudomonadota; class Gammaproteobacteria; order Enterobacterales; family Enterobacteriaceae; genus Citrobacter_D. The sequence goes on from NZ_JANEWG010000020.1 coordinate 72,423, forward strand.
GTGTTCCACACCGCCGATCAGACACGCGTGCGCATCGCCGGTCATGATCATGCGCGCGGCGTCGTGGAGTGCCTGCATTGATGAACCACACAGACGGTTGACGGTGACCGCAGGGACATAGTGCGGGACTTCCGCCAGCAGCGCGGCGTTACGGGCAATGTTGAAGCCCTGTTCCAGCGTTTGCTGTACACAACCCCAATAAATATCGTCAAGTGCCGCGGGTTCCAGCGCCGGGTTACGTGCCAGCAGGCTACGCATTAAGTGTGCGGAGAGATCTTCTGCTCGCACGTTACGAAACGCACCTCCTTTCGAACGGCCCATCGGGGTACGGATCGCATCAACAATTACAACCTGTTCCATTGTGACTCCTTAAGCCGTTTTCAGGTCGCCAACCGGACGGGCAGGCTCAACCGGGGGATAGTACGGTTCGTTATGGCGCGCTTTGTTACGCAGACCTTCCGGCACTTCATACATCGGGCCGAGATGCTGATACTGTTGCGCCATATCGAGATATTTCGCGCTGCCGAGCGTGTCCAGCCAGCGGAACGCGCCGCCGTGGAACGGAGGGAATCCCAGACCGTAAACCAGCGCCATATCGGCTTCCGCCGGGCTGGAAATGATGCCTTCCTCCAGGCAACGCACCACTTCGTTGACCATTGGGATCATCATGCGGGCGATAATCTCTTCGTCGCTGAAATCACGCTTCGCTTTGCTGACGTCAGCCAACAGGTTGTCTACGGTGGCGTCTTCTTCTTTCTTCGGCTTACCTTTGCTGTCTTCTGTATAGCGCCAGAAGCCCAGACCATTTTTCTGGCCGTAACGGTTAGTCTCAAACAGCGCATCGATAGCGTCGCGATAGTCTTTCTGCATACGCTGTGGGAAGCCGGCTGCCATCACCGCCTGCGCGTGGTGTGCGGTATCAATGCCCACGACATCCAGCAGGTACGCCGGGCCCATTGGCCAACCGAACTGTTTTTCCATGACTTTGTCGACTTTGCGGAAATCTGCGCCGTCACGCAGCAACTGACTGAAGCCGGCGAAATACGGGAACAGTACGCGGTTAACAAAGAAGCCAGGGCAGTCGTTTACCACAATCGGTGTCTTGCCCATCTTACTGGCCCAGGACACCACTTTGGCGATGGTTTCATCCGAACTTTTCTCACCGCGAATGATCTCAACCAGCGGCATCCGGTGAACCGGGTTGAAGAAGTGCATACCGCAGAAATTTTCCGGGCGCTTCAGGACGCTTGCCAGTTCGCTAATGGGAATGGTGGAGGTATTGGAAGCCAGCACGGTGTCCGGACGGACTTTATCTTCCGTCTCTGCCAGTACGGCTTTTTTCACTTTCGGGTTCTCAACGACCGCTTCCACCACCACGTCGACGCGCTCAAAACCGGCATAGTCCAGCGTTGGGTGAATAGTGGAAATGACGCCCGCCATTTTCAGACCGTCGATCTTACTGCGTTCAAGCTGTTTGTTCAGCAACTTGGCGGCTTCTGTCATACCGAGGGTAAGCGATTTGTCGTTGATATCTTTCATTATCACCGGTACGCCTTTCCAGGCGGACTGATAAGCGATACCCCCACCCATGATACCGGCACCCAGTACGGCAGCCTGCTTCGGTGTTGCAACGTCTTTGGTCAGCGTCTTCGCTTTGGCCTTAACGAACTGATCGTTGAGGAAGATACCGACCAGTGCGCGGGCTTCATTGGTGTGCGCCAGCGGGACAAAACTTTGGTTTTCCAGTTTCAACGCTTCTTCACGACCAAAGCGGGCAGCGGCTTCAATCGTCTTCACCGCGGTGATCGGCGCCGGGTAATGTTTACCTGCGGTTTGCGCGACCATCCCTTTGGCGATGGTGAAGCTCATTGCAGCTTCAATTTTGCTGAGTTTCAGCGGCTCGAGCTTCGGCTGACGTTTGGCTTTCCAGTCAAGGTCACTGTTGATCGCCTGATGAAGCACAGCCAGAGCGCCATCAATCAATTTCTCTGGCTTCACCACGCCATCGACCAAACCGATTTTCAGTGCCTGCTCGGCGCCCACATCTTTACCTGCCGCAATGATCTCCAGCGCGCTGTCCGCGCCCAACATACGTGGCATACGGACGGAACCGCCAAAACCAGGCATGATCCCCAGTTTCGTTTCCGGCAAACCGATACGCAGGTCTGGCGTCGCCAGGCGGTAGTCGGTCGCCAGAACGCATTCGCAACCGCCGCCCAGCGCATAGCCGTTGACGGCGGAAAGGGTAGGGACGGGCAAATCTTCCAGACGGTTAAAGACGCTGTTGGCAAAATGCAGCCACTGGCTTAACTGCTCCTCGGGAACGAGAAACAGTGAAAGGAATTCGGTGATATCTGCACCGACAATAAAGGCTGCTTTATTGGAACGTAGCAGCAGCCCTTTTAAATCTGTTTGCTTTTCCAGCACGTCAAGCGCATGGCCGAGGCTGGCGACGGTTGCAGTGTCGAGTTTGTTGACCGAGCCTGGAGCATCGAACACCAGTTCGGCGATGCCATTTTCCAGCCAGTCGAGGTACAGGGTGTCGCCTTTGTAAAGCATGTCAGTCTCCTGAATCTGCAAGGTGATCTGGTCATACCAGATTAAGCGAGTGTGTATTTTATGTTAATAAAATGCAAATGACTGATTAAAAAAATGACGATTCGATCACGCTCGGCAGAAATCACTCAGCCACAATACGATGTGCTAAGATGCGAAGACTTGAGGTCAAAAACAGAAGGGAAAAAAATGGAATCACTGGCCGCACTCTATAAAAATCATATTGTTACCTTACAGGAACGGACCCGCGACGCACTGGCGCGTTTTAAGCTGGATGCGTTACTTATTCACTCTGGCGAACTGTTCAACGTCTTCCTCGACGATCATCCGTATCCGTTCAAGGTCAATCCGCAGTTTAAAGCCTGGGTGCCGGTGACGCAGGTGCCCAATTGCTGGTTGCTGGTAGATGGCGTAAACAAGCCAAAACTGTGGTTCTATCTGCCGGTCGATTACTGGCACAACGTTGAGCCGCTGCCGACCTCTTTCTGGACCGAAGACGTTGAAATCATTGCGCTGCCAAAAGCCGACGGCATTGGTAGCCAGTTGCCAGCCGCACGCGGCAACATTGCTTATATTGGCCCAGTGCCAGAACGTGCATTACAGCTGGATATTGCGGCCAGCAACATCAACCCGAAAGGGGTGATCGACTACCTGCATTATTACCGTTCCTATAAAACGGATTATGAACTGGCCTGCATGCGTGAAGCGCAGAAAATGGCGGTGAGCGGTCACCGTGCAGCGGAAGAGGCTTTCCGTTCCGGTATGAGCGAGTTTGACATCAACCTGGCTTATCTGACGGCGACCGGGCATCGTGACACCGATGTACCGTATAGCAACATTGTCGCGCTTAACGAACATGCATCCGTCCTGCATTACACGAAGCTGGATCATCAGGCGCCGTCTGAAATTCGCAGCTTCCTGTTAGATGCAGGCGCAGAGTACAACGGTTATGCGGCTGACCTGACGCGTACCTGGTCTGCCAACAGCGATAATGACTATGCTCAACTGGTTAAAGATGTGAATGACGAACAGCTGGCGCTGATTGCCACGATGAAGGCTGGGATGAGCTATGTGGATTATCACATTCAGTTCCATCAGCGCATCGCGAAGCTGTTACGTAAGCATCAGCTTGTGACCGGCATGAGCGAAGAGGCAATGGTGGAAAACGATCTCACCGGGCCGTTTATGCCGCACGGTATTGGTCATCCGCTGGGTCTGCAGGTACATGATGTGGCGGGTTTTATGCAGGATGATACCGGAACGCATCTTGCTGCGCCGTCGAAATACCCTTATTTGCGTTGCACTCGTGTGCTCGAACCGGGAATGGTATTAACCATTGAGCCGGGTCTTTATTTTATCGAGTCACTGTTGGCGCCGTGGCGTGAAGGACAATTCAGCAAACACTTCAACTGGCAGAAAATCGAAGCGCTGAAACCCTTTGGCGGCATTCGTATTGAAGACAACGTAGTGATCCACGAAAACAACGTTGAAAACATGACGCGTGATTTGAAACTGGCGTAATGGACAGTTGGTTAATCCCTGCATCTCCGGTCACTGTTGTTGAAGAGATCAAAAAGAGCCGCTTTATTACGCTGTTGGCCCATACGGACGGCGTAGAAGCGGCGAAAGCGTTTGTGGAGTCTGTCAGAGCGGAACACCCGGCTGCTCGCCACCATTGTGTTGCGTGGGTGGCGGGTGCGCCAGACGACTCGCAGCAGTTGGGTTTCTCGGATGACGGCGAACCGGCGGGCACGGCAGGGAAACCGATGCTGGCACAATTGATGGGCAGCGGTGTCGGTGAGATTACCGCCGTGGTGGTTCGCTACTATGGCGGTATTTTGTTGGGTACTGGGGGGTTGGTGAAGGCCTACGGCGGCGGGGTGAATCAGGCGCTGAGACAGTTAACCACGCAACGCAAGACGCCATTAACCGAATATACTTTGCAGTGTGAATATGGTCAGTTGACCGGGATTGAAGCATTACTGGGGCAGTTTTCCGGTAAGATCGTTACCAGCGATTATCAGGCGTATGTCCTGCTACGGGTGGCGCTTCCTTATGCAAAAGTGGATGAATTTACAGCAAAACTGGCGGATTTTAGCCGTGGTTCATTGCAATTATTAGCGATTGCAGAATAATCCCCACCTCATTTTTAGAACAAAGGAAGCGGCAGAGATGCATTTTCGCGCCATTACCCGAATCGTTGGACTACTGGTCATCTTATTTTCGGGGACAATGATTCTCCCAGGGTTGGTTGCGTTGATCTACCGTGATGGAGCGGGTCGGGCCTTTACACAAACGTTCTTTGTCGCGTTGGCAATTGGTTCTTTACTGTGGTGGCCAAACCGCCGGGAGAAGGGCGAGCTGAAATCCCGCGAAGGGTTTCTCATCGTGGTTCTGTTCTGGACCGTGTTGGGCAGCGTGGGTGCGCTGCCGTTTATCTTTTCTGAACAACCGAACCTCACCATTACAGATGCGTTTTTTGAATCCTTTTCCGGGTTAACGACAACCGGCGCGACCACGCTGGTGGGGCTTGATTCGCTGCCACATGCCATTCTTTTTTATCGCCAGATGCTGCAATGGTTTGGCGGTATGGGGATCATCGTCCTGGCGGTGGCTATTCTTCCTATTCTCGGCGTTGGGGGGATGCAGCTTTATCGTGCCGAAATGCCTGGGCCGCTGAAGGACAACAAAATGCGTCCACGCATTGCCGAAACAGCAAAAACCCTGTGGCTGATTTATGTGTTACTGACCGTGGCATGTGCGCTGGCGCTGTGGTTTGCGGGTATGCCCGCCTTTGATGCCATTGGGCACAGCTTTGCCACCATCGCCATTGGCGGTTTTTCCACGCATGATGCCAGCGTGGGGTATTTTGACAGCCCGGCTATCAATACCATTATTGCTATCTTCTTACTGATCTCCGGTTGTAACTACGGCCTGCACTTCTCTTTATTAAGCGGGCGTAGCCTGAAGGTTTACTGGCGCGATCCGGAGTTTCGGATGTTTATTGGCGTACAGCTGACGCTGGTGGTCATCTGCACACTGGTTTTATGGATCCACAATACCTACGCTTCGGCGCTAACAACGCTAAACCAGGCTTTTTTCCAGGTGGTGTCAATGGCGACAACTGCCGGGTTTACGACGGACAGCATTGCGCGCTGGCCGCTCTTTCTGCCTGTTCTTCTGCTGTGCTCTGCATTTATCGGCGGTTGTGCGGGATCAACCGGCGGTGGCCTGAAGGTTATCCGCATTCTGTTGCTGTTTAAGCAGGGGAATCGCGAACTGAAGCGACTGGTTCACCCGAACGCGGTGTACAGCATAAAGTTGGGGAACCGTGCGCTGCCGGAACGTATCCTCGAAGCTGTTTGGGGCTTCTTCTCTGCTTATGCATTAGTCTTTATCGTCAGTATGCTGGCTATTATCGCAACCGGTGTGGATGACTTCTCTGCATTTGCTTCTGTTGTCGCAACGCTCAACAACCTGGGACCAGGACTTGGCGTCGTTGCAGACAACTTTGCCAGCATGAATCCTGTTGCGAAATGGATCCTGATCGCCAATATGTTGTTTGGTCGTCTGGAAGTCTTCACTTTGCTGGTACTGTTTACCCCCACTTTCTGGCGTGAATAATGGAGTAACACGTGAAAACACTCATTCTCTTCTCAACCCGGGATGGACAAACGCGCGAGATCGCCTCGTATCTGGCTTCTGAATTAAAAGAGCTGGGGATCTGGGCGGATGTCGTTAATCTTCATCGAACTGAGGAGCCGGACTGGCAAAGTTATGATCGCGTTGTGATTGGGGCGTCTATTCGCTACGGTCACTATCATGCCGCTTTCCAGGAGTTCGTGAAGACACATTCTGCAAGATTGAACGCCATGCCGAGTGCGTTCTACTCGGTGAATCTTGTTGCGCGTAAACCGGAAAAGCGCACGCCGCAGACAAATAGCTATGCGCGCAAGTTTCTGCTGAACTCGCCGTGGCGTCCCGATCGTTGCGCTGTGATTGCGGGGGCGCTTCGTTATCCTCGTTATCGCTGGTATGACCGCATTATGATTAAGCTCATTATGAAGATGTCAGGCGGTGAAACGGACACGAGTAAAGAAGTGGTCTATACCGACTGGGAACAAGTGGCGATTTTCGCCCGTGAAATCGCACAATTAACCAGCAATTCGTCGTCAAAGTAGTCGTAAAGAATAAAAAATAAGCACTCAGAAGATTATTTTAAATTTCCGCTTGTCAGCCGGAAATAACCCCCTATAATGCGCCTCCACTGACACGGAACAACGGCACGCAAGCCGCCGGGTCAGCGGGGTTCCACTGAGAACTTCAGCAGAGAAAGCAAAAATAAAGGCTTGACTCTGTAGCGGGATGGCGTAATATGTACACCCCGCGCCGCTGAGAAAAAGCGAAGCGGCACTGCTCTTTAACAATTTATCAGACAATCTGTGTGGGCACTCAAAGTGACATGGATTCTTAACGTCCCCGGACGAAAAATGAATACCAAGTCTCTGAGTGAACACGTAATTCATTACGAAGTTTAATTCACGAGCATCAAACTTAAATTGAAGAGTTTGATCATGGCTCAGATTGAACGCTGGCGGCAGGCCTAACACATGCAAGTCGAACGGTAGCACAGGGGAGCTTGCTCCCCGGGTGACGAGTGGCGGACGGGTGAGTAATGTCTGGGAAACTGCCCGATGGAGGGGGATAACTACTGGAAACGGTAGCTAATACCGCATAATGTCGCAAGACCAAAGAGGGGGACCTTCGGGCCTCTTGCCATCGGATGTGCCCAGATGGGATTAGCTAGTAGGTGGGGTAACGGCTCACCTAGGCGACGATCCCTAGCTGGTCTGAGAGGATGACC
>NZ_JANEWG010000021.1 GCF_028069725.1 Citrobacter sp. Awk 4
CTTTTCCACCCCGCCTTCATCGCCCCCTTTTGTTTCACAATTTGCTGACATACTATCGAATGGTATGGGCAACCTGTGAACGCATAAGGAGAATAATATGGAGAATCAGGGTAAAGGTCTGACACCCGAACAGGCGCTGGAGCGCCTTAATGAATTATATGATCGCTCAGTAAATGCACTACGGGAAGCCATCTCTCACTATATTGAAAACGGCACGCTACCCGATGCCGCCGCAAGAAATAATGGGCTTTTCGTCTACCCCTCACTCTCAGTAAGCTGGGACGGTACCGCCACTAATCCCCCCAAAACGCGCGCTTTTGGGCGTTTTACCCATGCGGGATGCTACACCACTACCGTAACACGCCCCGAACTGTTTCGCGCTTACCTGCTTGAACAGCTCACGCTTGTCTATCAGGACTACGGCGCACATATCTGTGTCGAACCATCGCACCATGAGATCCCCTATCCTTATGTTATTGACGGTTCCGCATTGACGCTTGATCGCTCAATGAGCGCCGGACTCACGCGCCATTTCCCGACAACAGAACTGGCGCAGATTGGTGATGAAACGGCTGATGGTATTTATCATCCGGTAGAGTTTTCGCCTCTGTCGCATTTTGATGCCCGCCGCGTCGATTTTTCGCTGGCACGGCTGCGCCACTATACTGGTACGCCGGTTGAACATTTTCAGCCCTTTGTGTTGTTTACTAACTACACCCGTTACGTGGATGAATTTGTGCGTTGGGGATGCAGCCAAATACTGGATCCGGACAGCCCTTACATCGCCCTGTCTTGTGCAGGAGGGATCTGGATCACCGCAGAAACCGAAGCGCCGGAAGAAGCTATTTCCGATTTGGCCTGGAAAAAGCATCAAATGCCTGCCTGGCATCTGATCACCGCTGACGGTCAGGGCATTACGCTGGTGAACATCGGTGTCGGCCCTTCTAATGCCAAAACGATTTGCGACCATCTGGCCGTCCTGCGCCCGGATGTCTGGCTGATGATCGGCCACTGTGGCGGATTACGTGAAAGTCAGTCCATTGGTGATTACGTACTGGCTCACGCCTATTTGCGCGACGATCACGTGCTGGATGCCGTACTGCCGCCCGATATCCCCATCCCCAGCATTGCCGAAGTACAGCGCGCGCTCTATGACGCTACCAAACAGGTCAGTGGTATGCCGGGCGAAGAGGTTAAACAACGCCTGCGCACCGGAACCGTAGTCACCACAGATGACCGAAACTGGGAATTGCGTTATTCGGCCTCAGCATTGCGCTTTAACCTCAGTCGCGCCGTGGCGATTGATATGGAAAGCGCCACCATTGCTGCGCAGGGCTATCGTTTCCGCGTTCCTTACGGCACGCTGCTGTGTGTTTCCGATAAGCCATTGCACGGCGAAATTAAGCTACCGGGCCAGGCTAACCGTTTTTATGAGGGTGCAATTTCCGAGCACCTGCAGATTGGTATCCGGGCGATCGACCTGCTGCGCGCAGAAGGTGATCGTCTGCATTCCCGTAAATTACGTACGTTCAACGAACCGCCGTTCCGTTAAGACCAGAAGGTATCTATGCAAAATTCAACACCCCTTTCCGCTCTGCGCAACTTACTGATAACGCAAGGGCTGGATGGCATGATTGTCCCGCGCGCCGACGCCCATCAGAGCGAAGATTGTACGCCGCATGACAATAAACTGGCCTGGTTGACCGGGTTTAGCGGCTCCGCTGGACTGGCGCTGGTGCTCCGCGACCGGGCGCTAATCTTCGTCGACGGGCGATACCAGGTGCAGGTGCGCGCTGAAGTCGATCTCAACGATTTTGAGATTCATCATTTGCATGACGAACCACTGGCAGACTATCTGCAGGCGCATGTCCCGTCTGGGGCGCGTATCGCATTCGAGCCTCTATTGATGGCTAACAGCCAGTTCGAAGCACTCTCGACGACGCACTGCGAACTGGTCGCCTTAGAGAGCGATCCTTTCGACACCGTATGGCATGACCGTCCCGCACCACCTTGCGGACTGATAAGGGAAATGCCGATTGAAATCAGCGGAGAAAGCAGCGCGCAAAAACGCACGCGGATTATCGACGCGATGTCAAAACACCAGGCGGATATTCTCGCTATCACCTTGCCGGACAACATTGCCTGGCTGCTGAATGTCCGCGGCTCAGACCTGAATATGGTGCCGGTGCCTTTCTCTTTTGCTCTGTTGCACCGCACGGGTGAGCTGGAGTGGTTCGTCGATAGCCGAAAAACCACATCACTACCGGATGCATTGCTGGAGACGTTGACGCTCTCAGCACAGAGCGATTTCCTGTCTCGCTGCCAACAACTTGCCCCCGGAAAACGCGTTCTGGTCGATAAAGATTACGCGCCGGTTGCGCTACGTTTTGCCATTGAACAGCACGGCGGCGAAGTCATTTGGTCGCCCGATCCCATTACCTTTATCAAAGCGCATAAAAACGAAACAGAGCTGGCAGGTTACCGGGAATGCCACCAGCAGGATGGTGCCGCCTGGGTTAACTTTTTGGCATGGCTGGCACATGAGGTTCCCCTGCGCGAAGCGGCGGGCAATCCCGTGACCGAACTGGAGGCCCAGGCAAAACAGCTGTTCTACCGTCAACAGCAACCGGGGTTTATTGAACAAAGTTTTGGCACGATTTCGGCCTCCGCAAGCAACGCCGCCATGTGCCATTATCACTCAAGTGAACAAACCAATACGCCGATCACATCGCAAGCGATGTACCTGAACGATTCCGGCGGTCAGTATCACAATGGAACCACCGATACCACCCGTACGATGGCGTTTGGTCCTCAGAATGCGCAGCGGAAGCTACATTACACAGCTGTACTGAAGGGTTTCCTGTCACTGATCACCCTGCAGTTCCCCAGCGAAACTCAGGGCCACCAGCTTGATGCGTTTGCCCGCAGGGCGCTTTGGGAACTCGGCCTCGATTACGATCATGGCACCGGTCACGGCGTCGGTCATCAGTTGTTGATCCACGAGCAGCCCCACCGCCTGGCTAAAAAAGTGAATCCGTGGCCGCTGGTTGCAGGCAATATCATGACCATTGAGCCGGGTTATTACCTCGCCGGGCAGTATGGTATCCGTATTGAAAATCAGGTTGAAATCGTAGAAAGTCGCCCTGGATTCTGCAAGTTTTCCACGCTGACACTGGTACCCATCGATTTGAATCTTGTGGAATTACATCTGCTGAGTGATGCTGAAAAACAATGGATCGATGACTACCATCTGCAGGTCAGAGAGACCTTGTCTGGGCGGGTGGACAGCGAAGCGCGTCCGTGGCTATTTGCTGCAACGGCCCCCATTCGGGTACAGGCAAATTAAGCCTGCCGAAGAAAGCAAAGTACCCACAGGCGCAATACCGATCCGTTAACGATCCGTTAACCGCGCCTTTATCTGCGGCTCGATGACGGCTTCCATAACAGGGAGCCGTTTTTTTTATGCCGCTTCTTGATGTCCTGCTCGACCTCTGTAATACCCCTTTAGCCCTATTCTTCCCAGGAATATCATGTTCTGAGAGCCAGCCTGATTTGTGACGGGCGCTCCATTCCCCCTTTTAAACCAGATTGTTCCCCCGGAAATAAGGCAGAACGCACAGATATAAAGGTATTTTGGAATGTCCTTTCCAGGACTATTACACCCGAAACACGGGTAATGATTGTCACGGATGCAGGCTTTCAGAATACCGGTTTTCGCTCTATGAAATATCTGGGATGGGATTTTGCCGGGTGGCTCAGGGGGAATACTCAGTTTCAGTTAAAGGAAATTTACTTTGCCACGACAGCCGGGATAAACAGTTATTCTCTGGCAACAAAACGGAAAGTCAGGTGCTGATTTATGATCGTAAGACGAAAATCACGCCGACACTGGATCTGCCGATGGTCGCAACGAACTGAAAAAAATGATGTTCGAGGGGGTTAATCTTCTGATTGAAGCGCGCTGATCGAGCTGAAATATACCAATAGAATATACCAACAGCCCAAAACAACAAGGGGTTACCTTTCGGTAACCCCTTGTTTAATTTGGCGGAAGCGTAGAGATTCGAACTCTAGAACCCTTTCGGGTCGCCGGTTTTCAAGACCGGTGCCTTCAACCGCTCGGCCACGCTTCCAATGAGGCGCACTATAAACATCCCGAACTGACCTGTAAAGCACCAAAGCGTTCGTTTGCCTGAAAAACAGTCAAAATGCTGTTAATAGCCTGAAATAACAGCAGATTGACCATTTATTCAGCACATAAAGCATCAATGCTTTTTGATGTACATATCTTTGCTGTAGTAATTTCCCAGGCTGTCGGAGACAAATCCGCCCACCCACGGTTTCACCAGGTGGGTGCGAACGTAGTGATAAACTGGAATTGCCGGTACATCTTGCCCAAGCAAGTCCTCAGCCTGCTGGTAATACTTGCCTCGCTCCGCGACCGTTGCTGCTTTCGCAGCGTTCCGTAACGCCTCGTCATACGCAGGATTACTGTACTTGCTCGTGTTCTCACTGTCGCCAGTACGGTATGTATTCAGGAAACTTGCCGCATCATCGTAATCCGCGATCCATGCATAACGAACCGCATCAAAATTACCGGTATGCATGGTATCGAGCATCGTTTTCCATTCCTGATTCTGTAATTTCGCCTCTACGCCGAGGTTCTTCTTCCACATCGAACTCGCCGCAATGGCAATACGTTGGTGCGTTTCCGAGGTGTTATAAAGCAAATTGAACGAAAGCGGATGTTCCGGGCCAAATCCCGCTTCGGCTAACAGTTTTTTCGCCTCTGCGATGCGTTTGTCCCGTGGCCAGGAAGCATAATCAGGAGCACGCAGTGTCACGCCGCCAATATCAGGCTGGCTAATAACCCAGGCTTCGCGCTGCCCCTGCCCCATGACTTTCTGCGCGATAATGTCCTTATCCAGCGCCATATTCAGCGCACGGCGAACTCGCGGATCATTGAACGGCGCGCGGGTGGTATTGAACTGATAGTAATAGGTTGACAGTTGGGGGGCGACACGTAGCTCTTCGCCCATGGTTTTTTTCAATTGCGCGAACTGGTTTACCGGCACGGTATAAACAATATCTATCTCCCCTGCTTTGTAGCGATTAACGTCCGCCGCTTCAGAGCTGATGGGCAGCCAGGTGACTTTATTGATAACCGTATGCTTATCATCCCAGTAGTGAGGGTTACGCTCCGTCACGATCCGTTCGTTCACCACCCATTGCGAAAGCGTGTATGCTCCGCTGCTGACGAAATGTTCGGGTTTTGTCCATTTATCACCAAAACGGCCAATCAGGACTTTATCCAGCGGCACCAGAGAGGGATGGGCCAGCATTGCGAGAAAGGCAGCGGTTGGCTGCGTTAGGGTGATTTCCAGGGTTCTGTCATTGACAGCTTTGACCCCCAACGTATCAGGCGCCTTGTTGCCTTGCGCAATCTCTGCGGCATTCAGAACATGCATATTCCCCAGATAGGTCGCATACGGAGAGGCCGTTTTGGGTGAAACTAAACGCTGCCAGCTCCAGACGATATCCTGCGCCGTGATAGCCGAGCCATCTGACCAGGTGATCCCAGGGCGTAAATGGAACGTCCAGACCGTATTGGCTTTATTTTCCCATGAAACGGCAAGTCGCGGTTCAATCGCCCCTTCCGGAGTGACGGCAACCAGTCCATCGAACATATCGCTGATTAAACCAAACTCGACATTGCTTTCCACTTTATGCGGGTCCAGCGATGCCGGTTCGCTACCGTTGTTTCTGACCAGTTCCTGATTTTCTGCCAATACCGTTCCAGCGGGAACATTCGCCGCCCATGCTGCACTGGTTATCGGCATCAGACTGACGGCTAACAGCGTAAACGTAAACACCCTCGGGTTGAGTTGAACCATTCCCTTACCTTATTGATATGTTGATGAGGACATCACCACTCATAATGGGCGTCATGTTATAAAGCAATAATTTTCAGTCACCTATACGACGCCGATCGCTCTGAAACGTATAATTGGTGTGTTAAACTGGTTTGCCTGATTTTTCTGAAATAAAATGCTTATCCTGTGGAAGATCAAATGCGTAAAGATGGGTAAAACCGCTGTGTCCTCGCCAGCGATTTCTTTATCCTCCATCATTAATTACATCTGTCATAAGAGAGTGACTCATGGATCGTATAATTACTTCATCGCGCGACCGTACATCGCTACTCAGCACTCACAAAGTGCTGAGAAACACCTATTTTCTGCTGAGTCTGACGCTGGCGTTTTCAGCGATCACCGCCACGGCAAGCACCGTATTAATGCTGCCGTCTCCGGGTTTGATCCTGACGCTGGTGGGTATGTATGGCCTGATGTTCCTGACCTATAAAACAGCGAACAAACCGACCGGCATCCTCGCGGCTTTCGCATTTACTGGCTTCCTGGGCTACATTCTCGGCCCGATGCTTAATGCCTATCTGTCCGCAGGTATGGGTGATGTTATCGCGATGGCGTTGGGTGGTACTGCGCTGGTCTTTTTCTGCTGCTCTGCCTACGTTCTGACCACGCGCAAAGACATGTCTTTCCTCGGCGGTATGCTGATGGCAGGTGTGGTTGTCGTACTGATTGGTATGGTGGCGAACATCTTCCTGCAACTGCCTGCACTGCATCTTGCTATTAGCGCAGTGTTTATTCTGATCTCTTCCGGCGCCATCCTGTTTGAGACCAGCAACATTATCCGTGGTGGTGAGACCAACTACATCCGTGCGACGGTCAGCCTGTACGTCTCGCTCTACAACATCTTTGTCAGCCTGCTGAGCATTCTGGGTTTCGCCAGCCGCGACTAAGCGACAAAATGTGTCATCCGGCCCCGCTTATGCGGGGCTTTGTTTTTTGGTAAACTGACGACCGTTTTACTCACGCTGTGAAGAATTATGTTGATCTTTGAAGGGAAAGAAATCGATACCGATAGCGAAGGCTATCTGAAAGAGACGGCGCAATGGAGCGAGCCTCTGGCGGTGGTTATTGCACAAAACGAAGGTATAACCCTCTCGGCGGAACACTGGGAAGTGGTACGCTTTGTCCGTGATTTTTACCTGGAATTTAATACCTCGCCCGCGATCCGTATGCTGGTAAAAGCCATGGCCAATAAGCTGGGTGAAGAGAAAGGCAACAGTCGCTACCTGTATCGTCTGTTCCCGAAAGGACCGGCTAAACAGGCCACCAAAATTGCAGGCCTGCCCAAGCCGGTGAAGTGTATTTAGTAGCGAATACTAAAGCCCTTTAACTCGTCGCCAGGGCGATGTGGTTCACTGAGAACCCGGTCAACCCTGGCGCTTCGGGGCCCCCCATCCTTCAGCCACTTAAGCAATTTTTCAACCTGTTCCGCTTCGCCGCAGGCCACCACTTCGACGCTACCGTCATCCAAATTTTTCGCGTACCCGGTTAATCCCAGCCGTTGCGCTTCATGTTGTGTGCTATAGCGAAAACCAACACCCTGAACGCGCCCATGCACCCAGGCGATTATGCAGATTTTTGACATTGCTGTGCTCCTTATCATCGCGGGGCGCGTTGCAAATCCTCGCAAAACTCAGGACAATGGCGCCCATTTCTTTGATTCGACAGAATAGTAAATTATGAGTGTACGTTTAGTGTTAGCCAAAGGGCGCGAAAAATCTTTACTTCGCCGCCATCCGTGGGTCTTTTCCGGTGCGGTTGCTCGCATGGAAGGCAAAGCCAACCTCGGTGAAACCATCGATATTGTTGACCATCAGGGCAAATGGTTAGCACGCGGCGCGTATTCGCCTGCGTCGCAGATTCGTGCACGCGTCTGGACGTTCGATAAAACGGAATCCATCGACATCGCCTTCTTCACCCGTCGTCTGCAGCAGGCACAGCAGTGGCGTGAGTGGCTGGCGAAGAAAGACGGGCTGGACAGCTATCGGCTGATTGCCGGTGAGTCTGATGGTCTGCCCGGCGTGACCATCGACCGTTTCGGCAACTTCCTTGTGCTGCAGCTGTTGAGCGCCGGTGCGGAATATCAGCGTGCCGCCTTGATAAGCGCACTGCAGACACTGTATCCCGAATGCGCCATTTATGACCGCAGCGATGTTGCGGTGCGTAAAAAAGAAGGCATGGAGCTAACCCAGGGACCTGTGACAGGTGAATTGCCTCCTGCCCTGCTTCCCATTGAAGAACACGGCATGAAGTTGCTGGTGGATATTCAGGGCGGACATAAAACCGGTTACTACCTTGATCAACGCGACAGCCGCCTGGCGACCCGTCGCTACGTAGAAAACCAACGCGTCCTGAACTGCTTCTCCTATACAGGGGGGTTCGCAGTATCGGCGTTGATGGGCGGATGTCGCCAGGTCGTGAGTGTCGACACTTCTCAGGAAGCGCTGGACATTGCGAAGCAAAACGTTGAACTGAACAAGCTGGATCTCAGCAAAGCCGAATTTGTGCGTGATGATGTTTTCAAACTGCTGCGCACCTACCGCGATCGTGGCGAGAAATTTGACGTGATCGTGATGGATCCGCCGAAATTTGTCGAAAATAAAAGTCAGTTGATGGGCGCATGCCGCGGCTATAAAGACATCAATATGCTGGCAATCCAGCTGCTGAACCCTGGCGGCGTGTTGCTGACATTCTCCTGTTCCGGGTTGATGACAACCGATTTATTTCAGAAAATCATCGCCGATGCCGCAATAGATGCTGGTCGTGATATACAATTTATAGAGCAGTTCCGTCAGGCTGCCGATCATCCGGTGATCGCTACCTACCCGGAAGGGCTGTATCTGAAAGGGTTTGCCTGTCGCGTCATGTAACTTGAAAAGTGGAATTTTACCCTCAAATAGAGAGTAATAATTTCCCGGGAGGTGACTATGATTGCCAGCAAATTCGGTATTGGCCAGCAGGTCCGCCATTCCCTATTAGGTTATCTCGGAGTGGTCGTGGATATCGACCCGGTATATTCGCTCGAGGAACCGTCACCTGATGAGCTGGCGGTTAACGACGAACTTCGCGCTGCTCCCTGGTATCACGTGGTGATGGAAGACGATAATGGTCAGCCTGTACATACTTATCTGGCTGAAGCGCAGTTGAGTAGCGAAACACAGGACGAACATCCTGAGCAGCCTTCAATGGATGAACTGGCGCGCACGATTCGTAAACAACTCCAGGCGCCACGCCTTCGCAATTGATTTTAGTCCGTGCCCGATGGCGCTTCGCTTATCGGGCCTACGCGTCTTATCCGGCCATGAACGGTAGGCCGGATAAGCAACGCGCCATCCGGCAACCGAACAGACTTACTTTGCCAGTCCCAGACGTGGGATCTCAATCGCCGGACAGCGATCCATCACAACGGCCAGACCCGCATTTCGCGCCAGTACCGCAGCTTGCTCATTAATCACGCCCAACTGCATCCACAGCGTTTTCGCGCCGATAGCAATCGCCTCCTGTGCGACGCCCCACGCAGCTTCTGAATTACGAAAAACATCTACCATATCGACGTGTTCCGGAACATCAGCCAGAGTCGCGTAGCCTTTCTGCCCTAACAGCGTCGTCCCGGCCACCTTTGGTGAAACAGGAATCACATGATAGCCCTGGTCGAGCAGATATTTCATCACGCGATAGCTCGGGCGATCGGGTTTATCACTCGCCCCCACCAGCGCAATAGTACGGGTGGACGTCAAAATGCCAGCAATGTCGGTCTCTTTCATCATCTTTCTCCAGGCTGTTTTGCAAAGTGTACGACAAACCCGACATCCCAACCATTCGCCCCATACGAATGTATGAGAGCAAAAGTTAAAAATATGTCTATATGTTAGTAAAGATGATTACCGTAAAATTTTGATACATTATTCATTATGCGGTCTTTGACCAGGAGAATCCTATGAAAGCCGGCATTGTGACAACCTTCATTGTATTGATTTTGCCGGCCACCGTTTTCGCCACCACCTTACGTCTCTCCAGTGATGTAGATCTTCTTGTTTTAGATGGCAAAAAAGTCTCCAGTTCGTTGTTACGGGGGGCCGACAGCCTTGAACTGGATAACGGTCCGCATCAGCTGGTTTTTCGTGTGGAGAAGACTATTCGCCTCTCCAGCCATGAAGAGCGACTCTATATCTCACCGCCGTTGGTGGTGAGCTTCGATACTCAACTCATCAGCCAGGTCAATTTTCATCTCCCACGGCTGGAGAACGAGCGTGAAACAGCGCATTTTGATGCCACGCCACGCCTTGAACTACTGGATGGCGACGCTATGCCAATCCCGGTAAAGCTTGATATTCTGGCCATCACATCGACGGCCAAAGTCATTGATTATGAACTTGAAACCGAACGCTATAATAAAGCGTCTAAACACGCCTCGTTGCCGCAGTTTGCAACGATGATGGCCGATGACAGTACTCTGCTTTCGGGGATCTCGGAGCTGGATGCCATTCCGCCACAATCTCAGACGCTCACCGAGCAACGACTCAAATACTGGTTTAAACAAGCCGACCCGCAAACCCGAAATAACTTCCTGAAGTGGGCAGAAAAACAGCCTTCTTCATAACGTTTTGGCATCAGTACGCTTTTTTTACGTCTTTCTCTTGCAGCGTCAATAGCTTCCAGTACTCTGTAGCAAGGTTAACTACGGAATTGAACTATGGAACTGACGACTCGCACGTTGCCGGCGCGCAAACATATTGCGCTGGTTGCCCACGATCACTGCAAACAGATGTTGATGAACTGGGTTGAACGCCACCAGCCATTACTGGAAAAGCACGAACTTTACGCTACCGGAACAACAGGAAACTTAATTCAACGCGCGACAGGTATGGACGTGAACGCCATGCTGAGCGGCCCGATGGGCGGCGACCAGCAAGTTGGCGCACTGATCTCTGAAGGGAAAATTG
Organism: Citrobacter sp. Awk 4; assembly: GCF_028069725.1. Classification (GTDB taxonomy): domain Bacteria; phylum Pseudomonadota; class Gammaproteobacteria; order Enterobacterales; family Enterobacteriaceae; genus Citrobacter_D. The sequence continues at coordinate 10,874 of NZ_JANEWG010000021.1, forward strand.
ATGTCCTGATTTTCTTTTGGGATCCGCTCAATGCGGTGCCGCACGATCCGGATGTCAAAGCGCTGCTGCGTCTGGCAACCGTGTGGAATATCCCGGTTGCCACCAACGTTTCTACCGCCGATTTTATTATCCAGTCGCCGAATTTCAGCGATGCGGTGGAGATTTTGATCCCGGATTACGACCGCTACCTGGCCGAGCGCCTCAAGTCATAAGTCTACAGGCGGCGCTTGCCGCCTGTTTCTCAAGGTTTCCTCGCTACCGGCACATCCAGGTGCTTCAGATCGTCGACAAAACAAGACGGACTTTCTTTGCTAAATAACACCCACACACGATGCCGGGCACGTGTCAATGCCACATACAGCAATCTCCGCTCTTCTGCATTCGGGAAATCTTCCACCTGCGGCAGCAAAGCCTCTTCCATGATCGACTCGCGCGCCGGCGCCGGAAAACCATCGCTTCCCTCCTGCAATCCGACGATAATCGCATAGTCTGCCTGCTGGCCTTTACTGGCATGAATGGTCATGAAATCCAGCTGTAGTTTTGGCCAGCGCGTCGCAGCCTTTTCCAGACAGGCGGGTTTCAAATGATGGTAGCGCGCCAGCACCAGAATACGCTCATCCTCTTTTGCATAACCAGAAAGCTTATCCAGCAAAGCATCCAGCTGACTTTCTTCCAGCAACGTGACCGCCTTTTTATCTCCTGCCGTCAGACTGTTGAGCGGTTTTGCGAGTTGGTGCGGATTCTGTTGGATAAATCGGTTAGCAATTTCACCGATCCGGCTGTTGAAGCGATATGTAGTATCGAGATCACAGCGATCACCCTCGCCAAACGTTTGATGAAACGCCGTCGTGAGCGAAAGCTGCGCCCCACTGAAACGATAAATGGCCTGCCAGTCATCCCCTACAGCAAACAATGTGCTATGTGGGTTTTGCCGGCGCAACGCGGCCAGCAATGCCGCACGTTGCGGGGAGATATCCTGAAATTCGTCAACCAGAATATGCTTCCACGGGCTGATAAAGCGCCCTTTTTCAAGGCAAACAATCGCCTGATGAATAAGCCCGGAGAAATCGACAGCATCTTCCTCCTTCAGCGCGCTTTTCCATGCTTTCAGTAACGGCGCCATCAATTTGATGCGTTTACCGAACAGGTCGCGGATCTCTTCCGGCGCGCTGGCGATCATCTCGGCCTGTGTGCCGCCATGCATCCGCATCAGACTCACCCAACGATCCAGTCGTGGTGCCAGTCGACGTCGCAGCTTTTCATCATCCCAGAAATTGCCTTCCGGCACGCTCCACTGCATTTCGTCTTCCAGCCATTGCCGCCAGCCTTTTGCCTGTGCCTTTTTCTCACTGCACTGCTGTCGCCATGCAGAAATAAAAAGCTGATGTCTCGCGTCAGTGTCGTTTTCAAGTTTACTGATCGTGGGGACTTTTTTGCTCCCTTGCTGGATGATATGCAGAGCAAGCGCATGGAACGTTCGCGCGGCGATCTCTTCAGTATGCAACCGCTCGCGAATACGTTCGTCCATCTCTTCGGCAGCTTTACGGCCAAAAGCCAACAGCAGGATTTGTTCAGCCGCTGCCTCTCCTCGGGTCAAAAGCCAACCTGCACGAGCGACCAACACCGACGTTTTGCCACTGCCAGCACCGGCAAGAACCAGCAGCGAATGCTCACCGTTTACAACCGCTCTGGCCTGTGCGGGATTCAATGGCGACGATTCTATCTGTTCAAAAAACGCCGCATATTTTGTCAGCATGACATCGGTATAAGCCTGATTATGCGCCAGCCGACAACCTTCGATATCTTTTAGCCATGCCAGGCACTTACGCCATGCATCACGACAATTTTCAAAGGATTCCAGCCGGTTGACAGGCAACGGCAGCGCCGCAAACGCGTGACGAATTTGCTGCTGAATTCCTGACGTTTGCTCACGGGTCAACCATGTGTTTTCCCCCGTTCTCTGCGCAATAAGGTCTAATTGCTCCTGCAACACCCGCGCAGCGACTTCGCTCATCTCCTGGCTCCAGCGTTGCCAGTGCGTTTCCAGGTGATGGTGAAACCGTTGTGTTTCGCTCCATTCTGTACCGTGCAAACGCACCACTTTATCATCCGGGAGGACGAACTCCAGTTCTCCCCAGACCAGGCCGCGCTTGCAATGGATCGCCAGTAACTGATTGAATGGAATAAGGTATTCATGGCGATCGCCAGAGACTTTGATACCGGCATTAAGAATAACAGCCCGATCGTAAGGGTGTTGCGCCAGACGTTTTCCAAGAGAAGTTGCTTTCAGTTCCATGACTCAGTGGATCCACACGAGAGGTTTACTTCTCAGTGTAACCGCCAGAGAAAACGTGCTCCAGCCCAAAAAAACGTTACAATTGCCTGGAATCATAGAAAACCAGATTTGACCGAGGCTTTATGCGTACCGTTCTGAATATCCTAAATTTTGTGTTGGGGGGTTTTGCGACCACCCTGGCCTGGTTACTGGCGACGCTCGTCAGTATCGTTCTGATTTTTACATTACCTCTGACGCGTTCGTGCTGGGAGATAACCAAACTCTCTCTGTTTCCTTACGGCAACGAAGCGATTCATGTGGATGAACTCAATCCAGCGGGTAAAAATGCGCTGATGAACACGGGCGGTACATTACTCAATGTATTCTGGCTAATTCTGTTCGGCTGGTGGTTATGCCTGATGCATATTGCTGCCGGTATTACCCAATGCATTACGATAATCGGGATCCCTGTCGGCATTGCGAACTTCAAAATTGCCGCCATTGCACTCTGGCCGGTTGGCCGCCGTGTGGTCACTGTTGAAACCGCTCAGGCCGCGCGCGAAGCGAATGCGCGTCGCCGTTTTGAATAATCAGGACTGATGGCCTTTATGTTGAGTCCCCTGCTTAGGCGGTACACCTGGAACAGTACCTGGTTATATTATGTGCGCATTTTTATCGCACTGTGCGGCACTACGGCCCTGCCCTGGTGGCTGGGTGATGTCAAACTGACCATCCCGCTAACGCTGGGTATGGTGGCCGCGGCGTTGACCGATCTGGATGATCGCCTTGCTGGACGCCTGCGCAATTTGATTATCACACTGATCTGTTTTTTCATCGCCTCCGCCTCCGTGGAATTATTGTTTCCATGGCCCTGGCTTTTCGCCATAGGCCTGACGTTATCGACCAGCGGATTTATTTTGCTCGGCGGCCTCGGGCAGCGCTACGCGACCATTGCTTTTGGCGCATTGCTGATCGCCATCTACACCATGCTTGGCGCATCGCTGTACGAGCAGTGGTACCAACAGCCATTGCTCCTGTTGGCAGGGGCTGTATGGTATAACCTGCTTACGCTGACCGGGCATCTGTTGTTCCCTATCCGCCCACTGCAAGATAATCTGGCGCGCAGCTATGAGCAGCTCGCGCATTATCTGGAATTAAAATCCCGATTATATGATCCGGATATTGAAGATGAGAGCCAGGCGCCTTTATACGATTTAGCACTGGCCAACGGGCAACTGATGGCAACGCTGAACCAGACAAAAATTTCCCTGCTCACTCGTCTGCGTGGCGACCGTGGGCAGCGTGGTACGCGCCGGACGCTACACTACTATTTTGTTGCGCAGGATATTCATGAACGAGCCAGCTCGTCGCATATCCAGTATCAAACGCTACGCGATCATTTCCGTCACAGCGACGTGATGTTCCGCTTTCAGCGTTTGATGTCGATGCAAGGGCAGGCCTGTATGCATCTGTCGCGCTGTATTTTACTGCGCACGCCCTATCAACATGATCCGCATTTTGAACGTGCATTCACGCACCTTGACGCGGCGCTCGAACGCATGCGTGCCGGAGGCGCTTCAGCAGACTTACTGAAAACGCTGGGCTTTTTACTCGCAAATTTACGCGCAATAGATGCACAACTCGCCACGATCGAGTCTGAGCAGGCGCAGGCGGCGCCCCGCAATGAATCAGAGAATCAGCTGGCGGACGATAGTCCGCACGGATTCAGCGATACCTGGTTACGGTTGAGCCGCAATTTCACGCCAGAGTCCGCCCTGTTTCGTCACGCAGTAAGAATGTCGTTAGTGCTCTGCCTGGGCTATACCTTGATCCAAATTACCGGAATGGATCACGGTTACTGGATCCTGCTTACCAGTCTGTTCGTGTGTCAGCCAAACTATAATGCTACCCGACATCGTCTGGCGTTGAGGATTATCGGCACGTTGGTGGGTGTCGCCATTGGTTTGCCGATATTGTGGTTCGTTCCCTCCCTTGAAGGGCAATTGATCCTGCTGGTGATTACAGGCGTGCTGTTTTTCGCGTTTCGCAATGTGCAGTATGCCCATGCCACGATGTTCATTACCTTACTGGTATTGCTGTGCTTTAACTTGCTGGGAGAAGGTTTTGAGGTCGCTCTGCCGCGCGTCATTGATACGCTCATTGGCTGCGCCATCGCGTGGGCTGCCGTCAGCTTTATCTGGCCAGACTGGCGTTTTCGCAACCTTCCGCGTGTTCTGGAACGCGCAACAGATGCAAACTGCCGCTATCTGGATGCGATCCTCGAACAATATCACCAGGGACGTGATAATCGACTTACCTACCGTATTGCCCGCCGGGATGCACACAATCGCGATGCTGAGCTGGCATCAGTGGTGTCAAATATGTCGAGCGAGCCCGATGTCACCGCAGAAACCCGTGAGGCGGCGTTTCGGTTACTCTGCCTCAATCATACTTTTACCAGCTATATTTCTGCGCTAGGTGCTCACCGTGAACAGTTAACCAATCAGGAGGTTCTGACCCTGCTGGACGATGCGGTATGTTACGTTGATGATGCACTTCATCATCAACCCGCAGACGAACAACGGGTACATCAGGCGCTGGAGGGGCTAAAACAGCGGATTCAGCATCTGGAACCTCTCCCGGACAGCAAAGAACCGCTTGTCGTACAGCAGATTGGCCTGCTGATCGCGCTGCTCCCTGAGATCGGGCGTCTGCAACGACAAATTACGCAATTGCCGTCGAATACCCCTGTTATGTCGTAAGTGACTGAACCCAGTCTGCAAGCTCCTGGCGGCGTGTCGCCGGGAGCGCGGCTTCATGAACCCCGAGAATCGCCCCCTCCAGAGAATAGAGAACTTTCACCGTCAGAGACTTATTTAGATGACGAAGCCTCAGCCAGCTCATTTTCGCCCCCAGATTCCGTAATGTGCTCTCATCTTTAATCCCTGCCTCGTTCAGGAGGATCTCCAGATGAAAGGTCATATTGGGTAAATCCTTCAAACGATGTTGTGAAAAACGGGTATGTTTTTCCTTTACTGCCGCATCCAGTGAATACTGTGATAAACGTACCAGTTGTTGCTGGTCACACCACAGGCTTTCATCCACCCGATAATAATGGAGCATAACCTGACGTCCGCGCTTCATAAATGTCAGCCAGACAGGCGGGTGTTTCACACAATACTGTGCGCTTTGCTCACAGGCACGAAGGTATAGTTCACCATTAGCGACCATCGCAAAGACAGTATCCCCAATACTCAAACTGTAACTGCCAAACAACGAGCGATAGCCAATCGTGCCCAGTGAAGCCAGGTATTCTTGAGATTTATAGATTCGACTATAAGAAAGTGTTCTCATAAAAATCCTTTTAAATCATAAACTAAATGAATAATTTGCAGTAGCAGCTCCGTTAATGACGAAAATAGGCAACTTATTCTCAAGGGGCAAGATGAATTTTGTTTTTACAGCGACAATGAATAAAAATTGCGAGTCTGTTTCCGAAAATAAGGTTGATCTTTGCTGGTTACAGGGTTACTGTACATCCATACAGTAACTCACAGGGCTGGATTGATTATGTACACATCAGGTTATGCAAATCGTTCTTCGGCGCTCTCTTCCACTTCCGGTCGAATTGCGCGAGTCTCTTCGGAGAATGCTACCGCAGGGCTTATCAGTGAAGTGGTCTATCGCGAAGACCAGCCCATGATGACCCAATTACTCCTTTTACCCCTTCTGCAACAATTGGGGCAGCAATCGCGCTGGCAACTCTGGCTGACGCCACAGCAAAAACTCAGCCGGGAATGGGTGCAGTCAGCAGGACTTCCCCTCACTAAGGTGATGCAAATAAACCAGCTTTCGCCGTGCCATACTTTAGAATCAATGATTCGGGCATTGCGCACAGGCAATTACAGTGTCGTGATCGGTTGGTTGTCGGACGAATTGACAGAAGAAGAGCATGCGCAACTGGTAAAAGCTGCCGATGAGGGGAATGCAATGGGATTTATTATGCGTCCGGTACGAGCCCACTCCTTAGCCCCGAGACAGCAATCCGGACTAAAAATTCACTCTAATTTGTATCATTAAGTAAAATTAGGATTAATCCTGGATTTTTTTTTCATGCTTTGCCGATGAATTGAAGCCTAAGGCTTTTTTGGTGCGAACGCTTGCCAGAAGCGGTTTCAGCGAATTTTGCTGCTCAATTTCTCATCTCTAAATGTTAAATAATGTGTATACAAGCCTTTTTTTTTCATATGCCTGACGGAGTTCACACTTGTAAGTTTTCCACTACGTTGTAGACTTTACATCGCCAGGGGTGTTCGGCCTAAGCCGCAGATTCGGTAGAGTAACTATTGAGCAGGTCCCCCGGTGAAGGATTTAACCGTGTTATCTCGTTGGAGATATTCATGGCATATTTTGGATGATAACGAGGCGCAAAAAATGAAAAAGACAGCTATCGCGATTGCAGTGGCACTGGCTGGTTTCGCTACCGTAGCGCAGGCCGCTCCGAAAGATAACACCTGGTATACCGGTGCTAAACTGGGCTGGTCTCAGTTCCATGACATTGGCAACAACCAAATCAACAACAACGGTTCAACTGAAGAAAGCCAGCTGGGCGCAGGCGCGTTCGGTGGTTATCAGGTTAACCCGTACGTTGGTTTCGAAATGGGTTATGACTGGTTAGGTCGTATGCCGTACAAAGGCAACACTCAGACCGGCGCTTTCAAAGCTCAGGGCGTTCAGCTGACCGCTAAACTGGGTTACCCAATCACTGACGATCTGGACATCTATACTCGTCTGGGTGGTATGGTTTGGCGTGCAGACGCTAAAAACAACACTGGCTTCAAAGACCACGACACTGGCGTATCCCCAGTATTCGCAGGTGGTGTTGAGTACGCAATTACTCCTGAAATCGCTACCCGTCTGGAATACCAGTGGACCAACAACATCGGTGACGCTAACACCGTTGGTGGTCGTCCGGACAACGGCCTGCTGAGCGTAGGTGTTTCTTACCGTTTCGGCCAGGGCGAACCAGCTCCGGTTGTAGCTCCGGCTCCGGCTCCGGCTCCAGAAGTACAGACCAAACACTTCACTCTGAAGTCTGACGTTCTGTTCAACTTCAACAAAGCAACTCTGAAACCAGAAGGCCAGCAGGCTCTGGATCAGATGTACAGCCAGCTGAGCAACCTGGATCCGAAAGACGGTTCCGTTGTTGTTCTGGGCTTCACTGACCGCATCGGTTCTGACGCTTACAACCAGGGTCTGTCCGAGAAACGTGCTCAGTCCGTTGTTGATTACCTGATCTCCAAAGGTATTCCTTCTGACAAAATCTCTGCACGTGGCATGGGCGAATCCAACCCGGTTACTGGCAACACCTGTGACAACGTGAAAGCTCGCGCTGCACTGATCGACTGCCTGGCTCCGGATCGTCGTGTTGAGATCGAAGTTAAAGGTATCAAAGACGTTGTAACTCAGCCTCAGGCTTAAGTTTCCGTCTAATAAAAAACCCCGCTTTGCGGGGTTTTTTTTCGCCATGCGACTGTATTCAGAACACCCTGTCAGGGTCACACACTATTCTTTACCCAATAAGGCCTGCAGATCCTGCTTCAGCGTAGACATCTTACTGGCGTACTTCTCTTTATGTTCCGCATCTTCAATCAACTGTACTATCGTCTCTGAAAGCGTTTTACCGCGGCGCTGCGCAAGACCAGCCAGACGTTGCCAGACGATAAATTCTAAATCGATTGATTTCTTACGCGTATGCTGATGTTCAGCATTGAAGTGTCGTTTGCGTCGCGCCCGTATCGTCTGTTTCATACGATTTAACAGCGCAGGATTCATATGCTCTTCAATCCAGGTATTAACCCGAACCGGTTCATTCTCGAGGGTTAGCAACAAATCGACGGCCTCTTTGGCAGCGCTGGCCTCCACGTAACGGGTAATCAACTCCCCTTCACGGTGCTTTTTCACCAGATACTTCCACTTCCAGCCGCTTTCAAGATTTTCAAGTTGTTGATATTTCATTGCGATCTCAATGTTACCGTGTAACTCTTATCAGAATATCAGCTTTTCAAGCTTCTGAAGAAAAGAATATCCAGCCTGTGAACTGTCGCGCGTCATACTGCGTGTTTCCGTTCGCTTTCCACGTGTGCAGTGTTGCCTGTTACGGTATAATCGCATTTTTTACAACAGACTAAAAAACCTCAACTTTGACCATTACGAAACTTGCATGGCGTGATCTGGTTCCTGATACCGACAGTTATCAGGCGATATTTGCACAGCCACACTTTACTGACGAAAACGATACCTTACTCAGTGATACTCAGCCGCGATTGCAATTTGGTCTGGAGCAACTGCTCCAGCCACGTGCTTCGTCATCTTTTATGCTGGCAAAGGCCCCGGAAGAGCTTGAGTATATCAATCTCCTGGCCAGTGCCGTCCGAACGCTGCACACCGACGCCGGTAAGTTGACCGGCGGTCATTACGAGATTTCAGGTCATCACATTCGTTTTCGCGAAGCGGAAAAAGCAGAAGACAATTTTGCGACGTTAACTCAGGTGGTCAGTGCCGACTGGGTTGAAGCCGAACAACTGTTTGGCTGCCTGCGTCAGTTTAACGGAGAAATTACCCTGCAACCCGGCCTGGTGCATCAGGCTAATGGCGGCATTCTGGTTATTTCTCTGCGCACGCTTCTGGCCCAGCCTTTGTTATGGATGCGCCTGAAGGCCATCGTGAGCCGCGAAAAGTTTGACTGGGTCGCATTCGATGAGTCTCGTCCTTTGCCTGTTTCCGTGCCCTCTATGCCGCTCAAAATGAAAGTGGTGCTGGTGGGTGACCGAGAATCATTAGCGGACTTCCAGGAAATGGAGCCGGAACTTGCAGAGCAGGCTATCTATAGCGAATTTGAAGACAATCTGCAGATAGTGGATGAAGAGTCCATGACGCAGTGGTGTCAGTGGGTGACCCAAGTCTCCAGAAGCAATAATCTGCCCTATCCCGGCCCTGATGGGTGGCAGGTTCTGATTCGTGAAGCAGTACGCTATACCGGCGAGCAGGATACATTGCCGCTCTGTCCTCTATGGATTGCCCGTCAGTTCAAAGAAGTTGCCCCGCTATGTGATGGGGAGACCTGTAATGCAGAACAACTTAGTCTGATGCTCGCTCAGCGCGAATGGCGCGAAGGTTTCCTTGCAGAGCGAATGCAGGATGAAATCCTCCAGGAACAGATCCTGATCGAAACTGAAGGTGAACGCATTGGCCAAATCAACGCGCTCTCGGTGATTGAGTTTCCTGGCCACCCTCGCGCATTTGGCGAACCGTCACGTATTAGCTGCGTGGTGCATATTGGCGATGGTGAATTCACTGATATTGAGCGAAAAGCGGAACTTGGCGGGAATATCCATGCCAAAGGAATGATGATCATGCAGGCCTTCCTGATGTCTGAGCTACAGCTTGAGCAGCAGATCCCATTCTCCGCCTCACTGACCTTCGAACAGTCCTACAGCGAAGTTGATGGCGACAGTGCATCAATGGCTGAATTATGCGCGTTGATCAGTGCGCTGGCTGATGTTCCGGTTAATCAGAGTATTGCCATTACCGGTTCTGTTGATCAATTCGGTCGGGCGCAACCGGTCGGCGGTTTAAACGAGAAAATTGAAGGCTTCTTTACGATTTGTCAGCAGCGAGAATTATCAGGCAAGCAAGGCGTGATTATTCCCGCGGCCAATGTCAGACATCTTAGTCTACAACCTGCGCTGCTACAGGCTGTTGAAGAAGAGAAATTCAGTATCTGGGCGGTGGATGACGTCACAGACGCTCTGCCGCTTCTGTTAAATCTGGTGTGGGACGGTGAAGGTCAGACAACGCTGATGCAAACTATCCAGGAGCGTATTGCGGCAGCAACGCAACTGGAAGGTCGTCATCGTTTTCCCTGGCCGCTGCGTTGGCTGAATTGGTTTGTTCCGAACTGATCGGACTTGTTCAGCGTACACGTGTTAGCTATCCTGCGTGCTTCAATAAAATAAGGCTTACAGAGAACATGGTAGATAAACGCGAATCCTATACAAAAGAAGACCTTCTTGCCTCTGGTCGCGGTGAACTGTTTGGCGCTAAAGGCCCACAACTGCCAGCACCAAGCATGTTGATGATGGACCGTGTCGTCAAGATGACTGAAACCGGTGGTAACTTTGACAAAGGTTATGTCGAAGCTGAACTGGATATCAATCCGGATCTTTGGTTCTTCGGATGTCACTTTATCGGCGATCCGGTCATGCCGGGTTGTTTAGGTCTGGACGCAATGTGGCAGCTGGTTGGATTTTATCTCGGCTGGTTGGGTGGCGAAGGTAAAGGCCGCGCTCTGGGCGTAGGCGAAGTGAAATTTACCGGTCAGGTTCTGCCGACCGCGAAAAAAGTCACCTACCGTATCCACTTCAAGCGTATTGTTAACCGTCGCCTGATCATGGGCCTGGCGGATGGTGAAGTTCTGGTCGACGGCCGTTTGATCTACACCGCTAATGACCTGAAAGTGGGCCTGTTCCAGGACACTTCCGCGTTCTAATCCTGACATTTTACAGCCAGAAATTTTTGCTGGCTGGATGATAAAAGGCGAAACCTCCGCAATGCGGAGGTTTCTTTTTTCTAAAGAGACAGAATCAGGCCATTACTACCCTGTCCGCCATGGCTTCTCGCCAGCCTCCCAGCCAGTATGACCTCTGATTCAGCGTCTGATAGGGACACATTTCTTTTGAGCGTCCGGCAATGCCGGCCTGATATCCACGTTGATGTGCCCGTTCCAGGCGATCTCGTTTTTGTCTCTTCATGCCTCGTTTCCCTCATCTTTTATCTGGTGGAAAAGAAAACAGTGATTACGAAGTGTGCAATCACACTAAAACGAATACCGCGAAACATTGGTTCCGTCAATGCGCAAAATTCACGCCAGTGTCATATTTGTGAGCTACCCGCTAATTCATTTGTACAAGAAATGTGAGCCAGAACAGCTATTTTTGCAGAATATAAATGAAAAAAAACCGCCTCAGGGGTTAGCCTGAGGCGGTTTAATTTACAATTGTTTAAACTTTAAGGAAGGCGTTTTATCTCCTGGGCGATAGACGCGGCCTCCTGACTCCATGCCGTCGCCAGCACTTTGACCATCTCATCATAGCCATCCTGCTGCTGCACCGCCTCAAGATGGAATGGACGTTTAATCAGCTGCCCCTGGTGGTTCAGAAGCCACTCTCCACTCACGATAACCTTACCATCATAGCGACCGTGGAATCCGGTCACCGTGACATTTAGCGTGTCCTGAGTGCTCCCCAGCGGCTGAGAGGCGACAACCCAGCCCGGAAGCTGGGTATTCAGACTGGCCACCAGCGTATTACGCAACTGCTGATCCAGCGGACTGGCCCAGAGGTTGTTGTTCGCAATCACGTACTTCACATCGCTGGTCTGATAGACCACGCCGTTACCTGCCAGGTAATCAGGTACCGAAACCTGTTCCACCCACAGCAGACGGTTTCCCTGATTCGCGCTACTTTGCACGCCCCCCTGCGCAATGGGCAGTTGGTAATAGCTTTTACTTTCTCCACCGGAGCTGCATGCCGTCAGCCAGACCGACATCATCACCACTAGCCACTTTTTCATTGTTTCGCCCTCTTCGGCTCTGGATCTTTCTTGTCCTTCGCTTCGAACACCAGCGCATTGCTCTTATCGTTGAGCGTTTTCAGAACCGGCTGCAGTTCACGGAGTACCTGATCAAGACGCTGCATATCCGCCACCATCTTGTTATACGCGGCAGAACCAGGCTGGAAGCCCTGCATGCTGCGATTCAGTTCGCGTAGCGTATTTTGCATATCCGCTGGAAGCTGCTGCATCGACTCACTGGACGTAATCTTGTTCATGTTGTCCAGCGTGGTTTGCAGATGCTTCATCGTACGCTGGCTTTCAGTAAGCGTATTTGTCGCCTGCTCAATCATCGGATTCAACGGCAGATTGTTGATTTTATCCAACGCTTCCATCAGTCGTTGCTGGATCTGCGCCAGACCGCCGCTCACTGTTGGGATGATCTGATAGCCGCTAAACTCACGGATGCCCTTAAGCGGTGGTTCCTTCGGATAGAAATCGAGGTCGACATACAGTGCGCCGGTCACCAGGTTCCCCGTTTTTAACGATGCGCGTAAGCCACGGTTCAACAACTCCTGCAGATGCGCGCCCACATCCGTATTTTCGCCTAACTGCGCTTTCAGACGCTCAGGTTCGATACGGATCAGTACCGGAATACGGAAGTCATTGTTAAATACCTGACGCATATTTGGCACAAAGAACGGCACTTTGCTGACTGTTCCCAGACGAATGCCACGGAATTCCAGCGGCGCGCCAGGTTGTAATCCACGAACCGAATCTTTAAAGAACACCAGATAGTCAATATGGTCGGTAAACAACGAATCCTGAATGCTCTTCTGATCGTCATAGAGAACAAACGCTGACTTTTCCGCGACCGGTTGGCCCTGATCAAGCCCTTCCGGGACGTCAAAACTGACACCGCCGCCAAACAAGGTGGTCAGCGAGCCCATCTCTACCCGCATCCCCGCAGAGGTGAGATCGACCGCGATACCGCTGTCTTTCCAGAAACGCACATTACTGGTGACCAGACGGTCATTCGGCGCATTAATAAAGAGCTGATAACTCATGCTGCGTTTTTGCGCATCAAACGTGCTGGCTTCAACTGAGCCGACACGATAACCGCGGAACAGCACCGGATCGCCCGGACTTAGCTGCCCGGCTTTTTTGCTGTCCAGGATCACGCGGATCCCTTTCGCATCCGGCGGTGCCAGCGGCGGTGAGTCCAACAGATCGTATTTATTGAGTTGGCTACCTTTATTACCTGGCTGCAGTTCGATATAGGCACCAGACAGCAGCGTACCTAAGCCGCTGATCCCTTCGCGCCCTACCTGCGGCTTAACGACCCAGAAGACAGAATCTTTATGCAGCAACTTTTCCATACCGGAATTGAGGCGTGCTTTGATTTCTACATGGGTTAAGTCATCGGTCAGCGTCGCGCTTTCGACCACGCCGACATCCACACTACGGCTCTTTATGGTGGTTTTACCGCCCTCAATGCCTTCCGCATTGGTGGTAATCAGGGTGACTTCTGGCCCCTGATGACTGTAGTGGTAAAACAGAACCCATGCCCCAATAAGCGCAGTGACGATGGGGAATATCCACACGGGAGACCAGTTCTTTACCTTCTGCACTTTGGCTTCCCCACTTTTAGATTCCATGCTGTCAGGACTCCTCATGGTCTGGTTCTGGTTTACGGTCCCACGACAGACGAGGATCAAACGTCATCGCAGAAAACATTGTCATAATGACGACTAAAGCAAACATCAAAGCACCCATTGCAGGATAAATGTTCATCAACCCTCCCATGCGCACCAGCGCAGAGAGTACGGCAATAACAAAAACATCGATCATTGACCAACGACCGACAAATTCCACGACTTCGTAAATCAAATGCATTCTTTCGCTGTCACGATTTCCATGCCCTTTGGCGTCCCAACATAACCATGCAATCGCAATCATTTTTAACGTTGGCACCATAATACTGGCGATAAATATGACAGCTGCAACCGGATAAGATCCCTCACTCCACAGTAACACCACCCCGGCAATAATGGTTGATGGCAATTTTGAACCCAGCAAATCAGTAATCATGATCGGCATGATATTGGCTGGAAGGTAAAGCATGATTGACGTGAACAACAATGCCATTGTCCACTGCAGACTATTTTTACGTCGCACATGCCCTTTAGTATTACAACGGGGACACACCAGTTCATCGGCAGGCAGTATCGCTGTGCAACAAGAACAGGAGCGTAACCCTTGTTGAATTCCCGTCGTTCCCACTTTTAGCGGCTGCGCAATTTGCGGCGCGGGTGCGATGTCATCCCACAACCAGCGACGATCGACACACTGAAATGTGCGGAGCTGCAAAATACAAAACAGACACCACGGAATGAAACTGCTGCCTACGCCAATATCGCCGTAAGCCATCAGTTTGACAAAACTCACCAAAATCCCGGCGAGGAATATTTCAGCCATACCCCAGGATTTTAACTGGAACAAAACGCGCGCCAGCCTGGCCTGGAGTTTTTCCGGCATGGCGACACGATTAACGAGAAGTAATATCGTGATCAGGCAAAAAGCGGGAACCACCTGAACAAATAATAAAAAGAAAGTGCCGAGACTGGCGTAATCTTCAGAAAATAAAACGCCCGGAATCTCCAGAAATGAAACTTCGCTGCTGACCCCCGCCACATTCATACTCACAAACGGGAATAGATTGGAGAGTACCAGCATGAATAAAGCAACGATTGCATACGCGGTGGGACGCTGCCTTGGCGCGTCCCACTCGATTGTTAATGTTGTGCCACATCGTGGGCATGCCGCTTTTTGACCATGCTCTAACGGGGGTAATGCCACCAGCATGTCACATTGCGAGCACAATATATGCTTCGCAGCATGGTGATGTTCGCACATATGTGCTCCTTTAATTATGCGCCATTCTTCAAGGCTTCAAGATACTCCCAGCGCTCAAAGGCTTGCTCAAGTTCTTGTTCCGCGTCACTCAGGTCAGCCAGAACCTTTTGTGTATGCTCATGCGGCTGACTAAAAAAGGCGGCGTCAGCAACTTGCGCCTGCAGCGTTTCCAGTTTAGCTTCCAGCTCTTCAAGCTGCTGAGGTAGCTGTTCCAGTTCGCGCTGTAGTTTATAGCTTAGTTTGCCGCTCGCTCGTTTTACAATTTCTGCTTTAGGTGCAACAGATTCCTCATTTTTTTTCACAACGGGCTGTTTAAACGCCAGATGTTGTACCTGTTGTCCACGAGCGTCATGATAACCGCCGACATAACGACCAATTTTGCCGTCGCCTTCGAAGATCCAGCACTCCGTCACGGTGTTGTCAACAAACTGGCGATCGTGGCTCACCAGTAAGACTGTCCCCTGATAGCCATCAATCAGTTCTTCTAACAGCTCGAGGGTTTCGACGTCGAGATCGTTGGTTGGTTCATCGAGAATTAAAAGATTGCTGGGTTTGAGGAATAATCGCGCCAGCAGCAGACGATTACGCTCGCCCCCAGACAATGCACGAACCGGCGTCATGGCACGTTTAGGGTGAAACAAAAAGTCTTGCAGGTAGCCCAGCACATGGCGTGGTTTACCGTTAACCATGACCTCTTGTTTGCCTTCCGCGAGGTTGTCCATCACCGTCTTATCGGGATCCAGTTCGGCACGATGCTGATCAAAATAGGCCACTTCGAGCTTTGTCCCGACGTGTATACGGCCGCTGTCAGCCTGGAGCTGACCCAGCATCAGTTTCAGCAACGTCGTTTTACCGCAGCCGTTTGGCCCAATCAGCGCAATTTTGTCACTGCGCTGTACCTGCGCGGAGAAATCTTTCACCAGTTGTTTGCCATCAACCTGGTAATCGACGTTTTCCATTTCGAAGACGATTTTGCCCGAGCGCGTCGCTTCTTCGACCTGCATCTTCGCAGTACCCATCACTTCGCGGCGTTCGCCACGTTCGCGACGCATGGCTTTCAATGCGCGCACACGGCCTTCGTTACGCGTACGACGCGCCTTAATCCCCTGACGGATCCACACTTCTTCCTGCGCCAATTTGCGATCAAACTCCGCATTCTGTAACTCTTCGACCCGCAGCGCCTCTTCTTTCTCCAGCAGATACTGATCGTAATCGCCCGGATAAGAGACCAGCTTCCCGCGATCCAGATCGACAATACGGGTCGCCATATTGCGAATGAACGAACGGTCGTGAGAGATAAAAATGATCGTGCCATTGAAGGATTTCAGGAATCCTTCCAGCCAGTCGATGGCTTCAATATCCAGGTGGTTAGTCGGTTCGTCCAGCAGCAATACGCGCGGATTGCTCACCAATGCTCTGCCCAGCGCAGCTTTACGCAGCCATCCACCCGAAAGAGAAGAGAGCGCCGCGTTAGGATCAAGCCCTAATTGCGCCAACACTTCATTAATACGGCTTTCGAGCTGCCACAGGTTATGATGGTCGAGCTGTTCCTGTACCCGCGCCATTTCATTGAGGTTCTTATCGCTGGGATCCGTCATCACCAGACGAGAAATATCGTGATAACGTTTCAGATACTCCGCCTGTTCCTCAATGCCCTCGGCGACAAAATCATACACGCTGCCCGCAACGTTTCGCGGGGGATCCTGTTGCAAACGCGCGACGACCAGATCCTGTTCATAGATGATGCGCCCATCATCCAGACCTTGTTCGCGGTTGAGGATCTTCATCAGGGTCGATTTTCCGGCGCCGTTACGGCCAACCAGACAGACGCGTTCGTTATCTTCGATATGCAATTCTGCATTATCAAGAAGCGGCGCATCGCTAAACGACAGCCATGCGCCATGCATACTGATTAATGACATTTACTTTTCCTTTCAGGCCGAGGTAATCAGCCAGCAGTTGTGGATCTGGCGGTTACGGGCAAAATCCTGGGATTGCGTTTTCTGCGTGATTTCTTGTGCTTTTAGTCCCAGTGCCGCCAGTCCGTCAAGATCCATACGGAATCCACGTTTGTTGTTAGAGAACATGATGGTGCCGCCCTTACGCAGCAGACGCTTCAGATCCTTCATCAGCGCCAGATGATCGCGCTGCACATCAAACGAATCTTCCATACGTTTTGAGTTAGAAAACGTCGGTGGATCGATGAAAATAAGATCGAATTGCTCATTTGCCTCACGCAACCAGCCCAGACAATCGGCCTGAATTAAGCGATGCGCACGGCCGCTCAGGCCATTCAGACGCAAGTTGCGCTCCGCCCACTCCAGATAGGTGCGCGACATATCTACTGTGGTGGTACTGCGGGCGCCACCCAAACCAGCATGTACGCTGGCGCTACCGGTATAGGAGAAAAGGTTAAGGAAATCTTTTCCACTGCTCATTTGACCCAGCATACGGCGCGCAATACGGTGATCAAGGAACAGACCCGTGTCCAGATAGTCGGTCAGGTTGACCCACAGGCGCGCGTTATATTCGCTCACTTCGATGAACTCGCCCTTCTCGTTCATCTTCTGGTACTGATTTTTCCCTTTCTGACGCTCACGCGTTTTCAGCACCAGCTTGTTCGGTGCTATCTCCAACACGGAGAGAGTCGCCGCAATAATATCGAACAGACGCTGGCGCGCTTTCTGCGCATCGACCGTTTTCGGCGGCGCATATTCCTGGATAACCACCCACTCGCCGTAGCGGTCAACCGCGACGTTGTATTCCGGGAGGTCGGCATCATAAAGGCGATAACATTCAATCCCTTCCTGACGTGCCCACTTCTCCAGCTTCTTAATATTTTTACGCAGTCGGTTGGCGTAATCTTCCGCCACTGTGGCAGGTTTGCTTTCGGAGGTGGTTTCTGCGACGTGGTAGTTTTTCTGCACGCAATCCAGCGGGCCGTTTTTCGCCTTGAATTGTTTATCGGCGCGCAATTGCAGACTGCTGAGCAGGTCCGGAGACGCGCTGAACAATGACAAATTCCAGCCGCCGAACTGGTTTTTCATGTTACGACCGAGCAGGCTATGCAACGCGATAAGCGCTGGCTCACTGTCCAGACGTTCACCGTACGGCGGGTTACTGATAACCGTCCCGTACGGACCTGCGGGCAGCGGATTGCTCAGTTGTGCAACATCTTTCACTTCGAAAGTGATGAGATCGCCAATGCCTGCGCGGCGGGCGTTACTGCGCGCACGTTCAATTACGCGCGCATCGCTGTCTGAACCATAAAAGTGCGAGCTGTAATCGGCCAGACCTTTGCGGGCACGAACCTGCGCCTCGGCTTTCACTTCCTGCCAGAGTGCATCATCATGCTGCGCCCAACCGCTGAAGCCCCAGTATCCACGATGCAAGCCAGGGGCACGATCGGTCGCCCACATTGCCGCTTCAATTAACAGCGTACCCGAACCGCACATTGGATCGAGCAGTGGCGTGCCCGGCTGCCAGCCAGAACGCATCACAATCGCCGCCGCCAGCGTTTCCTTGATCGGTGCCTGACCGGTACGATCGCGATACCCACGCTGATGCAGACCGTCACCGCTCAGATCAAGAGCAATACTGGCGGTGTCTTTATTCAGCCAGACATTTATACGTAAATCCGGGGATTCACGATCCACATTCGGGCGCGGCAGATTCTTGCGGGTGAAGGCATCCACAATGGCATCCTTCACTTTCATTGCGCCATACTGACTGTTGCGAATGGTGTCATTCAGGCCGCTGAAGTGCACGGCAAACGTAGCGCCGGGATTAAAAATCTCTGTCCAGTCGATTGCCTGAACGCCGAGATACAGGTCCAGATCGCTATAGACCTTGCATTCCCCCATCGGCAATATGATGCGAGAGGCCAGACGGCTCCACATCAGGCTCTGGTAAACAAGCCGTGTGTCGCCCTTAAAATGGACCCCACCCTGAACGACCTGGCACTCTTCGGCGCCCAGGTTTTCCAGTTCAGTTTTTAACAGCTCTTCCAGCCCACGGGCCGTACTGGCAAACAGAGAATTCATATCGTCACTTTTACTCCGGGAAAATTGCTGCGCATTATAGCTAATATGGGCTGTATGTCATAAAGTTGAGGGCTTATTTTCATTCGAGGGCTGTACTGTGGTGACGCTAACCCGGCTTTTTGTCCATCCGGTTAAATCAATGCGCGGCATTGGCCTGACACACGCGCTGGCTGACGCCAGCGGTCTGGCGTTTGATCGTATTTTTATGATAACCGCGCCCGATGGAACCTTCATCACTGCCCGCCAGTTTCCGCAAATGGTTCGTTTTACCCCTTCCCTATTGCACGATGGGTTGCATCTTACGGCCCCGGACGGCAGCAGCGCGCTGGTGCGGTTCGCTGATTTCGCCGAACAAGATGCCCCAACGGAAGTCTGGGGAAACCATTTTACCGCCCGCATCGCACCCGATGCTGTCAATCGGTGGCTGAGCGGCTTCTTTTCCCGCGAGGTGCAATTACGGTGGGTCGGGCCAAACCTGACGCGACGCGTTAAACAGCACAGCGGCGTACCGCTCTCCTTCGCGGATGGTTTCCCCTACCTGCTGACCAGTGAAGCCTCTCTGCGTGACTTACAACAGCGCTGCCCGGCCAGCGTGAAAATGGAACAGTTTCGCCCTAACCTGGTGGTGAGCGGCGCTGTCGCCTGGGAAGAGGACAGCTGGAAAGTGATCCGCATTGGCGACGTTATTTTTGACGTGGTAAAGCCATGTAGTCGCTGTATTTTCACCACCGTCAGCCCGGAAAAAGGCCAAAAACATCCCTCTGGAGAACCGTTAGCGACGTTGCAGCGTTTTCGTACAGCGCTGGATAATGGCGATGTTGATTTTGGTCAGAATCTGATTGCGCGCAACAGTGGCGTGATTCGCACGGGCGATGAGGTCGAAATCCTGGCTACAGGGCCCGCAAAAGCTTACGGCGCCGCGGTACCCGACGATACCCTCAGCGCAGAACAACACCCGGATGCAGCGGTGAGTATCGACTGGCATGGACAGACTTTCCGTGGCAACAACCAACAGGTGTTGTTAGAACAACTCGAGAACCAGGGAATTCGGGTTCCCTATTCGTGTCGGGCGGGGATCTGTGGTTGCTGTCGGGTACGGTTGCTGGAAGGCGAAGTCAGCCCGCTGAAAAAATCAGCGATAGGCGAGGATGGCACGATTCTTTGCTGTAGTTGTGTGCCGAAAACGGCGCTCAGACTGGAAAGTTAAACGGCTTGCTCAAGGCTGAAACTGTCAATAATGGCTTGCGGTTTCAGTCTGTCATTCATGATCTTTATCGCATCACCCAACTGCATCGTCCGGCCCGCGACCACAATACCTGGCTGAGCAAGCAGACAAAGCGCCGCATTTTCACCCGGCTCCACCACCAGTAAATTGACTTGCTCTTCGGTATCGCTCAAATAAACGCAGGCCGCGTCGCCAGAGACGGGTGACCAGTTTTCGGTATGCGCAATAAAGTGCCAGCTTTTTGGCATCTGGGGTTTGAGGTAGCGAATAGCCACCAGCGCATTAAGCACCAGTTCCGCTTTTTGTTCTTTCGATAATTCGAGGTCGCGGCATTTTTCTTCAAAAGAAAAATACAGCGCTGCATCTTCAACGCAAAAACCAGCGGGTGAAAAAGCATCAGGAGTGAGCATTTTGCGAGCAAAACGCGAGCGAAATAACATGCCATTGGCCAGATCGAGCATCATTCGGTCATGCTCTTCATCATAATACCAGCGCCAGTTATCGTCAGGTTTAATTCGCATTCGTTTATCTCCTGGGCTTAACATCCTGTTGTAAGATTGTCCTGATTGCCGCTTCGTTAATTGACTTAATAAGAAAAGACTAAAATGTATAAATAAGCAACAGTGAAGGAATATAAAACAACCAGGGCTGGAAATAAAGCCCTGGTTGTCCGATTAAGGGAAAAGGTTAGAGATGGGTAACGATTTCTTTAATCAGCGGTGGGCCTTTAAAAATAAAGCCGGAATAAATTTGCACCAGTGAGGCACCGGCCGCCATTTTTTCACGCGCTGCTATCACTGAGTCAATACCACCGACACCAATAATTGGTAACTGTCCGTTTAATTCCTGCGACAGACGTCGAATAATTTCTGTGCTTTTTAATTGTAATGGTCGCCCACTCAAACCACCCATTTCGTCACAGTTTTTCATTCCCTGAACCAAAGAACGATCCAACGTTGTATTGGTAGCAATAACACCATCAATATTATGACGGACTAAACTGTCGGCCACCTGGATCAGTTCTTCCTCAGAAAGATCCGGCGCGATCTTTACTGCCACCGGCACATATTTTTGATGGACCGCCTGCAGATCGTTTTGCTTATTTTTAATTGCCGTCAATAAATCGTCCAGCGCATCGCCGTATTGCAGCGTGCGTAATCCAGGTGTATTCGGTGAAGAGATATTGATCGCGATGTAACCCGCATAAGCATAGACTTTTTCCATACAAATCAGATAGTCATCTTTACCCTGCTCAACCGGCGTATCTTTATTTTTACCAATATTAATCCCCAGGATGCCGTCAAAATGTGATTTTTTGACGTTCTCCACCAGATTATCAACACCGTGGTTATTGAAGCCCATTCGGTTGATCAACCCTTCTGCGTCGACCAGACGGAAAAGACGGGGTTTATCATTACCAGGCTGAGGACGTGGCGTTACGGTACCGATCTCTATCGAACCAAACCCCATTGCGCCCAGCGCATCAATGCACTCCCCATCTTTATCCAGACCTGCTGCCAGACCAAGCGGGTTCTTAAAAGTCAGCCCCATACAGGTAACAGGTTTTGCTGGCACTTTCTGGCGCACAAGCGCTTCCAGCGGCGTACCTGTGACACGGCGTAATTGTTGAAATGTTAATTCATGAGCGCGCTCTGGATCGAGCTGAAAAAGGGCTTTACGAACGAAGGGGTAGTACATGAACTCTCCTGGATTCCCGGTGTGCAAACCGGGGGCGTATTATGTGCGATGTTGAAGCAAAAGGGAATTGACCTGCGGCAATAAATGACGATGTCCACGCAATCGTTTTCTTCCTCCCTCGCGCAATTATGCGTTTTTCAGATTTTCTCTGCCGGATAAATCATTTCGATTCACAAAATCTCTCTGTCAGACTGCACAAATTGTTATCAATGTTAGTAAAAAGCAAATAATTAGTTATAAGGAGAGATTGAGAATATGCGCATCATCACTCTGGCGGGAAGTCCGCGTTTTCCCTCTCGTTCCAGTGCGTTACTGGAATATGCCCGTGAAAAACTCAGTGCGCTGGATGTCGAGGTAGGCCACTGGAACCTCCACAACTTCGCGCCTGAAGATCTTTTATATGCGCGATTCGACAGCCCCGCGCTGAAAACCCTGGTCGCCCAGTTAAAAGAAGCTGATGGACTGATTGTCGCCACGCCCGTTTATAAAGCGGCCTATTCCGGGGCGTTAAAGACGTTGCTTGATCTGCTGCCTGAACGAGCGCTCGAGGGGAAAGTGGTGTTGCCTTTCGCGACCGGCGGTACCGTCGCACATTTACTGGCCGTTGACTATGCACTCAAACCGGTATTAAGCGCGCTTAAAGCGCAGGAAATTCTGCATGGCGTGTTTGCTGATGACTCTCAGGTTATTGATTATCAGCATAAACCGCACTTTACACCGAATCTACAACTGCGCCTGGACAATGCGCTGGAGACGTTCTGGCAGGCGCTGCATCGTCGGGATGTGCAGGTTCCCACCTTTCACCCATCGCAGGGGATCGCCCATGCTTAATCTTTTCAAACGTTATTCACACGGGCTGGCGCTGACCGGCCTGCTGTCCCTTTCAGCCCTGTCTCACGCAGCGACCGCCGCGCCAGAGACGTTGCGTATCGGTTATCAGAAAGGCAGCGTCAGTATGGTGCTGGCAAAAAGCCACCAACTTCTGGAAACACGCTATCCGCAAACGAAAATTTCCTGGGTCGAATTCCCGGCGGGACCGCAGATGCTTGAAGCGCTGAATGTCGGCAGTATCGATCTGGGCAGCACTGGCGATATTCCACCGATCTTCGCGCAGGCTGCCGGAGCAGACCTGTTGTATGTCGGCGTCGAACCGCCGAAACCGAAGGCGGAAGTGATTCTGGTACCTGAAAACAGCCCCATTAAAAGCGTGGCGGATTTAAAAGGGCGCAAGGTCGCTTTCCAGAAAGGTTCCAGTTCACATAATCTGCTGCTCCGTGCTTTGCAGCAGGCCGGGTTAAAATTTACCGATATTCAACCGACCTTTCTGACCCCGGCGGACGCGCGTGCAGCCTTCCTGCAGGGTAACGTCGATGCCTGGGCTATCTGGGATCCCTACTATTCAGCAGCCTTGCTGCAAGGCGGCGTGCGCGTACTGAAGGACGGTTCTGATTTAAAACAAACCGGATCGTTCTATCTGGCGGCGCGCCCGTATGCTGAAAAAAATGGCGCCTTTATTCAGGGCGTGCTCAACACCTTCAGTCAGGCCGATGCGCTGACGCTTAGCCAGCGCGAACACAGTATTGCGTTGCTTGCCAAAACGATGGGATTACCCGCGCCGGTGATCGCCAGCTATCTGGATCACCGCCCTCCGACCACGATCACCCCGGTTAACGCCACGGTTGCCGCACTGCAGCAACAAACCGCCGATCTGTTTTACGACAACCGCCTGGTGCCGAAAAAAATCGATATCCGTGACCGCATCTGGCAACCCACTCAGCAGGAAGGAGCACAATTATGAGCCTGAATATGTTCTGGTTTTTACCTACACACGGTGACGGGCACTATCTGGGAACCGAAGAAGGTTCGCGCCCGGTCAATCACGGTTATCTGCAGCAAATCGCGCAAACCGCAGACCGTCTGGGCTTTACCGGCGTACTGATCCCCACCGGGCGCTCCTGTGAAGATGCGTGGCTGGTTGCCGCGTCAATGATCCCGGTAACGCAACGGCTTAAGTTCCTCGTGGCATTGCGCCCCAGCGTGACGTCACCCACGGTCGCCGCGCGCCAGGCCGCAACGCTCGACAGACTCTCCAATGGCCGCGCGCTCTTTAATCTGGTCACGGGTAGCGATCCACAAGAACTGGCAGGCGACGGCGTTTTCCTCGATCACAGCGAACGCTATGCCGCCTCTTCTGAATTTACCCAGGTCTGGCGGCGGTTATTGCAAGGAGAAACCGTCGATTTTCACGGCAAACATATTCACGTTCGTGGGGCAAAACTGTTTTTCCCGCCAATACAGCAGCCGTACCCTCCACTCTACTTTGGCGGCTCTTCCGACGTGGCGCAGGATCTGGCCGCCGAACAGGTTGATCTTTATCTCACCTGGGGCGAACCGCCAGAACAGGTAAGAGAAAAGATCGAACAGGTACGCGCCAAAGCCGCCGCGCGCGGGCGCAAGATCCGTTTTGGCATTCGCTTGCATGTGATTGTTCGCGAAACCAATGAGGAAGCCTGGCAGGCCGCAGATCGGCTGATTGCGCATCTGGACGATGACACCATTGCCAAAGCGCAGGCGGCTTTCGCCAGAACCGACTCCGTCGGTCAGCATCGTATGGCGGCGCTGCATAACGGTAAGCGGGACAAGCTTGAGATCAGCCCAAACCTGTGGGCAGGCGTCGGGCTGGTGCGTGGCGGCGCAGGAACCGCGCTGGTGGGAGATGGCCCAACGGTGGCGGCACGCATTAATGAGTATGCAGCGCTCGGTATCGACAGTTTTGTCCTCTCCGGTTATCCGCATCTCGAAGAAGCGTACAAAGTGGGCGAGCTGTTGTTCCCGCATCTTGATGTCGCCATACCGGAAATTACGCAACCGCAGCCGCTGCATCAGCAGGGTGAAGCGGTAGCCAATGAATTTATCCCGCGTAACATCGCGCAACGTTAAGGAATACATTCATGGCAACGCGAACACATAAAGGGTTACTGCGCGTTGCCCCCTGGTTTTTACCGGTGGGCATCGTTGCACTCTGGCAGCTTGCATCCTCAATCGGCTGGCTCTCCGGTCGCATATTGCCTTCGCCAGAAGGCGTGGTTGAAGCGTTCTGGACACTCTGGGCCAGTGGTGAACTGTGGCAGCATCTGGCGATCAGCGCCTGTCGCGCGCTGATCGGTTTCTCAATCGGTGGATCGATTGGTCTGACGCTGGGGCTTATCAGCGGTCTTTCTCGCTGGGGGGAACGCCTGCTGGATACCTCGATCCAGATGCTGCGTAACGTACCGCATCTGGCGCTGATCCCGCTGGTTATCCTGTGGTTCGGTATTGATGAGTCCGCGAAGATCTTTCTGGTCGCGCTGGGGACACTGTTTCCTCTGTATATCAACACCTGGCATGGGATCCGCAATATTGATCGCGGATTAGTGGAGATGGCGCGCAGCTACGGCTTGTCGGGTTTTCCACTGTTTATCCATGTGATCCTTCCCGGCGCCCTCCCCTCGATTATGGTTGGCGTACGCTTTGCGCTTGGGCTGATGTGGCTAACGTTAATTGTGGCCGAAACGATATCGGCGAACTCCGGGATCGGTTATCTGGCGATGAATGCCCGCGAATTTCTGCAAACGGATGTGGTCGTGGTCGCCATCATTCTCTACGCCCTGCTCGGTAAACTCGCCGATGTCAGCGCACAACTTCTGGAGCGCGTCTGGCTACGCTGGAACCCGGCATATTACGTGAAGGAGACAACCGTATGAACACCAAACGCCTTAATCAGGGCACCCCTTTGCTGCTCAAAGCGGTCACCCAACGTTATGCCAGCAATACCGTGCTCAACCAGTTGGATCTGCATATTCCGGCAGGCCAGTTTGTCGCCGTGGTCGGGCGAAGCGGCGGGGGTAAAAGTACCCTGTTACGCCTGCTGGCCGGGCTGGAAACCCCGACAGCAGGCGAACTGCTCGCCGGAACCACCCCGCTGACCGAAATTCAGGACGATACGCGAATGATGTTTCAGGATGCGCGACTGCTCCCGTGGAAGTCCGTTATCGATAATGTGGGTCTGGGGCTGAAAGGTCACTGGCAGGATGCAGCTCGCAAAGCGCTGGCGGCCGTCGGCCTGGAAAATCGCGCAACGGAATGGCCTGCCGCGCTCTCCGGAGGGCAAAAACAGCGGGTGGCGCTGGCGCGCGCCTTGATTCATCGACCCGGCCTGTTGCTATTGGATGAGCCGCTCGGCGCACTGGATGCCTTAACTCGTCTGGAAATGCAGGCGTTGATCGTCTCGCTGTGGCAGGAGCATGGTTTTACCGTGCTGTTGGTTACTCATGACGTGAGTGAAGCGGTGGCCATGGCCGACCGTGTGTTGCTGATTGAGAATGGGAAAATCGGTCTGGATCTGACGGTGGATATCCCGCGCCCGCTCCGACGGGGTTCGGTACGTTTAGCAGAGCTGGAAGCAGAAGTGTTAAATCGGGTGATGCAACGAGGGGAGACTGAGCAACCGATTCTTCGGCACGGTTGATAATGCCTTCTGTTGTAGGCCCGGTAAGCGCGAACGCCACCGGGCATTTTTTTGCCGGATAGCGGCGTCACGCCTTATCCGGCCTACACGTATCAGACTATGTATCAGGCTAACGCCTTACTGATTTTCTCGAACAGATCGCCGGAGAGATTCTCCAGACCTTTTAACTGTTCCAGCGCCGCACGCATCTTCGCCTGCCGTTTGGCGTCATAACGTTTCAGTCGGATCAGCGGCTCGATCAGCCGTGAAGCCACCTGTGGGTTGCGACTGTTGAGTTCGGTCAGCATTTCGACCAGGAACTGATAACCGCTGCCGTCTTCGGCGTGGAACGCCGCCGGGTTGCTACCGGCAAACGCGCCAATCAATGAACGAATACGGTTCGGGTTGCTCAATGTGAAGGAGCGGTGTTTCAGCAGGCCACGTACCGTCTCCAGCACGTTGTCAGCCGGACTGGTGGATTGCAGGATGAACCATTTATCCATCACCAGTCCATCCTGGTGCCACTTATCGTCGTACTCTTGCATCAGGGCGTCACGACACGGCAGTTGCGCCGCCACCGCCGCAGAAAGCGCCGCCAGCGCGTCTGTCATATTGTTGGCGTTCTGGTACTGTCGGCTCACCAGGGTATTGGCGAGTTCGGTTTCACCAAAGGCCAGGAATCGCAGACAGGCGTTGCGCAGCGTACGCTTGCCAATATCGGCGTGCTCAACCCGATATTCATCCAGATGGTTAGCGTTATAAATCGCCAGTAACTCATCGGCCAGTTCCGTCGCCAGCGTACGGGTTAATGCTTCGCGCACGGCGGCGATCGCCAGCGGATCGATAATCTCAAACAGTTCGGCCATTTCATTGGCTGAAGGCAGCGTCAGGATCTCAGCCGCCAGCGCGGGATCAATCTTCTCGTCCAGAAGTACCGCGCGGAAGGCGTCAGCGACATGGACCGGCAGAGAGAGCGGTTGTCCCTGCTGATGACGCGCAACGTTCAGCTTGATATACGTCGCCAGCAGACTTTGCGCCGCATCCCAGCGGGAGAAATCATTACGCGCATGACGCATCAGGAAGGTCAGTTGCTGATCGCTCCATTTATACTCCAGCTTCACCGGCGCGGAGAATTCGCAAAGCAGCGCGGGTACAGGCTGGAAGTAGACGTTATCGAAGACAAACGTCTGTTCAGACTGCGTCACATTGAGCACGGAATTAACCGGATGACCGCCCTTTTGTAATGGAATAACTTTACCTTTGTTATCATACAGTTCGATAGCAAACGGGATATGCAGCGGTTTCTTCTCCGCCTGATCCGGCGTTGCAGGCGTACGCTGACTGATGGTCAGGGTGTACTGCTCGGTTTCCGGGTTGTAGTCGTCTTTTACGGTGACCACAGGCGTACCAGACTGGCTGTACCAGCGACGGAAATGGGAGAGATCGATGTTTGACGCATCTTCCATTGCCTGCACGAAATCATCGCAGGTTGCCGCGCTGCCATCGTGGCGCTCAAAGTAAAGCTGCATCCCCTTCTGGAAATTCGCTTCGCCCAACAGGGTATGGATCATGCGAATAACTTCTGAACCCTTTTCGTAAACGGTCAGGGTATAGAAGTTGTTCATCTCGATGACCATATCCGGGCGGATGGGATGCGCCATCGGGCTGGCATCTTCAGCAAACTGTAAACCGCGCATTGTGCGCACATTACTGATGCGGTTAACCGCTCGGGAGCCGAGATCGGAGCTGAACTCCTGATCGCGGAACACCGTTAACCCCTCTTTCAGACTCAACTGGAACCAGTCGCGGCAGGTCACGCGGTTACCGGTCCAGTTGTGGAAATATTCGTGTCCGATGACGCGCTCAATGTCGAGGTAATCTTTATCAGTGGCGGTATCGGTACGCGCCAGCACGTATTTGGAGTTAAAGATGTTAAGCCCTTTATTCTCCATCGCGCCCATATTAAAGAAGTCGACGGCGACAATCATATAGATGTCGAGGTCATATTCGAGACCGAAGCGCTCTTCATCCCACTTCATGGAGTTTTTCAGCGACGTCATCGCCCACGGCGCGCGATCCAGATTGCCGCGATCAACGTACAACTCCAGCGCCACTTTACGCCCGGAGCGGGTGGTGAAGGTATCGCTCAGTACGTCGAAATCACCGGCGACCAGCGCAAAGAGATAGCAGGGTTTTGGGAAGGGATCCTGCCACTGTACCCAGTGGCGTCCGTTTTCCAGTTCGCCCTGCGCGACACGGTTACCGTTGGAGAGCAGGAACGGATATTTGCTTTTATCAGCAATGATTTTGGTGGTAAAACGCGCCAGTACGTCCGGGCGGTCAAGATACCAGGTAATATGACGGAAGCCTTCGGCTTCACACTGCGTACATAACGCATCGCCAGACTGGTATAGCCCTTCCAGCGCGGTATTTGCCACTGGGCTGATTTCATTGACAATGCGCAGGGTAAAACGCTCTGGCAAGTCGCTGAGGATTAGCGCGCCCTCTTCTTCTTTATACGCTGTCCACGGCAGAGAGTTCACGTGGATTGACACCAGCGTCAGGTCTTCGCCGTCGAGGCGAAGTGAGGCATCCGATGCACCATGACGAACAACCTGGCTCACGGCAGTGACCACGGTTTTTTCAGCATCCAGGTCAAAGGTCAAATCAATATCAGTAATCTGGTAATCCGGTGCACGATAGTCGTGACGGTATTTGGCTTGTGGCTGTTGTGTCATAAAAAAACCTTTAGCATCTTCTATAGAGTCTCGACTCCAGTCTATTCCTGTTGTGTAAATCACGCTACGCAGAATGTTCATCTTTTCAGTCACAAACACCCTTTTCGCTACATTTTTATAACACGAGGCACGAAATGTACTCGACCCCAAAGAGCGCTTATGTTGTGATCGGGGTTCAATAAATCGCTAAACAAGGTATACTCCAGCGGTTTTCTTAGTTGTTTATTGTACTAAACGCTCCCGTGAGAGGATGCTACTGCGCACCTATGACACAATTCGCTTCTCCTGTTCTGCATTCGCTGCTGGATACAGATGCTTATAAGTTGCATATGCAGCAAGCCGTTTTTCACCACTACTACGATGTTCACGTAGCGGCGGAGTTTCGTTGCCGTGGCGACGACCTGCTGGGTATTTATGCAGATGCAATTCGCGAGCAGGTGGATGCGATGCAGCACCTGCAACTTCAGGAGGAGGAGTTTACATGGCTCTCCAACCTGCCCTTCTTTAATGCTGATTACCTTAACTGGTTACGGGATTTCCGCTACAACCCTGAACAGGTGAGCGTCACCAATGATAACGGTAAGCTGAATATCCGCTTAACCGGCCCGTGGCGTGAAGTCATCATGTGGGAAGTCCCGCTGTTGGCAGTGATCAGTGAACTGGTACACCGGTATCGTACGCCAGAAGCTGGCGTGGCGCAGGCGCTTGATGCGCTGGAAAGTAAGCTAGTCGATTTCGCTGGTTTAACGGCCGATCTCGATATGTCCCGCTTCCATCTGATGGATTTTGGCACGCGACGCCGTTTCTCACGCGAGGTACAGCAAGCGATCGTTGAACGCCTTCAGCGGGAACCGTGGTTTGTCGGTACCAGTAACTACGACCTCGCTCGCCGGTTGTCCCTCACCCCGATGGGCACGCAGGCGCACGAGTGGTTTCAGGCGCACCAGCAAATTAGTCCCGATCTGGCGACCAGTCAGCGCGCTGCTCTCGCCGCCTGGCTGAATGAATATCCTGACCAGCTTGGCATCGCACTCACCGACTGCATTACTATGGACGCGTTTTTGCGTGATTTCGGTATGGAGTTTGCGACCCGCTATCAGGGGCTGCGCCATGACTCGGGCGATCCTGTCGAATGGGGCGAAAAGGCGATCGCGCATTATGAAAAGCTGGGCATTGATCCGTTAACCAAAACTCTGGTGTTCTCAGACAATCTTGATCTGAAAAAAGCGATTGATCTTTATCGTCACTTCGCACCGCGCGTTCAGCTCAGTTTTGGCATTGGCACACGTCTGACTTGCGACCTACCGCAAGTGAAGCCGCTGAATATTGTCATTAAGCTGGTGGAATGCAACGGTAAACCCGTGGCGAAATTGTCGGACAGCCCTGGTAAAACCATCTGTCATGACAAAGCGTTTGTGCGCGCACTGCGTAAAGCGTTTGACCTTCCGCATATCAAAAAAGCCAGTTAATCACTCCAGGGAGCCATTTGGGCTCCCTTTATTTATTGTTTATTTCCGAAATCTTTCACTTTGCCTGTGAATTCTGCTTGTCTGATTGCAGATGCCAGGTAACATAGGTATCCCCCCAATCAGGGTGGACAAGTGTTTATTTTTTCCGACTATTAACAGAGAGAATATTATGAGCGTTGCGCCTGTTGCCGACGTACTCCAGGGCCGTGTAGCCGTTGACAGCGAAGTCACCGTGCGCGGATGGGTACGTACCCGCCGAGATTCAAAAGCTGGCATCTCCTTCCTCGCCGTTTATGACGGTTCCTGCTTTGATCCTGTACAGGCTGTCATCAATAATTCTCTGCCCAATTACAATGAAGACGTTTTACGTCTGACGACCGGTTGCTCGGTGGTTGTAACGGGCCATGTCGTTGCGTCGCCTGGTCAGGGACAAAGTTTTGAAATTCAGGCTACCAAAGTCGAAGTGACCGGTTGGGTTGAAGATCCAGACACCTATCCGATGGCGGCAAAACGTCACAGCATTGAATACCTGCGTGAAGTCGCGCATATGCGTCCGCGTACTAACATGATTGGTGCGGTAGCGCGTGTACGTCATACCCTGGCGCAAGCGCTGCATCGCTTCTTTGACGAGCAGGGTTTCTTCTGGGTTTCTACGCCGCTGATCACCGCCTCTGATACCGAAGGTGCCGGTGAAATGTTCCGCGTATCCACGCTGGATCTGGAAAACCTGCCGCGTAACGATCAAGGCAAAGTCGATTTCGACAAAGACTTCTTTGGTAAAGAAGCGTTCCTGACCGTTTCCGGTCAGTTAAACGGTGAAACATATGCCTGTGCGCTGTCCAAAATCTATACCTTTGGACCGACTTTCCGTGCGGAAAACTCCAACACCAGCCGCCATCTGGCGGAGTTCTGGATGCTGGAGCCGGAAGTGGCGTTTGCCAACCTGAACGATGTTGCCGGTCTGGCGGAAGCGATGCTGAAGTATGTGTTTAAGGCCGTCCTTGAAGAACGTGCAGATGATATGAAGTTCTTCGCTGAACGCGTCGACAAAGATGCCGTTTCCCGTCTGGAACGTTTCATCGACGCTGATTTTGCTCAGGTTGATTACACCGATGCGGTGACCATTCTGGAAAACTGCGGTAAGAAATTTGAAAACCCGGTGTTCTGGGGTGTGGACCTGTCTTCCGAGCATGAACGTTACCTTGCTGAAGAACACTTTAAAGCCCCTGTGGTCGTTAAAAACTATCCGAAAGACATTAAGGCGTTCTATATGCGCCTTAACGAAGACGGTAAAACCGTGGCCGCAATGGATGTGTTGGCACCAGGTATCGGCGAAATTATTGGTGGTTCTCAGCGTGAAGAGCGTCTGGATGTGCTGGATGCTCGTATGGCAGAAATGGGCCTGAACAAAGAAGATTACTGGTGGTATCGCGATCTGCGTCGCTACGGTACTGTACCGCATTCAGGTTTCGGTCTGGGCTTCGAACGTCTTATCGCGTATGTCACGGGTGTGCAAAACGTCCGTGATGTGATTCCGTTCCCGCGTACACCTCGTAACGCCAGCTTCTAATCACCTGTCGCTTTTAAAGGCCAGCTTTGCTGGCCTTTTTTCTCTGTGTAATTGTCAAGTTTTGTGAGCAAGAAGTAATCAAATCTAATAGCAACCCCTCAAAACCCACATTCTTGTTACGTCATATTTCCCTGTAATATTTATGAATAAAATATATGCAAATTTATGTTGAAGATGAGTTTCTTCTTAGCTTATAGCACATTTTTTGACCTTCAACTCAGAAGTCCAGATGTCCACAAATGAAATGCAACTCACCTTGCCAGCGGCTCCATCACGTGAAAACGCCTATCCTTATCTAAATTAAACATAAGAAAATCATATAAATAGAATTAAAAATGGTGTTTCAGAACGAGAAAATGCGCTGAAATTTGACGGCGTTCACAAAGTTCATCAAATTTAATTTTTTGTTACACATTTTTTCTCTTAGAAACAAAATCTTTATCTTTGTAGCATTTTCGCTGTAGCGAAACGGTAGTTTGAATGGAAAGATGCCTGTCAGACACATAAAGACACCAAACTCTCATCAATAGTTCCGTAAATTATTATTGACAGAATTTATTGACGGCAGTGGCAGGTGTCATAAAAAAACCAATGAGGGTAATAAATAATGATGAAGCGCAACATTCTGGCAGTGGTTATCCCTGCACTGCTGGCAGCAGGTACCGCAAACGCAGCAGAAATCTACAACAAAGATGCCAATAAGCTGGACCTGTACGGTAAAGCAGTAGGTTTACGTTATTTTTCTAAAGACAACGGCAAAAACAGTTACGGCGGCAACGGCGACGAAACTTATGCCCGTCTTGGTTTCAAAGGGGAAACACAGATCAACTCCGATCTGACCGGTTACGGTCAGTGGGAATATAACTTTGCCGGTAACAACTCCGAAGGCGGTAGCGACGCACAAGACGGTAACAAAACCCGTCTGGCCTTCGCAGGTCTGAAATACGGCGACTTTGGTTCTTTCGACTACGGTCGTAACTATGGCGTGGTTTACGATGCTCTGGGTTACACCGATATGCTGCCAGAGTTTGGTGGTGATACCGCCGCATCTGACATGTTCTTCGCTCAGCGTAACGGCGGTCTGGCGACCTACCGTAACGCCAACTTCTTCGGTCTGGTTGACGGCCTGAACTTCGCTGTACAGTACCTGGGTAAAAACGAGCGTGACAGCGATGTTCGTCGCTCTAACGGTGATGGTGTTGGCGGTTCAATCAGCTATGAGTACGAAGGTTTCGGTATCGTCGGTGCCTATGGCGCGGCTGACCGCACCAACGCTCAGGAAGATCTGGCTTACGCTAACGGTGGCGCGAAAGCTGAACAGTGGGCTGCTGGCGTGAAGTATGATGCGAACAACATCTACCTGGCGGCTAACTACAGCGAAACCCATAACGCTACCCGTATTTCTAACGGTATCAATGGCCTTAATGGCTACGCAAACAAAACTGAAGACGTCCTGCTGGTTGCTCAGTATCAGTTCGACTTCGGTCTGCGTCCGTCCATCGCTTACACCAAATCTAAAGGTAAAGATATCGAAGGTATCGGCGATGTTGATCTCGTAAACTACGTTGAATTGGGCGCAACCTACTACTTCAACAAAAACATGTCCACCTACGTCGACTACATCATCAACCAGATCGATTCTGACAACGAACTGGGTGTAGGTTCAGACGACACCGTTGCAGTCGGTATCGTTTACCAGTTCTAATAGCAGACCTCTTTGTTAAATGCCTAAAAAACAGGACTTCGGTCCTGTTTTTTTATGTCTGCCAGCAAATTCTCGCGTCCTGGGAAAAACAGTCAGGCTTTTTGTCACTAACAGTTGGCATTTTGTAAATCTACCGTTAACCTGATTACGGATTTCCCTTCTGTAACTACAATGGAACCTCGTCATGTTTGAGAACATTACCGCCGCTCCTGCCGACCCCATTCTGGGTCTGGCCGATTTGTTTCGTGCCGATGACCGTCCTGGGAAAATTAACCTGGGTATCGGTGTCTATAAAGATGAGACTGGCAAAACGCCGGTGCTAACCAGCGTTAAAAAAGCCGAGCAATATTTACTCGAAAATGAAACGACGAAAAACTACCTCGGCATTGACGGTATTCCGGAGTTTGGTCGTTGCACTCAGGAACTGTTATTTGGCAAAGGTAACGCCCTGATTAACGACAAACGTGCCCGCACTGCGCAAACGCCTGGTGGTACAGGCGCTCTGCGTGTTGCTGCGGATTTCCTGGCAAAAAACACTGCCGTCAAACGCGTATGGGTGAGCAATCCGAGCTGGCCGAACCATAAGAGCGTATTTAATTCCGCAGGCCTGGAAGTGCGTGAATACGCGTATTACGACGCTGAAAACCATTGCCTGGACTTTGACGCACTGTTGAGCAGTCTGAGCGACGCTCAGGCGGGCGATGTCGTTCTGTTCCACGGCTGCTGCCACAACCCAACCGGTATTGATCCTACGCTTGAACAATGGCAAACGCTGGCGCAGCTTTCCGTTGAGAAAGGCTGGCTGCCGCTGTTTGACTTCGCCTACCAGGGTTTTGCCCGTGGTCTGGAAGAAGATGCGGAAGGTCTGCGTGCTTTCGCCGGGCTGCATAAAGAGCTGATCGTCGCGAGTTCTTATTCCAAAAACTTTGGCCTGTATAACGAACGCGTCGGTGCCTGCACGCTGGTGGCAGCGGATGCTGATACCGTTGACCGTGCCTTCAGCCAGATGAAGTCCGTTATTCGCGCGAACTACTCCAACCCGCCGGCGCACGGTGCATCGGTAGTGGCGACCATTCTGAGCAACGACGCTCTGCGTGCTATCTGGGAACAAGAACTGACCGATATGCGCCAGCGTATTCAGCGTATGCGTCTGTTGTTTGTGAATACCCTGCAAGAGAAAGGCGCAAACCGCGACTTCAGCTTTATCATCAAACAAAACGGCATGTTCTCGTTCAGCGGCCTGACCAAAGAACAGGTACTGCGTCTGCGTGAAGAGTTTGGTGTCTACGCGGTGGCTTCTGGTCGTGTTAACGTGGCAGGCATGACGCCAGATAACATGGCGCCGCTGTGCGAAGCCATCGTTGCTGTGCTGTAAAACAGACTGAAAAAACAAAGCCCGCAATTGCGGGCTTTTTTATTTGTTTACCAGACAGGCATTTCGTCCTGCAGGAACGGATTATGCAACCGTTCGTTGCCCAGCGTGGAAAGCGGACCGTGTCCGGGGATAAATGTCACATCGTCGCCTAATGGCAACAATTTACGTTTAATCGAATCGATCAGCTGATTGTGATCCCCACGCGGGAAATCGCTACGCCCAACGCCGCCTTTGAAAATGACATCACCCGCAAGCAGTAACTGCGATTGTTCATCGAAGAAGACGACGTGACCTGGCGTGTGTCCCGGGCAATGCAACACCTGTAAAGTCACATTCCCTACGCTCACACGATCTCCTTCATTCAGCCAACGGTCAGGCGTCAATGGCTGACACTCTCCGAGGCCAAACATGCGACTTTGCGCCGGTAAACCCTGCAGCCAGAACTCATCTTCTTTTTCCGGGCCGATCACAGGCACGCCATAATGCTCAGCCAGTTCACCCGCCGCACCAACATGATCAAGATGACCATGCGTAAGCAGAATCTGCGTGAGCGTAACGCCACTGGCCTCCACTTCACGTTTGATTTTCTCTGCATCGCCGCCGGGATCAACCAGCGCGGCCAGACGGGTTTGCTCACACCAGATCAATGAACAATTCTGGGCGAATGCGGTGACCGGAATAATACGATAGTTCATACTGCTCCTGTTTCGTTAAGCCTGTGGATCACCAGTGCCGTGCCGGACCGGTGTCAATATGCACAAAGTTACTGCGTGGGTAGTATCCTACACCACCTGCGCGCATAGATAACGCAGCTTTGCGAATATTACTCAATGAAACGCCTTCAATATGGAAATCCATTGCCTGCCCTTTCGTGTGATAGCTTTTTTTCGCTACACCACGGCTGCGCGAACGTAATTCGTTATTGGTATCAACCGAACGATAACCCGAGATCAGCTGTACGGGATTACGGGTTCCTAAGAGCCCCTGAAGGCGAAATAGCTGGTCAAACAATCCTGGGTCGATGGACTTCACTTTATTCGCGCGAAAATCACGGAAAAAATGATTAAGTTTTGCTAATTCATCCTGAATATAGGCTCTGCCATCGAAAAACTCCGCTTTTATCGACTCTCCGGTATGGAGATTATTGAGTGTCAGAATACGCGGACGAGGGGTAGAGAGGGTTGCAAACGTAGGCGTGGGCAAGATGGCTGCACCGAGGGCAACACCACCTAACGCCAGCAATTTGCGGCGATTAGCGTTGAATTTGTCCATGATAATCAGGTCTACAGGTAAATGTTATCGTTAATATGCACTTCTGGCGCACGAAGGGCACCTTAACTGGCAAAAAAGCCGACGTCAAGATAGCCCATCCCCAGCAACGACGGGGCCTGCAGCCAATCGGCCCCGTTGCGGCTAAGTATTACGACAACACATTAAGCAGAACGTCTTCATTTACCTGATTAATTGTTCTGCTTTTGACATGATCTGTGCACTGGATCGCGCAGTCTGATCATAATTGTAAATATCTGTACGATACTGGGTGCGCCCATCAGCACCGACGAACGCCGTCAGGTAATAGAGGTTAACCGGTATATTTTGGCGAATGTTGACATACCGTGTATCACCTTGCTTCAGAGCATCAGAAATGCGGGTATCATTCCAGCCCGCATCCTGCAGTAGCATATTCGCCAACTCCGACGCTTTATTCACACGGACACACCCGGAACTGAGCGCTCGTGTGTCCTTCTGGAACAAATTGTGGTTTGGCGTATCGTGCAGATAAATCGCTTCAGAACTGGGCATATTGAATTTATAGCGCCCCAATGAATTGCGCGCGCCCGGTGCCTGCTGGAAGCGGAACGGAAGATTTGACGCGGTAATCGTCCCCCAGTCGACCTGCCAGGGGTCGATGGCCTGTTTGCTGTTCCAGCCACGCATCACGGTATAACCATGACGTTCCAGATAACCGGGGTCATTCCATAATTTCGGCAGGATGTCTTTCCGCGCCAGCGTTGGCGGGACATTCCACGGCGGGTTAACGACCACATTATTCAATGCGCTGCTCATCATCGGCGTTTTGCGATCGGGACGCCCAACAATAACGCGCGACGCTAAGACCTGGTTTCCGTTCTGGTAATACACCAGTGAATAGGCCGGAATATTCACCATAATACCGGTGGATAATTCACCCGGCAGTAACCGCAGACGCTGAATATTCAGCGCCAGGACACCCGCACGTTGAGCAGGTGTCACGTTTAACCAGTCACGGGTTGCCGGCCCCACGGAACCATCCGCCCCCAGCCCCTGCCATGCCTGAAAACGTTTGACGGCCTCGACCAGTTCACGATCGTAAACGCCACGAACGGCCGGAGCAGATTTGCGCTGCGGCTTAGTTTGGGGCGCCACCGGTTTCGTGGTAGAGCCTTCAACGGCAACAGCGGAAGGACTGACCGCCGCATTGGCCGACGTTTCATCGCCAGGCAAGGCGATTTTTGGTCCCCCTTCCAGCATACCTGTCCGCTGTAAAATCTCCCGCAGCGCAGGGACGTCATTACTCCATTGACCGGGTCGCAGTGTGGCGGTGCTGCTCAACTGCGGCCACGGGCGAGAATCCCCCACCAGTTTCAGCAAATCGCTATGCATTTCCGCATACTGAGGGTGCTGAGGTGCCAGACTCGCCACAAACGGGGTGAGTTGGCCATTTTCCAGCGCAACCTGCCACTGATTGATGACCGAAATGGGTGGTGTCGTCAGCGCATAGGGTTTATCGCTATACAGCCAGCGCGTGCCTTTCACGGGGATGTTGGCAATAAAATGGAGATACCCCATCATCGCGTCGGAAAGAACGGTATCCCGTGCCAGCCCCGTCACCGTAGGTTCGGTCAGCAATGCGACCCAGGTGGTAAACTGCGGCTGAAATCCTGCAATCGCGACCTCAGCCAGTTGCTGTTGGAACGCTTTTACCGCCTCGCGGTTCTCCCACATCGGTTTCATCTCTCGCGCCGCGTACAGAAGCTCGAGCTGATTCATGTAGACCGGTGTATACCCGGACGGTAATTGCGCTTGTATTTCGGCGCGGGCTTTAGCTGCTGCGCCTTCTGGAAGCGGTTGAATCCCGGCCATCATCGCAGTGACGGGCGACTGGGCCTGCGGCTGCGACAACGCGGTAGGCTGTTCGCTGAGCGTGGCGGAACTGTCGCCTGGAATCATTTCAGGCTCGTCGGCCTGCACACTAAACAGTGGAGCAAATATTACGACCAGGCATAAACTGATTGCCGAGAGTCGACGACCATATATTTTATTAAGCAACATCCCTTGCCCCCTGTTTTCTTAATCATACTTTACATTGCAAAACCGTCTGCTTAACGCCAATACACACGGAAGTATGACGAGCAAGCCTGCTTACTCGTCAGGCTTACCTTCAGTATATAAACATCAAAAAGTTTTTGCCTGACCTAATGTAAAGAAGTTTAAAGGTATTTCATTCAACATTGCGGTTTTCCAAAAAGGAAAAGGCGGCCTTTCAGCCGCCCTTTTCATCTAGCTTGCCTGCGATGAGGCGTCTTCTGTGCCTGGTAGAAGCTCGGGTAATTGCGGGGCAAAACCACGCAACCCGACCACATGAACGTGTTCCGTATTATGGAAGACCTTACGCACCAGTTTGTAAGTGGTGCCTTTCTCCGGGCTGATGTTTTCTGGCGCCGCGATGATAAGTTGCATCTGCAAGCGTTCGCACAGTTCGAACAGCGTCGCAATGGAACGCGCATCCAGACGGGCCGCTTCATCAAGGAACAGCAGACGGCATGGGGAGATGTCTTTTCCACGCAGTCGGCGTCCTTCATCTTCCCAGCTTTGTACCACCATCACCAGAATAGACATCCCGGTACCGATCGCTTCACCGGTAGACAAGGCGCCGGATTCTGCTCGCAACCAGCCGTCAGACCCACGGTTAACTTCAACTTCCATTTCCAGATAGTTACGGTAATCCAGGAGCTCCTCGCCAATCGTCTGCGGCGTACGTTGCCCCATATCGATCTGCGGATTCAGACGCTGATACAATTTCGCCAACGCTTCTGAGAAGGTCAGGCGGTTACTGTTAAACAGATCCTGATGCTGTTCATGCTGCTCAGAAAGGACATCCAGCAACGTTGCATGGGTTTCGCGGACATTGACGTTCAGACGCACGCTGTTGACCTGACCAAAGGAAACGCTCTGCAATCCCTGGTTCAGCATACGAATACGGTTCTGCTCGCGCTGGATGGTCTTGCGAATAATGTTCGCCACACTGCGTGAGCTGATCGCCAGTTTCTGTTCGCGGGAGGTCAACTCTTCCGTCAGACGACTCAGTTCGATCTCCATTTGTTCAATGGCTTCAACCGGATCGTCAGTACGGATGATATCCTGGCGGATACGTTCACGCAGATGTTGATAGACCGCCACGAAGAACTGAATTTTACGCTCAGGACGTTTCGGATCTTCAGACATCCGCAGCACATCGCGCAGATGTTCGTTATCCGCCACGGCCAGGCGCAGCGCACCTAACGCCTTATCCGACATCGAACGGAGTTCATCCGCCGACAGATAGGCCAGTTCGCGACGATGAAGTCGACGCTCAACGCCGTTGTCTTTCACCATCCGCATCACGGCGCACCAGCCCGCTTTCGCGGTCACCACCTGCTCACGCATTTCATGGTAATCACGCTCAAGCTTGCGCAGTTTGCGGGTCAGGTTATCCATTTCCGCTTCGCAGAAGGTCAACGCTTTTTCTAACTGGTTACGACGGGCGCGGTTGTTGCTCAGTTGCGCATGCAGTTCATCACGACGAATGCGGGCACGCTCTTCCGCACCGCTGTCCGCACGAACGCCGATATCCTGTAATTCGCGCTGCAGATCGTTAAGCAGCTCTTTTTTGGTGTCGTACGAACTTTTCAACGACGCCAGAACCTGGTTGTACTGACCCAGTTGCGCGGCGTGCCCACGCAATGCTTCGCGAGCACGGGTTCGCTCAGCTTCAGCATGCTCCAGACGCTCACGCAGTTTCTCGTTCAGGTCGCTGTTGCCGCTGAGCATTTCCGCCGAGTCGGAGTAGCTAAAGTGCGCGCGACGCTGTACCACTTCAGTCAGCGCAAATGCCTGCTGGCGAGCATCACGCTGCACCTGCTGAGAATACGCATAATCCTCTTTCAACTGCTCAAACTGTTCCGGATCGCTCTGCAGAACAGAAACTATCGGTTCCAGTTTTGCCAACTGGTTACCGTGCTGCTGCACAAAACGCGCGGCTTCCTGAGCTTCATCCAGACGCTCCTGAATTTCATCAACGCGATCCGCCAGCGTTTCATCACTCAGCAGATTCAGGCGCGGTAGCAAGCGGTTCAGAGCGGAAACGCCCTCTTTGGCCTGCTCAAACTGGACACGTTGCTGCTGGTTCTCATTTTCATGATTGGTCAGCGCGCGTTCCAGTTCAACACGGCGACCATTCAACTGGCGAATTTCCGCTTCAGGATCGGCGTCAAAGGCAACGCTTAAGTGACTACCGATAAAACGGCTGAACGCCTGGTGCAGACGCTGGGTTTTCTGTACATCGAAAGAGAGCGTCGCGAAACGTTCGGAAAGCCCTTCGCGCTCGGCGTGCAGGTTTTCAATACGGTTTTCACGCGCCGCGCGCCCGAAAATAGGGACTTCCGGGAAGCGGGAGTAGCGCCACTGGCGCTCGGCCGTTTTCACCACCACCGCTTTTTCCAGTTCGTCGACGCTAAAGACGCTGTCATCAAACGACTGCGGGTCACCTTCGATAAAATAGAGATCTTCAGGACAATCCTTCAGCCCTTCCAGCTGTTCGCTGATGAGAGACAAATCCGGCACCACGATCGCATGACGCGAAGGGCCGTACAACGCGGAGAAGTACGGCGCATCTTCCAGGCTGACGTCATCATAAATTTCTGACAACAGCACGCCGCCAAAGCGCTCAGCCAGTGCATTAAGACGCTGATCTTCCGAGCCGCCCGGCTGACTTAAGCGTTCAATCTCTTCATCTACCGCATTCTTACGCGCGCCCACTTCGTCGCGCTCAACAATCGCTTCGCGTTCACGTTCCAGCAATTGTTGCAGATACTCGGTCACATCCTGGCTGGAGGTAAACTCTTCGCCGCTCTGCTCGCACAACTGGTTCAGGCTATTTTGCGCTGCCAGCCAGACAGGGGCTCGCTGCATCAAATGCTGAATGCGCGACTCAACCTGTTCCTGTTCCTGACGCAGGGTCATTCGCTGTTCACGTGCATTCGACACGCTGTCTGAAAGATCGGCGATGCGTGCTTCCAGCTCCTGATGCAGAGCTTCCAGTTCGTCGATATCGAAATGCTTACCCTGGCGCTTACAAAACTCAGCCAGCAGGCGTTCAGCTTCCTGTTGTTCACGCAGACGCTGTTCCAGTTCGTTCAGACGCATACGCAATGGCTGAACCTGTTCCGCCAGATGACGCTGGTTGACGCCGTCGCGCAGCAGTTCGCGCGCGACATCCCACGCCTCACCACGCGCCAGCGGACCATTGATCGCCGCCACCAGCTGATACGCCTGCTCAAACTGACTGTGCGCGGTTTGCGCCACACTCATTTTCTGTTCCAGCGAGAGCAGTTTTTCCGTTGCTTCCTGCTCTTTGGCCTGGAAAGTTTCCAGCCACTGCGCCGCACTGTCTGCCGTTAAATCCGGCAGATGACAAATTTCTTTAGCCCGGGCAAGCGCCTGAATCGCCTGGTTGTATTGAATGGCGCGCGTTTGCTGTACATCCAACGCCTGCTGATAATCGGCGAGCTGACTTTTCAGCTCATCCACTTCCAGCTCCGCAGCTTCGGCGCGGGCTTCATTCTCTTCCTGACGATCGGCCGCTTCGGCGACCACTTCATTTTGTTCTTCAAGGCGGATCTGTAACTCATCCAGATCCGCCTCGTAACGTTCAATTTTTTCTTGCTGACGCAGGGCCGTTTGCACCAGATTCAGGTGATCGCTCGCCGCCTGATAGTCGGCTTCCAGATCGCCCTCGGCACCGTTGTGCTCGCCCAGTTCACGCGCCATTTCTACATGCTTGTACTGCTCCGCCACCAGTTGCTTACGTGACGTGTACAATTCACGGCGATACTCAAGGGCTTTATCCAGATGGATCCGCCGCTCGTTAGCATGACGCATATAGTCAGCCGCCACATAGTTGGTGGCTTCGCTGATCAGATGCTTAAACAGGTCGCGATCAGACTGGGTTACGCGAATCGCTTCCAGCGTCATACGGTTTTCACGCAGCGCGGCTTCCATATCCTGGAACGCTTTACGTACACCGCTGTTTTCCGGCAGCAGATAGTCACGCAGCGAGCGCGTAATCGCGCTGGAGATACCACCGTAAAGTGACGCTTCGATCAGGCGATAGAACTTGCTGCGGTCTGACGCGGAGCGAAGACGGCGAGCAATAATTCCCAGATCGAACATCAGCGAGTGATAGTCGGTAATCGAGTTGAACTGCTTAAACTGCACGCCTTCCATCTCGTCGAGCTTTTCTTTCAGCTCCGCAAGCGTCAGCACGCGAGCCTGGCGTTCGTTGAGGGTTTCGGTGACCAGTTGCGTCGGCTGTACCGACATCGGCAGCCCCTGAATAGCGAACGGCTTGATGTCGACTTTACGATCACGCCCGGCAACCTGCTGCAAACGTACGCCCACGACCACACGTTGATGGCGTGAGTTGAGGACATCCAGCATTGAGTAACAGACGCCCGCTTTCAGCTTACCGTGCAGGCCTTTGTCTCGCGATCCGCTGGTCGCTCCCGCCTCGGTGGTGTTACGAAAGTGCAGCAGGGTCAAATCCGGGATAAGCGCCGTAACGAACGCCGCCATTGTGGTGGATTTCCCGGCCCCGTTCCCCCCGGATAACGTGGTGACCAGTTCATCGAGATCAAACGTTCGGGCGAAGAAACCGTTCCAGTTAATCAGCGTTAGTGAGCGAAATTTACCGCGTTCAATCATTATTCTTCCTCTCCACTGTCCGCCTGATTCTCTTCGGGCTCATCATTGAGCTGTAGATGGTTTTCGACTGGCATCGCTTCACCATCACGAATTAAGCGACGCTGCGCTTCACGAGGATCGTCGCCGCTACGGACATCCGCCCCGAAGCGGAATACCGACTCGGTGATGCGGAATTTGCTGCTGTCATGGCCCATAAACCACACCATTCCCAGGCGACGCAGACGGTTTAACGATGAACGTACCTTTTCTTGCAGTTTCTGACGGTCAACGTCCGAACCGGTCGAGCGGTTGTTCACCAGCTTCAACAGTTTGGCTTCGTCAGCCAGCGTCAGCAGTTCGTCGTACAACTCTTGCTGGGTAAAAATCCCTTCATTCGCCAGACGTTCCGGGCTGAGATAGAGATAGCACAGGATTTTACCGACCATCATGTCCAGTTCAGACAGCACGGAACGCGGAATAATCGTTGTGGAACGCGGGCGAAGAT
Source organism: Citrobacter sp. Awk 4 (assembly GCF_028069725.1). Taxonomy (GTDB): domain Bacteria; phylum Pseudomonadota; class Gammaproteobacteria; order Enterobacterales; family Enterobacteriaceae; genus Citrobacter_D. The sequence goes on from NZ_JANEWG010000021.1 coordinate 54,471, forward strand.
AGAAGAAACCTTCCGGCGCACGAATTAACTCAACGTTATAGCGACTGTAAAACTCTTCCAGATATTCCTGAAAATCCATCAGGAAGGCATGGTTATCCAGTTCATCCAGACCAATATGTCTGCCCGAGCGTAATGCGCTATCCAGCGCCGGAAATAACGGGTTTGCCAGCGCCTGCGCCAGCTTAACCGGCATCACTTGTTCAATATTTGTCAATGACATGCGCCTGTACCTTGGCTCCGTAATCATTAATCGGCTGCCATTTAGGCGGCAGTCCGGTGAAATCTGCTTGCGCTACGCCAAGACGTACCGCTTGATCAATAACAATACGCGCGACGTCAAAATGGCGCGCACGCGGGTATTGCGCCAGATACTCGCGCACCACCAGACCAAGATCCAGTGGCGTTTGTCTGGATTTGTAGACAGCCAGCTGTTCTTCGATGATCGCCGCCAGCTGTTCCCGAATCTCGTTAAATTCTTCATACTCCAGATCCGGCGGCAGCTCCCCGGTCACCTCTTCGTCGCGCAGGGCCATCTCTTCGTCACGCATGTCCAGCAGGCGGTCTGCATTGGCATAGGTTAGCGCCCACGGATCGTCAAAATAGGTCTGAACAGACTGACGTAGACGTTGAGCAAAGACGCGGTTTTTATCCATATCGATCGCAGTACGGATAAATTTATGCACGTGTCGGTCATAGCCAATCCACAAGTCGATGGACTGCTGACCCCAGCTAATAATGCGATCCAGTTTGCTCTGGAGATCGAAGACCAGTTTGTCGACGAAATGCAGATCGTCGCGCGTCATAATTGCGTCCTGAATGCGCAACAAATTGGCTTGCAACTTATCGCCCGCGGCTTCCAGTGTATCCTGGAGCTCGCGCAACGTACCGGACGTTTCAGACAGCAGCATTTCGCAACTCGAAATTGCGGCGCGCCAGTCTTTGTTCAGCAACTGGGCAATGTCGTCTTTCACCTGCTGCTGTTGCTCGTCCATGATGCGCTGCGTCAGATCGATACTGTCGAAAATTTCCGCCACGGAATATTTCAACGGCGCATAGACATTTCGATGCCAGTGGAATTCATCGCCGCCCTCACTCGCCGCATCTGCGGCCCGCTTCAATTCCCCCGCCACAATGGACAGCTGCATTGAGAGGCGCAGCGTAGAAAACTCGCGCTGACGAATATAGTAGTCGGTAATGCCTATCCCTAGCGGCGTCAGACGGTATATGGCATTCCCTTCCGCCTGCTCACTGGTAAAGCGGTTCAGCAGACGTTGACGAACCATATCGTTGATCGCGTTGTTGGCGCGCACGCCGATGGTTTCGCTGGTTTGCTCAAACGCATCACTGACATGGCGGAATGCATCCACCAGTTCTCCTTCACTCATCTCACCGTCCAGACGCTCGCCGTTGAGCGTGGCCACCGCCAGCAGGAACGAAAGTCTGTCTACCGGCAGCGAGATGGAGAAGTCGTTTTTTCTGGCCCAGGCAACCAGTTCGGGGACTGTCTGGGAAAATTCACTCATAAGTTATCCTTGCATCTGCGGTTTGCGAGCGGTGACATGAATGTAACGGCCAAGGCTTATGTAAGGCTCCTGGCGACAGTAGCGCGTTTCTAATTCGACTAACATTTCATAACAGTCACGCTGTTGATGCTTCTCACGCAGATAATCATGAAACACACGTACACCCGTTTTGCCGGTAATCTGCCAGCCAATCTCTTCCAGCCATTGGTAAACCTGCCCCGGTTCACGCGGATAGTCTGGCGAAAGCGTACGTTTTTTACGTTTTGGCATCCCTACCTGCACGTAGTCAAAGTTCCCTGCCACCATGTTGTGCATCAACAGGCCGTTAGCATTGTAGAACATTAACGACAGTACGCCGCCGGGACGTAACACAGACCAAAGCGTTTGCAACATGCTGACGGGGTCAGCGACCCACTCAAGCACAGCATGAAACAATATCAGATCAACCGGGCTTTCCAAATGCGAAGCAACATCCTGAGCGGCACATTGTATAAAATGCATGTTTTCGCTGACGCCTTTCGCCTCTGCCGCCAGTTGCGCGCGCGCGATCATTTCGCCGGACAGATCGCATAGCGTGACCCGATGACCCCGTTCAGCCATTTTGATCGCGGTTTGCCCTTCACCACCGCCAGCATCCAGGATGTGCAGCTTTTGCTCACCCATTTCCGCCAGCACACGGTCAAGGTCTTGCCACAAAATGGCCTGCCGCAGTTGCCCTTTAGTGGTTCCGTAAATGTTACGGGAAAACTTTTCTGCAATGTCATCAAAATTGCGATCCCGCATCGGGCTCTCCACAGGCTAACAAAGGGGTTCTCTGATAAAACCGCTATTTTGTCACAGCCACGCCGAGAATGAACCTGTCTGGTGTAATATCCCTGCAGATCCCCTGCTGTATGGTTAAAAAAGGAACCAAAAAGGATGCTTTTTACACTGAAGAAAGTGATTGGCGGTATGATGCTGCCACTGCCGCTCATGCTCTTGATCATGGGGTTGGGGCTGGCGCTGGTGTGGTTTAGTCGCTTTCAAAAAACCGGGAAGGTGTGTCTGAGTCTGGGCTGGCTCGCATTATTGCTGTTAAGCCTGCAACCGGTTGCCGATCGCTTACTGAAACCGCTCGAAGATCAGTATCCCACCTGGCAAAACAGGCAAAAAGTCGAGTATGTCGTGGTGCTGGGTGGCGGTTATACCTGGAATCCGCAGTGGGCACCAAGCTCTAACTTGATCAGCAACAGCCTGCCGCGTCTCAATGAAGGCGTGCGGCTTTGGCTGGCCAATCCGGGATCAAAACTGATTTTTACCGGCGCAAGAGCAAAAACGAATAATGTCAGTACTGCGGAAGCCGGCGCCAGAGTCGCGCAGTCACTCGGTGTGCCGCTAAGCGATATCATCACCCTGGATAGCCCTAAAGACACTGAAGAGGAAGCGGCTGCCGTTAAACAGGCCATCGGCGATGCACCGTTCCTGCTGGTCACCTCGGCGTCGCATTTACCGCGCGCCATGATTTTCTTCCAGCAGGCGGGGCTTCACCCGCTCCCGGCCCCGGCAAATCAGCTGGCGATTGATTCGCCGCTCAATCCGTGGGAACGCGCGATCCCTTCCCCCGTCTGGTTGATGCACAGCGATCGCGTCGGATATGAAACATTAGGGCGAATCTGGCAGTGGCTTAAAGGAGCGTCAGGCGAGCCAGGGCAAGAGTGATTTGGTCGCCAGATCAAAGTTAGCGCGGTTAAAACGCCCTGTATTGACCAGCTGCGCCACCTCATCCCACAACACATAGAGCCAACGCCGCCAGATAAAGGATTCTGCGACTGGCGCGCGTTGCAGGTAATGCCAAAGCAATCCTTCCGCCAGTGCATTATCCATCAAGCGAAATAACTCGTATTCCCGTGGCGCCCACAGCATCACACCTGGCCCCACCATCGCCAGAAGCTGATCGTTGCGGGCATCTTTAAGCATACTGCGCAAACTAAAATTGCCGTGAATCAGTACGCAATTGTCGTTAAATCCTTCAAACAACGCCGGCAGGCATTCCCGGGTACGGAACAGAATGCGCTTGTCATGCATCGTTAAGCCCGTATTGTTGAACTGGTTTAACGTACTCCATAACACTTCGACACGCTGACGATACCAGGAAGGCCAGATATTCTCCTGCGTATTATCCACCGCCCCCACACAACCACGGCTATCCTGACGATGCCAGGAAAGCAGACCTTCAACAATCTGGTCTTTTAAATGTTCCCACCGTTCAGGCGTTCGCGCGGGCGCTTCAACGGGGACGCCACGCATCCTTTCCAGCAGTAAAATATCGGGACCGGGATGTTCTTCATGGGTCATGACGCCGTAAATGACCGGCATACGCACCGTACCGCTACGCGCCAGCATGGTCGTTTTCCATGCCAGCTGTTGCGCCATACCTGGCGTAGTGAAACTTCTCGCCATGAGTGGCATCGGTTTTCCCTGGCTGTCATACAGTGACCACAACGCCGTATCTACTTTCTCATTCACGCACTCTATACGGCTGAGTTTTTCACCCAGTAAATGACTCAGTTCGGCTCGCAGCTGTTCCATTTCAGATTGCCCTCATAAACGCTACTGCTTTCATAATGAGCGTCGTATGGACAGATGTCACCCTGATGAGATCAATTGATGAAAAGAAAAGTGGAGGAAAATCGTAACGGTACGACACCCCTCTCATAACTGAGTGGGGTGTCGGTATTGAAGCTTAACGCATTTCAGCGCGAACGCGCTCAAGGTCTTCGGCAGTATCCACGCCAGTTCCCGGAACTTCTTTAGCAACGGCAACATGGATTTTTTCGCCGTACCACAACACACGAAGCTGCTCCAGCATCTCAATGTGTTCCAGTGGGCTTGGCTGCCAGTTCACATAGCGGCGAATAAATCCGGCACGATAGCCATAGATCCCTAAATGACGCAGGAAGGTATCGCCAATTGTCTCACGGCTATTGGCAAAACGGTCGCGATCCCAGGGGATCGTCGCGCGCGAGAAGTAAAGCGCGTAGCCTTCTGCATCCAGCACCACTTTCACCGCGTTGGGATTGAATGCCTCTTCCGCACTGTGAATCGGCACCGCCAGAGTTGCCATACCGACCTGACGCTGTGCCAGGTTGTCCGCGACCTGGCGAATAATCACCGCCGGGATCATCGGTTCATCGCCCTGTACGTTTACAATGACGGTATCATCGCTGAATCCGCATTTTTCCACGACTTCCGCCAGTCGCTCTGTCCCCGACTGATGATCGGCGCGGGTCATACACACTTCACCGCCAGCCGCCTCTACAGCACGCGCTACATCTTCATGATCGGTCGCCACGATAATACGATCGGCCCCGGATTCACGCGCACGTTCCAGTACATGCACAATCATCGGCTTGCCGTTGATGTCCAGCAATGGTTTACCGGGCAGGCGCGTCGAAGCATAACGCGCAGGAATAATGACCACAAAACTCATGATTTGCTCTCGTCGGAGGTCAAAGGACGGGCTTCGGTTTCCAGTAATACCGGAATACCATCGCGTAATGGGAAAGCAAGGTTATCCAGTTTGCAAATCAGTTCTTGTTTTTCCTGGTTGTACCAGAGTTTGCCGTTACATACCGGGCAGGCAATGATTTCGAGCAGACGATGATCCATAGTTCCTCCAGATGGACCGGATTGTGATTCTGTAAATATTAACATAATCGTCTATCCCTCTGCGTCTATTTCCCAGCCCTGTCGGCAGTCACCAAACAAACCCTGGGGACAAACGCCCAGCGTAACGCGCCTTGCCTGCTGCCAACGTGCGAAATCGCTAATCGCCTGAAACAGACCTTTTTGCAGGGTTGCACCGGGATTGATTCCCTCTTGCAGGTACAGCGCAATCACTTCCAGCACACCCGTTTTGCGGTGCATTTTGGCATCCATCCGCCCGACCAGCGCCCCTCGATGCAGCAACGGCAGGACAAAATAGCCATACTGTCGTTTAGGCGCCGGGGTGTAGCACTCCAGACGGTAGGTGAAATCAAACAATTGCTCTGCCCGTTTTCGGTCCCAGACGACGGGGTCAAACGGTGACAACACAGCACTGTGCGTCGCGGTTAACTGGCCTGCCAATGCCTTTTCAAGCAACGGTTGAAGGTCTGCATGGAGCCACAACGCGCCTAATGTTTCAACCTCTACTGGAATGATCTGCTGTTGCTCTGCGCGGGTGTCTCGCCACGCATTCAACGCGGGTCGCTTTAAGCGGTAGTAGTCTGCCAGCCACGATTCACGGAATATCCCCAGACTGCGCGCACTGTTATCAAGCATGGTGGTTTCCGCTTGCGTCTGAGAAAGCAGGTCACGTTTATCATCCCAGTGGGGCATGACGCGTTGCGTCAAATCATACACCCGCTGAAAGTTGCGACGTTCCACTACCATCACTTTTCCGGCGGTAAACAGTCCTTCAAGATGGCGTTTATGGGGCTTCCACTCCCACCAGCCGTTATCCCCTTTGCGCGGATGTTCAAAATCCGCAGAGCGTACCGGGCCGTTGTCATGAATATGCTGAATAAGCTGTTCGATTTCATGGGCATGCTCTTTCATCCAGGCCGCTTTATACTTCCAGCCCATGTTCTCGGGTGACAACATTCGGTGGCGTATGAGCGTAAAGTCGCTACGCGGCAGGAAACAGGCCTCATGCGCCCAGTACTCCATCAGTTCGCCGCGCAATAATGCATCATCCAGCCACTGTGGCGGATAGTTCCCAAGACGGCTGAATAGCACCAGATACGGGCTCCGCGCGACAATGTTGATGGTATCGATTTGCAGCAGAGACATGCGTGAAATGGTGGCGAGAATATCGCCGGGCTGCGCGCGACGACGTGATTTCTTTAACAGCCCCTGGGCGGCAAGGTGAAGGTGGCGAGCATCGGTAAGAGAAAGTTGCGGCAACGACATTTATCACTCCATAAATCGTTCGCCGCCGCAGCCTGATTCAGCTAACGAACCAGCGAGGTGAGTTGCTTAAGCAAGACGTCCGGTGCTTCACCAGACAACTGAGCATCAACGGGCAAATACCACCAGTTATCGTCTGCAAACGAGCGGCATTTAACGGCATCCTTTTCCGTCATCACCAGCGTCTGACCTTCGGTGAGTAATGCGTTGACGTCACCATAACTGAGCGACTGATGATCTGCCAGCGCGACGCATTTTTGCAGGAGCGCCCCGCATGCTTCGAGCGTCGCAAAGAAACGGGGAGGATGGCCGATGCCCGCCATGGCCACGATATTACTCAGTTGCGCCACGTTACAACGCTCAGCAGTGCGTAAGTTGACCGCCTGGCCTGGCTCCAGATGCATGGGAATTTCACCTGGTTCAGCGACACCGCCATTAACAATAACCGCATCCACCGATTTTAGCCGACCCGCTCGTTCACGCATTGGACCTGCCGGTAGCCACCAACCATTGCCAAATCGGCGAACGCCGTCAACCACCACAATTTCAACATCACGCGCCAGACGGTAATGTTGCAGCCCATCATCCGTCACAATAATTTGTACATCATGATGAGCCAGAATCGCTTTCACTGCATCGCAGCGGTCAGGCGAAACGGCAACTGGTGCGCCTGTACGTTGAAAGATCAGTACCGGTTCATCACCCGCTTCCGCTGTCGTGGTCTCGTGCGTCAGGAGCAACGGATAGGATGACGCCTTTCCACCGTAACCACGTGAAACCACCCCCACGCGAATGCCGCGCTGTTGGAGCTGTTCAACCAGCCAGATAACGACAGGTGTTTTACCATTGCCGCCCGCCGTCAGATTGCCCACAACAACGACCGGCACTGGCGCACGCCAGGATTGCTTTATTCCCAGCTTGTAGCACAAACGGATACCCCCACTCACCAGACCGTACAGCCAGGAAAGCGGGAGTAACAGCCGCCACAAGGGCGACTCACCAGACCAGATTCGTGCGATCATTGACCAAATTGCATTTTGTGCAACTGAGCATAGACGCCACGATGTTCCAGCAGCTCAGTATGGGTTCCACGCTCAACAATCAACCCGTCTTCCACCACCACAATTTCATCAGCCTGTTCAATAGTGGAGAGTCGGTGGGCAATCACCAGCGATGTACGGTTTTTCTGCAATTCGTCTAACGCAGCCTGGATTGCACGCTCCGACTCGGTATCCAGTGCGGAAGTTGCCTCATCCAGAATCAGAATTGGGCTGTCGCGCAGCAAAGCACGCGCAATCGCAATACGCTGACGTTGACCGCCAGACAACAGGACGCCGTTCTCACCAATGACCGTGTCCAGACCGTTATCCATTTTGTTGATAAAGTCCATCGCATACGCCATACGTGCAGCCTCTTCGATCTGCTCGCGGGTATACTGTTCATTACGTGCGTAGGCAATGTTGTTAGCAACGGTATCGTTAAAAAGATGAACGTTCTGCGAAACCAGAGCAACCTGGTTACGCAAAGAGGCCAGCGTATACTCACGCAGGTCATGCCCGTCCATCAGGATATGGCCCTCATCAATGTCATAAAAACGGGTGATAAGGCTGGCGATCGTCGATTTCCCTGAACCTGAACGCCCAACTAACGCCACGGTTTTACCTGCCGGAATCTTCAGGTTGATATTACGCAGCGCGGGCACTTCACGTCCCGGATAGGTAAAGGTGACGTTGCGGAATTCCAGATCGCCGCTCGCACGCTCAATAACACGTTTGCCTTCGTCTTTCTCTTGTTCGCTATCCAGAATCGCAAACAGTGTCTGGCATGCTGCCATCCCACGCTGGAACTGTGCGTTGACGTTGGTCAGCGATTTCAGCGGGCGCATCAGCGCAATCATGGATGAGAAGACAACGGTGATTGTCCCTGCGGTCAGGTTTTCCATTACACTCGGGAAACTTGCTGCATACAGGACAAATGCCAGCGCCAAAGACGCAATCAGCTGGATGATGGGGTCAGAGATAGCAGAGGCCGACACCATCTTCATGCCCTGCAGACGCATTTTATTGCTGACTTTGTCAAAACGTTTGGTTTCGACTTCCTGACCACCAAAAATCAACACTTCTTTGTGGCCTTTCAGCATTTGCTCAGCACTGGTCGTAACCTGCCCCATCGTGTTCTGCATATTTTTACTGATGCTACGAAAACGCTTAGAAACCACGCGAATCGCAATTGAGACAACGGGCGCCAGTACAATCAGAATGATCGACAGTTGCCAGCTGTAATAGAACATCATAATAAACAGACCGATAATCGAGGCCCCTTCGCGCACAACGGTAATCAGTGCCCCGGAAGAGGAAGATGCGACCTGCTCTGAATCATAGGTAATACGTGAGAGCAAAGTACCTGTCGACTGTTTGTCAAAAAAGGAGACGGGCATCCCCATCATATGGCCGAACAAGCGACGACGCATGGTCATCACGACTTTACCAGATACCCACGAAAGACAGTAACTGGAGATATAGCTGGTGATGCCACGTAATACCATCAGACCAATCACCACCAATGGCATCCAGAGCAGCACCGAACGGTCTGTTTTACCAAAACCGTCATCCAGTAACGGCTTCAGGAGCGATAACATGAAGGTATCGCTAGCTGCGTTGAGGATTAACGCGCCCCCCGCCACGATCAGACCCAATTTGAACGGCGCAATAGTGGGCCACAGTCGGCGGAATGTCTGCCACGTAGAGAGATCTTTATCGTTATGCATTCAAAAAACCAGCATTTGTTGAAATAGCCGCATATTCTACCCGTTATCCTCTGACACGCCAAACCACTGATGATACCAACGAGGTAAAATTTGCTCCCGCAGACTGCGTATTTGCCAACCTTGCGAGGAAAAGATAAGTGAAATCTGCCCCTGATGCGGCGTATCCAGCCATTGATATCCCTGCTGCCGGTATCGCTGTCTGACCTTCGGTGAGGGCAGTCGCCAGGCGTTGTAACGCGATGCCGAGGCCAGCGCCCCCTGCCCCTCAACACGTTGAATTAACGCCAGCGACGATGACGTATTGCTGCCATGATGCGGAACCTGAATAAATGTCGCCTGTAAATGTTGCCAATAGTGACTTAGCATTTTTTGTTCCGCTCCGGATTCAATATCCCCCGTCAACAGGACACTGTATTTACCATCATCGACTTTGACGACGCAGGAACGGTTATTCCCGAGATCTTTATTGCCTTTGACCGGCCAGTGCGCGCGAAACGTCAATCCTTGCCATTTCCACTGTTCTGCCCGAAAACAGGGCTGATGCCCTTCCCATCCTAACGGGCTTCTTATCCAAAGCGTTGGCCAGGCTTTCTGTAATGAGCGCAATCCACCGCGATGATCCAGATGTTCGTGGCTGAGAATAATGCCTTCGGGTTTCAGGTTATGCCAGCGTAGCCAGGGAATGATCAACTGCTGCCCGCTGTCACCCTCCGGCCAGGCTCGCCCGGTATCATAGAGAATGGCCTTGCCATTGCGGACAATGACCATAGCCAACCCCTGCCCGACATCCAGCATGTGAACCTGCCATTCATCTTTGGGCTCTGTACGCCATACGGGCCAACTGACTAAAATCGCCCCTGTCAGGCACACTCCCGGCCAGGTACGCCAGACCGCGAATCGCCAGACAATTATTATTAACCAGGGTGACAATGCCAGCCATTGCCACCGCTTATCAATACTAACCCAGCCTTCTGGTAAATTGCTGAGTAACCAAAACAAGAGCGCCAGTGAACGATCTGCCAGATACCAGCAGCCCTCTTCAATGAAGAGTGGTCCCGTCAAATGCACCATCATGCCTGCCAGAATGAGCGGGACAGATATAAATGTCACCAGTGGTACAGCAAACAGATTTGCCAGAAATGCGGTCACACTCATGCCATGAAAAATCGCGATTTGCACAGGTAAGAGCAACACCGTAATGCCTGCCTGCAGATGGATAAGATTCCATATCAAACGCCCCGCGTGGGATACCGAATAGACTGGAGCAGGACCCCATTGATACCAAAACAGAAGTGCGGCAACCGCAAGTGCCGACAACCATAAACTCTGCGAGAGAATAGCGACAGGATCGGCGATAACAATCGCCGCCAGACAGCAAAGCCAGACCTCCCATCCACTCCATTGCCGTCCGCTTAATTTAAGTATTCCCCATGCACTCAAGGCGATGACAGTTCGTAACGCGGGTGGTTGCAACCCTGTAAGCCAGGCATATAACAGAGCACTACCGATTCCACCCACAAGAGGAACCTGCCAGCGGATCCACCCCGCTGGAAACACAAATTGTACACATCGAATGATCCCCCCCGCAAGCAAAGCGGCAAAGGCAATATGCAACCCGGAAATCGCCATCAGATGCGTTGTGCCAGTATCCCGCATGAGGTCTTTCACCTCCTGTGGCAGCGACAGACGCTCCCCCATCCCCAGCCCCAGAATAACCTGTCGCCAGGGATAGTTTGCCAGCGCAGTCGTGAGAGAAGACAAGTAACGAGCACGTAAACTGCACCGGGAGTCGATCACTCTTGCCTGCAAAAAACGTCCCGTCAGGGGTTGATGCTGGGCCAGTGCATAACGTTGGCTATCGAACCCACCTTCATTCAGTTGACCATGTACCGCGCGTATCTTTAGCGTCATTGCCCACTGTTGCCCGGCACATACTTCGCCTGGCAAATACTGATCGTTTAAAACGATGCCCGCCGCAGGAAATAACCGTTTCCCCTGCACATGCGTAACTTGCCCATAATGCGTCGTCATGTGGTCTGTAGCCGTTATTTGCACAACTGCCTGTTGTGTTGCTCCAGGTAATGTGTTGCCCGGCCAGAGAGCCTGTTTTGCAGCGAATATTCCCCACAGAAAGAAGAGCACGCTCAGTCCGACATAGCGCGTCCATCGCTGGGGAATAAAGCTGAATATACACGCCAGAAGGAACACAACAGCGAGGTATGGCGTATCTGGTAGCGCGGGTAATAGCAACAAAGGAAGAATGCCAGACAATGCGCACACACTCACCGTTGTTATTTTCATAGACACCTCCCTGTTAGAGAAAGTGTGCCGTTTTGTGGTGTGGTTGTCCGGTGGCAGTTTGACAACTTACAGCAAAGGTTCCGCTGTTTTCGCGTGGCGGCTGAAACGCATAAATACAAATGCGAAGGGGATTCCAGTTCCCCATCTTTGACGGGATTCCAAAAACGAAAAAAGCACCTCCACGGTGCTTTTTTCTGGCTCAAGTTTTAACGCAAAACTTAACCGTAAATATTGGCGCGATCGCGCAGTTCTTTACCCGGTTTAAAGTGTGGAACATATTTTCCTTCCAGATCCACTTTGTCGCCAGTCTTCGGGTTACGTCCGGTACGAGGTGCGCGGTAGTGCAAAGAAAAACTGCCGAAACCGCGGATTTCAATACGCTCGCCCTGCGCAAGAGTCGAGGCCATATGCTCCAGCATCTCTTTCACTGCATCTTCAACCGCTTTCGCGGGAATATGAGATTGCTGGGTTGCAAGTCTTTCAATCAATTCTGACTTGGTCATGATTCCTCCGGTTCCTTAAAGGCAAAATTAGCTGTTACTGTCGCTGCATTGATTAAGGGCGGCCGTAGCCGCCCTTAGTGCTTGATTACAGGACGAATCCCGCAATCTGTCAAGTAAACTCGTGATACTTCAGGATGAAACACCCCGAAGTTTCAGAGAATTACTCGCCTTTAGCTGCTTTGAAAGCTTCAGCCATTGCGTTGTTGGAGAAGTTTGCATCTTCCTGTTTGTTAACAGTTGCGATTGCATCTTTCTCATCAGCTTCGTCTTTCGCACGAACAGACAGGCTGATAGCACGGTTTTTACGATCAACGCCGGTGAATTTAGCTTCAACGTCGTCGCCAACGCTCAGAACCAGAGTTGCATCTTCAACGCGGTCACGGGAAGCTTCAGAAGCGCGCAGGTAACCTTCAACGCCGTCAGCCAGTTCTACGGTTGCGCCTTTAGCGTCAACTGCAGTGACTTTACCGTTTACGATTGCGCCTTTCTTGTTCAGTGCAACCCAGTTGTTGAACGGATCTTCTGCGAGCTGTTTAACGCCCAGAGAGATACGCTCACGCTCTGCGTCAACCTGCAGAACAACTGCTGCGATTTCGTCGCCTTTTTTGTATTCACGAACTGCTTCTTCGCCTGCAACGTTCCAGGAGATGTCAGACAGGTGAACCAGGCCATCGATGCCGCCGTCCAGGCCGATGAAGATACCGAAGTCAGTGATAGACTTGATTTTACCTTCAACACGGTCGCCCTTGTTGTGGGTTTCCGCAAACTGCTGCCATGGGTTGTTTTTGCACTGCTTCAGACCCAGGGAGATACGACGACGTTCTTCGTCGATATCCAGAACCATAACTTCCACTACATCGCCAACGTTAACAACTTTGGACGGGTGGATGTTTTTGTTGGTCCAATCCATTTCGGAAACGTGAACCAGACCTTCAACGCCTTCTTCGATTTCAACGAAGCAGCCGTAGTCGGTCAGGTTGGTCACGCGACCAGTCAGTTTGGTACCTTCCGGATAACGCTTAGCGATAGCTACCCACGGATCTTCGCCCAGCTGTTTCAGGCCCAGGGATACACGGGTACGCTCGCGGTCGAACTTCAGCACTTTAACAGTGATTTCGTCGCCCACGTTTACGATTTCGCTCGGATGCTTAACGCGTTTCCATGCCATGTCGGTGATGTGCAGCAGACCGTCAACACCACCCAGATCAACGAATGCACCGTAGTCAGTGAGGTTCTTAACGATACCTTTAACTTCCATGCCTTCCTGCAGGTTTTCCAGCAGCTGATCGCGTTCTGCGCTGTTCTCGGATTCGATAACGGCACGACGAGAAACAACAACGTTGTTACGCTTCTGGTCCAGCTTGATTACTTTGAATTCAAGCTCTTTGCCTTCCAGGTGCAGCGTGTCGCGAACCGGACGAACGTCTACCAGGGAACCCGGCAGGAACGCGCGAATACCATTCAGCTCAACAGTGAAGCCACCTTTAACTTTGCCGTTGATAACACCGACTACAGTTTCAGCGTCTTCGTAAGCTTTTTCCAGCGTGATCCAAGCTTCGTGACGTTTAGCTTTTTCACGGGACAGCAGGGTTTCACCGAAGCCGTCTTCTACTGCATCCAGAGCAACGTCAACTTCGTCACCAACCTGGATTTCCAGCTCGCCCTGGGCGTTTTTGAACTGCTCTGCCGGAATGGCGGACTCAGATTTCAGACCAGCGTCAACCAGTACGATATCTTTGTCGATAGCAACAACAACACCACGAACGATGGAACCCGGGCGGGTTTCGATTTCTTTTAAGGATTCTTCAAATAGTTGAGCAAAAGATTCAGTCATGTTTAATCTTCAGGTTTCATATTTAACGTCCACCTGGCTCCATGCCGGATGGGGTTGTTTAACATACCCGCTGTCATTCCATTGCAACGGGGGTACTGCAAATTCGGTCGCGTTTAAGCGAGTGCCAGTTTTTGGCGCGCGTATTGTAACGCTTTTTCAATCACTTGCTCAATGCTTAATCGGGTAGAATCCAAAACTAAAGCATCAGCAGCAGGAACCAGCGGCGCTACAGTACGATTACGATCGCGATCGTCGCGTTCTTTGATCTCGGCCAAAAGGCGGTCAAAGTTAACACTAAAGCCCTTCTCCTGCAACTGTAGCATACGGCGATGAGCACGTTCTTCAGAAGAGGCGTCAAGGAAAATTTTTACAGGCGCATCAGGGAATACCACCGTGCCCATATCACGTCCGTCAGCGATCAAGCCAGGCAACTCACGGAACGCGCGTTGACGGCGTAGCAACGCTTCGCGAACACGCGGAAAAGCCGCCACTTGAGAGGCCGCATTAGCGACGTCCTGAGTCCGTATTTCGCCACTCACATCTTCCCCTTCCAGTATCACTTCCAGAGTGCCGTTCGTTGAGACAAAACGGACATCCAGATGGGATGCCAGCGGCACCAGCGCGTCTTCAGAAGTTACATCGACATGATGATGTAATGCTGCCAACGCCAATACACGATAAATCGCACCAGAGTCCAACAGATGCCACTGCAATGCTTCCGCCATTGCTTTGCACAAGGTGCCTTTACCTGCACCACTTGGGCCATCAATGGTAATTACCGGGGCAATTGCTGTCATCTTTATCTCCTTAAAGGCATACCGTTAACGTGAACGCCGCGCATTATACGCGTCTGTACGACGGAAAGTGAGCATTGCTTGCAAATTACGGTCAACAGGAGATGGAATGCAGAATAATTACGCAATTATAGCGGGCTGAGAGGGTATCAGCCCGGAAGATGACAAACTTTTACTTTTTATCCGCCGCGATACGTTCGCGGATATGTTGCGCACGTTCGGTTGATGGCGGGTGGGAATCGAACATCGATTTAGCATGACCCGCATCCATAGTTGCCAGCTTATCAAAGCTGCCGACTAACCCTTGCGTGCTGATACCGCGTTTATTCATCAGATCGTATGAGAAATCATCGGCTTCCGACTCTTTATCACGCGAGTATTTGGCATTGATAGCCCCTTCTGCGATATCACCAAGCTGCGAGCGAGAGAGCTGAGCCGCTACGCCGCTGGTGGCAGAGATAGCATCACGCGCTGCAACGATAGCGTAAGACGCTTTCATTTCTGCCAGCGAGTGCCCCAGCGCGACGTGACCCAGTTCGTGTCCCAGAACACCTTCGATTTCATTGTCGTTCATGATGTCCATCAGGCCGCTATACACGCGTACGCAGCCGTTTGCCATCGCCCAGGCGTTAACATCGCTGGTCATGTAAACCTTATAGTTAACCGGTGTGCCGTTGATGTTATTACCCAGCGCTTTGGCGATTTTGGCTAAGCGTTTGCTGTATTTGCTGGAAGAACCTGCCATTTGATTTTGGCTATCCAGTTCCTGACACCCTTGGTTCGCCATCGCTTTAGCATCAGCATCCGTCAGCGTCGCTGCTTTGTAAGCAGACAACCCAGAACTGACCGCCATATTGGTGTCGATACCGTGTGTATTCTGACAGCCGCTCAGCAGCGCGGCAGAAACGGCCAGTGTCAGCAGTAATTTTACATTTTTCATGTGAATCATCCGTTGATTAAACATAATTCATATAAATATTAATGAGTTATAAAAACAGGCGGAGATTAACATTGTTGCGAACGGCCAGAAAGTCCAAAAAAAAACGCCGACTCAAGGTCGGCGTTCATTGCTAATCATTCAGACTACGCAGATGTACTTATTCGCGCCAGTTGTTCGAAATAATCCGGGAAGGTTTTGGCGGTACATTTTGGATCCAGAATAGTGACCGGCGTGTCGGATAACGCCACCAGCGAGAAGCACATCGCCATGCGGTGATCGTTGTACGTTCCAATCTCGGCGAACTGTAATTGAGCAGGCGGCGTGATGCGAATGAAATCGTGTCCTTCTTCCACTTCAGCGCCCACTTTACGCAACTCGGTCGCCATGGCAAATAAGCGATCGGTCTCTTTCACACGCCAGTTATAGATATTACGCAACGTCGTCGTGCCTTTCGCAAACAACGCCGCGGTTGCAATGGTCATTGCCGCATCCGGGATATGGTTCATGTCCATATCAATGGCATTTAATTCACCGCGCGTGCAGGCAATATAATCGTCGCCCCAGGTCACCGTTGCGCCCATTTTTTCCAGCACATCGGCAAAGCGAATATCGCCCTGCATGCTGTTACGGCCAATACCGGTCACCTTCACCGTACCGCCTTTAATAGCGCCTGCCGCCAGGAAGTACGAGGCTGAAGAAGCATCGCCTTCTACAAGATACGCGCCCGGAGACTGATACTGCTGCCCCCCCTTGACGACAAAACGCTGGTAATTCTGGTTCTCAATCTCAACGCCAAACGTTTTCATCAGATTCAGCGTGATATCGATATACGGTTTTGACACCAGTTCACCTTTGATCACAATCGTCGAATCTTGCGGCGCCAGCGGAGCAGTCATCAACAATGCGGTGAGAAACTGGCTGGAAACACTGCCGTCAACCTCAACCTGTCCACCGGTAAATCCACCGCGAAGACGTAACGGAGGATAATTTTCCTGCTCCAGATACTCAATATTCGCCCCGCCCTGACGCAAGGCATCTACAAGGTGTCCAATCGGGCGTTCCTTCATGCGCGGTTCACCCGTCAGAACGATATCGTTCGTTCCCAGGCACAACGCTGCCGCCAGCGGGCGCATGGCCGTTCCCGCATTGCCGAGGAACAGTTCCAGCGAGCCTTCAGCCTGTAATGCGCCACTGTTGCCGTTGATCTCACAACGGGTACGATCGGCAGACAGGGTGTAATCAATCCCCAGCGCGCTCAGCGCATTGAGCATATGGCGAACGTCATCGCTGTCCAGCAGGTTAGTCAGAACAGTGGTGCCGCGTGCTAACGCCGCCAGTAACAAAGCGCGGTTTGACACACTTTTGGAGCCAGGCAGATTAATGGTGCCATCGACCCGCGCGATAGGTTTTAACGTTAGGGATTCCATGAAACTCAACTCTCAAAAACAGAAATAAAAACCCCACAGACAAGCTGTGGGGATGAAAAAGGACAGCAAATTAACCGCGGCGACGCTCGAAATCGATCATGAAATCGGTCAGCGCTTTAACGCCTTCAAGCGGCATGGCGTTATAGATAGAGGCGCGCATTCCCCCCACCACACGGTGACCTTTCAGCGCATGCAAACCTGCTGCAAATGACTCTTCCAGGAAAAGTTTATCCAGCGCGCTATCAGCCAACTGGAACGGTACGTTCATGCGGGAGCGGTTAGATTTCGCCACATCGTTACGATAGAAATCACTGTTATCAATCACGCCATACAGCAGTTCGGCTTTTTGTTGATTGATTTTATCCATCGCGGCCACCCCACCCTGCTCTTTCAGCCATTTGAAGACCAGACCAGAGAGATACCAGGCGAATGTTGGCGGTGTGTTGAACATCGAGTCGTTCTCGTTCAGCACGCTGTAATCAAGGATAGACGGGCAGGATGTATGCGCTTTACCCAGTAAATCTTCACGAACGATCACAATCGTCAAACCCGCAGGACCGATATTTTTCTGCGCGCCTGCGTAAATCACCCCATAACGGGAAATATCCAGCGGCGTAGAGAGAATAGTAGAAGAGAAATCGGCGGTTACGACTACATCAGACGCAAAATTCGGCGTTTCATTGATCGCGATGCCGTCGATGGTTTCGTTCGGACAATAGTGCAAATAGGCAGCATTGTCGGACAGTTGCCATTCGCTCATTGGCTTAACCGCACGCAGACCGTCAACGGTAACTTTCGCGTCAATCACATTGGGGGCGCAGTATTTTTTGGCTTCTTTAACGGCGCTGGCGGCCCAGTATCCGGCATCAACATAATCCGCCGTCGTTTTATCGCCCAGAATATTGAGCGGGACAGCAGCAAACTGCCCACGCCCACCACCATGACAGAACAAAACTTTGTAGTTAGAGGGGATGCTGAGGAGATCGCGAAAATCTTTCTCTGCTTCCTCTGCGACCTGGATAAACTCTTTGCCACGGTGGCTAATTTCCATTACCGATGTGCCAAGACCCTGCCAGTCACAGAGATCCTGTTGCGCCAGTTTAAGCACGTCTGCCGGTAGCATTGCCGGACCTGAACTAAAATTGAAGACCTGAGCCATTTCCCCTCACCACGTTGTATTGTTTTCAACTCAACATCCCGTCAGTTGCGAACAGCAGAACGACAGACATTGGATATATGTTATTGCTGTGGATATCGGTTTTATCATTCAGTGACACGCGCCGCAATGGGTAAAACTGACTGGCGCAAAAATGCGCGTTGCATCACACAACAGAATCTGCCGGTTTGTCGGGTTAAAACCGATATTTTTGCTGTCAGACGATCCGTTTTGCCTGACTGGCCTTCGACCATTCTGGATTTGCACAGCGTGGACATAATTGATTCCCGCCAGCTTTCATCGCTACCACTTCGCTGCAACGCACACAGGCGTAGTCACCCGCCTCAGGAACAACTTTAAATCGCTGCGTGCACTGTTTAGGCAGAATGCTGAGCCCAGACTTCACCTCTTCGTCGGCAAAAAAATAGACGCTAATTTGTCCATTGGTTTCCAGGATAGCGAGTTTCACCTGCCCCAGTTGTTCAACGCCATTTAGACGCAGCTCCATAAAGAACTCAAACTCAGTCATATTCGCGCGACCGAGCTTCGACCAGGCCAGTTCACCGTCTTCAATGATCACGACGGGCTTGCCTTCCAGCATATCTTCCAGTTTCTCGCTGTGCGCCATCAGCCACATGACCAGCCGATAAAGCAAGGCCAGCGAGAGAAAAACGACCAACACCGGGAGCAGCGGAACATCATCATAAAACGCGACATCCCCGGCGGCCGACCCCAGCGTCAAAATGATCAACACTTCAAACAGCGACATCTGCCGTACACCACGGCGTCCGGTCATCTTTAGAAAAAGAAACACCAGAACAAAGGTATAGAAGCTTCGCAGCGCAACTTCACCCAGAAACGCCAGCGGCACGTTATCCAGCGCCATACGTTGCCAATCGAACGCCTTCATTTTTATGCCCTTGCGCGGATGAGTTTTGTAAAAGCATAGTCAATACTTTTATTTACGCCGAAGGACCGGTGATGATAGCGCCATGCCTTTAAAACCCGTATCATTGCGCGCTTTCCGTACGACAAAAGTGATTTTCATGACGCAAACATTTATCCCTGGCAAAGACGCTGCTCTGGAAGATTCCATCGCTCGCTTCCAGCAAAAACTGCTCGACCTTGGTTTCCATATTGAAGAGGCTTCCTGGTTGAATCCGGTGCCCAACGTCTGGTCTGTACACATTCGCGACAAAGAGTGCGCGCTGTGCTTCACCAACGGTAAAGGCGCGACCAAAAAAGCGGCGCTGGCCTCCGCGCTGGGCGAATATTTTGAGCGTCTGTCTACCAACTATTTCTTTGCTGATTTCTGGCTCGGTGACACCATCGCCAATGGTCCGTTCGTACATTACCCGAACGAAAAATGGTTTCCGTTAACTGAAGATGACGACGTTCCTGAAGGTCTGCTGGATGCGCGTCTGCGCGCGTTCTACGATCCGGACAATGAACTGACCGGAAGCATGCTGATTGACCTGCAGTCCGGTAACGAAGACCGTGGCGTCTGCGGTCTGCCGTTTACCCGTCAGTCTGATAACAAGACCGTGTATATTCCGATGAATATTATCGGCAATCTGTATGTCTCTAACGGGATGTCTGCCGGTAACACACGTAATGAAGCGCGCGTTCAGGGCCTGTCTGAAGTTTTTGAGCGTTATGTGAAGAATCGCATCATTGCCGAAAGTATTAGCCTGCCGGAAATTCCTGCCGATGTGCTGGCGCGTTATCCGGCAGTGGTGGAGTCCATCGCGAAGCTGGAAGCCGAAGGTTTCCCCATTTTCGCTTATGACGGTTCATTAGGCGGTCAGTACCCGGTTATCTGCGTTGTATTGTTCAACCCGGCCAACGGTACCTGCTTTGCTTCCTTCGGCGCGCACCCGGACTTCGGCGTGGCGCTGGAGCGCACGGTCACCGAATTGCTGCAGGGTCGTGGTCTGAAGGATCTTGATGTCTTTACCCCGCCAACCTTTGATGACGAAGAAGTGGCAGAACACACCAACCTCGAGACTCACTTCATTGACTCCAGCGGTTTAATCTCCTGGGATCTGTTTAAGCAAAATGCCGATTATCCGTTTGCAGACTGGGATTTCTCCGGAACGACGGAAGAGGAATTTGCCACGCTCATGGCTATCTTTGCTGCCGAAGATAAAGAAGTGTACATCGCCGATTATGAGCACCTGGGCGTTTATGCCTGCCGCATCATTGTACCGGGCATGTCTGACATCTATCCCGCAGAAGATCTGTGGTTAGCCAACAACAGCATGGGTAGCCATCTGCGTGAAACGATCCTTGCTCTGCCGGGCAGCGAGTGGGAAAAAGAAGCCTACCTGAATCTGATCGAACAGCTCGATGAAGAAGGTTTTGACGACTTTACCCGCGTACGCGAACTGCTGGGACTGGCAACCGGGCCGGATAACGGTTGGTATACGCTGCGCATTGGCGAGCTAAAAGCGATGCTGGCGTTGGCAGGTGGCGACCTTGAGCAGGCGCTGATCTGGACCGAATGGACGATGGAGTTTAACGCCTCCGTCTTCAGCGCTGAACGCGCGAACTACTACCGTTGCCTGCAAACATTACTGCTGCTGGCGCAGGAAGACGACCGTGAACCTCTGCAATATCTGAACGCCTTTGTTCGCATGTACGGCGCAGAAGCCGTTGAAGCGGCAAGCGCGGCATTGAGCGGCGAATCGGCGTTTTATGGGTTACAGGCGGTTGACGGCGACTTACTGGCTTTCCCATCGCACCAGTCTCTGTTGAAGGCCTACGAAAAGCTGCAACGCGCAAAAGCCCTCTGGTGGTCAAAATAAAACCGAATAGTTTACGCTAAGTAGGCTTGAACACTCGGTTGAGCTATATTACGGGGCGCTTTTAGTGCCCCGTTTTACTTATTTTTGAATTATCAAAAATAAATGTAATAACAAGGT
>NZ_JANEWG010000022.1 GCF_028069725.1 Citrobacter sp. Awk 4
CGTTTATATTGTGATAAAGTTTGATAAATTTTCCCTACAAAATAAACCGTTGTAATAGCGAGAATGATGGAGAGGATACCCATAAAAATCATCACTGAAAGAAGAGGGTTAATTACGCCACCAAAACTTGTTACATACCCCAGCCAGGAAAGATGTTCGGGACTAAGTATACGGAAAATGAATTCAGGAATTATTAGAAAAAAAATAATAACAGTTGTGACATAAATGAATACCTTCCGTTTTTTTCCCACCATCATACTTGCCCTTGTCATCAGTATTGATCAATTATGAGACAAAAATGATACAGCATAGAGTAATAAAATGTCACAGACCTATTTACAATTACAGATGCAGTCCAAAAGACAATTAGCAATAGACCTCACAAACTCTCTACGCGGCATCCACGGAAATCTGATATCCACAATCAACAGCGCGAAAATGGGCACACAACGCCTGATCAACTATGGTTCCTGCATTATCCCTGATGAATACTATCGCAGCGCGTGCCGTGACATGATGCGTGAAGATGGGAGATTGCTTTTGGCTGTAGGTGAGATTTTTAATCGCCAGGACGTCACTGTCGATATGGTTTCCATTTATTTTAGGAAAGCTCTTAAAAAAATCGATAACAACAAAGCGAATGATCTCGTGTCATTCCTACACGAAAAACCAGGGTTTGCAGCTAACAAAGCGGCTGGCAAAGTCAGCAATATGTCGCTGGCAATAACTATTGCAAAATTAATTATTAGCTCAGGTGACTTTAAAGAAACTCATATCAACATGGTTAATAAATTTGCGTCATGGTTTATTAGTGGCGCGTCAATATATGGTAATGCTCAACTAGCTGCCTCAGTAGCAAATAAATTAAAATTCCAGGACTCCGAGTATTATAATTTACTTTATAAAGAAAATTTAGAAATGCTTTACTTCACAATTGAACCGTTCATGACAAAAATTATTTATCAAATAGAGTCAGGAGATAACAGACCTGAAATTATAGCCGATGCTTTGTATGAGATACTGAAGAAATGAAGAAACTGATTCTATGGCTGTTGCAGTCTTTTTTTTACCTCGTGCCAGTCATAGTGAGTGTGATTGGTGCTTATTTCATTGTTCGTTTCATTCCGTTTTACCCAGGGGTTTTCGTTGTACTTTGGATTATTATTGTTGCTTACCTATATGTAAGATACAGCAAATGGGTTTAACCCTTTTAATCAGAACATATAGTCGGCATTGAGCGAAGAGCTGACATTAATGTCAACCGATTTCCGTCAGTAGCCAGTGTTCAAAATCCTGCAGTGCAGGTTCATTTATTCCCGTTTCCCGTGGTTTTACCAGGCAGAATTTTTTGCTCAGATGTTCTGATTCTGGCCAGGGCGCGACAAGAATTCCGCTACTCAGCTCTTTGTCAACATACATGCGAGGGACCAATGCCACGCCTTGTCCCGCTAGTGCGGCCGCTATTGCCATTTCATGAAGGTCATACCGGACCCCCTGAGCCGGATTATCAAGGACTATCTCACTTTCCTGGGCATAGTTATGCCATGCTTCTGGGTTCTGCCGCCGGTGAATGCGGGGCAGTTCATTCAACTGATCCCTGGCGTTCTTATTTGTAAGCAGTGCAGGATGGCATACTGGTACTAGTTTTTCCTGAAAGAGAAAGCGCATGCGCATGCCCGCCCACGCTGGATGTTCAAAATGAACTACGGCGTCAAAGCCACTCCCGGTGAGAATGAATGGGTCTGTTCTGGCCGCTATGTTTAATGTTATTCCCGGGTACATAGATTTAAAGCCGCTCAAACGGGGAATAAGCCATCGACTGGAAAACGTCGGCAGGACGGCAATATCTAGATTTTTACTGCCCTCAGGCATTCCCATTATGTATTGAGTATCCCTGTCAAGCCGTTCGAGCGTTTCGCGTATGTGATGTGCATAGCGAGCTCCAACAGGATTAAGCTTGACGCGGCTTCCCGTTCGGTCAAAAAGTTTGCAGTTCAGCAAAGACTCAAGGCGTGCGATCTGTCGGCTAATCGCTCCCTCCGTCAGCGATAACTCTTCTGCTGCCCGTGCAAAATTGCCGTGTCTCGCAGCGGCATCAAAAGCCTGCAGGGAAGTACTACTCGGAATTTTTCTGCGCATAATAACTGTCCCTTGATTTGTGGCTATGATGATCTTTCAGTGAATTAATATCACTGATTGATGAAGTAATATCGTTTTATAGCTGAAAATACAGCATGTAGCATGATGAAAAATCATTGAGCAGACTCAATATTTATTCATGCAGAGGTAAGTCGATGTTGTATACCGTAGAATGCTCCTATAACGATCCCGAAAGTGAGGAAGCCTGGAATGAATTTTACAGCCTGGAAAAACTTCCCTCATTGGTTTCCGTTACTGGATTCAGCACGTCCCAGCGTTTCCGGGCCTTGAAACCTGGCTGTCCTGTTTATCTCGCCATTCATACAGTTAACGATGCAAAGGTTATTACCAGTGACGAATACCGACTTAAAGGTGGTGGTAATTTCTCCCTCTGGCAGGCGAATATCACTGATTGGCACCGTAACCTGTATGAATGCGAATACCCGGCTCCGGCGGTATCCTCAGAGGAAATACTGCTGTTCAGCTCTCAGCCGATTAGTTTTATAGAGACAGAGCTGGGTTACAGGGCATTGGAAATGCAGGCTTCAGGATTAGATAAATTCCCGGAACGGCGAGTGGCATACATACTTGAACGTGAAAATGGTGTGCAGGTAGCAAGAGCAATACTTGACGCATATCTCTACGAGCCTCTCACATCGCAATTACAGAACTCTGTGAAAGCTAATCAGAGAAGGAAACCATAATATCATGCCTAACCTTACTTTTTATATTTCTGCAGATCATTCTGACAGGTTCACTGATCAGCCATACTTTACTTATCGTTGCAGAAAACTCTGCAACGAAATTCTCGGTGCAGAACCAGAAAAGGTTCACATCATATATGTCGACGTAAGGACAGGATGCGGACATCCGGTCTACGCAGAGCTCTTTTATCGTCTGACAAAATGGCGTACGCCGGAAGTAATGGAGAAATTTATGTGTGAACTGGATTTGGCCATTCAACAGAACACGGGGCTACTGGCGCGTATTCGCTGTTTTGGCTCTACCGAAACGCAAATATTCGCTCGACACTAACCCTGAGGTATTTATGAACTATCCGCCTTTCACATCTTATCAGATTGGGGATTATCTGATCACTGCCCTGAGTGATGGTAATATGCCAGCCAGACTGGATCTACTGTCAGGCATTGGAACCGTTGATGCTGAGTTAATTCAGCACAGCGCCGGGATCGTTGAACCCGGAAATATTCATATCTACTGTTATCTAATCCGCGGTAGGGGGCGAACCATTCTCGTTGATACCGGTACCGGAGGTCTGAACAACGTGGGAGGGCAGCTCGAAAATAAACTCAGTGAAGTAGGGGTCTCCCCAGATGATGTGGACACCGTTTTATTGACACACGGCCATCCTGATCATATCGGCGGTCTGCTGGACGCTGAAGGACGACCAGCCTATAAACATGCTGAACTTCATCTTCATCCTCTTGAAGCAGAATACTGGCATGATGATGAAAAAATGAAAATGGCCAGTGAGCGCGGACAACGTAATTTTATGATGGTCCGTCGAATATTAGAAGGTTATGCAGCCAAATTGAAATTTATTAACGGGAGCGAAATAACAAAGAATATTTTCCCTGTTTGGTTACCGGGCCATACACCAGGACATACTGGGTTTTGCATCAGAACTGGAGATAAAGGTTTATTGATATGGGGAGACATCGTCCATTTTCCACATATTCAGTCAGCACATCCGAACGTTTCCATTGAATTTGACTGCAATCCCACTCAGGCTAAAGAAACACGAAAAAAAATACTGGAACAGGTTGTCAGAGAGAAACTACTCGTTGCAGGCATGCACCTGGGCCGAAGCGGATTTGCTAACGTTCTTATGGCTGATAGCGGATATCATATTTGCTACTCACAAGAATGAATGGGTATGTGCAATCTCAGTTCAATTTGAGACGTTCTGAAATATAAAATCCACGCAATTGCGTGGATTTTATAGTTTTTTGCGATTCTTATGAGATTCAGCGAAACCTCATGAGACAACAAATTTTATTTAGACGTTGAACAGGAAGTTCATCACGTCGCCATCTTTAACGATATAGTCCTTGCCTTCGGCGCGCATCTTACCGGCTTCTTTCGCACCTTGTTCACCTTTGTAAGTGATGAAATCTTCGAATGCGATGGTCTGGGCGCGGATAAAGCCTTTTTCGAAGTCGGTATGGATTTTGCCTGCTGCCTGCGGTGCAGTAGCCCCGACCGGGATGGTCCATGCGCGGACTTCTTTCACACCTGCGGTGAAGTACGTCTGCAGGTTCAGCAGTTCATAACCGGCACGAATCACGCGGTTAAGCCCCGGCTCTTCGATCCCCAGTTCTGCCATAAATTCTTCGCGATCGGCATCGTCGAGTTCAGCGATATCAGATTCAACGGCGGCACACACGGCAACCACGACAGAGCCTTCTGCTGCCGCGATTTCGCGCACTTTATCGAGGTACGGGTTATTTTCAAAACCGTCTTCGTTCACGTTGGCGATATACATGGTTGGCTTCAGGGTCAGAAAGCTAAGGTATTTGATTGCCGCTTTGTCTTCGTCGGTCAGATTTTTAAGCGCACGCAGCATGCCTGCGTTTTCCAACTGCGGCAGACATTTTTCCAGCGCGGCCTGTTCGGCTTTGGCGTCTTTATCGCCGCCTTTGGCTTTCTTCTGCACGCGGTGCAGGGCGCGTTCGCAGGTGTCGAGATCTGACAGCGCCAGTTCGGTATTGATTACGTCAATATCATCAGCAGGATCGACTTTGTTATTCACGTGGATGATGTTGTCGTTTTCAAAGCAGCGAACAACGTGACCGATGGCTTCGGTTTCACGAATGTTGGTCAGGAACTGGTTGCCCAGACCTTCACCTTTGGACGCGCCTTTCACCAGACCGGCGATGTCAACGAATTCCATCGTGGTGGGAAGAATGCGCTGCGGCTTGACGATTTCTGCCAGTTGCTCCAGACGAGGATCGGGCATTGGTACGACGCCAGTGTTCGGTTCGATAGTGCAGAACGGGAAGTTTGCCGCTTCAATACCGGCTTTGGTCAGCGCATTGAACAGGGTAGATTTCCCGACGTTGGGCAAACCGACGATACCGCATTTGAATCCCATGATTTAAATCACCTTAATATCTTGATAATCAACCTGTTGTATAAAACAGATTGTAGAAAAGTAAATAACTTTGCCTATTATACACAGCGTAAGGCAAAAATGCCGCATATCCCTGCTTATTGCGCTTTAAAGGTATGCAGCCGGCTCGTTGCTTTGGTCAGGCCGTCTTTGAACCAAATCTCTGTACAACGTGCCGCTTCGTCAATGGCTTCATCAATTAACTTCTGTTCGGAAACAGGCGGTTTGCCTAACACGAAGCCGACAACTTTGTTTTTATCGCCGGGATGCCCGATTCCGACACGTAAGCGATGAAAGTTAGGGTTATTGCCCAACTTGCTAATGATATCTTTTAACCCGTTATGGCCCCCATGTCCGCCACCCAGCTTAAACTTCGCCACTCCAGGAGGGAGATCCAGTTCGTCGTGAGCGACCAGAATTTCATCGGGATTAATACGGTAAAAACTGGCCATTGCGCCAACCGCTTTACCACTCAGATTCATAAATGTGGTGGGTACTAAGAGACGAACATCTTCGCCCTCCAGCGTCACTCTGGAGCTATAACCAAAGAATTTCGGCTCTTCGCGCAAAGGGGCACGCAATCGCTCTGCCAGTAAATCAACGAACCATGCGCCTGCATTATGTCGCGTTGCTGCGTATTCAGCGCCGGGGTTTGCCAGGCCGACAATCAATTTAATCGTCACGCTATTTGTCCTGAGTATGTCTATCACTGGCGCGTAGTGTACTGTCTGCGGCGTCGCTTGACAAAAAACAGCGTGAGTTGAGGACGGAACTGAATAATTTCTTTTGTGGACTATTGGAATGTCAAGATGTTCAGAGGGTTATTTGTAAAGTTTTGTTGCTCAGGTGTTTGTAATTGTGATCGCTCCCGCACATGCAAACATAACTGTTGTCTATACTTTACACATAAGGATTAGGGATATTCCCTGCAGCAACCCAAAAGTTCCGGAGGTGACACATGAAACGCAAAAACGCTTCGCTACTCGGCAATGTGCTCATGGGGTTGGGTTTAGTGGTAATGGTTGTTGGTGTTGGTTATTCCATTTTAAATCAGCTTCCGCAGTTTAACCTGCCGCAGTTTTTCGCACACGGCGCTGTGCTCAGTATCTTTGTCGGCGCGATCCTCTGGCTGGCAGGGGCGCGTGTTGGCGGGCATGAACAGGTGAGTGACAGATACTGGTGGGTGCGCCATTACGATAAACGTTGTCGCCGTAGCGATAATCGCCGTCACAGCTAAGTTTACGTTGTCTGTTACTTTTCAATTACCGGTCCGCAAAGGCGCAGACCGGTAATTAATAGTGATTACAAATCAGCCAGTGCGGCTTCTCGATTGGGGAAGAACGCCAGACGACCAGGAATCGGTTTGATACCTGCGCGCGCCATGGTGCGTAATGGCTGGAACTCCAGATTACTGATCCGCAGTTCGCAGCCCTCTGGTAAACGTTTTACAAAGCGCTGGAAGGCGTCCAGGCCCCCTGCATCCAGCACCGGTACCGCATCCCACTTCAGAACAACGATACGTTTTCCTACAATACGTGATTCCAGATCGGTAAAGAGTCCTTCCGCCGCCGCAAAGAACAGTGGCCCAATCACGCGCAGTACCAGCACATCATCCGGAACGTCGACGTTCACTGCCGCCAGACGCGTCATACGGGCAATGCGACGCATGAAGAGCAGGGAAGCAAGAACAATCCCCACGCTAATGGCAATCACCATATCAAACAGTACCGTCAGTGACATACACATCAGCATGACGATGATGTCGTCCTTCGGCGCATGGCGCAGCAAGTCTACGACTTTGTGGGCTTCGCTCATATTCCAGGCCACCATCAGCAGCAAGGCCGCCATCGCGGAAAGCGGTAGCCAGGAAAGCAGCGGCGCCAGTACCAGAAGGGCAAGGATGACCAGAATGGCGTGGATCACGGCCGAGACAGGTGAGGTCGCGCCAGCGCGGACGTTAGCCGCAGAGCGGGCAATCGCCGCCGTCGCCGTAATGCCGCCAAAGAACGGCGCAACGATGTTACCCAGTCCCTGACCGATCAGTTCGCTATTGGCCTTGTGCTTGGTGCCGGTCATACCGTCAAGCACCACGGCGCACAGCAGGGACTCAATCGCCCCAAGCATCGCCATTGAGAAGGCGGCTGGAAGCAGGGCACGCAGAGAGGCCCAGCTTAGTGTGAAATCGGAATCAGGCAGATCCCACGGCAGCACTAACTGCGGCAGCAGCTGCGGAATGCCGTTGCCCTGTGAACCATCGGCGAGAATATAGTGGAACTGGGAACCAATGGTGGCGACGTGTCCTCCGGTCAGATTGACGATCCCCATCACCGCGCAGCCTGCCAACAGCGCCGGAAGGTGTCCTGGCAGACGGATCCCCAAACGGGGCCACAAAATCAGGGTCCCTAGCGTAACGACGCCAATAGCGGCATCGCCCAGATTGATGGTCGGCAGCGCCATAAACAAGGCACCGACTTTCTGCAAATAGTGCTCCGGAACATGGGCCAGTTGCAGACCAAGAAAATCTTTAATTTGCATGGTACCAATGGTGATACCAATACCGGACGTAAAACCCAGGGTCACTGAGACCGGAATGTATTCGATCAGACGGCCAAAACGAGCCAGGCCAAAAAGGATCAGAAAAATACCGGACATCAGGGTCGCGACCAGCAGACCGGCCAGGCCAAACTGCTGCGATACCGGGTAGAGGATCACCACAAACGCCGCGGTGGGGCCGGAGACACTAAAGCGCGAACCGCCAGTGAGGGCAATGACAATCCCGGCCACGGCGGAGGTGTAAAGACCATACTGCGGCGCGACGCCACTGCCGATGGCCAGGGCCATGGCCAATGGAATGGCAATGATCCCAACGGTTATCCCGGCGATCACATCACGAGTAAATCGAGAAGCGGTGTATTTTTCTTTCCAACAAGCGTCGACGAGGGCGCGGAAAGGCATCACATGTGAGGAAAATAATCTGTTCACAATAATGTTTCATCCGTGAGCGCATCATCTGTCAACTAAATGGCAGGTGAAGGAGGCATCAGTCAATAAGGTCTACAGACAAAAAAACCCGCCGCAGCGGGTTTTTGAGCCGGGTTCGATTAATGTTCGAACATAGCAGAGATTGATTCTTCGTTGCTGATACGACGAATCGCTTCGGCCAGCATACCCGACAGGGTCAACGTACGCACGTTTGGCAGTGATTTGATTTCATCGCTCAGTGGAATGGTGTCACAAACAACGACTTCATCAATCACAGAATTACGCAGGTTATTTGCCGCATTACCGGAGAAGATCGGGTGAGTTGCGTAGGCGAATACACGCTTAGCACCACGTTCTTTCAGCGCTTCTGCAGCTTTGCACAGCGTACCACCGGTATCGATCATATCATCAACCAGCACGCAGTCACGACCTGCGACGTCACCGATGATGTGCATCACCTGAGAAACGTTTGCACGCGGACGGCGTTTGTCGATGATAGCCATATCGGTATCATTCAGCAGCTTAGCGATAGCGCGGGCACGCACGACGCCACCGATATCCGGAGAAACCACAATCGGGTTGTCCAGGTTCAGCTGCAGCATGTCTTCTAACAGAATTGGGCTACCGAATACGTTATCAACCGGTACATCGAAGAAGCCCTGGATCTGTTCAGCATGCAGGTCAACGGTCAGTACACGGTCAACGCCAACGCTGGACAGGAAGTCCGCGACGACTTTTGCCGTAATCGGCACACGAGCGGAACGTACACGACGATCCTGACGCGCATAGCCAAAGTAAGGGATAACGGCGGTGATACGGCCTGCGGAAGCACGGCGCAGCGCATCGACCATAACGACCAATTCCATCAGGTTGTCGTTCGTTGGGGCACAAGTGGACTGGATGATGAAAATATCACCACCGCGTACATTTTCATTAATTTGTACGCTGACTTCGCCGTCGCTAAAGCGACCTACAGCGGCGTCGCCGAGAGAAGTGTACAGGCGGTTGGCAATACGTTGTGCTAGTTCCGGGGTGGCGTTACCAGCAAAAAGCTTCATATCAGGCACGAGAAGAACCTCAGGCATGCGTCCATTGGTGGATAGAATCTGCCAAAAACTGTGCGGGCCAGGCAATATCCTATCCAGGCGGTGTATTAAAGAGCGCGATGCAACGTCTGGAACAAGGTGACGTTGTCACCGAAACTCAGCTTGCCCGGCTTACTCGTCATCATTCACATTTCGTGACCGCTGGCGTCGTGTACTCGTACCGGGCGCATACTGCTGAATGCGCCTGGCGATGGGTAAACTCGCCAACTTCCTGAAACGCGGACAATTTAGAGTAACGTTTTATGCAATGGGGAGAGGTTGACACCTTTCGCCACAAAGCCGTTAAACCATTCCGGGGCTTGCTCAAGCACCTGGCGTGCATGGGACTCTGTATCGAATTCAGCAAAGACACAGGCCCCTGTACCAGTCAGGCGCGACGGCGCGTATTCTAACAGCCAGGAAAGCGCCGCATCAACCTCGCGAAAACGTTTTCTTGCGATAACCTCGCAATCGTTGCTGAATTCACATTTTAATAACGTTTCTATTGACCTTTTTGGCGTGTTACGTGGAAGTTGCGGATCTTTGAAAATAATGGGAGTAGGGATGCTCACACCAGGATGCACCACCAGATACCATTTCTCGGGTGGCGTGACGGGGGTCAGGATTTCGCCCACACCTTCGGCAAACGCCGCATGCCCGCGAACAAAGACCGGCACGTCCGCGCCCAGTGTTAAGCCCATCCCGGCCAGCTCATCGACAGAGAGCGCGCACTGCCACAGATGATTCAGCGCCACCAGTACGGTGGCGGCATTGGAAGAGCCGCCCCCCAGACCGCCGCCCATCGGCAAACGTTTCTCAATGCGAATATCCGCACCGCTCCCTGCAGGCAGTCGCCCACGCGCAGAGGCGGTTTGCATTAGCAAACGCGCGGCGCGAACGATCAGGTTATCGTCGTTCTCAACGCCGTCGACAGGCGTTAGCAGATGAAGCTCGCCATCGTTGCGTGTTTCAATGCTGATGGTGTCGCCATAGTCCAGAAACTGGAATAGCGTTTGCAGCGTGTGATAACCGTCCGCACGCTGTCCGGTGATATATAAAAAGAGATTCAGTTTTGCCGGGGATGGCCAGTGGGTCATCATTTCACAATCCAGTTATCCATTTTCAGCTTAATGCGCTGACTTCCGTCAGACAGTTCCATATTCGCGGGCATCGCAGGCTGCGTTTTGCTGTCATAGCCGCCGTAGACAACCTTCCAGTTTTTCCCGTCCTGGCGGTATTTCAGTTCGCTCAGACGGTACTGGTCGTCGAGGGTGTAGTCGGTGGCATCGCCGGGTAGACCCAGGATCCACTGACGCAGGCTATTGAGCGGGATAGGCATCCCGGTCAGCTTGCCAATCATTTCTTCTGCATCGTCGGCGGTATAGTGCTTACCTTTGTTGTCGACAAGTTCCACATTGCCGGGTTGTGCATTCAGTTCCAGCTCAGTGCTGCCCAGCGGATTCGTTAACAGCAGGCGATAGCGGTCCTGTCCCGTTTGTTGCCAGAAGAAGCGGGCATATACTTTCTGCTGGTCGGAAATATAGGCAAATGCGCCGCGCGTCTGATATTGATGCAAGTTACGCACCTCCTGCTGATGCGAACGCCATTGCGGGGAATCCGGGCTTTGACCGGGGCCTTTTGGTGCGTTGAGGGTACAGGCGGTGAGGACCAGGCTCGCCAGCGGCAGCAGGCGGATCAGACGAAAATCAGGCAGGGTCATAGTGATGACAAATCCTTGTTGTACGGTGCAAAAATTGCCTGATGGCGCTACGCTTGTATCAGGCCTACAAACTCAACCCGTAGGCCGGAGCAGGCGAATTCGCTGCCATCCGGCAACATCTTGCCATCGGTTGCAGTTATAACCCTTAATGCTAGCGCCGCCGCAGGGTATCGTCTATGGTCAAGATATCTTAATTTGTGCGGTAAGCTATTACTCCAAAAGGGGGCACTCTCTTTTATTGACCTCGCGCATCCTGTATGATGCACCCAGTCTAACCTTATCAACGCTGGTACTATTCCCGCACACATGACCCTTTTAGCGCTTGGTATTAACCACAAAACAGCACCGGTATCGCTGCGAGAACGCGTCACGTTTTCGCCGGATACGCTCGACCAGGCGCTGGAAAGCCTGCAGGCGCTGCCCATGGTGCGAGGCGGGGTGGTGTTGTCTACGTGCAACCGTACCGAGTTGTACCTTAGCGTTGAAGAACAAGAAAACCTGCAAGAAGCGCTGATTCGTTGGTTATGCAATTACCATAACCTGAACGAAGAAGATCTGCGCAATAGCCTCTACTGGCATCAGGATAACGACGCCGTCAGCCATCTGATGCGCGTTGCCAGCGGTTTGGATTCACTGGTGCTGGGCGAGCCGCAAATCCTCGGGCAGGTGAAAAAAGCGTTTGCTGATTCCAGCCGGGGTCACCTGAATGCCAGCGATCTGGAGCGTATGTTCCAGAAGTCGTTTTCTGTGGCCAAACGCGTGCGTACGGAAACGGAAATCGGCGCCAGCGCTGTCTCAGTGGCATTTGCCGCCTGTACGCTGGCGCGGCAAATCTTTGAATCGCTGTCTACCGTGACCGTATTGCTGGTCGGGGCGGGAGAGACCATCGAACTGGTTGCCCGCCATCTGCGCGAACACAAAGTGAAGAAAATGATCATCGCCAACCGTACCCGCGAACGTGCGCAGGTATTGGCCGATGAAGTTGGCGCTGATGTTATCTCGCTCAGCGAGATCGACGAACGTTTGCAGGATGCGGATATTATTATCAGTTCGACGGCCAGTCCGTTACCGATAATCGGTAAAGGGATGGTCGAACGGGCGTTGAAAAACCGCCGTAATCAGCCAATGCTGCTGGTCGATATTGCCGTTCCGCGCGATGTTGAACCGGAAGTCGGCAAATTATCCAACGCCTATCTGTATAGCGTTGATGACCTGCAAAGCATTATTTCGCACAACCTGGCGCAACGTAAAGCGGCGGCCGTGGAAGCGGAAACCATTGTTGAGCAGGAAACCAGCGAGTTTATGGCCTGGCTGCGTGCGCAAAGCGCCAGCGAGACTATCCGCGAATATCGCAGCCAGTCAGAACATGTTCGTGATGAATTAACCGCAAAAGCGTTAGCCTCCCTTGAACAGGGCGGAGACCCGCAGGCTATTATGCAGGATCTGGCGTGGAAACTGACCAATCGCCTGATTCATGCGCCAACCAAATCTCTTCAGCAGGCCGCCCGTGACGGGGATGATGAACGCCTGAATATTCTGCGCGACAGCCTCGGGCTGGAGTAGCAGCACACCAATCTCATTTTTACAGGGTGCATTTACGCCTATGAAGCCTTCTATCGTTGCCAAACTGGAAGCCCTGCATGAACGCCATGAAGAAGTTCAGGCGCTGTTGGGTGATGCGGGGACCATTGCAGACCAGGAACGCTTTCGCGCATTGTCGCGTGAGTATGCGCAATTAAGTGATGTTTCTCGCTGTTTTACGGACTGGCAACAGGTTCAGGACGATATTGAAACAGCACAGATGATGCTCGACGATCCTGAAATGCGTGAAATGGCGCAAGATGAACTGCGCGAAGCAAAAGAAAAATGTGAACAACTGGAGCAACAGCTGCAAGTGCTGTTATTGCCACAAGATCCGGACGACGAACGTAACGCCTTCCTTGAAGTGCGTGCCGGAACCGGTGGTGATGAAGCGGCGTTGTTTGCCGGTGATCTGTTCCGTATGTACAGCCGCTATGCCGAATCGCGCCGCTGGCGGGTGGAGATCATGAGCGCTAACGAAGGCGAGCACGGCGGTTATAAAGAGATTATTGCCAAAGTGAGCGGCGACGGCGTTTACGGTAGACTGAAATTCGAATCCGGCGGCCATCGTGTGCAGCGTGTACCGGCGACGGAGTCACAGGGGCGTATCCACACTTCCGCCTGTACCGTGGCGGTAATGCCGGAATTACCCGAAGCGGAACTGCCAGACATCAATCCAGCCGATCTGCGTATCGATACCTTCCGTTCATCAGGGGCGGGTGGTCAGCACGTTAACACCACCGATTCTGCAATCCGTATTACCCACTTGCCGACGGGTATTGTCGTCGAGTGTCAGGACGAACGTTCACAGCATAAGAACAAAGCTAAAGCGATGTCGGTGTTGGGGTCACGTATTCGTGCAGCCGAAGTGGCAAGGCGTCAGCAGGCGGAAGCGTCTGAGCGTCGTAACCTGTTAGGCAGCGGCGATCGCAGCGATCGTAACCGCACCTATAACTTCCCGCAGGGGCGCGTGACCGATCACCGCATCAACCTGACGCTTTATCGTCTTGATGAGGCGATGGAAGGGAAACTGGATATGCTCATTGAGCCGATTGTCCAGGAATATCAGGCCGACCAACTGGCAGCGCTGTCTGAGCAGGAATAATGGATTACCAGCACTGGCTGCGTGACGCGATAAGCCAATTAGCGCAAAGCGAAAGCCCGCGTCGCGATGCCGAGATCCTTCTGGAGCATGTGACCGGCAAAACGCGGACCTTTATCCTGGCGTTTGGTGAGACGGCGTTAACCGATGCGCAGTACGAGCAACTGTCCGTACTGCTAGCCCGCCGCCAGCGGGGAGAACCCATTGCCCATTTGATCGGGGTGCGTGAATTCTGGTCGCTGCCGCTGTTTGTCTCTCCCGCGACGCTGATCCCGCGTCCGGATACCGAGTGTCTGGTCGAGCAGGCGCTGGCGCGCTTGCCTGCCACCGCATGTCGCATCCTTGATTTAGGAACCGGTACTGGCGCTATTGCGCTGGCGCTGGCTGTCGAGCGCCCGGACTGCGAGGTCGTTGCGGTCGATCGCATGGCCGACGCGGTAGCGCTGGCATTGCGTAATAAAGCGCATCTGGCGATCCCCAATATACGAATCCTGCAGAGCGACTGGTTCAGCGCATTGCAGGGACAGTCGTTTGAGATGATTGTCAGTAATCCGCCATATATTGATGCGCAGGACCCGCACCTTTCTCAGGGCGATGTGCGATTCGAACCGTTGTCGGCGCTGGTTGCCGACGATCAGGGAATGGCGGATATTGCGCACATTATTGCGCAGGCGCGTCATGCGCTGACGCCCGGCGGCTTTTTGCTGCTGGAGCACGGCTGGCAGCAGGGGGCGTTGGTCAGAGACGCGTTCAGTCAGGCGGGGTACATGCAGATTGAAACCTGTCGTGATTATGGCGATAACGAGCGTATCACGCTTGGGCGTATCGCGTTATGACGACGTTTAACGTGCTTATGGGTGTTCATCTCATCAGCATTGCGCTTTCAGTCAGTCTGTTGACGCTGCGTTTCTGGTGGCGTTATAGCGGGAATCCGCTGGCAACGGCCCGCTGGACGCGGATTGTGCCGCCGGTTATTGATACCATATTGCTGCTAAGCGGCGTGGGGTTAATCCTTAAAACGCACATCCTGCCATTCACCGAACAAGGTACATGGCTGACTGAGAAGTTGTTTGGAGTTATCATTTACATCGTTTTGGGTTTTATTGCGCTTGATTACCGTCAGGCGCGCAGTCAGCAGGCACGAGTTATCGCTTTCCCGCTGGCGCTGGTGGTGCTGTACATCATCATTAAACTCGCCACCACAAAAATACCGTTACTGGGGTAAGTCATGAGGTCGTTAGCTGATTTCGAATTTAATAAAGCACCGTTGTGCGATGGGATGATTCTGGCATCGGAGTCGATCCGTCAGGATTTTCCGACGCAATCTGTCTACGACGAGCTGGAACGACTGGTCAGTCTGGCGCACGAAGAAATTAGCCAGCTCCTGTCTCAGGATGAGCAACTGGAAAAACTGCTGGCACTGTTTTATGGCGAATGGGGATTTACGGATACCCAGGGCGTCTACCGTCTCTCTGATGCTTTATGGCTCGATCAGGTTTTGAAAAACCGCCAGGGCAGCGCAGTCTCGCTGGGCGCTATCTTACTGTGGGTGGCTAACCGCCTTAATCTCCCGCTGGTTCCGGTTATTTTTCCGACGCAGCTGATTCTGCGAATTGAATCGCTGGAAGGGGAAATGTGGCTGATTAACCCGTTTAACGGTGAAACGCTTGATGAACATACGCTGGAAGTCTGGCTGAAAGGAAATATCAGCCCGGTGGCGGAACTGTTCAATGAGGATCTGGATGAAGCCGATAACGCGGAAGTGATCCGTAAATTGCTGGACACCCTAAAGTCATCATTGATGGAAGAGCGGCAGATGGAGCTGGCATTACGTGCCAGTGAAGCATTGCTGCAATTTAATCCAGAAGATCCGTATGAGATACGTGACCGTGGATTGATTTACGCGCAGCTGGAGTGCGAACATGTTGCGCTGACCGATTTAAGCTATTTCGTTGAACAGTGTCCGGAAGATCCGATCAGCGAAATGATTCGTGCGCAGATTAATACTATTTCGCACAAGCAAATTGTACTGCATTAATTTATCGACATTCTTACTCATCACTAAGGCGATCCTATGAAACAAAAAGTGGTTAGCATTGGCGACATCAACGTGGCAAATGACCTGCCGTTCGTGCTGTTTGGCGGTATGAACGTGCTGGAATCCCGCGATCTTGCGATGCGCATTTGTGAGCACTATGTGACTGTTACTCAGAAACTGGGTATTCCTTACGTGTTCAAGGCCTCTTTTGATAAAGCCAACCGTTCCTCGATTCACTCTTACCGTGGTCCGGGCCTGGAAGAAGGGATGAAAATCTTCCAGGAACTGAAGCAGACGTTTGGCGTGAAAGTGATCACCGACGTTCACGAAGCCAGCCAGGCGCAGCCCGTTGCGGATGTTGTTGACGTGATTCAGCTGCCAGCGTTCCTCGCGCGTCAAACCGACCTGGTAGAAGCGATGGCGAAAACCGGTGCCGTTATAAACGTGAAAAAACCACAGTTCGTGAGCCCGGGTCAGATGGGTAACATCGTGGACAAATTCCACGAAGGCGGCAACGACAAGGTTATTCTGTGCGATCGTGGCGCTAACTTTGGTTACGACAACCTGGTTGTCGATATGCTGGGCTTTAGTGTGATGAAGAAAGTCTCCGGTAATTCTCCGGTTATTTTTGACGTCACCCATGCACTGCAGTGCCGCGATCCGTTTGGCGCAGCCTCTGGCGGTCGTCGTGGCCAGGTCACTGAGCTGGCGCGCGCAGGCATGGCTGTTGGTCTGGCGGGTCTGTTTATTGAAGCTCATCCGGATCCAGCCAACGCAAAATGTGACGGTCCGTCCGCGCTGCCGCT
Source organism: Citrobacter sp. Awk 4 (assembly GCF_028069725.1). Classification (GTDB taxonomy): domain Bacteria; phylum Pseudomonadota; class Gammaproteobacteria; order Enterobacterales; family Enterobacteriaceae; genus Citrobacter_D. The sequence goes on from NZ_JANEWG010000022.1 coordinate 16,587, forward strand.
GGCTAAACTGGAGCAATTCCTGACTCAGATTAAAGCGATTGACGATCTGGTGAAAAGCTTCGACGAGCTCGACACTGAGAACTAAGTTGTCTCGTTTGTACGTCGGCAGGCGTTTTACCGCCCGATGTCACGACATAAAAAAACCCGCGCTGCGGGTTTTTTTACATTTGATGGGTCAGGCAAATATCGTCATCAAATAGGCGACAAACAGTGCCAGATGCGCAGCGCCGTTCAGAACATTGGTGCGCCCCGTTGAAAATGAAATGTGGCAGAGGACTAACGACGTCACCATCACGATCATTTCTGGTGCGCCTAACCCAAAGACCAGATCGTTGCCGGTTGCCCATGCAATCAGCGTGACGACCGGCACGGTCAGGGAAATGGTCGCCAGCACGGAACCAAAGAACAGGTTCATGGCGCGCTGTACCTGGTTACTCAATACCGCTTTTAATGCTCCCAATCCCTCAGGGGAAAGAATAAGCAACGCCACCAGGAAACCGGTAAATGCCACAGGCGCATTCATTTCGGTCAATAACATTTCCAGCGAGTTGGCGTTCATTTTCGTTACGGCAATGACGGCAATCAGATGCACGATCAACCAAATGGCGTGCCACATATTGCTGTGTGCTGAGGGTTTGCCGTGATGCGGGTCATCGTCGTCGCTCTCATCTTCATGTTCGTAGACGAAAAGACTTTGGTGCGTTCTGGTTTGAATCAGTAAAAATACGCCATACATCGCTGCGGAAATAGCAGCAACCAACAGTGCCTGACCGGTGGAGAAATTCGCACCCGGTAGCGCCATTGGAAAGACCAGCACGATAATAGCCAGCGGAAACAGCGCAATAAGATATTGCTTAATGCCAAACAAATTCACATATTGCGTCGCGAATTTACGACCACCTAACAGTAAAGAAAAACCGACCAGACCACCCGTCACGATCATAATGATCGAATAGAGTGTGTCGCGCATCAGTGTTGGCGCAGCATCGCCGGTTGCCATCAGGGCAGAAATTAAACTGACTTCGAGAATGACCACTGAAAGACTTAAAATTAGCGAGCCATAGGGTTCGCCGAGTCGATGGGCTAATACATCCGCGTGACGGACAACGCTGAACGCGCTGCTTAAAATACCAATAAGGGCAAGAATATTAATTCCGACGACCGCTGGTAGTGACTGACTGCCTCCCCACAGGAACAGTACCACCAGGGCAACGACCGGGAAAATAAGTGAGGTCTCCTTGTGGCGGGTTTTCACCGCCTCATGCGCATGCGTCATTATGATTCTCCATCTGTGCAGGTGCTTTTAATTATAAATGTAACAAAGGATGTAAAAGTAACAGAAAACGCAGCCTGACCTGAGTGGTTTTACGAATTTTTACCGCATGGCCGTATATTCCGGGCAAAGTGAATAAAAGCATCTATCTTGTTTATAGAGTATTTAAATAACAGCAGATTAGTTTTTAGTTAAAACAGAAAATAAGTGTAGCAGCGTAATAAGCGCGATGCGCTTTTCCTCTCTTCACTCCCGGAAAAAAGGTGTATACAGACGAAGGGGGAGGGAAGAAAAGAGTATGAAAAATGAAACGATACCCGTTGAGGATAAAAACCGAAGCGTATCGTTTCCAGAGAGTTAGTGAATCCTGTGATATGCAGGATGAGCAATTGGTGCGCCGCAGCAGGGCAACTGTCTTGCATGCGGCCTGTGAATTGCATATTGTCCTGTTATTGGTTTCATAATGAACAGCAAAAATGCCCGGAAGGCGTCAAAAAAGTGTCGCAGGGAAGTATGCAGTGGCGGAGGTGTAAGGTGTTAACGCGTGATTTTTTATTAAATGCCGACTGTAAGACGGCATTTGGTGTTATTGAAGAATCACTACTCTGGTCAGCAGAACAACGGGCAGCCTCACTGGCGGCCACGCTTGCCTGTAGACCCGATGACGGACCGGTGTGGATCTTTGGTTATGGATCGTTGATGTGGAATCCGGCATTAGAGTTCGATGAGTCCTGTACCGGCACCTTAGTCGGCTGGCATCGCGCATTTTGTCTTCGTCTGACGGCAGGGCGAGGTACGGCGTGTCGGCCTGGCCGTATGCTGGCGCTGAAAGAAGGTGGCCGCACCACAGGCGTTGCCTACCGGTTGCCTGACGCCACGCTTGAACAGGAGCTCACGCTGTTGTGGAAGCGGGAGATGATCACCGGATGCTATCTGCCGACGTGGTGTCAGTTAGCGCTTGATGATGGTCGGACGGTGAACGCGCTGGTCTTTATTATGGACCCCCGTCATCCGTTGTTTGAATCCGATACCCGGGCGCAAATCATTGCGCCATTGATTGCCCGTGCCAGCGGCCCCTTAGGCAGCAATGCGCAGTACCTGTTCTCTCTTGAGCAGGCGCTTGTTAAGTTGGGTATGCAGGATGATTGTCTGAACGAGCTGGTGGCGAATGTCAAAGAATTGCTGGGAGAGACGCCATCAGAAGGCGTTTTCAGACCCGGTTTTGCCTAAATCTGGCCCCTGAAACCAGGGGCCAGATTATCAGGCTGCGATATAACTGATCGAGTGTTCCAGCGATTGGCTGTGCCCGTCGATCAGTACATTCCATACACCGGTGTACGGTACGGTCAGCCAGGCGTTGTCACTATCCTGCACGCTTAAAATATCGGTCTGCGTGTCTTTGACGTGTGTGTTGTCACTCATTAAATGGATGTGGCAGCGCCCGGAACAGCGCACAACCACGGTATCCCCGCCAAACAATTTCAAACTTGTTTTTACTAATGCCATTTTTCACCCCGTCCTGAAATCAACTGACTTCCTTGCGGAAGAACTGCGTGATGTTGTTCACATTTCACTCATTGCATAACACCAAAGGGGAGGGTTGCGGATGCTGATTTTGATCAAAAAATGGCATGACGATTCAACAAAGCTGACAAAATCTCTTAGAAATGTTTCAGGGGGGTGATAACTTTTGGTGAATATATGGCTGTATAAGATTAAATTCGAAAATGTCTTACATTTTCAGCGAGCTTGCCTGTCGACGACCTCTGGCAGGCAAGTTCGGGCAATAAAACGAACGCTGAAATAAACGGGTCATTCCAGCGACGAACCTCAGAAGGTGAGCACCTTATCTGCGGCCAGCGTCCACTGCGCCAGTTCGATAAGCGTACCGACTTCCACGCCATCAATGAGTGGCAGGGCGGTGATCCCACGACCGTCGGTGCAGGTCTTACATAATTTCACCGGTACATTCTGGGCTGTCAGGATCTCCAGCATTTGCTGAATATTGTAGCCTTCGGCAGGCTTTTGCCCGCGCAGGCCCGCTGTCACTGCATCGGACATCAGAAACAGACGCAGATCCAGGTCGCCTGCCTGTTCGCGTAGTGCGATGGCCAGACGCAAACTGTTAAATAACGACTCACTGCCGTAAGCCGCGCCGTTGGCGACGATCACTATCTTTTGCATGTTGACTCCAGTTCTCCGGGATGACCTTATTTTCCTCCTGTTATGTTACCGCGCAAGCGGCGCATTACCAATGAATGTCTGGGGGGATTGCGTACCCGGCAAAGCGTAAGGATATTCCTGAAAGCGTGAGAAAAAGCTGCAAAATAGCCGTTGAGCAGGTATCTTTTAACATTGTGACGCCTGAATTCACTGATGTAAGAAGCCGCTGACGATTTGAGCCGGACTGTTTATCGCCTACTCCCCCTCCCGTTACTCTTGCTGTTGGCAGGCGGTACCGCCAGTGCCCACTCTTCGTATCTCCAGCAGGCGGAAAACCCCTTTGACAACAATCATGATGGCCTGCCTGATTTAGGCATAGCGCCCGAGTCCGGTGACGGCGAAAAGCACTTCGCTGAGATGGTCAAAGCATTTGGCGAAGCCAGCATGACGGATAACGGTCTGGACACGGGCGAGCAGGCGCGCCAGTTCGCGCTCGGACAAGTACGCGATGTGGTCAGCGAAGAGGTGAATCATCAACTGGAAACCTGGCTTTCGCCGTGGGGCAATGCCAGTGTGGATATGCAAATAGACAACGAGGGGAAATTCAACGGCAGCCGCGGCAGCTGGTTTATCCCCTGGCAGGATAACACGCGCTATCTCACCTGGAGTCAACTGGGATTCACCCAGCAGGATGATGGACTGGTCAGCAATGTCGGTATCGGCCAGCGCTGGGCACACGATGGCTGGCTACTGGGGTACAACACGTTTTACGACAATTTGCTGGATGAGAATTTGCAGCGTGCCGGTGTCGGAGCTGAAGCGTGGGGCGAAAATTTGCGGCTTTCTGCCAACTACTACCAACCCTTTGCATCCTGGCGTAAGCATACACCGACAGTCGAACTACGTATGGCGCCGGGATACGACATTACGGCGCAAATGCGGATGCCGTTTTATCAGTATCTCAACACCAGCGTGAGCGTTGAGCAGTACTTTGGCGACAGCGTGGATCTCTTCGATTCCGGTACTGGCTACCATAATCCGGTGGCGGTAAAACTGGGATTAAATTACACGCCGGTGCCGTTGGTGACCGTGACCGCCCAGCATAAACAGGGTGAAAGCGGGGTGAGTCAAAATAATCTTGGGCTGAACCTCAACTATCGCTTTGGTGTACCACTTAAAAAACAACTGGCGGCCAGCGAAGTGGCAGAAAGTAAATCTCTGCGCGGAAGCCGTTATGATACGCCGCAGCGTAACAACCTGCCGACCATGGAATACCGGCAGCGCAAAACGTTGACCGTGTTTCTGGCGACGCCGCCCTGGGATCTTCAGTCGGGCGAAACGGTGCCGCTCAAACTGCAGGTGCGCAGCCTGCACGGGATTCGGAATGTAACGTGGCAGGGAGACACCCATGCGCTGAGTCTGACGGCGGGCGACAGTGCCGACAGCACAGAGGGCTGGACCATCATTATGCCTGCCTGGGACAGTCGTGATGGGGCGACCAACCGTTGGCGGTTGTCGGTGGTCATTGAGGACGAACAGGGCCAGCGCGTCTCTTCCAATGAGATCACGCTATCACTGACCGAGCCGTTTATGGCAATGCCGGATAATGACCCTCGCTGGCAACTGCTCCCGGAGGAGTAATCAGAAAATACGCTCCTGATGCACCCATACGGCGGCTTCCACGCGGGATTTCAGTTTCATCTTCTTCAACATATGCTTCACATGCACTTTTACCGTGCTTTCGGTAATGTCGAGACGACGGGCAATCATCTTATTTGGCAAACCTTGTGCGATCAGTTTCAGAATATCGCGTTCCCGTGGCGTCAGTTGGGTTACGTCACGATCGGACGTCGCGCGATTGGCGCGCAGACTCGCCGCCAGCACGGGGGTGAGTGCCTCGCTTAGCACCATTTCGCCAGCGGCCGCTTGTTGTAGGGCTTTTAACAGATCTTCCGGCTCCATGTCTTTTAGCAGATAACCGTCTGCGCCGCGTTTGAGCGCGGTCACGACATCTTCTTCATGGTTGGAAACACTAAACACCACGATCCGTCCGGAAAGCGCTTTTTCACGCAGTTTGTCGAGCGTCTCCAGCCCGTTCATCCCCGGCATATTCAGGTCAAGCAGGATCAGATCGGGGTCGAGGGATTCAGCCAGTTCGATACCCTGTTCGCCGTTGCTGGCTTCGCCGACCACGCTAATATCGGGCGCCATACTGACAAGCTGCTTTACACCGGTACGCAGCATCGGATGATCGTCAATCAGTAGAATGGTCGCGGGTTCCTGATTATTCATGGGTATCTCCTTGAACGTCTTTGAAGTGTGTTTCGGGAATAAAGATAACGGAAACTTCTGTACCGCCAGTTTCACGGCGTCGTACACGACAATCGCCGCGTAAACTTTGGGCACGATCGCGCATAATAATCATGCCATAGTGATTACTGCGTTCTGCATTTTCCGGTACGCCGCAGCCGTTATCCCGGACGGTCAGTTTAACCTGATTGCCGTTTTGCTCCACGGTCACCACTACCTCATCCGCATGGGAATGTTTGAGGGCGTTACTGAGCGCTTCGCGGGCAATTTGCAACAGATGAATGGCCTGATGCGAAGGTACCAGCCGGGGCGGCAACTGGTAATCCAGCTTAACCGTAAAGCCAAACCGGGCGCTGTATTCCTGGCAACTGGATTCCAGCGCTGGCCGAAGTCCGGGCTCCGTCAGTTGTAAACGAAAAGTGGTCAACAGCTCACGTAACTGTGCCCACGAGGCATTCAATTCATTGCGGATCTGACTCAGCAGCTCGCGGCTGCTCTCAGGCAATGCGTCCCCTTGCATTTGCAGACAACTGACCTGCATTTTCATGCAGGAGAGCGATTGCGCAATCGAATCATGCAATTCGCGGGCAATGGTGGCGCGCTCCTCCATGACAATCAGTTGCTGCTGGCGCTCCTGGTGTCTGTCCAGCGCCAGCGTGGCGGTGAGTTGCTCAACCAGCGTGTCGACCAGCTGTTGCTGATCGTGACTCAGATGGCGGCCCTGCGGCAATGTTGCCAGCAAAATACCATATTGAGTATGGGCGTCGGTCAGCCGCCATTTCAGGGGCGTTCCGCCTTCGATGCCCGGAAGGGTACCGCGAGGGCAGAGATGACAGCCTTTATCGTCACAACTGATGTCAGACTGACAGGTGAACTCCTGATGATTGTCTTCATCTTCAAGGTCATAGACGCGAAGCTCAATATCGTGCAGCAACGTTAAATTCTGCAAGCCATTGAGGACAGGCGACAGACGTTCACACAGTGGCGCCTGCGAATGCAGACGGCGGTTAGCCTGCCAAAGAAAAGAGAGGATCTGGTTTTTATGCTCCAGACCGGCTGTTTTCTCCTGGACTCTCTGCTCCAGCACGGCATAACTTTCGGCCAGCTCTTCCGACATATTGTTGAGCGCGCTTCCCAGTGCGGCCATCTCATTGCGACCGCTAATGTGGGCGCGCTGCGTAAAATCGCGCTGGCTGACGGCGCGAGCCATCGACAGTAACTGCTTCCACGGCTGGAGCAGACGGGCGCGCAGCCAGAGAATTGTGAACACCAGCAGCAGCGCCATCAACACCGCCATCACCCGGTGTACCATCACCACGCGCTCAATCCGCATTTCAGTGGTATGGTCGAAGGCCGTTACGAGCTGATCCAGCCCGTTGACGAAGCGGCTGACATCCTCTGCGACGGCATGTGCGCTCTGCGCTTTTTGTAATCCGGGAGACAGCTCGTTGTGCCAGTAATTCTGTAGCGATTTAAGTTGTTCCTGCTGTCCGTCGCGTTCTGCCGCGCGGGTTAACTCCGGGCTGAACGCCGTTTTGTCCATCTCGTCGAGCCATTTTTGATCGCGGGCATCCAGTGGCACCGCCGCCAGCAGGCGATAACTCTGCATGCGTAGTGAACCGGCTTTGTTGATGGCGTGAGCACTGCCCTGAACCCCCTGAACCAGCCAGCCGGAGACCGCCATACCGGCGAGGCCAATGGCGGTGGAAAGCATGACGATGAGCGCTACCTGGTTAACCAGCGTGAGCGGGGAGAGACAACGTTTCAACATGGTGACTGCGTCCTTCAGACTTTCGCGGCCTGTCTGTGGAAAGCCTTAATAAATGATGATATTGCCGGGATACAGCGGCAGTGGCGTTATTCTCGGTTATCCCCTGGAGTATACCCATACCCATAACGAGTTACCTCTTAATTGCCGTGGAAGTAAGAGGGATTTGCGGGTGAGGGGAAGGAGGCGACAGAGCCGTGAAAAACCACATCTTTTTTGTCAAAAAAGCCTACTCACTTAGGGTGATGATGATTTTTGGGCAGCAATTATGACGCATTTTCCTTTGATTTATATCAACTTACCCCCGGCTGTAAACCCTAATGTGACAGACATCGAATCGAGTATCAGAGGTGTCTATGAGTCACTCATCCGCCCCGGAAAGGGCATCAGGCGCAGTCATTACCGAATGGCGACCGGAAGATCCGGCATTCTGGGAAAGCCGTGGTCAGGGGATCGCCAGTCGTAACCTGTGGATTTCCGTTCCCTGCCTGCTGTTGGCGTTTTGTGTATGGATGTTGTTCAGTGCTGTTGCGGTAAATTTGCCGAAGGTGGGCTTTAACTTCACCACCGATCAGCTCTTTATGTTAACGGCATTACCCTCCGTTTCGGGTGCGTTACTGCGCGTACCTTACTCCTTTATGGTTCCGCTATTTGGCGGTCGCCGTTGGACGGCGTTCAGCACCGGGATCTTGATCATCCCCTGTGTATGGTTAGGTTTTGCGGTACAGGATACCTCCACGCCGTTCAGTACGTTCATTGTGATTTCGCTGCTGTGTGGTTTTGCCGGGGCAAACTTCGCCTCCAGTATGGCCAACATCAGCTTCTTTTTTCCGAAGCAAAAGCAGGGCGGCGCGCTGGGTTTGAACGGCGGGTTGGGGAATATGGGCGTCAGTGTGATGCAACTGGTTGCGCCGCTGGTGGTTTCCCTGTCGATTTTTGCCGTGTTTGGCAGCCACGGCGTGGAACAGCCGGACGGCTCTCAGCTGTATCTGGCGAATGCGGCGTGGATATGGGTGCCGTTTCTCGCTATTTTCACCCTTGCCGCCTGGTTTGGCATGAATGAACTGGCGACCTCGAAAGCCTCTCTCAGAGCGCAGTTGCCGGTACTCAAACGGGGTCATTTGTGGATTATGAGCCTGCTGTATCTGGCGACCTTCGGTTCATTTATCGGCTTCTCTGCCGGGTTTGCCATGCTGTCGAAAACGCAATTCCCGGATGTGCAGATTCTGCATTACGCGTTCTTTGGCCCGTTTATTGGCGCGCTGGCCCGTTCAGCGGGCGGGGCGATCTCTGACCGTTTAGGCGGTACCCGTGTCACGCTGGTGAACTTTGTGCTGATGGCGATTTTCAGCGGCCTGCTGTTCCTGACTTTACCGACAAACGGCGCGGGCGGTAGCTTTATTGCCTTCTTTGTGGTGTTCCTCGTACTGTTTATGACGGCAGGATTAGGGAGCGGCTCCACCTTCCAGATGATCTCCGTTATTTTCCGTAAACTGACGATGGACAGGGTTAAAGCGGAAGGCGGTTCTGAAGAAAAAGCGATGCGCGAAGCGGCGACCGATACTGCGGCTGCACTGGGCTTTATCTCGGCGATTGGCGCCATTGGCGGCTTCTTTATCCCGAAAGCATTTGGCACTTCACTGGCGTTAACCGGCACACCCGTCGGCGCGATGAAAGTGTTCCTCATCTTCTATATCGCCTGTGTGGTCATCACCTGGGTGGTATACGGACGCCATTCTAAAAAATAACAAACCTCGCAGTTGATTATCCTTTGCGCGGCGTTAGACCGCGCTTTTTTTTGCCCTCAATTAGTTACAACATACTTATGTGTTTGAACAGTGGGAGCAGAGAAGCGGCATGATCATGCGTTGCGCCTGGCAGAGGCATACCCCTTAATACTCACCTGTAAAGAAATCAGCCTTCAATGCGCGTCGGGATTTAATATTTTTCTTTAATTTCAAATTCTTACTCAGAATTTTGTTATCCCACTTTGGTGGTAGTCATTGATTTCACTCTGATTTTCAACCCCGCAGGCCTTGATCGTTATCAATTCTGACGCCCTTTCAGAGCGTTACCTTCGCTGTTAATCAAGCAATGTCGATTTATCAGAGAGCCGTCAGGCTCCCACAGGAGAGAACCGATGAGTAAATTCCTGGACCGGTTTCGCTACTTCAAACAGAAGGGCGAAACCTTTGCCGATGGGCACGGCCAGCTTCTCGAAACCAACCGGGACTGGGAGGATGGATACCGCCAACGTTGGCAGCACGACAAAGTGGTGCGTTCAACCCACGGGGTAAACTGCACCGGCTCATGCAGCTGGAAAATTTATGTGAAAAATGGTCTGGTGACCTGGGAAACCCAGCAAACCGACTACCCGCGTACCCGTCCGGATATGCCAAACCACGAGCCGCGCGGTTGCCCACGCGGTGCGAGCTATTCCTGGTATCTCTACAGCGCTAACCGCCTCAAATATCCGCTGATGCGCAAACGTCTGATGAAGATGTGGCGTGAAGCGAAGAAACTGCACAGCGATCCGGTTGAAGCATGGGCTTCTATCATTGAAGACGCCGATAAAGCCAAAAGCTTCAAACAAGCGCGTGGTCGCGGTGGATTTGTCCGCTCCTCCTGGCAGGAAGTCAATGAACTGATTGCCGCATCCAACGTCTATACCGTGAAAACCTACGGCCCGGATCGCGTAGCCGGCTTCTCGCCCATCCCGGCGATGTCGATGGTCTCTTACGCGTCTGGCGCACGTTACCTCTCTCTGATTGGTGGCACCTGCCTGAGTTTCTACGACTGGTACTGCGATCTGCCGCCCGCATCTCCGCAAACCTGGGGCGAACAGACCGACGTACCGGAATCGGCTGACTGGTACAACTCCAGCTATATCATCGCCTGGGGCTCTAACGTTCCTCAGACCCGTACCCCGGACGCTCACTTCTTCACCGAAGTCCGCTACAAAGGGACGAAAACGGTAGCGGTAACGCCTGATTACGCCGAAATCGCCAAACTGTGCGATCTGTGGCTGGCGCCGAAGCAGGGGACTGATGCGGCAATGGCGCTGGCCATGGGTCACGTCATGCTGCGCGAATTTCACCTCGACAATCCAAGCCAGTATTTCACGGATTACGTTCGTCGCTACACCGATATGCCAATGCTGGTGATGTTGGAAGAACGCGACGGTTATTACGCGGCAGGTCGTATGCTGCGCGCCGCCGACCTGGTGGATTCGCTCGGTCAGGAAAACAACCCGGAATGGAAAACCGTCGCCATCAACAACAAAGGCGATATGGTGGCACCGAACGGATCTATCGGTTTCCGCTGGGGCGAAAAAGGCAAATGGAACCTCGAACAACGCGACGGGACTACCGGTGCGGAGACTGAGCTGCAACTGAGTCTACTGGGTAGCCAGGACGAGATTGCCGAAGTGGGCTTCCCGTACTTTGGCGGCGAGGGCACCGAGCACTTCAATAAAGTGGCACTGGAAAATGTTCTGCTGCACAAACTGCCGGTAAAACGCCTGCAACTGGCAGACGGCACCCGCGCGCTGGTCACCACCGTTTACGACCTGACAATGGCCAACTACGGTCTGGAACGCGGCCTGAACGACGAAAACTGCGCGACCAGCTACGACGATATCAAAGCGTACACCCCGGCGTGGGCAGAACAAATAACCGGCGTACCGCGTGCGCAGATCACCCGTATCGCTCGTGAGTTCGCCGATAACGCAGACAAAACGCATGGCCGCTCGATGATTATCGTCGGTGCCGGTCTGAACCACTGGTATCACCTCGATATGAACTATCGGGGGCTTATCAACATGCTGGTGTTCTGTGGCTGTATCGGCCAGAGCGGCGGCGGTTGGGCGCACTATGTCGGCCAGGAAAAACTGCGTCCGCAAACCGGCTGGCAGCCGCTGGCGTTTGCCCTCGACTGGCAGCGTCCGGCGCGCCATATGAACAGTACCTCTTACTTCTATAACCACTCCAGCCAGTGGCGCTATGAGACGGTTACCGCGCAGGAGTTGTTGTCGCCGATGGCGGATAAATCCCGCTACAGCGGTCATCTGATCGACTTTAACGTTCGCGCTGAACGGATGGGCTGGCTGCCGTCTGCACCGCAGCTTGGCACCAACCCGCTGACTATCGCTGAAGAAGCGAAGAAAGCAGGAATGACGCCGGTGGATTACACCGTCAAATCCCTGAAAGAAGGTTCGATTCGTTTTGCCGCCGAACAGCCGGAAAACGGCAAAAACCATCCGCGTAATCTGTTCATCTGGCGCTCTAACCTGCTCGGTTCTTCCGGTAAGGGCCACGAGTACATGCTCAAGTATTTGCTGGGTACCGAACACGGTATTCAGGGGAAAGATCTCGGTCAGCAGGGTGGCGTAAAACCTGAAGAGGTGGAATGGCAGGATAACGGTCTCGACGGCAAACTGGATTTGGTGGTGACGCTGGACTTCCGTCTTTCAAGCACTTGTCTCTATTCCGATATCGTGCTGCCGACCGCTACCTGGTATGAAAAAGACGACATGAATACCTCGGATATGCATCCGTTTATTCATCCGCTGTCCGCCGCCGTTGACCCGGCCTGGGAGTCCAAAAGCGACTGGGACATCTACAAAGCCATCGCTAAGAAATTTTCTGAGGTCTGCGTAGGTCATCTGGGCAAAGAAACCGACGTTGTGACGCTACCCATTCAGCACGACTCCGCCGCTGAACTGGCGCAGCCGCTGGACGTGAAGGACTGGAAAAAAGGCGAATGTGACCTGATCCCAGGTAAAACCGCACCGCACATCATGACCGTTGAGCGTGACTATCCGGCCACCTACGAGCGTTTTACCTCTATCGGTCCGCTGATGGAGAAAATCGGTAACGGCGGGAAAGGGATTGCCTGGAACACCCAGAGCGAAATGGATCTGCTGCGTAAGCTCAATTACACCAAAGCTGATGGCCCGGCGAAAGGCCAGCCGATGCTCAACACGGCGATTGATGCCGCAGAGATGATCCTGACCCTGGCGCCGGAAACCAACGGTCATGTGGCCGTGAAAGCCTGGGCGGCGCTCAGCGAGTTTACCGGTCGTGACCACACGCACCTGGCGACCAACAAAGAAGAGGAAAAAATCCGCTTCCGCGATATTCAGGCCCAGCCGCGTAAGATCATCTCCAGCCCGACGTGGTCAGGGCTTGAAGACGAACATGTCTCTTACAACGCTGGCTACACCAACGTTCATGAGTTGATCCCGTGGCGTACGCTGTCGGGTCGCCAGCAGCTGTATCAGGATCACCAGTGGATGCGTGATTTTGGTGAAAGCCTGCTGGTATACCGTCCGCCGATCGACACCCGTTCGGTAAAAGCCGTGATGGGCGAGAAATCCAATGGTAACCCGGAGAAAGCGCTTAACTTCCTGACGCCGCACCAGAAGTGGGGTATCCACTCCACTTACAGCGACAACCTGCTGATGTTGACGCTTTCTCGTGGCGGTCCAATTGTCTGGATGAGCGAAACCGACGCCAAAGATTTGGGTATTGAAGATAACGACTGGATCGAAGTCTTTAACAGCAATGGCGCATTGACCGCGCGTGCGGTGGTGAGTCAGCGTGTGCCAGCCGGGATGACCATGATGTACCACGCGCAGGAACGTATCGTGAATCTGCCGGGGTCGGAAATCACCCAGCAGCGCGGCGGGATCCATAACTCGGTCACCCGTATTACGCCGAAACCCACCCACATGATTGGCGGCTATGCGCAACTGGCCTACGGCTTTAACTACTACGGCACCGTCGGCTCAAACCGCGATGAGTTTGTGGTGGTACGTAAGATGAAGAACATTAACTGGTTGGATGGCGAAGGCAATGACCAGGTACAGGAGAGCGTAAAATGAAAATTCGTTCACAAGTCGGCATGGTGATGAATCTCGATAAGTGCATCGGCTGCCACACCTGTTCAGTGACCTGTAAAAACGTCTGGACCAGTCGCGAAGGCATGGAGTACGCCTGGTTCAATAACGTCGAAAGTAAGCCTGGTGTCGGCTTCCCGAATGACTGGGAAAACCAGGAAAAATGGAAGGGCGGCTGGATCCGTAAAATCAATGGCAAACTGCAGCCGCGCATGGGCAACCGTGCGATGCTGCTCGGTAAAATCTTTGCCAACCCGCATCTGCCGGGCATTGATGATTACTACGAGCCGTTTGACTACGACTACCAGAACCTGCATACCGCGCCGGAAAGCAAGCATCAGCCCATTGCCCGCCCGCGCTCGTTGATCACGGGTCAGCGGATGGACAAAATCACCAGTGGTCCAAACTGGGAAGAGATTCTGGGTGGCGAGTTTGAAAAACGCGCTAAAGACCAGAACTTCGAAAATATGCAGAAGGCGATGTACGGTCAGTTCGAAAACACCTTCATGATGTATCTGCCGCGTCTGTGTGAGCACTGCCTCAACCCGGCGTGCGTGGCGACTTGCCCGAGCGGCGCCATCTATAAGCGTGAAGAAGATGGCATCGTACTGATCGACCAGGACAAATGTCGTGGCTGGCGTATGTGCATTACCGGTTGTCCGTATAAAAAGATCTACTTCAACTGGAAGAGCGGTAAGTCTGAGAAATGCATCTTCTGCTACCCGCGTATAGAAGCGGGTCAGCCGACCGTATGCTCTGAGACCTGCGTCGGGCGTATCCGCTATCTCGGCGTGCTTTTGTATGACGCGGACGCCATCGAAAGCGCCGCCAGCACCGAACACGAAAAAGATCTCTATCAGCGTCAACTGAATGTGTTCCTCGACCCGAACGATCCGGCGGTCATTGAACAGGCACAGAAAGACGGTATTCCGCTGAGCGTGATTGACGCGGCGCAGCAGTCTCCGGTTTATAAAATGGCGATGGACTGGAAGCTGGCGCTGCCGCTGCACCCGGAATACCGCACCTTGCCGATGGTCTGGTACGTGCCGCCGCTGTCGCCGATTCAGTCTGCGGCGGATGCCGGTGACCTGGGCAGTAACGGCATTCTGCCGGACGTGGACAGCCTGCGTATTCCGGTTCAGTACCTGGCGAACCTGCTGACCGCAGGCGATACCCAGCCGGTGCTGTTGGCGCTGAAACGAATGCTGGCGATGCGTCACTATAAACGGGCGGAAACCGTTGACGGCAAAGTGGATACCCGTGCGCTGGAAGAGGTGGGCTTAAGCGAAGCTCAAGCCCAGGAGATGTACCGCTATCTGGCGATCGCCAACTACGAGGATCGTTTTGTGGTGCCGAGCAGTCATCGTGAGCTGGCGCGTGATGCGTTCCCGGAGAAAAGCGGTTGTGGCTTTACCTTCGGTGACGGTTGCCACGGTTCCGACACCAAACTGAACTTGTTCAACAGCCGTCGTATCGATGCTGTCGATGTGACCCGCAAAACGGAGCCGCACTCATGATTGAACTCGTCATTGTTTCGCGTCTGCTCGAGTACCCGGATGCTGCCCTCTGGCAGCATCAGCAGGAACTTTTTGATGCACTCGCGTCATCTGAAAACCTGGATAAAGAGGATGCCCAGGCGCTGGGCGTCTTCCTGCGAGATATCACCGCGCAGGACATGCTGGATGTTCAGGCAAGCTACAGCGAGCTGTTCGACCGTGGTCGTGCAACCTCTTTGTTACTGTTTGAACATGTCCACGGTGAATCCCGCGATCGTGGCCAGGCGATGGTTGATTTGCTGAGTCAGTATGAGCAGCACGGCTTACAGATCGACAGTCGCGAGTTGCCGGACCATCTGCCGCTGTATCTGGAGTATCTGGCGCAACTGCCGAAGCGCGAAGCGCTGGGTGGGTTGCAGGATATCGCGCCGATTCTGGCGCTACTGGGCGCACGTCTGCAACAGCGTGAAAGTCGCTATGCGGTGCTGTTTGATCTGCTGCTGAAGCTGGCAAATGCGGCGATCGACAGCGACAAAGTGGCCGAAAAAATCGCCGATGAAGTTCGCGACGATACGCCGCAGGCGCTTGATGCGGTCTGGGAAGAAGAGCAGGTGAAGTTCTTTGCCGATAAGGGCTGCGGCGAATCTGAAATCTCCGCTCACCAACGTCGTTTTGCCGGTGCCGTGGCGCCGCAATATCTGAATATCACTACCGGAGGACAGCACTAATGCAGTTCCTGAATATGTTCTTCTTTGATATCTACCCGTACATTGCCGGATCGGTGTTCCTGATTGGCAGTTGGCTGCGGTATGACTACGGTCAGTACACCTGGCGCGCCGCCTCCAGCCAGATGCTGGATCGCAAAGGGATGAATATGGCGTCGAACCTGTTCCACTTCGGCATTCTGGGCATTTTTGCGGGTCACTTCCTTGGAATGCTGACGCCGCACTGGATGTATGAAGCGTTCCTGCCGATTGAAGTGAAGCAGAAGATGGCGATGATTGCCGGTGGTGCCTGCGGCGTGATGACGCTGGTTGGCGGTGTGCTGCTGCTCAAACGCCGTCTGTTTAGCCCACGCGTACGCGCGACCACCACTGGCGCAGATATTTTGATCCTCTCCTTGTTGGTGATTCAGTGTGCGTTGGGGTTGTTGACCATCCCGTTCTCCGCCCAACATATGGACGGTAGTGAGATGATGAAACTGGTCGGCTGGGCGCAGTCCGTGGTGACGTTCCACGGCGGTGCGTCAGCGCATCTGGACGGTGTGGCGTTTATCTTCCGCCTGCACCTGGTTCTGGGGATGACGCTGTTTCTGTTATTTCCGTTCTCGCGTCTGGTACACATCTGGAGTGCGCCGGTTGAGTATCTGACGCGCAAATATCAGGTGGTACGCGCGCGCCGCTGATCGGTGAGTGACGTAAGGTTAAACCCTGCTTCGGCGGGGTTTTTTTATGGGGTGGTGCTACCTGAATTGAATTGTCGGATGGCGCTCTTGTTGGCCCGGTAAACGAATTGCCACCGGGCAAAGGCGATGTTGCCTGCGGCAACGCTTTCTCGCTGCGCTCGAATCGAACCGTAGTCGAAGATTCTCGTCCTTCCCGCATGGGCAGAATATGAAATTCAAAAATTTGTTGGGGAACAGGGTGCTTTCAGAAAGTGATGGTGGTGGGGGAAGGATTCGAACCTTCGAAGTCGATGACGGCAGATTTACAGTCTGCTCCCTTTGGCCGCTCGGGAACCCCACCAGGGGTATGAATTTTTTTGAGAACTTACCAGAATGAATGGTGGTGGGGGAAGGATTCGAACCTTCGAAGTCGATGACGGCAGATTTACAGTCTGCTCCCTTTGGCCGCTCGGGAACCCCACCACGGGGTAATGCTGGTTACTGGCCTGCTTCCTTGCGGGAAGCGGGGCGCATCATACCAAATGACGCGCCACTGTAAAGCATTCCGTTGATAAAAATAGGCTAATCGCCTGATTTTTACGCGCTAAGACGTAAAGCTAACCAATTATCCTATTTATCGATTAAAGAATAATCGTCCGGTTGCCGTAAACAAACACGCGCTGAGCCAGCACCTGATACAGCGCACGGCTTAATACATTCTTCTCTACGTCGCGTCCGGCACGCATCATATCTTCTGCAGTGTAGGTGTGATCGACATGAATCACGTCCTGCATGATGATGGGACCTTCATCCAGGTTGTCATTGACATAATGCGCGGTTGCGCCAATGATTTTGACGCCACGCTCATAGGCCTGGTGATAAGGACGCGCGCCAATAAAGGCGGGTAAGAACGAATGATGAATGTTGATGATCTTATTCGGGAAGCGTGAAACAAATTCAGGGGTTAAAACGCGCATATACTTCGCCAGCACCACATAGTCAGGCTGGTGCGCATCAATGGCATCCGCCATCTTCTGATCGTGTTCCTCGCGAGTTAATCCCTCATGGCTCACCAGTTCGAACGGGATCTCAAAACGTTCAACCAGCGAGCGCAGCGTTTCGTGATTGCCAATGACGGCGGCGATCTCAACATCCAGCCCACCATAGTTGGCTTTCATTAATAGATCGCCCAGACAATGAGCCTCTTTGGTGACCAGAATCACAACGCGGCGACGTCCGGCCAGGTTCAGTTCGCGAACGGAACCTTCTGGCAAGGCGCTGTCCAAATCGGCGAGCAGCGTGGAGTCATTAAAAATACCTTCCAGTTCGGTGCGCATAAAAAAGCGACCGGTACGGTGGTCAACAAATTCATTGTTTTGCACAATGTTTAATTCGTGCTTGTAACAAATATTGGTGATACGCGCGATGAGACCTTTCTGATCAGGGCAGATAGTGCGCAAAACTTTTCGTTGTAGTGAATGCATTGCCGGAAAAATCCTGTTGAGAGTGTTTGCTGTTTCGTTGCTGTCAGATGTGTTTAACCACAGCACTTTTTGAATTTTTTACCTGACCCGCAAGGGCAGGGATCATTTCGACCAAACTGAGGACGTGTACCATCAATATAATACCATTGGCCGTTTTCTTTTAAGAAACGAGAGCGCTCAATGATGGCACCTGTTTTTCCTTGCTCGGAAAAGCGGGCGACGAAGCTTACATAACCTGTATTGTCCGCTTCAGAGTAACAGTGTTCAAAAACGGTCAGTCCCAGCCACTCAGTGTGGGCAAATCCGGCGCTGATATCGTCGCGAAACGCGGCCGCGCCACATGAGGGATGCCAGGTTCTGATTAAATAATCTGCGTCTTTCATCACAAAAGCGCAGTAGCGAGAACGCATGAGTTGTGACGGATCGAGTGCTACTTGCTCACCGGACACAACAGGGCGGCAACATAGGCTATACTCGACATCGCTGCCGCAGGGACAAAGCTGAGACACAATCATCTCCCTGGAATAAAAAAAACGGCGTACAAACGCCTGGGTGGCACTATGTTAACTGAGCTGTGGCGATGTTGCCACGTCTTGAAGCCATGGGAATTTTTTCGTGACAATGAGAAAAATTAAAATAGGGCTGGCGCTAGGTTCCGGCGCAGCACGAGGGTGGTCCCATATTGGTGTTATCAAGGCGCTAAAGCATATGGGCATTGACATCGATATTGTCGCGGGATGCTCTATTGGGTCGCTGGTTGGCGCCGCTTATGCCTGTAATAAATTGACCGCGCTTGAACAGTGGGTTTGCTCATTCAGCTACTGGGATGTGTTACGCCTGATGGATCTTTCCTGGGGCAAAGGCGGGCTTTTACGGGGTGAACGGGTATTCAATCAATACCGCGAGATCATGCCCGCCGACGACTTCGAACACTGTACTCGCCGTTTTGGCACTGTCGCAACCAATCTCAGCACTGGCCGGGAGTTGTGGTTTACGGAGGGGGATTTGCACCTGGCCGTGCGCGCCTCTTGCAGTATGCCTGGCCTGATGTCCCCGGTGGCCCATAATGGTTACTGGCTGGTCGATGGCGCAGTGGTTAACCCTGTTCCTGTTTCTCTGACTCGCGCGATGGGAGCCGACATTGTTATTGCCGTCGATCTTCAGCACGATGCGCACCTCATGCAGCAAGACCTTCTCTCTTTTAATGTCAGCAATGACGATGATGACAGCGAAGATACGCTTTCCTGGCATGCGCGTTTGAAAGAGCGCCTGAGCAACATGACCTCCCGACGCGTCGAAAGCGCGCCGACGGCCATGGAGATTATGACCACGTCTATTCAGGTGCTGGAAAACAGACTTAAGCGCAACCGAATGGCTGGCGACCCGCCGGATATTCTGATCCAGCCGTTTTGTCCGCAGATCTCCACACTGGACTTTCATCGGGCCAATGCCGCGATTGCGGCAGGGCAGTTGGCGGTCGAGAAAAAGATGGACGAGCTTTTACCCTTGGTGCGTACCGACGTTTGACACACCTTTTACGAACACTTAAGCAAAATCTGACAGGCACGAGTCGCAATAGCATGCCACTATTGATTAAAGCCAGTCAGGGGAGAGAACATGACGCAGCCATTGGTCGGAAAACAGATTCTTATTGTTGAAGATGAGCCTGTTTTTCGCTCGCTTCTCGATTCCTGGTTTTCCTCATTGGGAGCGACGACAGCAGTAGCCGCAGACGGTCTGGATGCCCTGGAGTTACTCAGTGCGTTCACCCCCGATCTGATGATTTGCGACATCGCCATGCCGAGAATGAACGGGCTTAAACTGGTTGAGCATATGCGTAACCGTGGCGACCAGACGCCGATTCTGGTTATTTCCGCGACAGAAAATATGGCTGACATTGCTAAAGCGCTACGCCTGGGAGTTGAGGACGTGTTGCTTAAGCCAGTGAAAGATCTTAACCGTCTGAAGCAAGCCGTTTTCGCCTGCCTTTATCCCAATATGTTTAATTCCAGGGTTGAAGAAGAGGAGCGTCTGTTTCGCGACTGGGATGCGCTGGTTGATAATCCTCCGGCAGCGGCAAAATTACTGCAGGAACTACAGCCACCGGTTCAGCAGGTTATTTCTCATTGTCGGGTGAATTATCGCCAACTCGTTGCCGCCGACCAACCCGGTCTGGTACTCGATATTGCGCCGTTATCTGACAGCGACCTTGCCTTTTATTGTCTGGATGTCACCCGTGCGGGCGATAATGGCGTATTGGCGGCATTGCTGCTGCGGGCGTTATTTAATGGTCTGTTGCAGGAGCAACTGGCGCATCAGGATCATCGCTTACCCGAATTAGGGACTCTGCTGAAACAAGTTAATCATCTGCTGCGGCAAGCCAATTTACCGGGACAGTTTCCGCTATTAGTCGGTTATTACCATTGTGGGCTTAAAAATCTGACACTGGTTTCTGCCGGGCTTAACGCGACGTTAAATACACCAACGCATCAGGTACAGATCAGTAATGGCATTCCGTTAGGTACGTTAGGTAATACTTATCTCAACCAATTAAGCCAGCGCTGTGAGTCCTGGCAGTGTCAAATTTGGGGGGCAGGAGGACGACTTCGCCTTATGTTGTCTGCGGAATGAGCAAACAGGAATGCGGACTGAAATTGACATACCTGCTTTACTCTTCGGGTGCTACTATCAGCGCCAGGTTTTTTCGAATTTATCTTAATTATACGAACGCGCGTCCTTTTCGGCGTTGGGGTTTGTTCCACGACTGATATACTCGGATGCGATACAGATTGATGAACACGTTCAATATATGAACAGTCCAGGAGAATTTAAATGGCTGCCCTTAATACGAAAGTCAGAAAAGCCGTTATCCCGGTTGCGGGTTTAGGAACCAGGATGTTGCCGGCGACGAAAGCCATCCCGAAAGAGATGTTGCCGCTGGTTGATAAGCCATTAATTCAGTATGTCGTAAACGAATGTATTGCTGCGGGCATCACTGAAATTGTACTGGTGACCCACTCATCCAAAAATTCCATTGAAAACCATTTCGATACCAGCTTTGAGCTGGAAGCGATGCTGGAAAAACGCGTTAAGCGTCAGTTACTGGAAGAAGTGCAATCTATTTGCCCGCCGCATGTGACTATTATGCAGGTCCGCCAGGGGCTGGCGAAAGGGTTGGGGCATGCCGTATTGTGCGCGCATCCGGTTGTTGGCGATGAACCTGTTGCGGTTATTCTGCCGGACGTGATTCTCGATGAGTTTGAATCTGATTTGTCCCAGGATAACCTCGCTGAAATGATTCGTCGCTTTGACGAAACCGGTAGCAGCCAAATCATGGTAGAGCCAGTTGCCGACGTTACCGCGTACGGTGTGGTTGATTGCAAGGGCGTAGAGTTAGAACCAGGCGAGAGCGTGCCGATGGTCGGTGTTGTTGAAAAACCGAAAGCAGAGGTTGCACCGTCTAATCTGGCCGTCGTGGGACGTTATGTTCTGAGCGCCGATATTTGGCCACTGCTGGCGAAAACGCCTCCAGGAGCAGGGGATGAGATTCAACTGACCGATGCGATTGATATGTTGATCGAAAAAGAGACGGTCGAAGCTTACCATATGAAAGGCAAAAGCCATGACTGCGGTAATAAATTAGGTTACATGCAGGCGTTTGTTGAATATGGCATTCGCCATAATACCCTTGGTGCTGAATTTAAAGCATGGCTTGAAGAAGAAATGGGTATTAAGAAGTAAGACAGATGGTATAAATCCCGACAAAATGGCGCTGATTACTCAGCGCCATTTTTTTTCGCCTGTATGGCGACAACAGGTGAAGTACCCCAAAAAAAATCCCGCCATTGGCGGGATTTTAAGCAAACAAGTTACGAATTATTCCTGAATCAGGAAATCGTCCAGTTGTTTACCTTGTTCTTCCATTGCTTTTTTGATCACTGCCGGTGTACGACCCTGGCCAGTCCAGGTTTTAGTTTCACCGTTTTCGTCAACATAGCTATATTTAGCAGGACGAGCAGCACGCTTAGCTTTGGTACCGGATTTAACCGCAGCCATGCTATTCAGCAGTTCGTTCGGGTCAATACCGTCAGCGATCAGCATTTCACGATACTGTTGCAGTTTACGGGTACGCTCTTCAACTTCAGCAGCGGCAGCGCTTTCTTCTTCACGGCGCTCGTTAACAACAACTTCTAATTTCTCCAGCATTTCTTCAAGCGTCTCAAGGGTACATTCTCTTGCCTGCGCACGAAGAGTACGGATGTTGTTCAGAATTTTAAGTGCTTCGCTCATTTTTTTAATCTCAAACTTATATTGGGGTGGTTTGTTGAGCTAATAATAGAGCGATAAATTCAGATGTGCAATAGCCAGTAATGTAAGGAATTCAAAATTGCTCTTTATTTACGGCAGCTTTTAAATATCTGAACTTAAATTTTTCTTGAAGGGACGCACAAAAAAGAGCTTATTGGCTGCGATGTTACTCCTTGCGCAGTGCTAAACTTCAGCGATTAGAGTCACATTTTATCGTGTCGGAATAGTATCTCATTGCAGTAATTTCAACCTTTTGTATTAGTTTTGCTTACCGAATTCACCTATTACTTTGGGGTAGATATGAGGAACAGTAACAATAAATGCAGGGTTTAGATAATGAAGTGGATGTTAAGTAAAGTTGATGAATGTCTAAAGCACAAATTGTGAAGGTTGCGTATAACCTAAATAATTCGGGTTACAAGAAGTCTGCGACGTGCGTCAAATTCGCCAGAATGAATCTTAACAATCAGAGGGGGGCTCGGATGAGCGACGTTTGTCACTCATTCTTTCTCAGTCGCTGAATTCAGTTAGCGCCAGGAGATACTGGCAAAGTCGATTTGCGCAGCGAGAAGGGAGCTCAACGGCAGGTATTGTCGACAATCAGCCAGCCTTAAGTATGACGGGTATATCGCTGAGGGTGTTTGTTAGCGCTGATATATACTGCAATTTTTTCACCAGCGGCATGTCAACAACCCAGAAAGTCGTGTAAGAACAATATCTGTATGTGGCAGCAATGAATCCTGGACGCTATCCGAACAAGACTGTGACATCAGACGCGTATACAACTCCTGAACCCGACAGGC
Source organism: Citrobacter sp. Awk 4 (assembly GCF_028069725.1). Taxonomy (GTDB): domain Bacteria; phylum Pseudomonadota; class Gammaproteobacteria; order Enterobacterales; family Enterobacteriaceae; genus Citrobacter_D. The sequence continues at coordinate 39,475 of NZ_JANEWG010000022.1, forward strand.
CCGAAAATTATGATAGAATCCACCGGATTTTTATTTCTCTCAGGTGAGGGCCTGCGGTTAATGGCACAGCTATATTTCTACTATTCGGCAATGAATGCGGGTAAGTCGACTGCATTGCTGCAATCTTCATACAATTACCAGGAAAGAGGGATGCGCACCGTCGTGTATACGGCGGAAATTGATGACCGCTATGGCGCCGGAAAAGTCAGCTCACGTATTGGACTTTCCTCACCCGCTAAATTGTATAATCAGAACTCATCATTGTTTGAAGAGATTCGTGCGGATAATGCGCAACAGCCAATACACTGTGTACTGGTTGATGAGTGTCAGTTTCTAACCCGGCAGCAAGTCTACGAATTATCAGAAGTCGTTGACCAGCTTGATATTCCGGTTCTGTGTTATGGATTACGTACTGATTTTCGTGGTGAGTTGTTCGGCGGTAGCCAATACCTGCTTGCCTGGTCGGACAAACTGGTGGAATTAAAAACCATCTGTTTTTGTGGCCGTAAAGCGAGCATGGTTTTACGCCTTGATCAGGCTGGCAGACCTTATAATGAAGGCGAGCAGGTCGTTATTGGTGGCAATGAGCGCTACGTCTCCGTGTGTCGTAAGCATTACAAGGAAGCGCTTGACGTAGGGTCATTGACCTCTATTCAGGAAAAGCATCGCTACGACTGATACAGGCTTCCTGTACGCGATAAAACAAACAGGGTAGGTGGTTGGCTATCACAAACCACTTCTACCCTGAAACCTCTTTTCTCGCTGTTCTCAGATGTTCCCCAGTAAGCTCCCGCGTATTGCGTATATATAACGGCATCTGCCTTCATACATATTGTGCCTTTCGCTACCATTAATAAAAAACGACATAAAAAAACGGCCCCGGAGGGACCGTTTTCGGTATTTGCTGATATTTACGTGAGTAAATTAAGCTGATTTTTTCGCTTTTTTGTCAGCTTTTGGCGCTGCGGCAACGTCTTTCTTCGCTGCAGTCTCACCTTCGCTGAATTCACGACCGTAGAAGGTATCCATCAGAATCTGCTTCAGTTCAGAGATCAGCGGGTAACGCGGGTTAGCGCCAGTACACTGGTCATCGAACGCATCTTCAGACAGTTTGTCCACGTTTGCCAGGAAGTCAGCTTCCTGAACGCCAGCTTCGCGGATTGACTTAGGAATACCCAGTTCAGCTTTCAGGCTTTCCAGCCATGCCAGCAGTTTTTCAATTTTCGCTGCGGTACGGTCGCCTGGAGCACTCAGACCCAGATGATCGGCGATTTCAGCATAACGACGACGTGCCTGTGGGCGGTCGTACTGGCTGAATGCCGTCTGTTTGGTCGGGTTGTCGTTTGCGTTGTAACGAATAACGTTACAGATCAGCAGGGCGTTCGCCAGACCGTGAGGAATATGGAACTGAGAACCCAGCTTATGCGCCATGGAGTGACATACACCCAGGAAGGCGTTAGCAAACGCGATACCGGCGATAGTCGCTGCACTGTGTACACGCTCACGCGCTACCGGGTTTTTAGACCCTTCATTGTAGGACGCTGGCAGGTTATCTTTCAGCAGTTTCAGAGCTTGCAGAGCCTGACCGTCAGAGAACTCAGAAGCCAGTACAGAAACGTAAGCTTCCAGTGCGTGAGTTACCGCATCCAGACCACCGAAGGCACACAGAGACTTCGGCATCTCCATTACCAGGTTGGCGTCAACAATCGCCATGTCTGGCGTCAGCGCATAGTCAGCCAGCGGGTATTTCTGACCAGTAGCGTCGTCGGTTACAACTGCAAACGGGGTAACTTCAGAACCGGTACCGGATGTGGTGGTGACCGCAACCATCTTCGCTTTCACGCCCATTTTCGGGAACTTGTAGATACGTTTACGGATATCCATAAAGCGCAGCGCCAGTTCTTCGAAATGGGTTTCCGGATGCTCGTACATGACCCACATAATTTTCGCGGCGTCCATCGGGGAACCACCGCCCAGTGCGATAATAACGTCTGGTTTGAAGGAGTTGGCCAGCTCAGCGCCTTTACGAACTACGCTCAGAGTTGGGTCAGCTTCAACTTCAAAGAACACTTCAGTTTCAACGCCAGCGGCTTTCAGAACAGAGGTGATCTGGTCAGCGTAACCGTTGTTGAACAGGAAGCGGTCAGTTACGATCAGCGCACGTTTGTGACCATCGGTAATCACTTCATCCAGTGCGATTGGCAGTGAGCCACGACGGAAGTAGATAGATTTCGGAAGTTTGTGCCACAACATGTTTTCAGCTCGCTTAGCAACGGTTTTCTTGTTGATCAGGTGCTTAGGACCAACGTTTTCAGAGATGGAGTTACCACCCCAGGAACCACAACCCAGAGTCAGGGAAGGTGCGAGTTTGAAGTTGTACAGGTCACCGATACCACCCTGAGAAGCCGGGGTGTTGATCAGGATACGCGCGGTTTTCATCATCTGACCGAAGTAGTTGACGCGATCCTGCTGGTTATCCTGGTCGGTGTACAGGCAAGAGGTGTGACCGATACCGCCCATGGCGACCAGTTTCTCAGCCTTAAGTACAGCGTCTTCAAAATCTTTAGCGCGGTACATTGCAAGCGTAGGAGACAGTTTTTCGTGAGCAAACGGCTCGCTTTCGTCAACCACTTTTACTTCGCCGATCAGAATTTTGGTTGTTTCTGGTACGGTGAAGCCAGCCAGTTCAGCGATTTTGTACGCCGGCTGACCAACAATCGCTGCGTTCAGCGCGCCATTTTTCAGGATGATATCCTGAACGGCTTTCAGCTCTTTGCCCTGCAGCATGTAGCCGCCGTGGCTGGCGAAACGTTCACGAACGGCATCGTATACGGAGTCAACAACAACAACGGACTGTTCAGATGCACAGATTACGCCGTTATCGAAGGTTTTAGACATCAGTACGGAAGCGACTGCACGTTTGATATCCGCTGTTTCGTCAATAACAACTGGCGTGTTGCCTGCGCCTACACCGATAGCTGGTTTACCGGAGCTGTACGCCGCCTTAACCATGCCCGGACCACCGGTAGCAAGGATCAGGTTGATGTCCGGATGGTGCATCAACGCGTTTGACAGTTCTACAGAAGGTTGATCGATCCAGCCGATCAGATCTTTCGGTGCCCCTGCAGCGATAGCAGCCTGCAGAACGATGTCGGCAGCTTTATTCGTTGCATCTTTAGCACGCGGGTGCGGAGAGAAGATGATGGCGTTACGGGTCTTCAGGCTGATCAAAGATTTGAAGATCGCAGTAGACGTCGGGTTAGTGGTCGGAACGATACCACAGATGATACCAATCGGTTCAGCAATGGTGATAGTCCCGAAGGTGTGGTCTTCATCCAGCACACCACAGGTCTTTTCATCTTTGTAGGCGTTATAGATGTATTCAGAAGCGAAGTGGTTTTTAATCACTTTATCTTCGATGATACCCATGCCGGACTCGGCAACGGCCATCTTAGCGAGAGGAATTCGAGCATCTGCAGCGGCCAGAGCGGCGGCGCGGAAGATTTTGTCAACCTGTTCTTGAGTGAAACTGGCATATTCACGCTGGGCTTTTTTTACGCGCTCGACGAGTGCGTTAAGTTCAGCGACATTAGTAACAGCCATAATGCTCTCCTGATAATGTTAAACTTTTTTAGTAAATCATCTGCTCGATACGAGAGTATAGACAGATCGACGAAAGTTTGTGTAAAAGCCTGAAAATCAAACGGTTACTTAACGTCCATTTTGCTCTGATTTACTAAAAGAGCTTATGCCTTAGCGTTAACTGATTCTAGCGCATTATATCCAGGTGGCGGAAGCCAGATTACTCACTTCTGAGTAGTTATTACGTGATCCGGATCAAATTTTCGCAAAGCTGACACCTTTCAGCAGGCCGTTTTTGCAATATCCGCCAAGTGTTGGTGAATTGTTGTTGTGAATGATAGTTGCATTATCATAATCCATACAAATTAATAACACTGGAGAATATAGTCAGATTACGCAGATTTGAGGTGAAGAATGCTGTTAAAAGGCGTATCTTCAGCGCGGTTTTTACCATTATTGACGACTAACTTCATACGGCTAACGCTCCGGAGCTAACCGTGATCCAAACGTTATTTGACTTCCCTGTGTACTTTAAATTTTTCATCGGGTTATTTGCGCTGGTTAACCCGGTTGGGATTATTCCTGTCTTTATCAGTATGACCAGCTACCAGACGGCGGCGGCGCGCAACAAGACAAATCTGACCGCAAACTTGTCGGTCGCCATTATTTTGTGGACTTCACTCTTCCTGGGTGACGGCATTTTGCAGTTGTTCGGTATTTCGATTGATTCGTTCAGGATCGCGGGTGGGATTCTGGTTGTCACGATTGCGATGTCGATGATCAGTGGGAAACTGGGCGAAGATAAGCAGAACACACAAGAAAAATCAGAAACTGCAATACGTGAAAACATCGGTGTTGTACCGCTGGCGTTGCCCTTAATGGCAGGGCCGGGTGCTATCAGTTCGACGATAGTCTGGGGTACGCGATATAACAACATTATGCACCTGGTGGGTTTTTTCGTTGCTATTGCCGTTTTTGCTCTGTGCTGTTGGGGCTTATTCCGTATGGCGCCGTGGTTGGTACGGTTGCTGGGACAAACCGGCATTAACGTCATTACACGTATCATGGGCCTATTGCTGATGGCGTTGGGCATTGAGTTCATCGTGACAGGGTTGAAAGCCATTTTCCCTGGCCTCCTCAACTGACACATCTTTCATAGAGACGGAGTCAACATTGACTCCGTTTTTTTACGCCATCAGTAAAGGCGATCCCATGCGTTGAAAATTAACGTGAGAAAAGAATCAACATGAAAGCATTTCGATTTAATTTCTTGTTGATTTAACGGGGTTTTATTCAATTTTTATGTATTAAAAATACGCGTCTCACTGTTATTTTATTTACATCATGCCAGGGGGCTTGATGAAGGATTATCGAAATGTTATTAGTTATTTCAGCGCCACGCCAGATGAATGTGCTAAATAATGACCAGTTGTTAAATTTATGTGCACATCAGTCTTCACTTAACGCCTGGGGATGTCGACGGGAATGTGTTTGCGATAACTTATTGATAAAAGTGACTTATCATCGATATTGCTCTCTCAAACGATGTCTTCAGGCTGGTGTGTTTTTTTCTACAAAAGAGAATTAGTTAACAAATCTGTAAATTGTATTGGCGGTTAAGAAACGCATTTGGTACTTTCCGGCGAGATATTTTCAGCAGATCTCACGTAGTTGAGAACTATTGTCAATAAAACGATTTACAGAATAAAAGCGCGTCTCTGACAGGGGAGGCGTAGACGGAATCGACGTAAGACGATCATTCGAATCGTCAAAATAAATAAAGTCGGTGATAGCAACGTAGTAAACGAACTGACAGCAGCAAAATCTCCGGTGCTGTACAGAAACCCTAACGGGATTAAACAGGCTGGCTAAAAAGCCAGTAATTATAATGAGTGGAGTACAAACACAATGTCTAACATCACAAAAAAAAGTTTAGTAGCTGCGGGGATTTTAACTGCGCTGGTCGCCGGAAACGTTGCAATGGCCGCGGATGTACCGGCTGGCGTTCAACTCTCCGATAAGCAAACTCTGGTGCGCAATAATGGTTCCGAAGTTCAGTCTCTCGACCCGCACAAAATTGAAGGGGTACCGGAGTCGAACATTAGCCGCGATCTGTTTGAAGGCTTATTGGTAAGCGATGTTGAAGGACATCCGTCAGCAGGTGTTGCAGAAAAATGGGAAAACAAAGATTTTAAAGTCTGGACCTTCCATCTGCGTAAAAATGCCAAATGGTCAGACGGCACGCCGGTTACCGCACATGACTTTGTTTATAGCTGGCAACGTCTCGCCAACCCGAATACCGCGTCACCTTATGCAAGTTATCTCCAGTATGGGCATATCGCGAATATTGACGATATTATCGCGGGTAAAAAACCATCAACCGATCTCGGCGTAAAAGCGATTGATGATAATACGTTCGAAGTCACCCTGAGCGAGCCGGTTCCCTATTTCTATAAACTGCTGGTTCACCCGTCCGTTTCTCCAGTACCTAAAGCCGCTGTTGAAAAATTTGGTGAGAAGTGGACTCAGCCCGCCAATATTGTCACCAATGGTGCGTACAAACTGAAAGATTGGGTGGTGAACGAGCGTATCGTGCTTGAGCGCAATACGAACTATTGGGATAACGACAAGACGGTTATTAATCAGGTCACTTATCTGCCTATCTCTTCCGAAGTCACTGATGTTAACCGCTATCGCAGCGGCGAAATCGACATGACCTACAACAACATGCCGATTGAATTATTCCAGAAGCTGAAGAAAGAGATCCCGGATGAGGTTCGCGTCGATCCTTATCTGTGTACTTACTATTACGAAATCAATAACCAGAAAGCACCGTTTAATGACGTTCGTGTTCGTACCGCACTGAAAATGGCGCTGGATCGCGATATCATCGTCAACAAAGTGAAAAATCAGGGCGACCTGCCAGCCTATAGCTACACCCCTCCGTATACCGATGGCGCAAAACTGGTTGAACCGGAATGGTTTAAGTGGTCACAGGAAAAACGTAACGAAGAAGCGAAAAAACTGTTGGCCGAAGCGGGCTTTACTGCTGATAAGCCGTTAACGTTCGACCTGCTTTACAACACCTCCGATCTGCATAAAAAGCTGGCGATCGCAGTGGCTTCCATCTGGAAGAAAAATCTGGGCGCTAATGTGAAGCTGGAAAACCAGGAATGGAAAACGTTCCTCGATACCCGTCATCAGGGAACCTTTGATGTGGCACGTGCTGGCTGGTGTGCGGATTATAATGAACCGACATCCTTCCTGAATACCATGCTGTCTGACAGCTCGAACAACACCGCTCACTATAAGAGCCCTGCGTTCGATAAGCTGATTGGCGACACGCTGAAGGTCACTGACGAAGCGCAGCGTACCGAGCTGTACACGAAAGCAGAACAGCAACTTGATAAAGACTCTGCAATTGTGCCGGTTTATTATTACGTTAACGCTCGCCTGGTGAAACCCTGGGTAGGCGGTTATACCGGTAAAGACCCGATGGATAATATCTACGTTAAAAACTTGTATATTATCAAGCATTAATGGCAAGACGTGGGGCAAACGAGTTTTGCCCCACAGTGTCTTTTTTTCATCGCACTATAAACACCTCAGCTGAGTTCGTTTGACGCAGAGGTGTAAAGGCACACGCCAGAAGGTACGGGCAATGTTGAAATTTATTTTACGTCGCTGTCTGGAAGCGATTCCAACACTCTTTATTCTTATCACTATTTCATTCTTTATGATGCGTCTTGCGCCGGGAAGTCCTTTCACCGGTGAACGCGCGCTGCCGCCAGAGGTTCTGGCGAATATTGAAGCGAAATATCATCTGAATGACCCCATCAGTACGCAGTATTTCAGCTATCTGAAGCAGTTGGCGCACGGTGATTTTGGGCCTTCTTTCAAATACAAAGATTACACGGTCAATGACCTGGTTGCCTCAAGCTTCCCGGTGTCGGCAAAACTGGGCGCCGCTGCCTTTTTCCTCGCAGTGATTCTCGGCGTAAGCGCGGGGGTCATCGCCGCACTTAACCAGAACACGCGCTGGGATTACACGGTGATGGGGGTGGCTATGACCGGGGTGGTTATCCCCAGCTTCGTCGTGGCCCCATTACTGGTGATGATATTTGCTATCACGCTCAAATGGCTGCCCGGCGGAGGCTGGAATGGCGGGGCGTTGAAATTTATGATTTTGCCTATGGTGGCGCTGTCACTTGCCTATATCGCCAGTATCGCTCGTATTACTCGTGGTTCGATGATTGAAGTACTGCACTCCAACTTTATTCGTACCGCTCGGGCGAAAGGGTTGCCGATGCGCCGGATTATTTTCCGTCACGCGTTAAAACCCGCGTTGTTGCCTGTTCTGTCTTATATGGGACCGGCGTTTGTCGGCATTATTACAGGCTCGATGGTCATTGAGACAATCTATGGGTTGCCGGGGATCGGCCAGTTGTTCGTTAACGGGGCGTTGAACCGTGACTATTCGCTGGTACTGAGTCTGACCATTCTTGTGGGGACGCTGACCATTGTGTTTAACGCTATCGTCGATGTGCTGTACGCCGTCATCGATCCGAAGATTCGTTACTGATACTGGAGCTCGCTATGATGTTAAGTAAGAAAAACAGCGAGACGCTGGAAAACTTCAGTGAAAAGCTGGAGGTCGAAGGCCGTAGTCTTTGGCAAGACGCCCGTCGTCGTTTTATGCACAACCGTGCGGCGGTGGCCAGTCTCGTGGTTCTGGTTGTCATCGCGCTGTTTGTCGCGCTGGCACCGATGTTGTCGCAGTTTACCTATTTCGATACGGACTGGGGCATGATGTCGAGTGCGCCAGATATGGAATCGGGTCACTATTTCGGCACGGACTCTTCCGGACGCGACCTGCTGGTGCGTGTGGCGATCGGTGGGCGTATATCGCTGATGGTTGGGATTGCCGCTGCGCTGGTGGCGGTGTTCGTAGGGACGTTATACGGCTCGTTATCGGGCTATCTTGGCGGCAAAATTGACTCTGTCATGATGCGCTTGCTTGAAATCCTCAACTCCTTTCCGTTCATGTTTTTTGTTATTTTGCTGGTGACTTTCTTTGGTCAAAATATCCTGCTGATTTTTGTGGCGATCGGGATGGTGTCCTGGCTGGATATGGCGCGTATTGTTCGGGGCCAGACATTAAGCCTGAAACGTAAAGAGTTTATTGAAGCGGCTTTGGTTGGCGGTGTTTCCACGGGCAGTATCGTGATTCGCCATATCGTACCTAACGTTCTGGGTGTGGTAGTTGTGTATGCCTCACTGTTGGTGCCGAGCATGATCCTGTTCGAATCCTTCCTGAGTTTCCTCGGGTTAGGCACCCAGGAGCCGTTGAGCAGTTGGGGAGCCTTGTTGAGCGATGGTGCCAACTCAATGGAAGTTTCACCGTGGCTGCTGCTCTTCCCGGCAGGTTTCCTCGTGGTGACGTTATTCTGTTTTAACTTTATTGGCGATGGCCTGCGTGATGCCCTCGACCCGAAAGACCGTTAAGGAGTGCAGCCATGAGTGTAATTGAAACCTCAACCGCGCCGCTCGCGCAGCAACAGGCTAACGCACTGCTGAACGTGACAGATCTTCGCGTGACATTCAGTACGCCAGACGGTGATGTTACCGCGGTTAACGATTTAAACTTTTCGCTTCGCGCAGGGGAAACGCTCGGGATTGTTGGTGAGTCAGGTTCTGGCAAATCACAGACGGCGTTTGCGTTGATGGGACTGCTGGCGGCAAATGGACACATTGGCGGTTCAGCGAAGTTTAATGGTCGCGAAATACTGAACTTACCCGAGCGCGAGCTAAACAAACTGCGTGCTGAGCAAATATCGATGATTTTTCAGGATCCCATGACCTCACTGAACCCGTATATGCGGGTCGGAGAGCAGTTAATGGAAGTTCTGATGCTGCATAAAGGAATGAGTAAAGCTGAGGCATTTGAAGAGTCTGTGAAAATGCTGGATGCGGTCAAAATGCCGGAAGCGCGTAAGCGCATGAAAATGTTCCCGCATGAATTTTCTGGCGGTATGCGCCAGCGCGTCATGATCGCGATGGCGTTGCTTTGCCGCCCTAAATTACTGATTGCCGATGAACCTACTACGGCGCTCGATGTCACCGTTCAGGCACAGATTATGACGCTGTTGAATGAACTCAAACGTGAATTTAACACCGCCATTATCATGATCACGCATGACCTCGGCGTGGTGGCAGGCATTTGCGACAAAGTTCTGGTGATGTACGCGGGGCGTACGATGGAATATGGCAATGCACGCGACGTGTTTTATCAACCCGTTCATCCGTATTCTATCGGCTTGCTCAATGCTGTACCGCGTCTGGATGCGGAAGGGGAATCTATGTTAACGATTCCTGGTAACCCGCCGAACCTGCTGCGTTTGCCAAAAGGCTGCCCATTCCAGCCTCGCTGCCCTCATGCGATGGAAATATGCAGCAGTGCGCCTCCTCTTGAGGAATTTAGCCCTGGCCGCCTGCGCGCCTGCTTTAAAGCGGTGGAGGATCTGGTATGAACGCGGTGACTGAACAACGAAAAGTGCTTCTCGAAATTGCCGATCTGAAAGTGCACTTTGACATCAAAGACGGTAAACAATGGTTCTGGCAACCCGCGAAAACCCTGAAGGCGGTCGATGGCGTGACGCTGCGACTGTATGAAGGGGAAACGCTGGGCGTCGTGGGCGAATCAGGCTGCGGAAAATCAACCTTCGCCAGGGCGATTATTGGGCTGGTGAAAGCCACTGACGGCAGAGTGGCCTGGTTGGGTAAAGATCTGCTGGGAATGAAGCCGGAAGAGTGGCGCGCGGTGCGTAGCGATATCCAGATGATTTTTCAGGACCCGCTGGCTTCGCTGAATCCGCGTATGACGATTGGGGAAATTATTGCCGAACCGCTACGGACCTATCATCCCAAACTGTCGCGTCAGGAAGTGCGTGACCGTGTGAAGGCGATGATGATGAAGGTAGGACTTCTGCCAAACCTGATCAACCGCTATCCGCACGAGTTTTCCGGCGGGCAATGCCAGCGTATCGGTATTGCGCGAGCGTTGATCCTTGAGCCAAAGCTGATTATTTGTGATGAGCCGGTTTCCGCGCTCGACGTTTCCATTCAGGCTCAGGTAGTGAATCTGCTGCAACAATTACAGCGTGAAATGGGGCTTTCACTGATTTTCATCGCGCACGACCTGGCGGTGGTGAAACATATCTCCGACCGCGTTCTGGTAATGTATTTGGGGCATGCAGTGGAACTGGGCACCTATGACGAGGTGTACCATAATCCTCTGCATCCCTATACCAAAGCGTTAATGTCGGCAGTGCCGATCCCGGACCCTGATCTGGAAAAGAACAAATCCATTCAACTGCTGGAAGGGGAGTTACCGTCGCCAATTAATCCGCCATCAGGCTGTGTATTTCGCACGCGTTGCCCCATCGCCGGGCCAGAATGTGCTAAAACGCGGCCAGTGCTGGAGGGCAGTTTCCGACATGCTGTTTCCTGCCTGAAAGTAGACCCGTTATAATGGTGAGGGCCGACATGATGTCGGCCCTTATCATTGCGAGGTCACTGTGTCGCTCAACATCTCTTCAGTTCGTCAACGTCTTTATCATCTCTTATTCGATCTGAATACACGTTCTGGTCGCCGCTTTGAAGGGTTATGCGGTCTGTTCGCGCTGATTAGCGTCTTAATCATCTTTGTTGAATCAGGCCTGGGGACGCAATATCACCTGTCCTATAGCGAATGGCACACGTTTGTCTGGCTGGAGTTATTTGTGACGCTGGTATTCACCGGCGAATATCTTCTGCGATTATTAACCTGGCCGAATCCAGCGAAATATGTCTTCAGCTTCTGGGGATTCATTGATTTAGCCACCATACTGCCACTTTATGTCATGTGGTTGTGGCCGGAGATCAGTCTCAATTATGTTTTTGCGTGGCGGGCAATGCGAGCGATTCGTGTCCTGCGGATCCTGAAACTATTGCGTTTTATGCCCTCATTACGGGTGTTCTGGAGCGCAATAATGAGTGCGCGTCATCAGTTGATTCTGTTTTATTCGTTTATTGCCATTGTGATGATTATTTTTGGCGCGCTGATGTATTTGATTGAAGGGCCGCAATATGGATTCACGACGCTAAATGCGTCGGTTTACTGGGCGATTGTAACGGTAACAACGGTGGGCTATGGCGATATTACACCGCATACCCCATTGGGGCGTGTTGTGGCATCGGTGCTTATTTTAATTGGTTATTCTGTTATTGCGATTCCGACCGGTTTAATCACCACGCATATGAGCACGGCGTTTCTGAAACGTAATCAACAGCGGAAATGCCCGAGCTGTCAGCAGGGGCAGCACGAATACAGCGCGCAGTATTGTAATCGGTGCGGGAGTAAGCTGCCGGAGTAGATGAAAAAAAAGCCGCGTTAGCGGCTTTTCACTTATTCGCGCCAGAGAATATGGCACAGTTTGTGATCTTTCTCGCGACACAGCAGCACGCGGGCAAAGATGTCGTTAATCTCACCGTCTTCGCTGTCTGCCAGACCAATCACCACTTCGGCAAAAAAGTCAGGATTCAGGTCAAAATCAACGTGCTCCTGCCAGTCTTCTGCCGGGTCAAACAATTCTGCGCCGCCGCGTTCTTCGAACTGAAGGTTGAACAGAATAATGTCTGCCGGGTCGAGGTTATCGGCGGCCAGCTCAAGAAAAATATCGTAAGCCTGCTCAAGGGTTTCATCCTCAGTCAGGCGATTGTTCAGATCCATATCCATAATGACTACCTGTTTATCGTCGCTTGCGCACGTTTTACAGCAACGGGCTGAAGAAGTAAAACAGTCGCTCGGTGATCCGTTGCCACAAGGGGCGTTTTACCCACAACTGCGCATCCAGCAGGCGTGAACGTGAGATGTAATCATCCTGAACGGCGGCGAGATCGCCACCGAATCCGGCGTCGTCAATAACCAGCGTTATCTCAAAGTTGAGCCATAAACTGCGCATATCCAGATTGACGGTGCCGACCAGACTCAGTTCGCCGTCAACCAGCACGCTTTTGGTATGTAACAGTCCCCCTTCAAACTGGTAAATTTTGACCCCGGCAGATAACAGTTCGCTGAAAAAGGCACGACTCGCCCAGCCGACCAGCATGGAATCATTTTTACGCGGAAGAATGATACTGACATCCACTCCGCGTTGCGCCGCGGTGCAAATCGCGTGCAGCAGATCGTCGCTGGGCACGAAGTACGGGGTGGTCATAATCAAATATTCACGTGCAGAATAGGTGGCGGTCAGCAGCGCCTGGTGGATCAGGTCTTCGGGGAAGCCCGGTCCGGAGGCGATAGTGTGAATAGTATGTCCGCTGGCCTCTTCAAACGGCATGATATTCTGGTCAGGCGGAGGAGGCAGGATGCGTTTACCGGTCTCAATTTCCCAGTCGCAGGAGTAGACAATACCCATCGCTGTCGCCACGGGACCTTCCATTCTTGCCATCAGATCGACCCATTGCCCAACGCCCGCATCCTGTTTGAAAAAACGCGGATCGACCATGTTCATGCTGCCGGTATACGCAATGTAATTGTCGATCATCACCATTTTGCGATGCTGGCGTAAATCCATACGGCGTAAAAAGACACGCATCAGATTGACTTTGAGCGCTTCGACGACCTCGATGCCTGCGTTACGCATCATTGCCGCCCACGGACTGCGAAAGAAGGCGACGCTGCCAGCGGAATCCAGCATCAGACGGCAGTGAATACCGCGGCGCGCGGCGGCCATCAAAGACTCCGCGACCTGATCGGCCATCCCGCCGGGCTGCCAGATATAAAACACCATCTCAATATTATGGCGCGCAAGCTGGATATCGCGGATCAGCGCCTGCATAACATCATCGGAATCGGTCAGCAGTTGCAGTTGGTTTCCCTTCACGCCCGCAATACCCTGACGGCGCTCACAAAGTTTAAACAATGATGAAGCAACGCTACTGTTTTCCTGCGCGAAGATATGTTTGCAAGCCTTGAGATCGTTCAGCCATTTGGCGGTCGACGGCCACATGGCTCTGGCGCGTTCGGCACGACGCTTGCCCAGGTGGAGTTCACCAAACGAGAGATAAGCAATAATCCCTACCAGCGGCAGAATATAGATAATCAGTAGCCATGCCATCGCGGAAGGAACTGCGCGTCGTTTCATCAGAATGCGCAACGTCACGCCGGCAATCAGAACCCAGTATCCGAGAATGACCAGCCAACTCACCACTGTGTAGAAGGTTGTCATAACATTAAAAATCCTTTTGAAAGCGTATTGTTATGAGTTTACGCATCAGGATTCATCTGGCAAATAAAAACGCAGGAAAAGCGCTGGTCTGAGTTTGGTGAGGGCGTATAATGCCCGCTTCCTGCACTGTAAGAGTCGTTAACATGAAACGTAGTAGAACGGAAGTGGGACGCTGGCGTATGTTACGTCAGGCTAGCCGCCGTAAAGCGCGTTGGCTTGAAGGACAGTCGCGTCGCAATATGCGTATCCACTCAATCAGAAAGTGTGTTCTCAATCATCAACGTAACTCGTTGCTGTTTGCGATCCACAGCATCTGATTAAAATAAGGGCACCGTATTCGGTGCCCAACGATTTCAGTGGTGTCCAGTTGGACTCAAAACACCTTTTTGTAGGGTTTAACTGAAACCTGTGCGTAGACACCCGCGGCGACATACGGGTCCCCTTCTGCCCAGGATTGCGCAGCTTCCAGAGATTCAAATTCAGCAATCACCATCGAGCCGGTAAAACCCGCAGCACCGGGATCGTTGCTGTCGACTGCAGGCATTGGGCCTGCCGTGAGCAGACGACCTTCATCATGTAGAAGTTGCAGACGCGCCAGATGCGCAGGGCGGACGGAAAGGCGCTTTTCGAGAGAATTGGCAATATCCTGAGCGTAGATGACATACAGCACGGGGAGAGCTCCTTAATGGGTAAAAGTCGTTAATTACGTTATTGGAAAGGACTCTCAACTGCAACGCAAAGATGACGGGTTTGTTAAGGCGCACAGTTTGCATGGCTTTTTGGGGATAATATTGCCTTTTAGATGCCTCACATTGTGATGTCTTATTGAATATGATTGCTATTTGCATTTAAAATCGGGGCCTGGTTTTTTAACTGAAACGATTATGACTTCAATGACCCTTGATTTACCTCGTCGCTTTCCCTGGCCGACGTTACTTTCCGTTGGCGTTCATGGTGCTGTAGTGGCGGGACTGCTGTATACCTCGGTACATCAGGTTATTGAACTGCCTGCGCCCGCGCAGCCGATCTCCGTCACCATGGTCTCGCCTGCCGATCTTGAGCCACCTCAGGCCGTCCAGCCGCCGCCACAACCTGTTGTCGAGCCTGAACCAGAGCCGATCCCTGAACCGCCAAAAGAAGCGCCGGTCGTGATTGAGAAACCGAAACCAAAACCGAAACCAAAACCGAAACCGGTGAAGAAGGTTCAGGAGCAGCCGAAGCGTGATGTGAAGCCGGTCGAGTCGCGTTCGTTGACGCCGTCTGAAAACACCGCGCCTGCGCGTCCGACGACCAGTACCGCGCCCGCCACCAGCAAACCTGTGGTCAGTGCGCCAGCGGGCCCTCGAGCGCTAAGCCGTAATCAACCGCAGTATCCGCCGCGTGCGCAAGCGTTGCGTATCGAAGGGCGGGTCAAAGTGAAATTCAACGTGACGTCCGACGGGCGTGTTGAAGATGTTGAAATACTCTCCGCGCAACCCGCCAACATGTTTGAACGGGAAGTGAAAAACGCGATGCGCAAATGGCGCTACGAAGCCGGGAAGCCAGGCTCCGGGTTGGTCGTGAATATTGTTTTCCGCCTCAATGGCACAACGCAGATTGAATAAGCGTGATGATGAATAAAAAGCCTCCACATTTGGAGGCTTTGTTTTACTGCTGAACGGGTAACGCGCGGGGCTTGCCGTCTTTGTCTACCGCAACATAAATAAACAGCGCCTCGGTTGCTTTGTACCGCTGTCCAATCGGTTCAGAAGCCACCTTTTTAACCCACACTTCGATGTTGATGCTGACGGAGGTTGTACCGCGTTTTACACAGCGGGCGTAACAGCACACGACATCGCCCACCGCGACAGGGCGTAAAAACGTCATTCCCTCGACGCGCACGGTCACCACGCGGCCATGGGCAATTTCTTTGGCCTGAATGGCACCGCCAATATCCATTTGCGACATTAGCCAGCCGCCAAAAATATCGCCATTGGCATTCGTATCAGCAGGCATGGCCAGAGTGCGTAAAACAAGTTCGCCCTGGGGGACATTATTCGTTGTTGTCATTGTAGAACCGACTATAGAAAAAAATTACAGGCGCGATGCTACTATGATTTGCAGATTGAGAACAGAGGAGATACGCCGCGCACCGCGGGTGTCCCGGCAGCTAAGAAGCAAAGGGTGACATTTCCACCATCGCTTTATGATTTATGCAATCTGTGCAGCAGAATACGGGGAATAACGCAGAAAAGAGAAGCGCCAGAGGAAATATCTGGCGCTGGAGAGATTACGATTTGTCTTCCTGGGGGAGATGGCGGTAGATATAAACGCCGCTCAACAGGGTGAAAATCAACGTTAATGCGGTCAGGCCAAAGACTTTAAAATTGACCCAAATATTTTGCGGGAGCCAGAACGCGATGTAGATATTCGCAAGGCCGCACAGGATGAAAAAGACCGCCCACGCCAGGTTTAACTTCGACCAGACAGGCTGCGGGAGCGTAAGCTCTTTCCCCAGCATGCGCTGAATTAATGGCTTTTTCATTATCCACTGGCTTACCAGCAATGCGCCGGCAAACAAGCCGTAAATCACCGTCACCTTCCATTTAATAAATTCATCGTTATGGAAGAAAATGGTCAGGCCGCCAAACACCGCCACCAGAATAAAGGTAATCAACGCCATCTTCTCAACCTTGCGATAGCGCACCCAACTGTAAATCAGGACAATTGCGGTGGCGACGATCAGGGCTGAGGTTGCCGCATAGATGTCATAAATCTTGTAAAAGGCAAAAAAGACAACCAGCGGTAAAAAATCAAGAAACTGCTTCATTCTTCGATTCCGTAATTAACATGCATCGGCTGGAAAGCGCCGACGCACACAGGGTTATTGGCGAATCAACATATACAGGCGGAATAAATAGATGAGCAAAACCGCAGAGATCAAATTGCTCAGCGTATTCGCCACCACCGCGCCTACGTTCGGAGTCAGCACTGCAAAGTTAGGTGCAAAGAGCAGAAGCAACGTTTTTGCCAGCAACCAACTGATCACTGCGGGCGCAACCAATCGCATATTAGACCACGCAAGACGCATGCTGTTGCGCATGGCAGCAAAAATACCCATTTTGTCCTGAACCAGCATGACAGGCGCCAGTGCGAGGAGGATCGCCATGAGAATACCTGGCACTACAACCAGCATAATACCGAACTGCACTAACAGCGTCGTCAGGAAAATCAGTATAAACAGCTTAGGCAAAACAGGGGCGCTGGCGCCAATGGCGCGTAATGCACTGACCCGATGACCGGCCGAAATCAATTGAATCATCAGCAATACGCCGCCTGCCAGAATGGCATTGCCGATGAGACCTGAAAACGTCGAGGCAGCAGAAGCACGTAACAAGATCTGCTGCTGTTCCGGCGTCATGTTTTGCACCAGATCGAACAATCCAACGCTACCCGCCAGATGGTCGCCTTCGCTGAGTTGCGCAATTTGCGCGTCGCTGGGGGAAAAGGCATGACCTAAAACCACCGTGATAAACGCGCACAGCAGTGATACCAGTAAGATGGTAACAAATTGATTACGGAAAAAATTTCCCGTGTCACGGTATACGGACTTCGCCGTGATAGACATGCACTCTCCTTGAGTTCTGCAGGTGTTAATTAGCGGGCAATTGTACCCTGGATAACCCGTGAGTGGCAGCATCAAGGCTTGTATGGAAAAGCATATCTTTGTAAAGCGGAGGTAATCCGTATCGGGCGCGGGCTCGGTTACAGGCTTCGTTGATTTCGCCATCTTCACCTGACATGGCAAATTCCCGGCAGGTGGAAGGGCGATTTTCATAGATAGTACAGCTGACATGTTCTCCGGGTGAACCGGACAACGCGGCGCAGCGAGCCTGTTTTTGGTTGGTACCCGTCATACAACGTAAAAAGGGACTCACCGGTTCCGTCAGATGAGCAGGGACGGTGCCGCCAGCATCACTGCCTTCAGCCCAATAAAAAGAGACACGAAAAAACGCACAACAGGCACCGCACGTCATGCACGGGTTGAGATCGCTCATGATTTCACCTGCAACAAGATAACGCATCAATTCAATTGTGAGAGAGCTAAATTAGCGCTCTGTTTCAGGAAGGGCAAGAGAGGCGCATCTGAATATTTTCAGTGTGAAAATATATCAAATTTGATCTGTATCAGTTTAACCAGGATTTTGAATGCAAGTTCTAAATTAATCCAGATCAATAAATGTTAAATTACAAGATGTAATGTGATCTGTGTTGGATCACTTTTTACTCCATTGTGGGTATATTCGTCACGCTTTTATAACCATAACGATGGAGCGGACATGAAAAAATTAACAGTGGCGGCGTTGGCAGTAAGTACTCTTCTCTCTGGCGGGGTTTATGCGCATGAAGCGGGCGAGTTCTTCATTCGTGCAGGTACGGCGACAGTTCGACCGACCGAAGGGGCGGGCGGTACGCTAGGCAGCCTGGGCGGGTTTGATGTTAGCAACAATACGCAACTTGGCCTGACATTCACCTATATGGCAACTGACAATATCGGTATCGAATTGCTGGGCGCGACGCCGTTCCGTCATAAGATTGGAACTTCATCAACCGGTGACATCGCTACCGTTCACCATTTGCCGCCGACATTAATGGCTCAGTGGTACTTTGGCGACGCCAGCAGCAAACTGCGTCCGTACGTCGGAGCCGGTATTAACTACACCACTTTCTTCGATACTGGCTTTAACGACAAAGGAAAAGAGACCGGATTGTCTGATCTGAGCCTGAAAGACTCTTGGGGCGCGGCAGGACAAGTGGGTGTGGATTATCTGATCGACCGTGACTGGCTGATCAACATGTCCGTTTGGTACATGGATATCGACACGACCGCGAACTATAAACTTGGCGGCGCTCAGCAACATGACAGCGTTCGCCTCGATCCGTGGGTGTTTATGTTCTCTGCGGGTTATCGCTTCTAAAATCCTCAGCACATCGAAAAAGGCTGGTTGCATTGCTACCAGCTTTTTTTTTCGTCTCTTGCAACGCGTTTTTTTATTTTTCCCCTCGCTTAACTCTCTGAAATGCTAACATTAGTAAAATTATCGCCGTCTCTGGCAAGCAGATTTCAGGGATGCTATGCAACACAATAAACGAGCGACCGATCGTGCAGTGCTGTTAATGAACTGGGTGGACGCGTGAAGATTGTGCAGGATGGGCTGAGAAACCGGCAGGCATTGCTCATCTCAGGGCTTATCACGTTGCTTTTTACCTCATTGTTCATTTTTGTCATTTATGAACAGCGACTTGCGGCGGCCAGTGATGGGATGAACCGCCTGCAGACGCGGATGATAGATATTTTTAACGACAACGAACTGATCGCGGATGCGACAGGTGAACGTTACCATCAGATTAAAAATGCCGGCATGTGTGGCGATACTTCGCTGTTTGTTCCCAGAGATAACGATGGCTGGGGAATTAATGCGGACAGCAGCCGGGTCCATTCGGCGACGGGGTCGATGGTAGCGAAACATACCGGTATTAACGCGCTATGTATGTTTACTGCAGCCGAATTTATCCGTGACAGGGTCAATACCCTTAATCCCGGAAATTATGATGCGCACCGCTATATCATCGCCAAAGATGCCGATTACTTTTATTGGTTTACACCTGCAGACTCACGGATGTTTCACTTTGCCAACTCAGAAATGGCAAAAGATATTGGCAGCTTCTTTTACCCACCGGTTGATTTTTATACCCGCCTGTTGGAAAAAAACGTCAAAACCAAGGCGCTGAGTTCCACCAATTTCTATACCGATAAAATTACCGGCGAAAAAGCATTTAGTGTTGTGAGTTATATTTACGACCTCTCCGGTAAAGAGATCTCCGATCATATTGTGGCCTATCTTGTCTACGACCACGCCAGACCAGAGTTGCAAGAAGCCCTGGCTAACGCCTTTGATAACCAGATACCGCATGGGCTTAATGTGGCGCTGGTGAATGCAAAAACCGATGAATCGCTCTGCCTGACCGGTAACTGTTCGTCGATGGGCAAAAGCATCGTTAAAATATTGTCTGAAAAGTATGCGTTCAAATATACGATCTCACTCGGTCGTTTTGTCACGCATGACATCCAGGCGGGTATTGCGATCCTGTTGGCGCCTTTCTTTTTTATCATCCTTAGCCTTGGGCTGAAATCATGGCTCAACGAAAGCGATCTCAAGATTTATATCGACCCGTTGACGGGGGGCTTTAACCGCAAGATCCTCGATATTATTAAACGTCGTGTGCTATCACATTGCGCGGTGATCCTGTTGGATTGCAATAAATTCAAAGCGATCAACGATACCTGGGGACATGTGGCTGGCGACAGAGCGTTACAGGTTATCGCTAACCGCATGCTTTCCAATACCCGCACCAGCAATGACATAGTGATCCGCACGGGCGGTGATGAGTTTGTGATTCTGCTTTACCGGGCAAACGCCAGTGATGCCATCGCGGTTGCGGAACGCATTGCCAGTCAGGTGCGGGAATATGCGTTTTGGGTTAACAGCAATCAGGTGCCGCTGTCGGTGTCCTGGGGCGTTGCGGAAGTGGACGGCGCGTTAGATGCGGCGATCCAGTTGGCAGATAATGAGATGTACAAAATGAAACAGGCGAAAGGGTAAACCGCCAGAGGTGTTCTGGCGGTTGCCGGACATTACGCGCGTGTTGCCGCTTTCATTGCGCTGACGAACGTTTTTAGCTCGGCCAGCATCTGTTCGGGTTTATCGAGGTTTTTCTCGATAATTTTCACAATCGCCGAGCCGGAAATTGCCCCTGCTGCTCCAGCCTCAATGGCCCCAGTGACCTGTTCGGGAGAAGAGATCCCGAAACCCTGTAACGGTGGGGCAGCGTTGTACTCTTTCAGTTTTTCGACCAGATGGTGTAACGGTAGCGCGGCACGGTTTTCCGCCCCCGTCACCCCTGCACGGGAGAGTAAATAGGTGTAGCCGCGACCCCTGGAGGCAATCTGGCGCAGAAGTTCATCATCGGCATTCGGCGGGCAGATGAAAATCGGCGCAACGTTGTGGCGTAATGCTGCCTGATGGAAAGGCGCAGACTCTTCCACCGGTACGTCGGCAATCAGCACGGAGTCGACGCCGACCTTTTCGCACTGGGCGTAAAATTCGTCGATCCCTTTGTTGAAGACCAGATTGGCGTACATCAACAGCCCCACAGGAATGGTCGGGTGCTTCTGGCGGATTAACGCCAGCATCTCAAAACATTGCGTCGGGGTAACGCCTGAGGCAAATGCGCGCAGCGTGGCTTCCTGAATCGTCGGACCATCAGCCAGCGGATCGGAGAACGGTATCCCGAGTTCAAGGGCATCGGCACCCGCCTCGATCAGCGTATCGATAATTTTCAGTGATTGCTCAACCGAAGGGTCGCCCAGCGTGACAAAGGGAACAAATGCGCCTTCTTTACGATCCTTCAGCTGTGCAAATACGTTTTCGTAGCGTTCCATCAGATTTCCCCTCGCGCTTTCAGAATGTCGTGTACGGTGAAAATGTCTTTGTCGCCGCGACCGGAAAGGTTAACCACCAACAGTTGCTCTTTTTCCGGGGTGTCGCGCATCATTTTTAACGCATGCGCCAGGGCGTGGGACGACTCCAGCGCCGGGATAATACCTTCATGCAGGCACAAGGTTTTGAACGCTTCGAGCGCTTCATCATCGGTGATCGACACGTAATCGGCACGACCAATACTGTTCAGATAAGCGTGTTGTGGTCCGACAGACGGGAAATCCAGCCCGGCAGAAATGGAGTAAGACTCTTCAATCTGGCCTTCTTCCGTCTGCATCATCGGCGCTTTCATGCCGAAGTAGATCCCTACGCGACCGTGTTTGAGCGGCGCGCCATGCTCACCGGTTTCGATCCCGTGACCGCCTGGCTCTACGCCAATCAGTCCCACGCTGGTTTCGTCAATGAAATCAGCAAACATACCGATCGCATTTGAACCACCGCCGACACAGGCGATAACCGCATCTGGCAGACGACCTTCTTTTTCCAGGATCTGCGCTTTGGTTTCTTCCCCAATCATGCGCTGGAACTCACGCACAATGGTCGGGAACGGATGCGGGCCTGCGGCCGTGCCGAGCATATAGTGTGCGGTGTCGTAGCTGCCAGACCAGTCACGCAGCGCCTCGTTACAGGCATCTTTCAGGGTTGCGGAACCGCTGTGAACCGGGATCACTTCAGCCCCCATCAAACGCATACGGAACACGTTAGGCGACTGGCGTTCAACATCTTTCGCGCCCATGTAAATGCGGCATTTCAGACCCAGCAGCGCACTGGCAAGTGCGGAGGCCACGCCGTGTTGACCCGCGCCGGTTTCGGCAATAATTTCGGTTTTGCCCATCCGCTTAGCCAGCAGTGCCTGACCCAGCACCTGGTTGGTTTTGTGCGCGCCTCCGTGCAGCAGATCTTCACGCTTCAGGTAAAGAGTGGTACGGGTGCCTGCGGTGATGTTCTGGCATTTGGTGAGCGCGGTCGGGCGTCCGGCATAGTTTTTGAGCAGGTCGGTAAACTGCGCCTGAAACGCTGGATCTTTCTGCGCGCTGACGAACGCTTCTTCCAGTTGACGCAAGGCAGGCATCAGAATCTGTGGCACGTACATGCCGCCAAATTCACCAAAGTACGGATTCAGTAATGTTGTCATGTTTTCTTCCTTAATAAGCGCGCAGTGTCTGAAAGACCGAGGTCAGCAGACGCGCATCTTTGATGCCCGGCTGCGACTCTACACCAGAATTAAAATCGAGGCCGGCACAGCCGGTTTTAGCCGCGTCTACGCAGTTATCTGCGCCTAATCCGCCAGCCAGAAAAACATTGTCCAGCGTCTGACCCTGCAGTAATGACCAGTCAAAACGTTGACCTGTACCACCCTGGCCGTTATCCAGAACGTACTTATCAATATGCTGATAATCGCGGGCAGGAAGCGTATCGCCGACGCTCAACGCTTTCCAGATTTGCACCTGTTCAGGCAACGCAGCACGCAGCGCATTCACATAGGCCTGATCTTCATGACCATGCAGTTGTACCGCCTTGAGCGACAGCGTGGTGGCTTTCTCGCAAACCTGCGCAATGTCCGCATCACGAAAGACACCAACATACCGTAGCGGTGCCGCCGCCATCACGTCCCGTGCCTGCTCAACGCTGACGGCGCGAGGAGAAGATGCCACAAAAATCAACCCGCCATAAATGGCGCCAGCGTCATAAGCGGCTTTTGCATCCTGAGGGCGGGTCAGGCCGCACACTTTATTCTCACCCAGCAGCACCCGGCGCACGGCCGCGTGGAGATTGTCCTCAGACATCAGCGCAGACCCGATAAGAAAGCCGTTGGCAAAGTGGCTTAGTTCGCGCACCTGACCGTAGGTGTTGATTCCGGATTCGCTGATCACGGTCACGTCATGACCCAGACGTGGCGCAAGCTGCCGGGTTCGGTTCAAATCAATCGACAGGTCGCGCAGGTCGCGGTTATTGATGCCGACAACTTTTGCGCCCAGAGCTATGGCGCGCTCCAGCTCTTCTTCGTTGCTCACCTCGGTCAACACGCCCATTTTTAAGCTGTGCGCCACGGTGGCAAGCTGGCGATACTGTTCGTCATCCAGCACCGAGAGCATCAGCAGGCAGGCATCCGCCTGATAATGACGCGCCAGGTAGATTTGGTAAGGGTCAATAATGAAGTCCTTACACAGAATCGGCTGCGGCGCGATGGCGCTGACCACCGGCAGAAAATCAAAACTGCCCTGAAAATATTTCTCGTCGGTCAGGACGGAAATCGCCGACGCATAGTGCTTGTAAACACCAGCTATCTGCGCCGGGTCGAAATTCTCCCGGATCACGCCTTTCGAGGGAGAAGCCTTTTTACACTCCAGGATAAACGCGGTACGCGCTCCGGCAAGTGCATCATAAAAATGTCGTGAACTCGGCTGGATGTCGTTCTGGAAACTGGCCAGCGGTTGCTGCTGCTTACGGGCTTCTACCCAAATCGCCTTATCTGCGACGATTTTCGCTAAAACGGTCTGCATCATTTACCCTCTTGCCGCCAGTGCGGTAACCCGGTCATAGGCTGCGCCGCTGCGCAGAACAGTGATCACGGTTTGCACATTGGCTTTCAAATCTTCCTCGCCATGCAGGCGCATCAGCATGGCAACATTCGCGGCGACAGCGGCCTCGTGGGCGGCTTCACCTTTACCTTGTAGCAAGCGTGTCAGAATGTCACGGTTTTCTTCTGGCGTGCCGCCAGCCAGCTGTTCCTGATGATAAGGGGTGAGGCCAAAGTCATCCGCCGTCAGCGTATAACTTTTGATTTCCCCCTCGTGTAACTCGGCAACGATTGTCGGCGCATGCAAGGAAACTTCATCCATTCCACCGCTGTGGACCACCGCGGCGCGTTGATATCCCAGAACACGCAATGTCTCGGCAATCGGCAGCACCAGTTCAGCGCTGTAGACGCCAATCAGCGCCAGCGGCGGGTGCGCCGGGTTAATCAACGGTCCCAGCACGTTGAACAGCGTGCGTGTTTTTAACTGCTGGCGCACCGGCATCGCATGGCGAAAACCCGTATGGTACTTCGGTGCAAACAGGAAGCAGACGCCGAGGTCGTCCAGCGCCTGGCGCGACTTGTCAGCATTCATATCCAGATTAATGCCGAAAGCCGCCAGCAGATCGGAAGAGCCGGATTTACTGGAAACACTACGGTTGCCGTGCTTCGCCACTTTCATGCCGCACGCCGCTGCCACGAAAGCGCTGGCGGTGGAAATATTGATGCTGTTGCTGCCGTCACCGCCGGTACCGACGATATCGGCGAACAGATAGTCAGGGCGCGGAAATGGCGCCGCATTTTCCAGTAACGCGGTGGCCGCACCGGCTATTTCGTTAGGATGTTCACCACGAATTTTCATGCTCACCAGCGCCGCCGCCAGTTGTTCCGGCTTCAGTTCGCCGCGTACCACGGCAGAGAACAGCTGATGGCTCTCTTGCTGAGAAAGCGTTTGTGCCTGATACAGTTTTTCCAGAATGGGCTGCAGCGTGTTGGTCTGTTCCAGCTTCTGTTGCGCCCACGCCAGCGTTTGTTCCAGTAAACGGGCGCCCTGCGTAGTCAGAATGGATTCCGGATGAAACTGGAAGCCGCAGACGCGATCCGCATCGTGGCGAACCGCCATCACCATCCCGTTAAAATGGGCGTTGATGGTCAGTCCGGCAGGTACATTGCTGCCGACCAGAGAGTGATAACGCGCGACAGGCAGCGGATTGGCCAGACCGGCAAACATCGCCTGGCCGTCATGCTCAATGCTTGACGCTTTGCCGTGCAGAATTTCGCCCGCCTGACCGACGTAGCCACCGTAAGCTTCAACAATCGCCTGATGACCAAGGCAGATACCGATAATCGGCAGCTTTCCGCGCAGACGGGTCAACAGTTCCGGCATGCAACCGGCTTCACTTGGCGCGCCGGGGCCTGGAGAGAGCATCAGCACCGGGTTTTTCATCGTCGCCAGACGGTCAATCAGCGTCTGGGCCGGGATATGGTTGCGGTAAATCACCACATGATGGCCGTTAGTCCGTAGCTGATCTGCCAGGTTGTATGTGAAAGAGTCGATGTTATCGAGCAGCAGAATGTCAGCCATTAGAAAATCTCCTGTGCATGATGCGCGGTGGCGATAGCGCGCAACACGGCGCGCGCTTTGTTACGGGTTTCATCGGCTTCAGACTGCGGAACAGAATCGAGAACAACCCCGGCGCCCGCTTGCACGGTGGCAATGCCGTCTTCGACAAGGGCGGAGCGAATCACAATGCAGGTATCCAGATCGCCATGAGCGGTGAAATAACCGACGGCACCGCCATAACTGCCGCGACGGCGTCCTTCGGCATTCGCGATGAGCTGCATTGCACGGACTTTCGGCGCGCCGCTGAGGGTGCCCATATTCATGCAGGCGCGGTAGGCGTGCAGGACATCCAGATCGCTGCGCAGTTCACCCACCACGCGGGAAACCAGGTGCATCACAAAAGAGTAACGGTCAACTTTCGTCAGGTCGGCGACGTAGCGGCTACCTGGGGTGCAGATACGCGCCAAATCATTACGGGCAAGGTCAACCAGCATCAGATGTTCGGACATCTCTTTGTGATCGGTACGCATCTCCAGCTCAATGCGGCTGTCCAGATCCCGGTCGAGAGAGCCATCAGCGCGACGACCGCGTGGGCGCGTTCCGGCGATCGGGTAGATTTCAATTTGACGGCTGGTGGCATCGTATTTCAGTGAGCTTTCTGGCGACGCGCCAAACAGCGTGAATTCGTTGTCCTGCATAAAGAACATATACGGGCTGGGATTGCTCTTTTTCAGTACATCATAGGCCGCGAGCGGCGACGGGCAGGGAAGCGAGAAGCGGCGGGACGGGACTACCTGAAAAATCTCACCGGCACGAATGGCTTTTTGCATGTTGCGTACAACGGCGCCGAACT
This sequence comes from Citrobacter sp. Awk 4, assembly GCF_028069725.1. Classification (GTDB taxonomy): domain Bacteria; phylum Pseudomonadota; class Gammaproteobacteria; order Enterobacterales; family Enterobacteriaceae; genus Citrobacter_D. The sequence goes on from NZ_JANEWG010000022.1 coordinate 65,804, forward strand.
CTTCATCATTCTGATTGCATTCGCAACGCATATGCGGCACTGCGGTGACAGGCAACGGCGGCGCGGTTTCGGTCAACTGTTGGGTTAATTGCGTCAAACGCTGCGTCAGACGCTGACGTTCAGCCGCATCAGGGGTAAAGATACTGGCCTGTATGCGGGTACTTTTCTTTTGATGGTCAATCACCATCAGCGTTTCTGCCAGATAGAAGCAGTAGTCCGGGCAACGATTACCGGCTTCAAGTTGCGGTAAGTCTTCAAAGCCTGCTACCAGATCATAGGCAAACAGGCCGCCGAAGAACATTGCTTCCCGCTCCTGTGAGGGCACATTCACCAGATCCTGCAGCAGACGGAACGCGTCAAATACGGAGAGTGAACACAGGCGGGCGTCTTCATCCAGCAACGGGCTGACCGGTGGAAAATGGAGAACGCGGCTCGATGCAAGCTGTTCGTTGTCGATCCCGGCGGGCAGTACGGCATCCAGCAGTGGCAGTAGGGAAGCACCGTTATCTGATAATGCCTGAATAGTGACAGTGTCACCTAACGCGGTAATGCGCAATGCGCTGTCCACCAGCAGCAGGCTTTTGAGGTCATCCTTACTGTCGATGTCGGCGGATTCCAGTAACAGTGTGGCAGGGCTGCCGCCACAGACCTGATGAAACAACGCCGTCGGATTTTCGCGGTAAGCGGCATCACAGGTGAGCAGTTCGAGTGTCGGTTTTTGTGTTTGCATCGTTATTCTCATTCATTCTGTTCAAAAAAAAGCCCGCTCAAATTTGGCGGGCCGGGTATCTGGTTGCGTATAGCTGCGAAGACACTGCCCGAAATCAGGAAGTGCGCCACCAACCTTGCAGTACGAATTGAGCTTTCATCTCAGATACCTTCTTCATGTGAACTTGCGTACTAGTTAACTAGTTCAATGGATTTTTGTCAACACCTGATTTCAGTAAATTTGCCGGAAACGCTATGATGTCTGTGAAAGAGCCATTATTAAGACGGGAGCTCGCCTTGAGCGACACGAATTACGCAGTGATTTATGACCTGCACAGCCATACAACGGCGTCCGATGGACGGTTGACGCCAGAAGCGTTGGTACACCGTGCAGTAGAGATGCGAGTCGGCACACTGGCGATCACCGATCATGACACCACAGCCGCTATTCCTGCGGCAAGAGAAGAAATTTCACGTTCCGGATTAGCCCTGAATTTGATTGCTGGCGTCGAAATTTCGACGGTCTGGGAAAATCACGAGATCCATATCGTGGGGCTGAATATCGATATCACCCATCCGGCGATGTGTGATTTTTTGGCCGAACAAACCGAACGTCGCCAGCAGCGCGCGCGTTTGATTGCTGAACGGCTGGATAAGGCCCATATTCCCGGTGCGTGGGAAGGGGCGCTACGTCTTGCGGATGGCGGGGCGGTGACTCGCGGGCATTTTGCCCGCTTTTTGGTGGAATGCGGTAAAGCGACAACCCTGGCGGATGTGTTCAAAAAGTATCTTGCGCGTGGGAAAACCGGATACGTTCCCCCACAGTGGTGTACAATAGAACAAGCTATTGATGTGATTCATCATTCTGGCGGTAAGGCGGTGCTGGCCCATCCGGGGCGATACGACCTTAGCGCTAAGTGGCTGAAAAGATTAGTTGCGCATTTTGCTGAACACCGCGGTGACGCGATAGAAGTCGCGCAATGCCAGCAATCTCCCAATGAACGTACTCAACTGGCGACATTGGCGCGCCAGAATCAACTATGGGCATCGCAAGGCTCTGATTTTCATCAACCCTGCCCGTGGATTGAGTTGGGTCGTAAGCTCTGGCTGCCTGCAGGCGTCGAAGGCGTATGGCAGTTATGGGAGCAGCCCGGAGACACCACAGAGAGGGAAGTATGAGCCAGTTTTTTTATATTCATCCGGAAAACCCGCAGCCACGCCTGATTAACCAGGCTGTCGAGATCGTGCGTAAAGGCGGGGTGATCGTTTATCCAACCGATTCCGGTTATGCGCTTGGCTGCAAAATCGAGGATAAAGGCGCGATGGAGCGCATTTGCCGTATTCGTCATCTGCCAGACGGGCATAACTTTACGCTGATGTGTCGGGATCTGTCGGAACTGTCGACCTATTCCTTCGTGGATAACGTCGCTTTTCGTTTAATTAAAAACAACACGCCGGGCAACTACACCTTCATCCTGAAAGGAACCAAAGAAGTGCCGCGTCGTTTGTTGCAGGAAAAACGCAAAACCATTGGTCTTCGTGTGCCCTCAAACCCGATTGCGCTGGCGTTGCTGGAGGCTCTGGGAGAGCCGATGCTGTCGACATCGTTGATGTTACCGGGCAGTGATTTTACCGAGTCGGATCCGGAAGAGATCAAAGACAGGCTTGAAAAGCAGGTTGATTTGATTATTCACGGGGGTTATCTCGGTCAACAACCCACGACGGTTATCGATTTAACCGATGATTCACCAGCGGTCTTGCGCGAAGGTGTCGGCGACGTTAAACCTTTCTTATAAGGGCGCAACTCTGTATACTACGCGGCCTTAAAATGGCGCTGTACGGCGCCGTTGATTCTCCTGTTCGACGCCTGTGAAGGCGACACCTAAAGGAAGCTCTATGAGCGAAAAGTTACAGAAAGTGCTGGCACGCGCTGGCCACGGCTCCCGCCGTGAAATCGAATCCATTATTGAAGCAGGTCGTGTGAGCGTAGACGGCAAAATTGCCACGCTTGGCGATCGCGTTGAAGTAACACCAGGTCTGAAAATCCGTATCGACGGTCACCTGATCTCGGTGAAAGAGTCTGCGGAACAAATTTGTCGTGTTCTGGCTTATTACAAGCCAGAAGGCGAACTGTGTACCCGCAACGACCCGGAAGGCCGTCCTACGGTTTTTGACCGTTTACCAAAACTGCGTGGCGCACGCTGGATTGCGGTAGGGCGTCTGGACGTCAACACTTGCGGTTTGCTGCTGTTTACGACAGATGGCGAACTGGCAAACCGTCTGATGCACCCGAGCCGTGAAGTTGAGCGCGAATATGCTGTACGTGTCTTCGGTCAGATCGATGAGGCAAAACTGCGCGATCTGAGTCGTGGCGTGCAACTGGAAGATGGTCCTGCTGCCTTTAAGACCATTAAATTCAGCGGCGGTGAAGGGATTAACCAGTGGTACAACGTGACGTTGACCGAAGGGCGTAACCGTGAAGTACGTCGCCTGTGGGAAGCCGTGGGTGTGCAGGTGAGTCGTTTGATTCGCGTACGTTACGGTGATATTCCGCTGCCAAAAGGTCTTCCGCGTGGCGGCTGGACTGAGCTGGATCTCGCGCAGACTAACTATTTACGCGAACTGGTGGAGTTGCAACCAGAAACCGCGTCAAAAGTGGCTGTTGAGAAAGACAGACGTCGCATGAAAGCGAATCAGATTCGCCGTGCGGTGAAGCGTCACAGCCAGGTGGGTGGCGGTCGTCGTTCCGGTGGTCGTAACAACAACGGTTAACGCTTCGTAGCCTGATAGCGTAGCGCCATCAGGCTATTGCGCGGTGCCGGATGGCGCCGCAAGCGCCTCATCCGGCCTTGAATCAGTAGTCGATCCCCATTTGGGCTTTCACGCCCGCTTCAAAAGCGTGTTTGACCGGACGCAGTTCGCTCACGGTATCCGCCAGCTCCAGAATATCCCGATGGCAACCACGCCCCGTAATGATCACTGTCTGGTGCGCCGGGCGTGCATTTAGCGCGTTCAGGACCTCTTCAAGCGGCAAATAGTCGTACGCCACCATGTAGGTCAATTCGTCCAACACCACCATATCAAGCGTTGCATCGGCCAGCATGCGTTTACCATGCTCCCAGACGGCCAGGCAGGCGGCGGTATCCGCTTCACGGTTTTGCGTCTCCCAGGTAAAGCCTGTCGCCATCACCTGAAACTCTACGCCATGGGGTTCAAGCAAATTCCGCTCGCCGTTTGGCCAGGTTCCTTTGATGAACTGCACCACGCCGACATGCTTTCCATGGCCGACTGCACGCGTCGCCGTGCCAAATGCGGCGGTTGTCTTACCCTTGCCGTTGCCGGTGAACACAATCACAATACCGCGTTCGTCTTGTGCCGCCGCAACTCGGGCATCAACCTTGTCTTTTACGCGTTGCTGGCGTTGTTGGTAGCGTTCTTCACTCATTGGGCGATTCCTGGTTTACGGCCCGGTTGGGCATCAAAAGTCATACCGGTTTTACGACGGCTGTCATCGCCCATCAGCCACAGATAAAGCGGCATAATATCGGCGGGTGTTTTCAGTTTTAAGGGATCTTCTGTGGGGAAGGCGCTGGCGCGCATATCGGTACGTGTGCCGCCAGGATTGATGCAATTGACCCGCAAATGACGATTTTGATACTCATCTGCCAGCACTTGCATCATGCCTTCCGTTGCAAATTTTGAGGTTGCATAAGCGCCCCAGTTAGCGCGGCCCTGTCGCCCGACGCTGGAAGAGGTAAACACCAGTGAACCGGCATCCGATTTGAGTAATAAAGGAAGCAACGCCTGCGTCAGCATAAATGTCGCGTTGACGTTAACCTGCATCACGTCCTGCCAGACCTGCGGATTCTGTTCGCTCATCGGGCAAATATCGCCGAGCAGTCCGGCGTTGTGCAATACACCGTCAAGGCGCGGGTAGTGCGCCTCAATGCGCTGGGCCAGATGATGGCAGTTTTCTGAGGTACAGGTCAGCAAATCCAGCGTAAACCACTGCGGCATTGAATCTGTTGTCTCGCCAATGGTATGCGCAACCTGGCGCAGTTTTTCTTCATTACGGCCGAGCAAAATAACGCTGGCGCCGTAGCGGGCGTAGGTGAGTGCGGCCTCGCGACCAATGCCGTCGCTGGCACCAGTGACCAGAATAATGCGGTCCTGCAGTAAATCGTGTTTCGGTTGGTAATGCACGGCTACTCCTCGGCGACGCGTTGGGTCACCCTGCCAGTTGTTTTATCTTTTCATTAACTTTTCGGTTTTATGCCTGAAACCCTACGCTTTTTCAATCAGTCAACGGCGATAACGCCGTAAAATGAACACTTTGTCATGTTTTTCACTGAGTAACATCCAGGTGGATGAAGCGAGACGGGTTCACAGGCCTGTTGTACACTGAGCCGAAGTTGTGTTGTTTAACCAAGGTGGGACTCGTGGAATTGTTGTCTGAATATGGGTTGTTTTTAGCAAAGATCGTCACCGTGGTGGCGGCAATTGGTGTCATTACCATGATTGTTGTGAATGCTGCCCAGCGTAAACGTCAACGCGGCGAATTACGGGTGACGAATCTCAGTGAGCAGTATGAAGAGATGAAAGAAGAGCTGGCGATGAGCCTGCTGGATAGCGCACAGCAAAAACTGTGGCATAAGGCGCAGAAAAAGAAACACAAGCTGGAGGCGAAGGCCGCGAAAGCGAAAGCGAAGTTGGGCGAGAGCGACGCTCGCGGGAAACCCCGTGTCTGGGTGATTGATTTCAAAGGCAGCATGGATGCGCACGAGGTGAGCGCATTACGTGAAGAAGTTACGGCAGTGCTGGCGGTGTTTAAACCGCAGGATCAGGTGGTGGTTCGTCTGGAAAGTCCCGGGGGCGTTGTCCATGGCTATGGTCTGGCGGCGTCACAATTGCAGCGCCTGCGTGATAAGCAGGTCCCCTTGACCGTGACGGTCGATAAAGTGGCGGCCAGCGGCGGCTACATGATGGCCTGCGTGGCCGATAAAATTGTCTCGGCACCGTTTGCCATTGTGGGATCGATTGGGGTCGTCGCACAGATTCCAAACTTTAACCGCTTCCTGAAAGGTAAAGAGATCGATATTGAGTTGCATACAGCCGGGCAATACAAACGTACGCTGACGCTGTTGGGGGAGAATACGGAAGAAGGGCGACAGAAATTCCGTGAAGATCTGAATGAAACCCATCATCTGTTTAAAGCGTTTGTACAGCAGATGCGCCCGAGCCTGGACATCGAAAAAGTGGCGACGGGCGAACACTGGTACGGTCAACAGGCGCTGGAAAAAGGGCTGGTGGATGAGGTCAATACCAGTGATGACGTCATTCTCGATCTGATGGAAGGCCGCGAAGTGTTGAGCGTACGTTTTATGCAGCGTAAAAAGCTGATGGATCGTTTTACGGGCAGTGCGGCAGAAAGTGCGGATAAACTGTTGCTTCGCTGGTGGCAGCGCGGGCAAAAGCCGCTGATGTAAACGAAAACGCGAGGCACAGGCCTCGCGTTTTGCTTTTAATCGATCAGGTGATACTTCTCAGAGAGCACATGGGCTAAATGTTTAAACATGTTAAACACTGCGGTGCTTTTTGGGGTCGGCAATCCTTGCTCGTCTAAAAAGTAATCGCCACTGAAGACCAGTACGCCGTTTCGCTGTGTCACACCGGTGGCTATAATCCCCGCCAGCGTGTCCTCATGCTCACGAATGATTTTGTTGGCTTCTATCAGCAGTGTTTCACGATCGATGGGTTGAGTGTCTTTGTGCATTTTTTACTCCTTAAACAAGGACATTAGTCTACGCCGAGCGCCGCTTATGGGCAAATATTCCATGAAGAAACCGAGGGCTTTATGGCACAGGCGTCACTGGCGAGATTTGTTTTTGCATGCTAATAAAGTTGCGTAACGGATTTTATCAGGTACAGTGTGACGCTTTCGTCAATCTGGCAACAGATTTGCTTGACATTCAACCACAATTCCGTCGTGCTATAGCGCTTGTGTGCTAAAAAGCCTGTTAACTCAGTCACCTGACTATTTCGTGCACACAGTCAGTATAAGGGGTTGATATCCGTCGTCGCAGAGACCATATCGGTGTCTCGTCGCCAGCGGAAGGTGAATCAACGTGCGACGCATTCTGGAAGAATCAAATTAGGTAAAGGTGAATATGGGTAAAGCTCTTGTCATCGTTGAGTCCCCGGCAAAAGCCAAAACGATCAACAAGTATCTGGGTAATGACTACGTGGTGAAATCCAGCGTCGGTCATATCCGTGATTTGCCGACCAGTGGCTCAGCAGCTAAAAAGAGCGCCGACTCTACCTCCACCAAAACGGCTAAAAAGCCCAAAAAGGATGAACGTGGCGCTCTCGTCAATCGTATGGGGGTTGACCCGTGGCATAACTGGGATGCGCACTACGAAGTGCTGCCCGGCAAAGAGAAGGTCGTCTCTGAACTAAAACAGTTGGCCGAAAAGGCTGACCACATCTATCTCGCAACCGACCTTGACCGCGAAGGGGAAGCCATTGCCTGGCACCTGCGGGAAGTGATCGGGGGTGACGACACACGCTACAGCCGTGTGGTGTTTAACGAAATTACCAAGAACGCTATTCGTCAGGCATTTGAAAAGCCCGGCGAACTGAATATTGACCGTGTTAATGCGCAACAGGCGCGTCGCTTTATGGACCGCGTCGTCGGCTATATGGTCTCTCCGCTGTTGTGGAAAAAGATTGCGCGTGGCCTGTCTGCCGGTCGTGTTCAGTCCGTTGCGGTGCGCCTGGTGGTTGAGCGTGAGCGCGAGATCAAAGCATTTGTTCCTGAAGAGTTCTGGGAAGTCGATGCCAGCACGACCACGCCGTCTGGCGATGCGTTACCGCTGGAAGTCACGCACCAGAATGATAAGCCGTTCCGTCCGGTTAACCGCGAGCAAACGCTGGCGGCGGTGAGTCTGCTGGAGAAAGCGCGCTATAGCGTGCTGGAACGTGAAGATAAACCGACCAGCAGCAAGCCGGGCGCGCCGTTTATCACCTCCACGTTACAGCAGGCGGCCAGTACGCGTCTGGGCTTTGGCGTTAAAAAAACCATGATGATGGCGCAGCGCTTGTATGAAGCGGGTTACATCACTTACATGCGTACTGACTCAACAAACCTGAGTCAGGATGCGGTATCCATGGTGCGTGATTACATCAGCGACAACTTCGGTAAGAAATATCTCCCGGAGAGCGCCAATCAGTACGCAAGCAAAGAAAACTCGCAGGAAGCGCACGAAGCGATTCGTCCTTCTGATGTCTCCGTTCAGGCGGAAGTCCTGAAGGATATGGAAGCCGATGCGCAGAAACTGTATCAACTGATCTGGCGTCAGTTTGTCGCCTGTCAGATGACGCCGGCACAATACGATTCCACCACGCTGACCGTTGGCGCAGGGGATTTCCGTCTGAAAGCGCGTGGCCGTATCCTGCGTTTTGACGGCTGGACCAAAGTGATGCCTGCGCTGCGTAAGGGTGATGAGGACCGCACGTTACCTGCCGTGAATAAAGGCGATGCGCTGACGCTGGTCGAACTGACCCCGGCGCAGCACTTCACCAAACCACCGGCACGTTTTAGTGAAGCGTCGCTGGTGAAAGAGCTTGAAAAACGCGGTATCGGTCGTCCGTCAACATATGCGTCGATCATTTCTACGATCCAGGATCGTGGTTATGTGCGTGTTGAGAACCGCCGTTTCTACGCGGAAAAAATGGGCGAAATCGTCACCGACCGTCTGGAAGAAAACTTCCGCGAGTTGATGAACTACGATTTTACCGCGCAAATGGAAAACAGCCTTGACCAGGTGGCGAATCACGAAGCCGAATGGAAAGGCGTTCTTGACAACTTCTTCAGTGATTTTACTCAGCAACTGGATAAAGCCGAGAAAGATCCTGAAGAGGGCGGTATGCGTCCGAATCAGATGGTGCTGACCAGTATCGACTGCCCAACCTGTGGTCGTCAGATGGGGATTCGTACCGCCAGCACTGGGGTTTTCCTCGGGTGTTCCGGTTATGCCCTGTCGCCGAAAGAGCGCTGCAAAACCACCATTAACCTGGTGCCGGAAAACGAAGTCCTGAACGTGCTTGAAGGCGATGATGCGGAAACCAACGCCTTGCGTGCTAAACGTCGCTGCCAGAAATGCGGCACAGCAATGGACAGTTATCTGATCGATCCAAAACGTAAACTGCATGTTTGTGGTAACAACCCGACGTGCGACGGTTACGAAATCGAAGAGGGTGAGTTCCGCATCAAGGGGTATGACGGCCCGATCGTTGAATGTGAGAAATGTGGTTCTGAAATGCACCTGAAAATGGGGCGTTTTGGTAAATACATGGCCTGCACCAACGACGAGTGCAAAAACACCCGTAAGATTTTGCGTAACGGCGAAGTGGCTCCACCGAAGGAAGATCCGGTTCCACTGCCTGAACTGCCGTGTGAAAAATCCGATGCTTACTTCGTCCTGCGTGACGGGGCGGCGGGTATCTTCCTGGCGGCGAATACGTTCCCGAAATCACGTGAAACACGTGCGCCGTTAGTGGAAGAGTTATACCGCTTCCGCGATCGTCTGCCGGAAAAACTGCGTTATCTGGCCGATGCACCGCAACAGGACGCCGAAGGTAACAAGACACTGGTGCGCTTCAGCCGTAAAACGAAACAGCAATATGTTGCTGCAGAGAAAGACGGAAAAGCGACCGGCTGGTCAGCCTTCTTTGTTGACGGCAAGTGGGTTGAAGGTAAGAAATAACCGTTAACTGACAGTTAGTTGATGTAAAAAGGCCGCGAAAGCGGCCTTTTTTATGGGCGATTTATTATTTTTCGCCATGTCTATACAC
>NZ_JANEWG010000023.1 GCF_028069725.1 Citrobacter sp. Awk 4
GGCTAAAGGGGGGTTGGGTGCGTTGAGTCTGGTCAAACAGGCCCGTAGCGATCTGGAAAAAGCGATCAGCATCGACCCTAATGCCTTACAGGGTTCTGCCTGGACCAGCCTTGGGGCGCTGTATTATCAGGTTCCCGGCTGGCCGATTGGCTTTGGTGATAAAAACAAAGCCGACGAAATGCTGAAAAAAGCACTGGCGATCAATCCTGATGGCATCGATCCAAACTATTTTTATGGCGACTTTTTGCTGAAAGAGAAAAAGACTGACGAAGGAAAACGCTATCTGGAAAAGGCGCTTAAAGCACCGGCTCGGCCGGGACGTGAGATTGCTGACCAGGGACGCCATCGTGATATAGCAAAAGACCTGGAAAGTATTCAGTAAAATATACAGCCCCTGCGTTGTTATAACTCCTGGGGTTGTTGGTTTTAATAGTCCGTGTCACCTTTCCTCATTGGCGAAATCTCCGTGCTCGTACTGGTACCTCAAGGTAGTTTCTTACATAAATTGAGAGTCTGAGCCTGGGCAAAGCGGGGCTGATGGGCTGCGGGGAAAGAGAAATGAATCGCCACAGGTTTAACAGACACCTCTGAGTCATTTATGGACTGACCCCACCCCGGTAGACGATCCTGCCCTATAGTTGGACTGACCCCACACCCGTACTCGCTATGAACAAAGCTCACAGGCTGTTGTGCCAGATTGTAACGTTTGACTTCTACACCACGCCCTTTCAGCCATTGCACATCAGCAGAAAAATCGACCTGAACCTGATCGATATCTTAACCACAAACGCCGGTCCTGCAGCACTTCATTTACACTGAAACGGCAAAAATTGATGATTTGCTGCCAGAACGGATTCATTTTAACTGTGACTGCATTATCGATTATTAATCCGGACAGGCCATTAATCCTATATTTGTGACTGATATTTAATTTATGGATCATTTTTTTGATACATGGAATCGATTCCATATATCGTACCACTAACGGGTGCAAAGGCAGAAAATAGAGAGCCCCGTAACCAACATCCCCTACATTTATTCATGTCGTACAGACGGAAAACTATACATATGAAGAATACGAGAGCGCTTTTTACTTCAACCCTCATTGCTGCCAGCTTATCTTTGATATCTTTCACCTCCCAGGCCGCCGATATCAGCTCCCGAAACCTGAAAATGCCTATCGTCAACGCGATTGATCACCCGCAAGGTATCGGTGCCAAAGTTTTTGTTGATGAGGTGGCTAAACACTCAGACAACAAAATTAAGATTAAAATTTTCCCGAACGGCACTCTGGGTGGCGAGCAGCAAGTCGCCTCCGCCATGCAGGGGGGCACAATTGAAGTTTCCATGATGTCACCGGCGCAAATCGTCGGCACTATTCCGGAGTTTGTGGCTCTGGACTTCCCGTTCTCGTTTAAAAATACCGCACAAGCTGATGCTGTTCTGGACGGCCCGTTTGGCCAGAAACTGCTGGATTACATGCCAGCAAAAGGTTGGGTGGGACTGGCCTATATGGAACAGGGCTACCGCAGTATCAGTAATAACAAACACCCGATCACGAAACTGGAAGATGTGAAAGGATTGAAGATCCGTACCATTCTCAACCCGTTGTATGTCGACATGTTTAATGCGCTGGGTGCAAACGCAGTACCGCTGCCAATGCCGGAACTCTACACTGCCATGGAAACCCGTACGGTCGATGGTCAGGAAAACCCGGAAACGTCTGTTGATGCCAACAAATACTATGAAGTACAGAAGTATTTCAGCGGCACTCGTCATATCTATAATCCACAATTGCTGATGGTGAGCAAAAAGCTGTGGGACAAACTGTCTGACGACGAGAAGAAAATCTTCAAAGATGCATCAATTGTTGCCCGTGATGCTCAGCGTAAAGCCGCTCGTGATATGACCGAGGTTTCCCGTAAGAACCTGATTGAAAAAGGTATGCAGCTCAATGAATTGGCACCAGAAGAAATCGAGCGTATGCGTGTTGCTGTAGAGCCGGTGACACAAAAATATGCAGCGAAGCTGGACCCGGCCCTGCTCAAGCAATTCCAGGATGAGCTTGAAAGAACAAAAGACCTGTAATTTATCTCTTCCAGCGGCGCGTTTTATTTCGCGCCGCTAGCAGGTTTTCGTTCAAGGAAAATACTCCATGGCAACCCTAGAAAAATATATTCTCCGCACTATCAACTTCATCATTGTTTTTTGCCTGGCCTCTATGATGTTAATGGTCTTTGTTAACGTCATTCTGCGATACGGATTTAATTCAGGCATTACTTTTTCCGAAGATGTCTCCCGGCTGTTTTTCGTCTGGTTGACATTTTTAGGGGCCATCGCCGCGATGAAAGATGGTACCCACATTCGGGTCGATTCGCTGGTTGAAAAAATGCCTCGCTGGGGGAAACAGGTCTGTGAATTAGTCGGCAACGCGTTAATACTGTTCGTATGCTGGCTCCTGTTGCAAGGGGGTTGGCAGCAAACTGTCATTAATATCGATACCGTTTCCCCGGTAACTGGCTGGCCGATGGCTGTTTTGTATATAACCAGCGTTGTCGCCAGCATTGGTATTGCGCTGTACGCCTTCAAAAACATTTTTCGTCTTTTCCTCAACAAAAAACATTAATCTGAGGATAGTTACACATGACAGTCCTTATTTTCCTTGGCATTCTGCTGAGTGCTATTGCTATCGGCATTCCCATTTCTTTTTCGCTGTTTCTGAGTGGTGTCGGTTTGATGTGGCATCTCGACCTGTTTGATGCCCAGTTGATTGCGCAAAATGCTGTAGATGGCACAAACAATTTCGTTCTGCTTGCTGCGCCGTTCTTTATGCTGGCGGGGGAGTTCATGAACGCCGGTGGCCTGTCACGCCGTATTGTCCGTATGGCACTGGCACTGGTTGGTCACATTCCCGGCGGGCTGGGTTACGTTGCTGTATTCGCCGCCATCCTGATGGCCAGTCTCTCTGGCTCTGCGCTGGCTGATACCACCGCACTGGCCGCCATGCTGTTACCGATGATGCGCGAAGCCGGGTACAACCTGAACCGTTCTGCGGGGCTGATTGCGTGTGGAGGCGTCATTGCGCCGGTTATTCCTCCCAGTATTGGTTTGATTCTGTTTGGTGTTGCTGCTCAGGTTTCCATCACCAAACTGTTTATGGGCGGTATCGTTCCGGGGATCCTGATGGGGGTCAGTATTCTGATTACCTGGTGGTTTGTCTCCCGTCGTGACAACGTTGTCACGTTCGAAAAACCGACCCGTGCTGAAGTGTGTCAGGCCTTTAAAGAAGGCATCTGGGCGATGATCCTGCCATTCATCATTCTGTTTGGTCTGAAATTTGGCATCTTCACGCCGACGGAAGCCGGGGTTGTTGCTGCCGTATACGCACTGTTTGTCGGCAAATTTATATACAAAGAGCTGAAGTTTAGCGATCTGTATGGCCTGTTCCTGAATGCCGGGAAAATGACCGCAGTCGTCATGTTCCTCGTCGGCGGCGCGATGGTGACCTCATGGTTGATCACAGTAGCCGATTTACCTGGTGAACTAATCACGTTGCTTGAGCCATTTATGGATCATCCAACCCTTTTCCTGCTGATTCTGGTCACGCTGTTGTTTGTTATCGGCACCGCAATGGATCAGACGCCAATTATCCTGATCCTGGCGCCAGTACTGATGCCGGTGGTGAAAGCAGTGGGTATCGATCCAATCTACTTTGGCGTGATCTTTGTGATGATTACCGCACTGGGACTGATTACCCCACCAGTGGGCACTTCCCTGAATGCCGTGTGTAGCGTAGGGAAACTTAAAATAGGTGAAGTGACTTGGGGAATGATGCCATTCCTGATGGCCGAATTTCTGGTGGTCGTCCTGCTGATTATCTTCCCTGAACTGGTGACGGTTCCCCTCGAATGGTTTAGTTAACTAACTGCTGTGTTATACCGTATTTCTTCATGCTAATCGGCAATAACACATTGATATAAAACCCTGAGACATCAGCCAGTTATGGCTGACGTCTCAGGGCTGGATGAGTTTTTAAGGAGTACGATTACTGTGACAGTGAACCTTATATCCTCACGTGATACCCATAATAATCTGGATCTGGTCACTATTGGCGAAGCCATGGCTATGTTTGTTGCCGAAGAGTATGGCGATTTGGCTGACGCGGAACACTTCATTAAACGCATCGCTGGCGCGGAGTTGAATGTGGCTACCGGCATCGCAAGATTGGGGCTTCGGGCAGGTTGGGTTAGCAGAGTCGGCACAGATGCGTTTGGTCGCTATGTTCTGAACTGTCTGGAAAAAGAAGGCATCAGCTTTCAGCAGGTGACGACCGATACAGAGTACGCCACCGGATTTCAAATCAAGTCGCGGGAAAAAGAGGGAGCAGATCCTGTCGTGCAATATTTCCGCAAAAACTCGGCCGCCAGTCATCTCTCGCTGGCCGATTTTTCCGCCGACTATTTTCTCACCGCCCGTCACCTTCATCTGACGGGGGTGGCAGCGGCACTCTCGGAAAGTGTTCTGGCGTTATGCCACCATGCCGCAGACGCGATGATTGCTGCCGGGAAAAGCGTCTCTTTTGACCCCAATCTGCGGCCTGTATTGTGGCGTGATACACCCACGATGGTGAATACCTTAAATGCCCTCGCCTTTAAAGCAAAACTGGTAATGCCAGGCCTGAGTGAAGGGAAAATACTCACCGGCCACGAACATCCTGAGGCGATTGCCGACTTTTACCTTAATCAGGGCGTGAAGGCCGTTGTCATCAAACTTGGGCCGCAAGGCGCATGGTTTAAATCTGCTCATGGCGAACAGGCAACAATACCGGGCTTTCCGGTCACAAACGTGGTGGACACGGTCGGTGCCGGCGACGGTTTTGCGGTTGGTGTACTGAGCGGATTAATTGAAGGAAAAATGCTATCCGAAGCCGTGCGACGAGGCAATCTTCTGGGTTCCCTGGCCGTTCAGGTGCCTGGTGACAGCGAGGGACTCCCCCATCGCGAACAGTTGAACTTACTTGAACAGGAGAGTGCTCTTTGAAACCTGCCATCGTATTGTACAAACGTATTCCGGATGCGCTGTACCACAAACTGGAAACCTGTTTTGAGGTGCGCTTTTTCGATGGGATCAACGACACGAATCGGGTCGCAGTAAAAGCTGCTCTCCAGGATGCCCAGGGGATGATCGGCGCCAGTGTGCCGGTACGTGATGCGTTGCTGGACTGCGCTCCCCATCTGAAAGCCATCTCGACTATCTCTGTCGGTGTCGATCAATTTGATATTCATGACCTGACACGACGCGGTATTTTGCTGATGCATACCCCTTCGGTATTAACGGAAACAACCGCAGATACGATCTTTATGCTGCTGATGATGACCGCTCGCCGCGCCTGTGAACTGGCTGAATGGGTGAAAGCCGGACACTGGACGGGCAGCATTGATGCATCAATGTACGGTGTGGACATCAACCATAAGACGATAGGTATTGTCGGCATGGGACGTATTGGTGCCGCCCTGGCACGTCGGGCGAATGCCGGATTTGGTATGCAGGTGTTATACGCCAACGAAACGACGAATAGCGAAGTGGAACAACATTACGGCGCGCGTCGTTGCCCGCTGGATCAGTTGCTGGCAGAAGCAGACTTTATCTGTCTGACCTTACCGCTGACACCGCAGACAGAAAAAATGATCGATGCTCGCTGTCTGGCACAAATGAAACCTGGCGCTATCCTGGTCAACGGGGCCAGAGGAAAAATCGTGGATCAGCAGGCGTTAATTCATGCATTAAAACACGGTGTTATCCGCGCCGCAGGACTTGATGTCTTTGAAACCGAACCGCTGCCTGCCGACTCAGAACTGTTGCAATTACCCAATGTTGTCGCGTTACCGCATATTGGTTCTGCTACTCATGAAACCCGTTACAACATGGCGGCCTGCGCCGTCGATAACCTGATTACCGCCCTGACCGGTACGGTCACGCAAAATGGGTACAATCTGCACCAGCTGATTCAGCGTTAACCTGGCGTCAGGATAAATAAAGGAATACACCATTCTGACAGAATGAGTGCTCCTGCGGCGGTATTACCAAATACGATGTTAAGAATCATTGTAATTAAGCCCTCAGAGGCACCAGTGAACAACCCGGATTTTACGTCAGGGCGTTCGTAGATAATGATGAGAAAAGTACCTATGGAACCATCACCGCGCCCTACCATCAAAGATGTTGCCCGAACGGCGCAGACAGGAAAAACCAGCGTTTCACGTTATTTGAATGGTGAAAAACATCTTCTCTCTGCTCCACTGCTGGCGCGGATTGAAAAAGCCATTGCCGACCTTGGATACCGCCCAAGCCTGATGGCACGCGGTTTAAAGCATGGGCGAAGCCGTCTTATTGGTCTGATTATCGCCGATATCACCAATCCCTATTCAATCGACGTGCTCAGCGGTATCGAAGCTGCGTGCCGTAAAAATGGGTTTACCCCGCTGATTTGTAATGCCAATAATGAGGGCGTTCAGGAGCAACACTATCTCGATTTACTGCTCAATTATCAGGTTGAAGGGATGGTCGTCAACGCGATACACATGCCTGAGGATACGCTGGATCGGCTTAAGCAGTCGGCGCTACCGATGGTGCTCATTGACCGTAAGATCCCCCATTTCATCTGTGACAGGGCCGCACTGGACAATGACCAGGCAACAACGCTGGCCACAGAACACCTTGTCACACAAGGATTTGAAGCCATTCTTTTCCTGAGTGAGCCGATCGGTACCGTCAATACCCGTCGGGAACGCCTGAATAACTTTCATGCCACTCTCGCCCGTTATCCTGAGATTGTGGCGGACAATGCCGAAATACCACTGACACAAGGCAACCTTCTTGATGACACATTGCGCCAGTTTCATACCCGTTACCGTGGCATGCGCAAAGCGGTTATTTCCGCTAACGGCGCCTTAACGTTACAGGTTGCCCGCTCCCTGAAACGTATTGGTCTGCAATGGGGGAGCGATATCGGCCTGCTGGGATTCGACGAACTGGAATGGGCTGAACTGGCTGGCGTTGGTATCACCACACTCAGACAACCCACCTGGCAAATTGGTTATGCTGCCGCCGAACAGGTGATCCGTCGTATTGGCGGCGCCAAAGATCCCGTCAATGAGCAGTTATTCCCTGGTGAATTGCGGGTGCGCGGTTCAACGGTTCGTTAGTTTTCTTTTATGACTGTCAGCACGTGATAAATATAACTTGTATGGGATCGATTTCATTCAGGGCTAAAACCAGGATTTGATGGTAACGGAGCGATAAGTGAGCAGAAAAATTATTGTGGTAACCGCCGCCTATGGCTATGAGACCGTACGAGCAGCGGGTGGGCAGGTGGCCATGTTGCCCGTAATAGCGCAGTCTGGTGCGCAAGGCGTCGAAATTCGCCGGGAGATGTTTTCAGTTGAAGAGTTAAACCACTTACCTTCGCTGGCGCACTCCATCAGGAATCATAATTTGCAGGCATGTTACTCTGCGCCTGAGCCATTGTATCTGCCGGACAGTTCGCTCAACCCGCAAATACCAGCGCTGCTTGAGGAGGCCCGTACCCTTAATGCGCAGTGGCTGAAAGTGTCGCTGGGGCACTTTGGTCAGGATCCGGCAGTGGAAACATTGCGGCGCTGGCTTGCCGATACTGGCGTACCGCTGGTGGTGGAAAATGATCAGACTGAATGCGGGCAGTTGCCGGTAATGCAGCGTTTTCAGTCTACCTGCCGCACACTGGAACTGCCTGTCACGTTGACGTTTGATATGGGTAACTGGCTGTGGGCGGGCTCTTCGCCGGAAGAGGCCGCTCATCAACTGGCACCGTCTGTCAGCTATATCCATGTGAAAGCGGCTGAACCTTATCAGAATACCTTTCGTGCGATTGCGCCTGAGCCAGCCTCTTCGCGCTGGCTGACATTACTGCAGTTATTACCCACTGAGGCGCCACTCGGGATTGAGTTTCCCCTGGAAGGTCCGGATTTGACAGCCGTGACTCAATATTACGTTACGTTAATGCGAAAGGCGGGCAGGCACAGCCCGGATTGATTCTTCGAACTTAAATTGACCGCTACAAGACACTTAAACTGAAGCGTAAAATTGTCTGGCGAACTCATCCATGGGGATGGGTTTACCGTATAAATACCCCTGCAGATAAGTCACGTTGCGTGCTTTCAGATATGCTGCCTGAACTTCATTTTCAACCCCTTCTGCCACGGTTTGCAGGTGTAACCAGGAGGCCAGATCAATGATATTGTCGATGATATGGACTGAGTGCGAATCGATGCCAATATTGCTGACAAAGCTCTTGTCGATTTTAAGGACATCAACGTTGAAGCTTTGCAAATACTTGAGGCTGGAATTACCCGTGCCAAAATCATCAATGGCGATCAGCACCCCCAGCTTGTGCAGTTCTGCCACCAGCCTTTCCGTCGCACCATCAGTGACCAGCAACTCCCGATCGGTGAGCTCCAGAACCAGCTTAACAGGGTTGTCACTGAATGCCTGGATGAAGGTCCGGCAGTCCTCCACCAGATTGAAGTCTTTGAACTGGCTGGCACTGATATTGAAAGCGAAATGAAAATCTTTCGGCAATAAGTGAACCATAGGAGCAAACTGTTTACGTACCTGAACCATCAATGCCTGGGTCATCGGCACAATGAGGTTACAGCGTTCAGCTAAAGGGATGAAACTGTCCGGTGGGATAATGCCGAGTGTGGGATGTGTCCACATTACGTGGGTAAGATCAAAGGTTCGTTGACTCACCAGAACCCAGACCTTTCAGATTCTAATGCGGTGATCTGGCGGGCGATACCTATTAGCCGCAAAGCAGTCTAGAGCTGGCAGGTTAAGATCAGTATAATGGCCTGATATACATCCACAATTTGTAATGTGAGAAACGATGAATAGTAACCTGACCAAGATATGTTACCGTGGTGAGACTGGTGAAAGCGATCTAAGAACGTTGATGTTTGGCGAGATTCTATACATCTCATTACGGGATGTTTTAGTCACGCTTAATAAAGAAAACAGAGAATTAAACGCTGACTACACTGTAAAATCGATGGCAGGGATCATCAGGGCTCAATTGCAGGCGCTTGATCCTGACGAATATATGACAACAGACGTTGAGAATGGTGTGTTTGAGGGGCAAAAAGAAATTTTTGTCACTCAGCCTGGTTTGTATCGCGTCATGTCGAGTGACCGAAGCGCTGCCGGTAAGCGGTTTCAAAAATGGTTATTTCATGAAGTCATACCATCACTGACTAAACATGGCGTTTACCCACCTCCACCAGAAGCGAAAGGTTCGGCCCTTGCACAAATGGCAGAAATCCTTGCACAAAACTCACGAGCATTGGCTGATGCTATCCATAGACATGAGAAATTGGTAGAAGATGTCTCGCAGGTTAAAGGCAAGGTTGCAGATGTCGAAAGCCGCTTGAACCTACTGGAATCTGCACCTTCAGTTGTCACTGAAGACATGCAGTCCCTTGATAGTCGGCTCGCTTTTTTGGACATGAGCATGGAAGAAAAACACACCACTGAGACTTTAGCCTGGTGTGAAAACATTTCAATCCAAAATAACAGGAAGGTGGTTCGCAAGGATTGCAGAGAGAACTCACTCTTTACAACGCAGACTATCGACGAAGCGATAGCTATAATGACTGAAAGTGGGAAAATTACGCCAAATTGAAGACCCGGGGGTTCAGGTTATCTGCTGGCTATATCATTGAACTCTGTCGTAAAAAAGGCCTTCCCACGCAGAGAAGGCCCAATACGAGGGTTACTTACGGCTACCACCGAAGTTACGTTCCCCTTCTTCGTAATTTTTGCTTTCGAGTTTGGTCAGGTAGTCCAGCCGTATGAACAACATACCGTACTCATAGATATAATCCGGAGAGTTTTGATCCAGAATATATCGACAGTTTTCAGGGAAGTGGACCAGCCCATGGTAGTCTTCCATATCCATGCCTAACGCGCTGTACCAGGCTCTGGTAATCATCATGCGTAAGCTGGTATCAACTTTGTCATCACCTAAATGCTTGTAAGCCTGTTCGTTAAATATCAGGCAAACGTGGAAGTGGCATTTGCCTGACTGGCTGTATTCTTTAGCCCACAGACTACGCAGTGTATTGGGGTGGACCCGTGTACCGTTACGTCTCCTGCGGCGTTCACTGTTTTTAAGTATCTCTTTTAGTGAGTTAATAAACCGGGATATTGCGCCTGGTTCCAGGTTAGGGAAGCAGCAGACGGTATCTTCCAGTATTGGGGGATAATGAGTATCAACACGCACAACAGTAATGCTGGTATAATCATCCGTGGCATAATCGATCACCTCCTGCATGGTATCCAAATTTTCTTCGTTGTGTAATCCATGAGTTCCTAAGTACGTTTTCATAATATATACCTATGTGCTTGGTCCTACGGTCTGTCAGGGACCATATAGGGGATTGCCATACAGGCAGGGAAATGTTTAATCAAAGTTAGGGGTATATACTGGTCTCAGATCCTAGTACTGGCATACTGTTGTGATCTGATTGGTAATATACCTTTTAGCTCCCCATTAACAGGTAGCAATAGGGTAAGGGTGATATAACGATCAGTATAGTAGCCATTATAATACCTTTTCCTACACCTAAATTTGAAACGAACGCAGCCCCAGCCTGTGATGGCTGTTAAAAAATTACTCTGCAATTAGCTTTTGAAACTAACCGATAATTCCGTTACTCCAGTGCCGTTTAACGGTAGATAAGCTGATACCCAATTTCTTAGCTGTCTCTGCCTGACTGTATCTGGCTGACTTAAGCTTTGTGATATCATTTCTGTATTTGCTGCCCTCCTTTCTCCCTAATGGTTTTTTAACATGCCGATATCTGCTTTTGGTTGATTTCAGATTATGTATGTCGATCGTACTCTGACGTGCTATCAAATAAGACATACAGCTTTCTGCAGAAGGTTCTATCCTTGAGTCAGGATGGTAACTGTAGATGAAAATGTCTTTTTGAAGGCAAAAAAATAAAATTTCCTGTAAGTCCTCCACTGTTCTGCCAAGACAGCTTAAATCAGGAATGACAAGCATGTCCTGTCGGTTCATTTCATGGTTAATCAATTGCCTGAGCAAACGTTGTTTTGAAACAACCTCCTTAATATCTACCTGCTCGATCACAACATGTTCAGGTGGAATATTAAACTTCTGGCATATCTCTGTAAGCGAGTGATGATCTTCTATGCTCTCTTGCTGTCCACTACTGCACATGGTGTAAAAAAATGAACGCATCTGATGCACTCCGGTGTCAGAAATTATTTTGTGATATCTGAACTCTTCTGCTTGTACAAAAAATAACCACGTAATAGAAAGTGATTGTCAAAGTTAATTTGATTGTTAAAGCTTTTTTTAACTTTTCATAATTGTTTGTTCTTCTCTGTTAATCCTTAGTTTCTGCTCTCCCGTGAGTATGGGTTTATAATAATGTCATCCGGTGTGTTAACACAGTTGGAAGCATCTGTTTTGCGGATCACTGGCAGCATAATTATCATCTCATTCACATGGTAAATATCTATCCAGCAAATAACCGGATAAGGCATCACAACCTCCTTTCTTCTTAGAACTTCATTTACTCCAAATATAATCAATTGGGATGTGGAAAAGAGTCGAACTTCTCCAACATCAAAGTAATAGTCCTCAAAGGAGGTTTTATGGATAAGAATAATGTTCGAATCTCCTGAGACACTTTGTTTAGTCTCATCAAATTTCCTCTGGTTGTAAATGTAGATTGCTTTTTCCATATCGTAATCCTCCCTTAACGAGGAAAGTCTTTCACGTAAAACTATCTTTTCATCTTTCCCCATGAATTCATCATTGGCGTTCAGCTGAAAGTAATCCGAAACGGGGATTTTTAACGGACTCCTGATATTCGTCTTCCAGATTAATGAACAGTGTTCTTCCTGTGTTATGCCTAGAGCCCCCCTTGCACGATTAATGCTTTCTTTTATAGTGAATTTTAGCAGGTCATTTTTTAGTTCCTTTATTGACCATTGATAACGAAGACATTGTTCAAATATATGTACCGTTAACGCTACAGAGTCCGATATGACTGAGGAAAGGGATGTATTATTCATTCTGGCATAACGCTCAAGCGTTCCCATCTCAGATTCATTTTTGTGCGTAAATGTGTATTTTTTACTGGAAATATTTATTACTCCTCATAATTGACATTGCTATTAATTAATCCTGTTCGTAAAGGGATCGATAATTAATCAGTAAAAAATCATCCTGCATCAATGCACAATGAAAATGTCCCCTTTCTTACTCGATCGCCTGGGTCCGTTGTAAAATCCATTCGTCTATTTCAGCCTCTATCCAGCCGACAGATTGCAGTCCTAGACGACGTTGCTTAGGGAACGTTGGGTCATAGCGTGGTGATTTAGGGTTGATCCAGTCATAGATTGTTGAACGTGACATGCCCGTTTTATCGATTACTGTAGAAAGACGAAGTATTTTAACATTAGATTTGCTCATACATGATTACCTTAAATCGCTGTGCTCTGGATGACGTGAGATTAGCTTTAAGGCATATGATCTAAAATACAGGTGCCAAAAAAACTTTCTTTTACGAGTGGCAGGCCAGTATATCATTGAAAATTAATTGTTTTATTTTTGCAGGGCAGTTTTTTCGAGTTACACATGCAGTTATGTTGGGTGCCAGCAATGGTGTTGACAGAACACCCGCGACAATCTGAAGGATTCCGAGCGTTGTATGCCATACCGTAATTAGTGGAACTCACAGCATTCAGTCATGCTTATGCTGATTCTGGATTACTAGCGGGAAGTATGGCAAACCGTTACCTCCTGTCTTCACGTCTGGTGTTTCATTCAGCTAAGTAGTAAAAATGAGCAAGGGATGGCAGGGCAAGATCAAGAACAGATGATATTGTGTAACTGACTAATAAAGGATGACATGGAATATGCTGGATGTTTTTTGCTCAGACTTTGAAGGAAAAAGAGACAGATTAAAGACCTGCCTTGAAGGTTCTGGCTTTCTTTACAGACATTCTATCCTTAAGAGTCTGTCACTTCTGGATGGTACGAATGAAAGCCAGGAATTTGAGTTGTTGCAGGTGAAAATATATTATCGTGATGATATTCAACGCTGGGAACATCTCAGAACTAAGTGGACTGTGATGTCTGTAATCGAGGGTTCGCAAAGTCTTAAATACTTTTTCAAAACGAATCTGATGGCTGCAGGGTTATTCCAGCGCTATGGAAGAGATATGTGGGATATCAATCAAACGATTGCGATCAAGTCTTTCTTACGGGCGAGTACAATCTTGGGGGAGTGTATTGGCATTGCAGGCTATGGCCCTTTGCTACCTTCGGAACTGGCATCAGAAAAGGAGAAGATGGCTAAGAAAAAACAGTCAGCTAGAAAGGGGGGGGGGGCGAAAGCTGAATTATATCTTCCGGTAAAAGAAGAGACGATAAGATTGCTCCACCAATATGTTCCCACGAATGGTGGATGGAAAAATAAAACGGTTGCAGCAAAGGCAATAGAAGCAGATTTAGTCGCCTTTGTACAAAATTTGAAATCTCAGAACAAAAACTTGGATCTTAATGAAGAGGATATCACAACAGTCGTCAAACGTTGGGAACGCAATGATGAAAGAGTGAAGGCTGCATTTGAAGATACGGTTAAACAAAAGATACCCGGGATGAATGACTCTGATTAGAACTTCCCGTTATTTTTTAGTAAAAAATAAGAACCGCGCCTTTGAAGGCGCGGATTAAGTAGAATCAAACAACAAGCTTTAATACTCCGACACTACATTCGACTATACTTCCCTTATCTGCAGTTTTAACAAAGTCAGCCCACCATTGCATCATAGGACGACGTTGCTCAAGGTAATCACTGCGGTTATAAGCGCGACGTACCTCATTTTTGTCTACATGAGCCAGTGCTGCTTCAATGACATCAGGCGGAAATCCTTCCTCATTGAGTGCCGTACTAGCGATAGAACGTAAACCGTGTGATACGAGTACGCCTCCTAAGCCAGCACGCTTGAGTGCTGCATTCACTGTTTGGCTGTTCATTGGCTGGGTTGGTTTGATACGACTGGGAAAGATAAATTCTCGACCACCGCTGAGAGACTTCATCATTTCCAGAATAGCGAGAGCCCCATCAGATAATGGAACCGTATGGTCCCGGTTCATTTTCATTCGAGCAGCAGGAATTTTCCATTCGCTGGCATTGAAATCGATTTCATCCCATCGAGCCTCAGCAGCTTCGGCAGGGCGGGTGATGGTGAGAAGTTGCCACATGAACAGGCATCTTGTGGACAAGCTGATACTTGCCGTACGCATAGTCTGCATTAGCTGTGGAAGTTGATCCGGGCGGATGCTTGGCATGTTTTTCTTTTGCGGTTTCTCGAATGCTTTCCCGATGTTTACGCTGGGAACCGCATCAATCAGGCCCGTGTTCTGCGCATAAATCATGACTTCGTTAATACGCTGACAAAGGCGGCGAACAGTCTCTAATGCACCTCTGGCCTGAACCGGTTGAACTGCTTTAACCAGAGTATGAGCCTTAATCTCAGTGACACTGATATCACCGATTGCTGGAAAAACATCTCTCTCAAGTGAGCGCCAGATATCGTCGGCATAGTCCTCTGTTACGCTGGCTTTCTTCACATTCCACCAACGTTCGGCGACTAACAAGAAAGTGTTGGTTTTGGCCTCTTGTGAATTTCTGACCTGTTCTTTCTGATGTTCCTGGGGATCAATGTCTTTCGCCAATAAAACTTTAGATTCGGCTCTGAGTTTACGTGCATCAGAAAGCGAGACGGCAGGGTAGGCACCGAAGCTCTGTTTGGTTCTCTGCTTGGTTAGAGGCCGATAGTAACGGAACTGCCAGAGCTTACTACCGCTGGACTTGATTAGCAGAGTAAGCCCATCACCATCATACAGCTGGTAATCGGCATCTTTAGGTTTGGCGGCTTTGATTTCCGTATCGGTTAACGGCTTGGTTTTTCTTGCCATGGGGAGTCTCCATGCGTTTAGGCCCAACGAAAACAATAGAGCTTTTCGTTGGGCCTATCAATGGGCCTAAAAGGTTCGGATTTAATTAGTTGGCTTCAGACTTCCCAGGACAAATTGAAGGCACAAAAAAGCCCGCAGGGCTTGCGCCGTGCGGGCTCTTAGGACTTCATCGGATGACTCTGGTAATCACCGATGGAGAATTTTGGTGGAGCTGGCGGGAGTTGAACCCGCGTCCGAAATTCCTACATCCTCGGTACTACATGCTTAGTCAGTCTTTACATTCGCCTGGCACCTGCGGACAGACACGCCACTACCAGACTAGCCTGATTAGTTTTAACGCTTCAACCCCAGGCAGGGCTTCCACGCGATCTCTTTTGGGTTTGACCTCTCTTTGATCCCCGTCTTAAGAGCGGAAGCTAGGGAGAGAGGGCTCAGAGCAGGTTATTAAGCTGCTAAAGCGTAGTTTTCGTCGTTTGCGACTATTTTTTTGCGGCTTTTTACGAGGCCAACCGCCCCTCGGCATGCACCTTGGGTTTCGCAAATCCCGTCGAATCCAGAATCAGCCCCAATGTGTTAAAGCAAGTATAACAGATTTGTGAAGTCCAATACCAGCCTGTATCTGGTTGCTTTGCGCTCATATAGCGCTTCTTTCATACGGTTATGTGGTTTATTCAAAGAGTCTGCGACGGTTTATTCGCTTGCAGAAGATCAACGCAGGCAATCATTCCTGGTTAATTTTTTGGAGATATTGCCTGGAGGTGAGTGTTGAGGAGTGACCAGCCGTAATAATGAATCTGGTCACAATTTTGGCTGGCGGTTATCGTCCTGCATTTTTCATGATACGGGCTTTATCCAACTGCCACTCACGCTCTTTCACATCCGAACGTTTATCGTGCTGTTTTTTACCTTTTGCTACGCCAATTTTCACTTTGCACCAGGCATTCTTCCAGTACAAAGAGAGTGCCACGACGGTGTAGCCTTCCCGATTCACGCGGCCATAGAGAGAGTCTAACTCACGTTGATTGAGCAGCAGTTTACGGGTACGGGTTGGATCGCACACGACGTGCGTAGAGGCCACCGCCATTGGTGTGAAGTTGGCCCCAAACAGGTATGCTTCGCCGTCTTTCAGGATCACATAGCTGTCGCCGATGTTGGCTTTACCTGCGCGCAAGGATTTGACTTCCCACCCTTGCAGGGCGAGTCCAGCTTCGAACTCTTCTTCGATAAAGTATTCGTGTCGGGCGCGTTTGTTAAGCGCGATGGTGGCTGAGCCAGGTTTGTGTGCTTTTTTCTTCGTCATAATGCCGCTCAGTATAGGTAATCTGGAATTGAAAAACACCCCATTATCATCCTGCAGGGGCAAGGCGTTATCTTAGCATGAACCCACGAGCACCTGACCTGAGGTATAGCGTTTTTTTTACCAGATGATAAATGGTATTATTTGTTCGATTTATGTTGATGGAAATAGCTATGCCTCAGATAAGCCGGACAGCTTTAGTACCTTACAGTGCGGAGCAGATGTATCAGTTAGTGAATGATGTTCAGTCCTATCCCCAGTTTTTACCTGGATGTATAGGGAGTCGTGTTCTGGAGTCAACGCCAGGGCAGATGACCGCTGCGGTGGACGTCTCGAAAGCTGGGATCAGCAAAACGTTCACCACACGCAATCAACTGACGGATAATCAGAGCATCCTGATGCATCTGGTCGATGGACCGTTTAAAAAACTGATTGGCGGCTGGAAGTTTACGCCGTTGAATCATGAAGCATGTCGCATTGAATTTCAGCTCGATTTTGAGTTTACCAATAAACTCATTGAGCTGGCATTTGGGCGTATCTTCAAGGAGCTGGCCTCTAACATGGTGCAGGCTTTCACCGTCCGCGCTAAAGAGGTTTACAGTGCCGGCTAAAATTGTCGTTGAGGTTGCCTACGCCTTGCCTGAGAAACAGTATTTGCAGCGTGTGACGCTGGCAGAGGGTGCGACGGTTGAAGAGGCTATCCGTGCTTCCGGGCTGCTGGAATTACGTACTGATATTGATCTCGCGAGGAACAAAGTCGGCATCTATAGTCGCCCGGTAAAACTTGTTGATGCGGTCCATGATGGTGATCGGGTTGAGATTTATCGGCCATTAATTGCTGATCCGAAAGAGTTGCGGCGACAGCGCGCAGAAAAATCAGGCAATAAATAGCCGTGACTAGCCCGGTATGGAGTTGAAATGTGTCAACGCTATTCAGGACGGGTCAGTCACAATAAAAAAGGTGCTCATTGAGCACCTTTTTTGGATATTAGCGACCTTACTTATTGTTGCTGGTCAGTGCTGGCTTGTTGTCGATATTGGTTAACACGCCGGTGCTGTTAAAGGTCAGCGTCAGAGTTTGTTGCGTTACACCTTCGTGCCCTGGTTGCTGACGGAACACATAAAACCATGTGTTGGTGCCAAACGGATCGGACATCATTGGAGTACCCAGAGCATAAGCAACTTGTTGTTGCGTCATGCCGACACGCACTTTGGATACATCATTAGGTGTCAGATAGTTTCCCTGGTTGATATCAGGACGGTAAACCACTCGCTCCAGAGTGGAACAGCCTGCAGTCAACATCAGTAGTACTGCTGCGGCAGCAGTCAGCGTTTTACAGCGCATAGTGATTTGATTCCTTTTCGGGCCCGAGCAGTACGCGGCTCATATGTAATATGCCGATGATAATAGACCTTTCACCACTTTAAAACCTTTTGGTGTCGGCTCTTACGGCGATTTCGTTGTGTACTCTGACCCTGAAGGTGAAAAAAAGTTTACGCTGCCAGCAGTTCTTTCGCGTTTGCGAGGGTATTGCGCGTCACTTCGCTACCGCCAAGTAAACGCGCTAACTCCTGCAGACGGGCTCGTTTGTCCAGCGGCTGCATGTGCGTTTCGGTCATTGCGCCGTCGGTTTCTTTACTGACGAAGAAGTGTTGATGGCCACATCCCGCTACTTGTGGTAAGTGGGTGACACACATCACCTGGGTAGATTCACCAAGCTGGCGTAGCAGTTTACCGACTACCGCAGCGGTTGGACCACTGATACCGACATCCACTTCATCAAAGATGAGCGCTGGAGTTTCCATCTTACGTGCAGTGATCACCTGAATAGCCAACGCGATGCGTGACAGCTCGCCACCGGAGGCCACTTTAGCAATCGGCTGCATTGGTTGCCCTGGGTTTGTGGTGACCTTAAATTCAACACGGTCAGCGCCGTCCACGCTTAAATGGTGCTCGTCAAACTTCACGTCGATGGCAAAGAACCCATGCGGCATGGAAAGGAGATGCATGCTTTCGGTAATGAGTTGCCCTAATTCCTGTGCATACAACTGGCGCTGACTGTGCAGCGCTTTCGCCGTTTCCAGCGCCTGATGATGATGCTTACTTACTGCCAGTGTCAGGGTTTCCAGAGAGTCAGCCTGGTCGTCAAGCTGCTGCTGTTCTTCCAGCAGAGACTGATAAAATTGCGGCAATGCTTCCGGGCTAACGTGATGTTTACGGGCCAGTGAGATCTGTTTGGAAATCCGCTGCTCCAGTTCAAACAGGCGGTTGGGATCTAAATCCAGACGGTCACAGTAGTGGCGCAGTTCATCACTGGCTTCAGTGAGCTGGATCGTGGCTTCTTCCAGCATGTCGAGAATGCCAGAGAGTTTACCATCCAGACCTGCCAGTTCACTGACCAGTTGTTTTGCCGTATACAGCTGACTTTGCAAATTAACGTCTTCGCTGTCGGCCAGGATTGCCAGCGCATTCTGACTGGTCGTGAGCAATTGCCCACTGTTGGCCAGACGCTTGTACTCTTCGTCTATTTGTTCAAATTCACCGGGTTGTGGGTTGAATTCGTTCAGCTCTTTTAGCTGGTATTGTAGTAATTCTGCCCGGGCGGCGCGTTCCTGACTTTGTTGCTGGTGATGCGCCAGATCGCGGCAGCTTTGATGCCACAGTTGATAACGTGCAGCCATTTCCTGAGTCAGCGTGGATTCATTCGCATAGCCATCAAGCAGATTTTTTTGATGCTCAGATCGGGTCAGCAGCTGATGTGCATGCTGACCATGAATTTGAATGAGCAACTGGCCGAGTTCGCGCAGCTGCGATAGGGGTACGGCGGTACCGTTGATGAAGCCGCGTGAGCGACCATCGCTACTGATTACGCGACGTAGCAAGCACTCGCGGCCTTCTTCAAGCTGATTTTCCTCAAGCCAACGTAGCGCGGCTGGGGTGTCTTTCAGAGAAAAGCGGGCGCACAAATCGGCACGCGAGGCACCAATACGCACCATGTCGGCATCGGCCCTCCCACCAAGACACAAGCCGAGCGCATCAATTGCAATGGATTTACCCGCCCCGGTTTCACCGGTGATGACGGTCATTCCGCTTTGAAAATCGATCTCGAGTTCACGAACGATAGCAAAATTGCTGATGGTCAGTTGTGCCAACATAGCTGTTTTCCTGTATGAAAAACCATGACTGTAATTGCATACAGTATAAACTGGTTTTTTATACAGTAAAGAGCCTGGTGCAAAATTAGAATAATTTTTTTGACCAGCCCAGCTTGGCGCTTAATGTATTGAAATAGCTGTAATCTTTAGGGTGGATCAAATTAAGGTGGTAATCACAGCGACGAATCAAGACATCTTCTCCTTCCTGTATAGGAAGTGCGATCTGGCTATCGCAGCTGATCTCAAGATCGTTTCGGCGATGCGAAAAACGCAGGCGAATCGTGCTGCTGCTGTTGATGACCAGCGGGCGAGCCGAGAGCGTATGCGGGAACATGGGCACCAGGGTGATCGCGTCCAGCGAGGGGGTCAGAATGGGGCCACCAGCAGAGAGCGAATAGGCCGTGGAACCCGTTGGGGTGGAGATAATCAAGCCATCTGAACGCTGAGAAAACGCAAAAATTTCGTCAATATAGACTTCGAACTCGATCATGTGCGCCACTTTACCAGGGTGCAGAACCACTTCGTTGATGGCGGTACTGATACGTTTCTGGCAGTTTTGTTGGCACACCAGGGCTTCAAGCAGGAAGCGTTTCTCACTGATGTAGTGGCCTTCCAGCACATCGGCTAATTGCTGCAGGGCGTTGTCAGGATCAAGGTCGGTCAGGAATCCGAGGTTACCGCGGTTGATGCCGATAACTTTAATGTCATAGCGCGCGAGGGTGCGTGCCGCGCCGAGCATATTGCCATCGCCGCCGACCACCACGGCGAGGTCAGCCTGTTGACCAATCTCCGCAAGCGTGCCGGTTTGCACATTGTCGAGCTGTAATTCATGGGCGATTTGTTGCTCCACGATGACCTCATAACCTTTGGTGCATAACCAACGGTAGAGCATTTCATGTGTCGTCAGTGCCGTGGGGTGACGTGGATGTCCCACAATGCCAATACACTTGAAATGATTATTCATTTTCTCGAGGTCCTTGTAGCGAAGATTGATGACAATGTGAGTGCTTCCCTTGAATCCCTGAATCTGATCCCCATAATAAGCGAAGTTAGCGAGATGAATGCGAAAAAAACGCGGAGAAATTCATGAGTAGTAAAGAACAGAAAACGCCTGAGGGGCAAGCCCCGGAAGAAATTATCATGGATCAGCACGAAGAAGTTGAGGCGGTTGAATCAGACGCTTCTGCTGAGCAGGTGGATCCGCGCGATGAAAAAATTGCGAATCTGGAAGCTCAGCTTGCTGAAGCCCAGACGCGTGAACGTGACAGCGTGTTGCGTATCAAAGCGGAAATGGAAAACCTGCGCCGCCGTACTGAGCTGGACGTAGAAAAAGCGCACAAGTTTGCGTTGGAAAAATTCGTCAATGAGCTGCTGCCGGTGGTAGATAGCCTGGATCGTGCGCTGGAAGTGGCCGATAAAGCTAACCCGGATATGGCATCTATGGTGGAAGGTATCGAATTAACGCTGAAATCCATGCTGGATGTTGTGCGTAAATTTGGTGTTGAAGTCATTGCTGACGTCAACGTGCCGTTAGATCCGAACGTGCATCAGGCGATTGCCATGGTGGAATCTGAAGAGGTTGCGCCGGGTAATGTACTGGGTGTGATGCAAAAAGGGTATACGCTGAACGGCCGTACCATTCGCGCTGCTATGGTCACCGTGGCGAAAGCGAAGGGCTAATCTGCCTCTGATAGTGCCGGGTGGCGGTTGACGCCTTACCCGGCCTACAACTCCTGGCCTTATTCCGCGACACTTTCCCGCAGCGGTTTTACCGGTAATACCTGCACCTGTTTAATCATATTGTCCTGCACGTCGAGAATATCGATATCGTACTGACCGATACGTACGCGGGTACCCGCTATCGGGATCTCTTCCAGCGCTTCCAGGATTATACCGTTTACCGTCCGGGCATCGTCTTCGGGGAGGTGCCAGTTAAACGCTTTGTTGATTTCGCGAACGTTGGCGCTACCGTCAATGATCACCGAACCGTCATTTTGCGGCGTTACTTCTTCTGCCAGGGTCGGGGACATGGAGGTCGTGAAGTCGCCGACAATTTCTTCCAGAATGTCTTCAACCGTTACCAGCCCCTGAATATCGCCGTATTCGTTGACCACCAGACCGACTTTCTTTTTATTACGCTGAAATTTTACCAGCTGTGTACTGAGCGGTGTTCCTTCCGGGACGTAGTAGATTTCATCGGCAGCGCGCAGCATTGTTTCTTTGGTGAACTCTTTCTTTTCCGACATCAGTCGCCAGGCTTCACGAACCCGCAGCATGCTGATGGCATCATCCAGTGACTCGCGATAGAGCACGATGCGCCCGTGCGGCGAGTGCGAAAGCTGGCGCACAATTGACTTCCAGTCATCGTTGATGTCGATTCCGATAATTTCGTTGCGCGGAACCATAATGTCGTCGACGCTGACCTTCTCCAGATCCAGCACCGACAGCAGCATATCCTGATTGCGGCGGGAAATTTGCGAGCGCGATTCGTTCACGAGGGTCCGCAGCTCATCTTTGCTCAGCGAACTACTTATAACAATATCCGTTTTGATGCCCATCAGACGCATCAGCAGACGGGTAATGGTGTTGAGTAGCCAGACCAGCGGCATCATCAGTATCTGCAACGGAGCAAGCAGGAAGCTGCTTGGATAAGCGACCTTTTCCGGATACAGCGCGGCGATGGTTTTCGGTAAGACTTCTGCGAACACCAGCACCACAAACGTTAACACGCCGGTGGCAATCGCGACGCCAGCATCGCCGTACAGCCGCATACCAACAATCGTGCCGAGCGCCGACGCCAGAATATTCACCAGGTTATTGCCGATCAGCACCAGACTTATTAAACGGTCCGGCTTGCGCAGCAATTTTTCCACGCGTTTTGCAGGGCGGTTGCCTTGTTTGGCCAGATGGCGAAGACGGTAGCGGTTCAGCGTCATCATTCCGGTTTCGGAGCCGGAAAAATAGGCTGAGATAACCACCATGATGATCAGCGTGATGATCAGCGTGGTGGTGGAAATATGTTCCAGGGGAAACTCCTTAGATGGTTTAGCTTACAAACTGCTGCAATACACGGCTGCCAAAATAGGCCATCGTCAGAATGCCTGCGCCGGCAACGTTAAACCAGACGACACGGCGTCCGCGCCAGCCTTCATGGTAATGCCCCCACAACAAGACGATATAGACAAACCATGCCACGATGGAGAGCACGGCCTTGTCGATATTCTCCATGCTGAACAGGTTATGCATGTAAAACAGACCGGTACAGAGGGTTAACGTCAGCAGTACGACGCCAATTTGTGTGATGTGAAACATTTTGCGCTCAATGCTCATCAGCGGCGGCATTTCATTACTGAAGGCCAGCTTTTTGTTCTTCAACTGATAGTCAATCCACGCCAGTTGTAAGGCATACAGCGCAGCAATAATGAGCGTTGCGTAAGAGAACAGCGACAGTCCGATGTGTATCATCATGCCTGGCGTTGCTTCGAGGTGAGTAATGTACTCATTCGGCATGAACGTGGCGAAGGCCAGATTGATTAGCGCAAATGCGTAGACGATTGGCAACAAAAGCCAGCCGCGATTGCGTGAGGCAACAATGGTCATCACTGTGCAGATCATCAGGCTGACCAGCGAGCCAACGTTTAACAGGCTCAGGTTTTGTCCGCTGTCGCCGCCAGGCAGAATGCGGGCTTCCAGCGCGAACGCATGACACACCAGCGCGATGACGGCGGAGAGAATGGCCATACGCCGCCAGCCGCTGTTTTTTTGCAGCAGACCAGGAACGATCAGCGCAAGGCTGATGGAATAGGCGACAAGGGCGAGCAGGGCAAAAACGGGCATATTAAGTGTCGACAGTTGGCCAGTAGGAAGAGAAGCAGTATAGCGTTACGTGACCGCTGCTCCAACCGTTGCATAACAACAAAGACGGCTTCATGTTATACTGCGGCAAAATTCTGTAGATGTGTCGCGCTAGCGACCAACCGTTTCCACCCCAGGCGAGAGACAATGTTTGATAATTTAACCGATCGTTTGTCGCGCACACTGCGCAACATCAGTGGCCGTGGGCGCCTTACTGAAGACAACGTTAAAGAGACGCTGCGCGAAGTGCGCATGGCGCTGCTGGAGGCTGACGTTGCGCTGCCGGTAGTGCGTGAGTTTATCAATCGCGTAAAAGAGAAAGCGGTTGGTCATGAAGTTAACAAGAGCCTGACGCCAGGGCAGGAGTTCGTCAAGATTGTCCGTAACGAACTGGTTGCGGCAATGGGCGAAGAAAACCAGACGTTGAATCTGGCTGCACAACCGCCGGCTGTCGTGTTGATGGCGGGTCTGCAGGGTGCGGGTAAAACGACCAGCGTCGGTAAGCTGGGTAAATTCCTGCGCGAGAAGCACAAGAAGAAAGTGCTGGTTGTCTCTGCCGACGTCTATCGCCCGGCGGCGATCAAACAGCTGGAAACGTTAGCTGAGCAAGTTGGCGTTGATTTCTTCCCGTCGGATGTCGGCCAGAAGCCGGTCGATATCGTTAACGCGGCGCTGAAAGAAGCCAAACTCAAGTTCTACGACGTGCTGCTGGTGGATACCGCCGGTCGTCTGCACGTTGACGAAGCGATGATGGACGAAATCAAACAGGTACACGCCTCGATCAATCCGGTTGAGACCCTGTTTGTGGTTGACGCCATGACCGGTCAGGATGCCGCCAACACAGCGAAAGCGTTTAACGAAGCGCTGCCGTTAACCGGTGTGGTACTGACGAAGGTTGATGGTGACGCCCGTGGCGGTGCGGCACTCTCTATTCGCCATATCACCGGTAAGCCAATTAAGTTCCTCGGTGTCGGTGAGAAGACCGAAGCGCTGGAACCGTTCCATCCGGACCGTATTGCTTCCCGAATTCTCGGCATGGGCGACGTCCTGTCGCTGATCGAAGATATTGAAAGCAAAGTTGACCGTGCGCAGGCTGAGAAACTGGCCAGCAAGCTGAAAAAAGGCGACGGCTTCGATCTGAACGACTTCCTTGAGCAACTGCGTCAGATGAAAAACATGGGCGGAATGGCGAGCCTGATGGGCAAGCTGCCGGGCATGGGGCAGATTCCTGACAACGTCAAATCGCAGATGGATGACAAAGTGCTGGTTCGTATGGAAGCCATCATCAACTCGATGACGCTGAAAGAGCGCGCCAAACCGGAAATCATCAAAGGTTCCCGTAAACGCCGTATCGCCGCCGGTTGTGGCATGCAGGTACAGGACGTTAACCGTCTTCTGAAACAGTTCGACGACATGCAGCGCATGATGAAGAAAATGAAGAAAGGCGGTATGGCGAAAATGATGCGCGGTATGAAGGGGATGATGCCCCCCGGATTCCCTGGCCGCTAATCTTACAGGCCTGGCTTATTTGCCATTTCGGCTCCGGGGTGTGCTCGCCATCCTCACGTACTGCGTGTACGCTCCGGTGGCTGCGCGCACGCCGGCACCGAACTGTCGGTATCGCCGACGGCCTTTTATAGCAGAGTGATTAACTGCTGATTGCAATTTCCCCAAAAATGAGTAAAATTTTCGGGCTTTTAATATGACACCCGGGCCCCGTCCCTCGATGGGGCCCGGGTGTTCTATTCACACAAGAGGATGTTATGGTAACTATTCGTTTAGCTCGTCACGGCGCTAAAAAGCGTCCGTTCTACCAGGTTGTTGTTACTGACAGCCGTAATGCACGTAACGGTCGCTTCATCGAGCGCGTTGGCTTCTTTAACCCAATCGCTAGCGAAAAAGAAGAAGGCACTCGCCTGGATCTGGATCGCATCGCTCACTGGGTTGGCCAGGGCGCGACTATTTCTGATCGCGTAGCTACGCTGATCAAAGAAGCAAACAAAGCAGCTTAATCTGTCACGGTGGTCATGATGAGCAAGCAACTCGCCGCACAAGTACCTGTTGAACCCATTATTTTGGGGAAAATGGGTTCTTCTTACGGTATCCGTGGTTGGCTCAGAGTGTTTTCTTCCACTGAAGACGCCGAAAGCATTTTTGACTATCAGCCCTGGTTTATCCAGAAGGCGGGTCAGTGGCAGCAAGTACAGCTGGAAAGCTGGAAGCACCACAATCAGGATCTGATCATCAAGCTGAAAGGCGTTGACGATCGTGATGCCGCGAATCTGCTGACCAATTGCGAAATTGTCGTGGATTCTTCGCAGTTGCCTGCGCTTGAAGACGGTACCTACTACTGGAAAGACCTGATGGGCTGCCAGGTAGTGACCACTGAAGGCTACGATCTCGGTAAAGTCGTCGATATGATGGAAACCGGATCAAATGACGTCATCGTCATTAAGGCAAACCTGAAAGATGCGTTTGGTATCAAGGAACGTCTTGTGCCGTTCCTCGATGGGCAGGTTATCAAGAAAGTCGATCTCGCTACTCGTACTATCGAAGTAGATTGGGATCCTGGTTTTTAAACCACCGGATAAACGGTAAAAGACGGCGCTATGTGGATTGGCATAATTAGCCTGTTTCCTGAAATGTTCCGCGCAATTACCGATTACGGGGTAACTGGCCGGGCAGTAAAAAATGGCCTGCTGAGCATCCAGAGCTGGAGTCCCCGGGACTTCACGCATGACCGGCACCGTACCGTGGACGATCGTCCTTACGGCGGCGGACCGGGGATGTTAATGATGGTGCAACCCTTGCGGGATGCTATTCATGCAGCAAAAAGCGCGGCGGGTGAAGGCGCAAAGGTGATTTATCTGTCACCTCAGGGACGCAAGCTTGATCAAGCGGGCGTGAGCGAACTGGCAACGAATCAAAAACTGATTCTGGTCTGTGGTCGCTACGAAGGCATAGATGAGCGCGTGATCCAAACCGAAATTGACGAAGAATGGTCAATCGGCGATTACGTTCTCAGTGGTGGTGAGTTACCAGCAATGACGCTGATTGACTCCGTTTCCCGGTTCATTCCGGGGGTTCTGGGTCATGAAGCTTCGGCAACGGAAGATTCTTTTGCCGATGGATTGCTGGACTGTCCACACTATACCCGACCTGAAGTGTTAGAGACGATGGAAGTACCGGCGGTGTTACTGTCGGGGAACCATGCGGAGATACGTCGCTGGCGTTTGAAACAGTCGCTGGGCCGTACCTGGCTTAGAAGACCTGAACTTCTGGAAAACCTGGCTCTGACTGAAGAGCAAGCAAGGTTGCTGGCGGAGTTCAAAACGGAACACGCACAACAGCAACATAAACATGATGGGCAAGCGTAATACGCTCCCGATATATCAGTTTACCCAGGATAAGAGATTAAATTATGAGCAACATTATTAAGCAACTTGAACAAGAGCAGATGAAGCAGGACGTACCTTCCTTCCGTCCGGGTGATACCGTGGAAGTGAAAGTATGGGTTGTTGAAGGTTCCAAAAAACGTCTGCAGGCATTTGAGGGCGTGGTTATCGCTATTCGTAGCCGCGGTCTGCACTCTGCATTCACTGTTCGTAAAATTTCCAACGGCGAAGGCGTTGAGCGTGTCTTCCAGACTCACTCTCCGGTAGTTGACAGCATTTCTGTCAAACGTCGTGGTGCTGTTCGTAAAGCTAAACTGTACTACCTGCGTGAGCGTACTGGTAAGTCTGCTCGTATCAAAGAGCGTCTTAACTAATAACGCGCTTTCGCAACATCCGAAAGCTTGTATAAAACAAGGGGTTAGCGTAATGCTAACCCCTTTTTTATTGCCGATGGCGGCAAATTGGCGACGGAGTTTTACTTGATGGCGGCAGAAGTAAAAAAAAACCTGCCGAAGCAGGTTTAAAGCCAAAGTTGCTGTTGCTGGTTTCTTACAGGGTGGGGCGGGGCAGGCTCAACAGCTCCCGGTTTCATGATGAATCTCGATAGCGTCTCAAAAGTTATAAACGTGCAGCCACAATTAATGTTTTGGCATTGATGATAACGCTCTTTCGTTTCGGTACTAAGGTATCTGCTAGTGCGAGCATGAGCGGCGTTCTGGCATAACGGGCAATGCATCATAATTTTTCCCCTGCTGGCGTGTCTGAGGGAATAATATACTTTAAATTTGCATTTGCAAGTTAAGGTTTGCTTTTTTGCTACTCGCTTTCCTCCGAGCTGTATTCCACGTCAGAAAGCTTAACCTCAAGCTCTAAACCCGTCGTGAAGCCGCCATTACTCAGATTGTGAGTTACCTTACTGATTAGCCAAGATTGCTCGTCTATGACGCGCTTAAAGCCTGATACGCGCACCGGCGTCTCAGGGAACAAGTCAGCTCGACCGAGAGCCAGCGTAATTGAAAATTCCGCAACGCCTCGCTGCAGCTTATCCCACTTAGCCTGAGCGGCGCGCATCGCCTGCGCCTTAGAAGCGTAGACAGTCGTCAGCGCTAGCACGTTATCGGCCTCACCGGCCATATACTCACCCTCGCGCGCCTCCGGCTCTTTTTTGGCCTTTGTCTTTTTGCTAACCGGCTTTGCTTTCGGGTGCTCCAGTGCGCGCAGGTGCTTCTCTTTTGGCTTACGTTTCAGTGTTACTTTCTGCTTTTGCGGCTTCGGGTCTTTGGTGTGCAACCATTTTGCCGTTACGCCGGTATAAGCCCCACGGTCGGCAATGGCAAACTGGTGACGGTCGCCATCGCTGCGGGTCAGCGTCATTTGTGGGACGGGTTTACCGCTGGCCGTCATCGCACTACCGGCTTTCAGAAACAGGAGTTTTCCCGCTTTCACTGACACCGCCGCCCCATTTCGGTCAGCCAGCCGGGTCAGAAATACGGCGTCGGACTCCTGCGACTGGTCGATATGCGGCACCGGTATTTTTTTCAGTGAATCCGCGACACTGGCCGTCAGTTTATTGCGCTTTGCAATGGAGCTGACCAGCTCACCGAGGGTGGTGTCGTGCCATGATTCTTCACGCCGTGAATTGAGCGTTCCGCGAAAATCTGCACTACGCGCCCGAATGGTCAGGGTATCAGGCGCGCCCCGATGCTCAATCTCATCGACCGTGAAATCTCCCTTATTCAGAAGCGCCGAACCCTGCCAGCCAAGCCACAGCGTCAGCACCGCCCCGCGCAGGGGTAACTCGACTTTGCCGTCGGTATCGTCGAGCTCAATGTCAAGCTGGTCAGCCTCGAATCCACGGTTGTCTGTCATGGTGAGAGAAATCAGTCGGTCACTAAAATTGCTGGTAATGTCCTGGCTGTTCAGCGTCAGCATAAATGCCGGTGCAAGACTGGTGCCGGCGTCGATGGTCATGCCCGTAATCATGCGGTCAGCCCTCCGAGCACACCCTGCAGCTTATCGGTCAGATTACCGGCAGAGCCGAGAAGTTCGCCGGCCTGCTTATTCAGGTCGCCAAACATTGCCGTCAGTGATTCGTCGACCCGTTTAAGCGAAAGGGTGAAATCAATCTTTCTGGCCGCGCCGTCGCTGAAAAATTCGGTATGCGTGGTCGAAACCTTATCGACGATATACATCCCGAAGATATTGCCGGTTCCCTCAATAAGCGGCCATGCTCTGCCCTCGTCGGCCATCAGCTCAACAGCAAGCAGGGATATACGACCGCCGGTAATAGCAGGGTAAAGCGTACCGGCAAGCTGGATCGCGTTTTCCCCCTCACCGAGAAACTGATACGCAGGCGGTTTACCCACTCTGTCATTAGACGCCCAGCGATAATCTTTCGAGTATTGCATCGACTGATAAGGCAGGGTGCGGCGTTCAAACACAAACATTCCAAGCGCAAGCATCATCGTTTATTCCTCTCAGTCATGGCCCATACTGGCACGCTGACGCGCACGCTTTTCGCGCTCAATCTGTTCGAGCGTGTCGCGTAGCTGTCTGTCAAGCTGATGCCCCGGCGCAACACCTCCCGGCAGAGTGATGTTGTATTCGCTTTTGCTCTGGTCAATGTAAGAGCGCCCCGCCGGTGCGGTAACTGGCTGATAAGCCTGATAGCCGCCATATGTGCTGGTTGCCGGGATGTAGGAATTACCCTGCGTGGCAGCGTTGGTTTTGGCGGCAGTCTGGTCGAGGCTGTCCGATTCTTTGTTGATGATGCCGAGTTTTTCGAGAAGCCAGTCGACACCGCTGCGCAGCTTGTTAAAAACATTGAGCGGAGCCATCAAGGCAGAGGCCAGTGCCTGACCAAAAATAACGCCGACATTTTTGCAGCTATCAAGCGTCTCCTGCGTGGCCTTGACCGGGGCAATCAGGTCTTTAAACCATTGCCAGACGCCGCGCAGCTTCTCACCGAGTCCGTCAAAGATTGGAGCCAGTGGAGCGAACATTTCCCCGACCGGTGCAAAGGCGCTCATGATGCCCTCAATCACCCCCGAGAAAAATGCGCTGATGGGCTCCCAATATTTGCGGATGAGTAGCGCCCCGGCCACAATCGCCGCACCGACGGCCACAATCGGCCAGGTAATCGCACCGAGCGCTGTCACAATGGCACTACCAGCAACAGTAAAGACCGTACCCAACACGCCAGCAGCGGCGATAATGGCATTTATCCCAGCAATAACCGGCCATGCAACCAGCCCAATAGCGCCAATCACACCGATGAAAGCCAGCGCGCCGGTAACGACTGTAAAAATGGTTTTAGTCAGCTCTGGATTTGCCTTTGTCCACGCCCCTACGGTGCCTAACCACTCTGTAGCCGATGTGGTTAACTTACGCAGCGCAGAATCTTCTTTTTCAAACACTTCAATCTGCAAGTCTTCCCATGCTGACTGAAGGTTTTTTAAATCCCCATCGAGGTTATCGGTTTGAATTTTTGCAATAAGCTCCGTGGTACCGGCAGAGTTCTTTATCTCATTTCGCTTTTTATCAAGAGAACCATCACCAGCAGCAGCAACCAGCTTAATCGCTCCTTTCATCGCCTCTTCACCGAAAATAACTTTCAGGTACTCGCCTTGTTCAGCAGTACCCAGCTTATTTTTAGCAAATGAAAGGTTAATGGCTTTGAGGATTTGCTCCACCGGGAGCATGTTGCCTTTAGAGTCACGGGTTTTAACACCCAACTCGGCGATAGCATCAACGGCTTTACCGAGTGGAGCCTGCAGACGGTTAAAGATGGCGCTCGCCCCCGTTCCCGCCATTGACCCTTTGATGCCGTTATCTGCCAGTATGCCGAGCATTGCGGTAGTATCTTCGATACTTGCCCCCGCCGCCTCAGCTATCGGGGCGACATATTTCATTGCCTCGCCTAACTCAACGAGTCCGGTATTTGATGACGTAAATCCTTTGGTCATCACATCCGCCACCCGCTGGATTTCCGTTGTAGGCAGATTAAATGCCGACTGCATATTCGTGATAATGTCAGCGGCTTCGGCAATATCCACATCTGCGGCAAGACTTAAATTAACTGTTGACCCTGTCGCCGCCAGCACGTCATCAGCCTTATAACCCGAACGCGCTAGTGTAGTTTGTGTACGGGCAACATCACCCGGCGAAAATGCTGTCGTCGCCCCAATATCACGCGCCTGTTTCCTGATTTGTGCGAGTTTTTCATCACCCTTATTCAACCCGAGAATTGCCTGAGTGCCTGACATTTGCTTATCAAAGCCAATACCCGGGGCAATAAAGCGAGATGCACCATAAAGCCCGGCGGTAGCCACCCCTACCCCGGCAGCGCCAGCCGCCCCCACATTACCGGCAAGCTCTTTACCTGATTTATATCGCTCTTTCACCCGGCCTAATTTCGCCTGCTGCGCACTGACGCGCGCCAGTGCCTCACGTTGGCGGTTAAGCTGCGCCGTCGTTTCGCTGATTGAGGTTTTGAGCCGATGCTCATCGGCAGACAAGGTGCGGGTGTTAATACCCGCCTGCATCAGTTCGGAGCGCTGGCGCTGTACCGACGTTCTCAGACTGTTGTATTTCGTCTGCAGCTCAGAGGCGGCACGCTTTGCCGCTTCGAGTGCCTGCGCCTGCGCGCGAGTCGGACTGGTGGTGTTTTTAAACTGCACAGCCAGCTCACCGGCTTCGCGCTTCGCCTTGTCAAGCGCCTGACTGGTCACGGCCAGTTGCGCGCTTGCCTTACGAAAGCCGTCGATTTTCGATGCCTGACCATTCAGGTCACGCAGCCCTTTTTGCGTGTCGCGAATCTCGCCCGACAGGGTTTTACTCGCGGTCTGGATAGATTTAAGCGGTCGGGTCGCCTGGTCGACCGCTTTCAGCAACACCTCAAGTCTCAGGTTATTACTCATTGTGGTTTCCGCTACGCTGTAGCGCCTTTTCGCGCCATGTGATGAGCTCGGTCAGGCTCAGGGAATAGAGCTCTGATGGCGACCAGTGAAATATCACTGCAATATCCGCCATCAGGTCATCGGTCGACAGGTCGGGCGGGAAGTCTACTCCGCCGAAGCCGGTGACAAAAAACCAATCACCTTAGCGGCCAGCGACAGCATATCGGGCAGGTTCATCGCGGTTAGCTCTTGTGTGGTGAGCGCGGGATAGGTCATGCGGGGCAGCACTTTAATCAGCGCATCGACTTCGGACTGCGCAACCGCCGCCAGACTGACGCCGCGCAGGGTACCGGCGTTCGGCTCAATCAGGGTGACTTTATCAATCGTCTGACCGGCGCGCTTAATCGGCTTGTCGAGGGTCACGACGTTCGGGTTTAAGGTGTCAATTTCATTGCCAGCCGTATCAACAAATCCAGCGGTTTTACGTGGTGCTTTTGCCATGATTTTATCTCTGCTCTGAAAGGGGATTAATAACCGGCCAGCCATACTGACCGGTCAGGGAATTACAGCCCGATTGCGCGGCGGTGCTGTTCAAGACGGTCGACGCCGTTCACCTTCTCGACCATGTTGACGGTGTCGATTTCGATGACGTCGCTACCATCAATCGTCAGGCGGTAATAGGTGCAAACGGTCGACAGTTTGGTCGAGGTGTTTTCACCCTGCTTATTTTCGCCGCCGTCGATTTCCTTATGACGGCCACGCATGACCACCTCGACCGCGATGATTTCGCCGGTGTCGTCGCGCTGGTAGGATCCAGCAAAACGCAGCGGCACAGCGTCAGCACCCGGCGCGGCGTACTGCGCCCACAGCGCCACATCAGGCAGGCCACCGACAGACCACTCGACGGTTAACGCATCATCGTCGAGACCGAGGTCAATCGCCGCCGCACCATTCATGCCGCCGCCGCGATAGTTTTCGAGCTTGCGGGTCAGCTTCGGCAGCGTCACGGATTCAACAACGCCCATGTAGCTCAGACCGTCGTTGAACATGTTCAGATATTTGAGTTTGCGGGGTAGTGCCATGTTATTTCAGGCTCCTTAGCTGTTGACCGATTCGGCCAGATTCACCAGATATTTATCGGTGATACGCTGGCGCAGGGTCAGGCTTTCCAGTGGTGGAACCGGTGTATAGTCGTAGTCGATATACAGTTTCCCGGCCTTGAGGGTTTCCTTATCGTTCGATTCCTCGTCGAACCAGCATTCACCGTCCACGATGTAGCCATTTGATTTCAGCTCGCGGAATTTGGCGTTAATACCGTCGACAATGTCACGGATAAGCGATGCGGTGATGGGCTTGTCGACCGCCCACATGTGCGCCTCGGCCATCGTGTCGGCCAGCACCTGCGCGGTGCGGGTGTAGTTCTCAAACAGGAAAAGCGGGTCATCAGAGCAGGTGCGGTTACCCCAGAAGCGGAAACCATCCTTGCGCACCAGCGTCGTGACCCCGGCCTCGTTAAGCAGGTCAGCATCGGTGCCGGATGCCTGCAAATCCCAGAATACTGACGCGCTGATGCCGGTGACACCCTGCACGCCGACGTTAGACAGGGTTTTATGCCAGCCGACAGTCTGGTCGATGTAGGCGCGTAGGCCGAGCGCGCGAGCGGTGGCGTAGGCTGTTGCGGTGGCGTTCGTGGTGGTGTCCCATGCGAGGAAGTCAGGCCAGATGACCATCAGTTCGCGCTGACTGAAATTCTCGCGATAGGCCATCGCTTCGGAAATGGTCTTACAGCCCCATGCGCTGACATAGCCAAAGGCGCGCAGGCTGATACAGACCGATGCGAGTGCGGTTGCGACTTCCTGCGTATCGAGACCCGGCACGCCGAGAATGCGCGGCTTAACGCCGGTGACCGCTTCGGCAGTCAACAGCGCTTTGATACCGGTGTATTTACCGTTCTCATCCGTGCCGCCGATGATGTTAGAAATGGTCTGTGCCTGAGCCGCATCCGGGTCATCGTCGACACCTTCGGCTACGCGCACGACAACGGTGACGGGTTTTGACTGGTCGGCGATAGCCTGCAGGGAGGCAGATAGCGTGCCTTTTTTACCGGCTTTCGCAATAGCGCTCTGCACATTGGTAATCAGTACCGGCTCGTTGAGGGGAAATGTTTCGGCATCCGCATCGCTGGCCGTACAGACCATGCCGACGATTGCGGTTGCTACAGTGGAAATGACGCGAGTGCCGTCGTTAATCTCAAGCACCTGTACGCCGTGGTGAAAATCACTCATCCGGTTAACTCCGTGGTTAGTGGGCGAGTGTTATTGTCCTGGCTGGTCTGGTGAGGGGCTATTTGTCGGCGATGGGTAGGGGATGGCACATAAACAAATCATAAAAAAGACGGGCATCAGCCCGCCTTGCTTTATTCCGGTTTAACCGGCCACTCGATATCCGGTGCCGTTGAGGTGTCAACCGCGTTCAGCGCCTGAATGTATTTCATCCATGCAATCAGACTGGCTTTGTCATCATCGCTGATGATGCCGAGCTGCAGCTCGGTTTGCCACAGACTGATTTTATCCCGTGCCTCGGCAATTAGATTGCTACGCGTTACCTCTGCGCGCTCAATAAGCTCATCAATGGTAGGCGGTGGAATGTCAACCCAGCACGGCAAGCCATCATCACCAGACGCGCGAGTTTTACCCTCCGGGGCATCATTCATAAATTTCTCAGCAAGCACATCATCAATCTCGACGCCATCATCCGGCCATGTACCAGCTTGTTCGTAATCCTCCTTCAGACCTGTAGCATAAAACGCATTTTCTGACGGTGAATAAAAATACGCAGTCATTAGTAGCCTACCCCCCACACGGTCACGGTTGATGTTGATTTGGTATAAGCCGACGCGGCTTTAAACGCGGTTCTGTCAACAATTGCAGCGCTGGTAAATGGAGTGCCGTTGGTTGCATAAA
The DNA here is from genome assembly GCF_028069725.1 of Citrobacter sp. Awk 4. GTDB lineage: Bacteria > Pseudomonadota > Gammaproteobacteria > Enterobacterales > Enterobacteriaceae > Citrobacter_D. The sequence goes on from NZ_JANEWG010000023.1 coordinate 34,620, forward strand.
TTAATGAATTCGTGAGTGCCTGATTAATCGAAAGGCATGCCGTAGGAAACGCAATCGGCCATGTTGCATCTACTGTCACAAGACTCCCGTCAGAAGACTGAGGTACAGAGATAATCCGCCACTGGATAATCATTTTCTTCTTTGCACCGTTAATCATTGCTGGCACCGAAAGATATCCTGCATTGCTATCAAGCCCCGTAGCGGCTGGCATTGTCGCCCCCGAATCCAGACCAAGATAACTTTGTGCCGCCTGAACAGCAGCATTTCCCGCGTCAGCAATCTCTTTAAGATTGCTGGCGATTTTCAAATATTGAGCATGCGGATTAGCTGCATCCACATGCTTTTTCATCAGGTCATCAGCATAGGCTTTCACCTCAATAACCTTATCGTCAACATACTGGCGCGTTGCCAGCACGACCGACGGGTCAATTTTCAGGGTGATTGCCGACGTGCTCGATACAATCAGAATCATGCGAATGGTCTGCGTGCGACCGCTTCCCTCCTGCAGTTGCGGCTTGTAGGTCTCCGGGCAGTTCGCCACGGCAATCAGGATGCCGTCGTCGTCATAGAGACCAATCTCGCGGATCCAGAAACCACCCTCACTCTCGGGAATAATCTGTTCCGCGATAATCTGGCTGGTATTGGCCGGGTCAACGGTCAGCAGGTTCAGCGGCGCGATGCGCTTCTGGTTAATGAGCTTCGTCTGCGCCGGGTCAGGTGTCGGCAACGTACCATTCGCATCACCGACGGCCATCTGCGTCAGGTTGAGCTTGGTACCGAGTGCCGCCGCGTTCGCCAGCCGCGCCGCGCCCTGATTGGTCAGAATGGCAAAATATTTTGCGGTCATGCGTTCACTCTCAGGTTATCAATCAAATGGATGGCCGAGGCCGGGTAATATTCACCACCGACGACAATTTCCTCGGGGGTATAGGGGTAAACGGTCAGCGCGTCGCCGTCGTAGCATCCCGCGCCGACATACAGCTCGCCGGTTGCACTCAGGCTGATAGCCAGCCCCGTCAGGTGGCGACTTGCCGGTTTGGCGTCTTCAATCAGGCGCTCAAGCTCCTGATACATTTCGTCAGTGATGCCGCTGTCGAGCACGCCGACAACGAGGCGGAATGTGCCTGGCTCCTCGTCGAGCTGCCACCACTCGCGCACCTCAATCAGAAAGCCGAGCGGCTCAACCACCCGACGCAATGCGCTGATGGTGCCTTTGTGCTGATGGACGAAAAACGAGGACGCGCAGACGCTGCGCTTTGTCGCCTCCGGCCATTTCTCATCCCACCGGTCGACCGACAGCGCCCACGCCAGATACGGCAGCAGGTTTACCGGGCAGGTACGCCAGTTCCACAGGGTGCGCAACGGTACCGGCACGCGCTGAATCTCAGAGAGTGCAGCAGTGGCGGCAACTTCCAGCGGCGACGAGCCAACGGGTAACAGCCTGTCACTCATCCGAGCCCCCGATAGTTATCTGGTACTCGGTGCAGTTCGACGCCTGCGACTTACTCAGCACTATGTCGGCCTGCGGTGATGCCAGTTCGACACGCTGCACCCCCTCAACATGCAGCGCCGCGTAAATGGCCGACAGACGGATATCACGCCCGAGCCGGTGCTGCGCGCTGATGTAGCTCTGCAGCTTTTGCTCTGATGCCTGCCTGATTGGCTCAGACTCGGGGCCGGGGTAAACGTAGAGCGTCGCGTCAATCTGGTACTGCACAATCTCGGCTGACTGGACAGTCACCCGGTCAGCCACCGGGCGCACATCTTCGGCATTCAGCGCCTTATCAACAATCGCCAGTAAATCAGGGCTGGCGGTGCCGTCGCCCTCTCGGGATAACACGGTAATCGTCACGCAGGCTGGCGACGGGCTTGCGACCGAAACGTCAGCGACCCGCCCGTCGGCGCTGCGTCCGTGATACTCATATGCGCCGACCGGCCCCGCCACGCTCAAGCCCTCAAACGCCTGTTGCGTGCGCAGTCGCAGGTCAGTATCAGATTCCATAACGGCAGGTGTCGGCGGGATGGTGTTGTCATCCGCCGGGGTGATGGTCAGGCGTTCGGTATTGTTGTTCCCGGCCACGACGTCGAGGTCGTTACCGGCAGAATAGGCCAGCGTCACCGCCTGCGCGGCTTCGTTCACCCGCTGACGCCAGATAACTTCACGGTAGGCGTTTTCCTGCAGCAGCTTAACAATCGGCTCTGACTCAAGCGCCAGTGTCCGGGCAATGGCCTCCTGCTGGTCTTCGGGATAGAGCGAAATCAGTATCGCTTTGCGTTCCGCAAGGATAGTTTCATAGTCCAGTTCCTCAACCACATCGGGAACGGGTAACTGACTCAGGTCAACGGTTGCCATAGTGATTTAACTCAGTGAAACAGTGGTTGAAACTGACGCACCGTTATCGGTACGCATCCCGGTAATATCGACATACATTTCGCCAGCGTCGCCGGTCTCAAAGTTGATGGCGGTAAGCCTGATGCGCGGCTCCCACTTCTGGATAGCCGAATAGCACGCCACCATAATTTGCAGCCTGAGCGCCGGGTTTTGCGGCATATCAATCAGCGCCGACAGAAGCGAGCCATATTCACGGCGCATCACCCGCGAGCCGACAGGCGTCAGCAGAATATCGCGCATGCTCTGGCTGATGTGCTCAGCGTCGCTGATGCCGAGGCCGGTATTTCGGTTCATACCCTGATAGCGCGCCGTCATAACGGTGCCCCCGTTTGCCCGCCGCTGTCGCCCGGGTGTTTATGGGTGTGGAGTACCTTGCCATTAGACGACAGTGACCCGCCGGTATGTTCGATATTGCCGCTCATCTTGCCGCCTTTCTGCACCTCAAGCGTCGCCGTCGTTAGCTTGTTGGTGCAAATCACCTCCGGGGTGTCGAGGGTGATGCTGGTCGAGGCTTTCACCAGTACCAGCGGCACGGTTGCTGTGATGGAATCCGATGCCGTCACGTCGGCAGTTTTGATGCCGCTGACCGTCAGCGCGCCGGTCTCGGGTTCGTACTCAATGACCGCACCATCAGGGAAAGCCACATGCCACGCATCCGCCGAGGCAGACGGGGCGGGGTTATCGTCAGAGAAAATACCCGGCAGCACGAAAGCGGTATCAAGCTCGCCACCGATTGCCAGCAGCAGAACCTGCTCACCGACCGAAGGAGCCCACCACGTCCGCGAACGACCGGCGCGGGTGGTCAGCCAGTTCAGCCATGTAGTCTGGATCCCGCCGCTTTGTACGCGGCACAGCCCCTGCACGGTATCGACCTCAGTCACCACACCTGAGCGGATGAGGTTACGAATCGCGCGCGCGAGCTCCTGTATCGTGGATAACGTATTCATGGTGCAAGGATGCCTCTGGTCTGGAGTCGCGCCAATTCGCGCGGCTCCGGTGGTGGCTCACACAATATTTATTTGCCGAGGTGACTGATAATGACGTCTTCAATCATCTGCTCATCGTCGCGGGTGAAACCGAGCAACGGGCGCGCCTCGTACTGCACATCCCGGCTGTTGCGGTTTGGCCGGTCTTTGAGCCCGTACTGATGCACCCGAGCCATGCGCTGCACCTTGCCGGTAAACTCCACCACCGCCGCACTGTCGCTGCCTTTGGCTTTCATAAAGCGACTGGTGCGCAGCTTGGCGAACATTTCGCGCTTAATGCGCCCTTTCTTGCTCCGCACCGGCTGGCGCTTTCGCGCGGCATACGGGGTGCCGTCGGGTGCCTGCTGGCGCTTAATGCGCTGTTGCTGACTGGTACGCAGCTTTTTCGCAATCTCAGCCGCCATTTGCCGACGTGCCGCTGGTGACAGGCTGGCTATCAGACCGGCAAGGCGTTCCTGCAGTGCGGTTAACTCACTCATCCCACTTACTCACCAGTTCGCCGTTAACGTACAGCTCGACCGGGCGCGTCACCGGTTCAGGCAGCGGCGGTTCTGGGGCATAGCTGACATGCAGCGCGCCGTCGACCTCTTTGACGAGCGTGCGCTCGGTGAGTCTCAGGCTGATACTGATATCGAGCGAATCGTCGTTATTGATATCAATAATCCAGGTGAATCCTTTTTCCCGCCCGTCGTCGGTGGTCATAATGTCCGGCTGATGTTCACGCAGCCACGCCTGCACCGGCACGAATATCAAATCAAGGTCACCGGTGAAGTCGGTCACCACCACGTTAAGCACGTACACCTTTTCAAACGACAGCGAGCTCGCCAGTCTGGAATCGTTATGGCCGTTGTCGGCAAAAAGGCGCAGCATATCGGGGTTATTTCGGAGCTGTGGCACGGCGTTAATCAGCGCTTTGCGCAGGCTTTTGTGCTTCTGCATCGAGTTCATCCTGACAGTTTTTGACGGTTTTGACCTGCAGCGCGCAGGCGGTCAGCGCGCCCTCAAGGCGGCGGATATCTGCGCTCAGGTCACCATTGGTTTTCGGGTCACTTCCCGGCATCGGGCAAAGGCTCACCCTCGGGCATCCGCTCACCACAATCACCGGCGCTGGCGCAGGCGGCGCGGGTGTGCAGCCGACGCACAACGTCAGGCAGAGCAGCGTTATACCAGCGGCGAAAGGCTTCATTTTCATTAAGTAACCTCGTTATCGTCTGTTCACGGCGGCTGGCCTCTGCGCTTGCCTTTGCGAGCTGCTCGCGTAGTTCCACCTGCGCTGATTCATTACGTCGGGCGAGCGTACCGGCAACACTGAGCTGATTTTTCAGCATGCCAATCGTCGTCTTTTGTTCGCTCGCGACACGGTTTGCCGTCTCAAAGGAGCGGGATAAATTGCCGTTCTCATGGCGCAACCACAGCAGCCCGAGCACAGCCAGCACCAGCGCAGAGGCCAGAAACATCACAATGATTCTGGACACAGGCCAGCCCCCTCTATGCGCTGGCGGTAAGTCTCGCGAACGGCCTTAAAAGTCAGAACACAAAGCAGGTACACCAGCGCGGTAAGGATCCAGCCAGCCCCAAGCAGACAGCCCGTGGTAGCAGAGAAAATAATGAGAGACCATGCGTGGCGCGCCTGCGAAGGTTTGCGACAAAAGACGACGCGAAATACCTTCATCAGGTCTGGATTGACGGGAATGCTTTTGCCGGTATTTTGCAGCCAGTGCTCATAGGCGACCACACCGGCGAGGCTCGCCGTAATGCAGACAAAACTGCCAAACAGCGCCCATGCGACCACAAAATTAACGGCAGCGCTTTGCGGCGATACCAGCCCCCAAAGCAGAACCAGTGCCAGCAGGGCATCAAACATCAGGGTACGTAAATATTTTTTCATTGAGTTACTCCTTTCATGCAATACGCCAGTTCCCGCGCGCGGCGGTTTTCCAGCCCTTTGTTTTTAGTGCCATTGACGTACACCCAGCGGGTTAGCTGGTCACATGCCTGCCACCACTGATGACGCTTGATGTAAGAGACCAGCGTCGAGCGACAGGCCGCGCCGGTGCCGACGTTAAAAGAGAAACTGACCAGCGCGTCGTAAACCTGTTGCGGCATGGTGACCGGCACACAGACCGCGAGACGTCGCTCGGTGTTCAGCACGTCAGCGACCAGATTTGCCGCCGCTTCGCGCTCGGTGATATCGCGTTTCGGTACCACCCCGGCAGTGTGGCCGATGCCTGACGTCCACACGCCCGCGCTGCACTGGTAAGGTGTCAGGCGACACCCTTCGAGGTCGGCAATCAGTGCCAGACCATCAGGCGAGGTATTCAGCAGACGAAAATCAGGCATCAGTGCCGCCAGCGCCAGCACTGCGGCCACACTGCAACGTTTAACGATTGAGCTCACGGGTCACCCCTTTGTCGATTCCCATTTCGGTCAGGTAACGAAAGGTTTTGCGCCGGTACCAGAAATTCACCGCCGCCGTAAAAATGGCGCACAGACTACCCACATACAGCGCCAGCTTTTCGGGCGACATTGCCCCGAAATACGCCAGACCCACGGCCAGCCAGTAGGCGATAAACGTGGTGATTTTTTCCATACTCAGTCCCATAGGTTCAGGGTCTCCGCCGTGGGTGATGTTTCAACGTCTGGCAGGTCAATCGCCGTGCCATGCGGCAGAATGACGCCCAGCTCAGACAGACCGGGATTAGCCTGCAGCACCGTCTCGACCACGCCCTCAGTGCGCCCGTAATACCGGGCGCAAAGCGCGTCGAGGGTGTCGCCCTGCATCGCGTAGACTTTCATCAGAGCTGACCCACGATACAGCGCGGCTTGTCCTGCAGGCGCGAGACCGACCAGCGCATATCCCGCCACAGGTCATCAATGGTGGTTTCGACGCTGTCGGCTTTTTTGTCACCTTTGCCGGTGGCCTCAACCCCGCGATAACGCTCATACAGGGTGGCGGTCGCCATCGCCGTCACGGCGCTGAGGTAGTGGAAAACGCGCACGTTCTCGCCGTCGATTTCCTCGGCATCAGGCACGTCAGCCAGTGTCTTAAACCCGGAGGCAATCTGGCGCAGCCGGTAGTCGTAAAGCTCCGCATTGGTTTCCGCCATGCCGGTTTTGATGGCGTTGCGCAGGCGCGCATCGGAAACCGTCTGCTCAAGGCGCATCAGCTCACGCACGCGCTTCGGATCCACATCAGGGAAAAAGAACGTGTTTTTAATCACTGCGTCGCCCGTCTCCGGTGCGGGAATCACCACGCCCGGTACGTCCTGCGGTTCGTCGGGCTGATTCAGTATTACTGTCGTCATGACAACCTCATTAGGTTGGGCGGTGGACGCCGGTCGCCGTCAGGGTCAAAACCCGCTTTGACCGGCGTGCCGCCCGGCTCGGGGAGCGTTCAGTTAACCGGCGGTTTTTACCGCCTTTGGTGGACGCCCGCGCTTTGCCGCCGGTTTGGTGGCAGGTTTGCGCGTGCGCGGTTTAGTCGTTTTACGGGGTGCTGCCTCTGGCTTTGGCTTCAATGCGCGCTCCAGTCGCTCAATCTCTTTGCGCACACCGGCATTGCGGTCTAGCTGCATCGCGCGCTGAAACTGTGCCAGCGCCTCGGCATTCTGACCGGCATCGCGCAGGGTCAGACCAGACACCTTATGCAGACGGGCGCGCACCATATCGGGAACGTCAGCACCGTCGGTCAGACTGAGGGTGGTCAGCAGTAATGCGAGGTCGACAGGCTCACCGGCATCGCGCAAGCGCTGTGCCGCAAGCGCCACTTCCTCAACCAGCATGTAAGGCGTGGTGCGACGATGGTCTGATGTGAGGCCGTATTTCAGCGCGTAGGGCGCAATTTCCAGCGCGCCAGCGATATCACCGGCATCGAGACGCCACAGCATGACGGTCATGACAATGTCATCCTGCGCGCCACGGCCATCAGCCAGCACACCGGCCACCCACGGCGCATAGAACGGCAGCAGCTCGCGCTTTTTCGCGGCTTTCAGTTCGTTTGAACGGATGGTTTTCAACGTGCGGCGGTCATCGGCCAGCTTTACCAGCATCTGCTCATAGGCGGTTGCGTGGCGCAGCGGGGCTTGTTCCCGCTGCGCAGCTTGAGAGGCCGAGACCCGCATCATGTGACGCTGTGCGGGGCTCGTCATGGGCTTACTCTCCGCTTTCCGGTGCTGCAGGTGCGGTGAAATCGCCCAGGGTGATGTTTTCCAGCAGGCACCCGGCGGCATACGCCTCGACCACATAGTCGATGTTCATCGACTCGTAGTTTTCGACGCGGTCTTTTTTCGGGTTCTCATCAATGCTGCGGCGGTGGCTCTCATCCATGAAGTAGATAGAGAGGTTTTCCAGCGTGGTCACGAATACCGCATTCGCCGGGAAGTACGGCACGCGAACGGCTGGCAGGTTGCCGATTCGCTTCTGGCTGATGATGATATCCGCCGCCAGCGACTCGGTGTTTTCCTGCTGTTTGTTGACCAGCGGGAAATATTTGTCGGCCAGCAGCTTACGGCCAACGATGGCAACGAGTTTCGGGTCATCCTGATAAATCTCGTCAATCAGGGTGTTGGTGCCGTCCATCACCAGCGCGTCGAGGTTCTCATAGTCGCCGTTTTTGCCAACGCGAATCACGTCAGAAATAACGGTACCGTCCTCAGCGGTTATTTTGCTCATCACGCGCGCCGGGGCTTCGTTGCGGTACTTCTGCAGCCAGCCGACGGCCACATCCTGCAGCATCGGGTTTTTGCTGCGGTCTGAGGTATCAGCGCGGGTGGTACCGTTGAACCCGGCCATGATGAAATCCAGTGCCTGACGCTGGACAATGGCGTCGCGGATGCGGCGCTGGAAGTCCTGAAAACGCGCCCACAGGTCGAGGCGTTTATAGGTCAGGTGGAAGTCAAAGTTAATCTGATTGCACTCGTACTTGTTGGACTCAAGCGCGGTGAAATCTGCGGTCTGGCGCTCTTTGTCGCCCGAGGTGTCGGTCGTGCTGGCGATGGTGCCGGTCACACCGACGCCGATTTTCTCGCCCTTCATTTCTGCGACAGGCAGAATGTTAATCGTCTGCAGAAACGCAGATGACGCCTGCACGGTGTTCATCAGCGTTTGCGTGACGGACGGCTCGACGGTGAATTTTTTGCTGACGTCATCAACGCTGATGCCGTTCAGTTTGGCGAGCTGGGTCAGATAGGCATTGAACTTAAAACGGGTTTCCTGACGCATAGTATTTCCTGTTTGAATTAATCGGTTAGTCACAGCATCGGGCGGGGTTTCCGCCCGGTTTCGGTCTGCGGTTTATCAGCAGTCGGTCAGCAGCTCATCGCCGCCACCGCCGCTGGCTTTTGTGCGTCGCGGCTGGCTGAAACTTTCGGTTTTGTCGAGGGTGGTTTTCAGGGCGGAAAATGCCTGGCTGGTTTCTTCAACCTTGCCGGTCAGTTCCTGTTTGAAAGTGGCAAACGCGGTTTCCATATCGGAAATGCGCTTATCCTGCGCGGTCAGATTGGTCTGCACATGCTCGCTGACGGTGGTCACCGCTTCATGCACATCATTCAGGCGCGCATCGTCGCTGACCTGCTTACGGCTAAAAATGGCTTTCACCTTATCGGCCAGGCTGTTTAGCACCGTGTCGGGAACGTCTTCAAATTCCAGCTCGGCCAGCGTGGCAACGGAAAAGACGTTTTCAGGGTTGGCCTTAAAGCGCTGCAGCGGGTTGTGCTTCGCGTTGCGACAGAATTCGAGGTATTCAGTGCCGAGGCTCGCCGGGTCATCGGTGACCGCAAGGCCGACGAGGTAGCATTTGCCGGTATTGGCAAAATTCGGCTGAATCTCCATTGAGGTGTAGACCTTCTGACCGGCTTTATTCAGCGCAATAAGGTCATCGGTCGGGGAAATTTTGGAAAACAACGCCCATTTGCCGTTAAGCGCAGAGTCGTCATCAATTTGCTCGGCTTTCAGCTCGGCCACATCACCATAACGCTTGAATACGCCATCAGGCAGCAGACCGCGAATGTGCTCAAGATTGATGCGGCAACCGTAGACACGCGGGTCATAGGTTTCGGCCATTTCCCGAATATCATTACCGCTGAGAATACGCCCGTCGCAGGTGTCACCCTCGACGCCGATGCGGAAGAATTTTGAGACTTTTTTTGCCATTGTCAGGAGTCCTGAGGTTGGGGTTACTGGTCAACGCCAGTTTCCAGACTCAGGGCACACCAGACCACCAATGACGACTGGACAACCGCCCACACAACAGCACCTTAGCGAATCACTGACGGCCATTAAGTAGCCTTGCCCTGAATCCACTACGGCGAGGCATCAATGACCATTTCCACCGATACAACCTTGTTGCATGACCCGCGACGGCAGGCATCGCTGCTTTACTGGCAGGGTTTTTCCGTGCCACAGATTGCCGAAATGCTGCAGGTCAAGCGCCCGACCGTGCAGAGCTGGAAGCAGCGCGACGGCTGGGACGGCATCGCACCGATTTCCCGCGTTGAAAGCAGCCTTGAGGCGCGCCTGATTCAGCTCATCGCCAAGCCGCAAAAGTCAGGCGGCGACTTCAAAGAGATTGACCTGCTCGGGCGGCAGATTGAGCGACTGGCGCGCGTTAACCGCTACAGCCAGACCGGCAACGAGGTCGACCTTAACCCCAATATCGCCAACCGTAACAAGGGCGAGCGTAAGAAACCGAAAAAGAACTTTTTCAGCGACGAGGCTATCGAAAAACTGGAGGAATTATTTTTCGACCAGTCTTTCGAGTACCAGTTGCAGTGGTACCGCGCAGGGCTGGCGCACCGTATTCGCGATATTCTCAAATCCCGCCAGATTGGCGCGACGTTTTATTTCTCCCGCGAGGCGCTGCTGCGCGCGCTCAAGACCGGCCACAACCAGATATTTCTGTCGGCCAGTAAAACGCAGGCTTACGTGTTCCGCGAGTACATCATCCAGTTTGCGCGGCTGGTCGACGTCGACCTGACCGGCGACCCGATTGTCATCGGCAACAACGGCGCAAAGCTGATTTTTCTCGGTACCAATTCCAACACCGCGCAGAGCCATAACGGCGACCTGTATGTCGATGAAATATTCTGGATCCCGAATTTTCAGAAGCTGCGCAAAGTCGCGTCGGGCATGGCCTCGCAGAAGCACTTGCGCTCAACCTACTTTTCGACACCGTCCACGCTGGCGCACGGCGCTTACCCCTTCTGGTCTGGTGAGCTGTTCAACAAGGGGCGCAGCCGTATTGCCGACCGCATCGAAATCGACATCAGTCACAGCGCGCTCGCCGGTGGTCAGCTCTGCGACGATGGCCAGTGGCGGCAGATTGTCACCATTGAGGACGCCCTTGCCGGTGGCTGCACCCTTTTCGACCTCGACCAGCTCAAACGCGAAAACAGTGATGAGGACTTTAAAAACCTGTTTATGTGCGAGTTTGTCGACGATAAAGCGTCGGTATTCCCGTTCGAGGAGCTGCAGCGCTGCATGGTCGACGTGATGGAGGAATGGGAAGACTTTGCCCCGTTCGCCGACCATCCATTCGGCTCGCGTCCTGTCTGGATTGGCTACGACCCGTCACACACCGGCGACAGCGCAGGGTGCGTCGTGCTCGCGCCACCGGTGGTCTCGGGTGGCAAGTTCCGCATGCTGGAGCGTCACCAGTGGAAAGGCATGGACTTTGCCGCTCAGGCAGAGGGCATCCGCAAGCTGACAGAGAAATACAACGTCGAATACATCGGCATTGACGCTACCGGCCTCGGTCTCGGCGTGTTCCAGTTGGTGCGCTCATTCTACCCGGCGGCACGCGGCATTCGTTACACGCCTGAGATGAAAACCGCGATGGTACTCAAGGCAAAAGACACCATTCGCCGTGGCTGTCTTGAGTACGACGCCGGGGCGACCGACGTCACGCAGTCGTTTATGTCCATCCGCAAAACCATGACCAGCAGCGGGCGCAGCGCCACCTACGAGGCCAGCCGCACCGAGGAAGCCAGTCACGCCGATATCGCATGGGCGACCATGCACGCCCTGTTAAACGAACCGCTTTCCGCCGGTAGCGGCATGCAGCCTAAATCCATTCTGGAGTTTAATTAATGAAAAATAACGTTTTCTCACAAAGCCAGATTCAGGCAATGGCCGATATTCTGCACAATGACAGCTTTGACTATCAGGCAACATGGTTGCGTGTCGGGAAACTCAATATCGACCGCAGCATCACCAAATCGCGCCAGATTGGCGCAACGCAGCTCTTTAGTCGCGAGGCGCTACTCGATGCGCTGACAACGGGCGATAATCAGGTCTGGTTTGCTCACACCATTGAGCATGCGCGGGTGGCGCTGATGTACATGAATAACCTTTCGGCGCGCGTCGGCATCCGTCTGACGAGTAACGGCCACAGCCTGCAGCTCGACGGCGGGGCGGTTATCAGCTTTGTCGGCGAGGAATCCCATTGCGCCGCGCTGGCGGGTAACGTCTACCTTGATGAGTTCGGGTGGTTCAGTAACCCGCGAAATGCGGCAAAAATCGCGGCGGCTATCGCCTGTCATAAACGCCACAATCTGACGATGTTCACCTCTCCCTCTGATAATTATGACGCTTTCCGGGTATGGAATGGCACGTTCCGCAATCACCGACCGTCACCAATAATCAATACCGGCGACAGCGTATTTTGCACGGATGGTGTCTGGCGTCAGTCGGTCACTCTGGATGCAGCATGCCAGCGCGGGTGCAATCTCTTTGCGCCTGAGGAAATTAAACGCGAATACAGCGACGATGATTATCGTCTGCTGTTTGGCTGCGACTGGTCTTTCGCTGTTGCAGCGGGTGAGGTGGCAGCATGAGCAAGCGCAAGCCACGCAAAACAGTCGCCACGACCGCCAGCGCCCCGCAAAAAATGGAGGCGTTCACCTTCGGCGAGCCGGTGCCGGTACTCGATAAGCGTGACATTCTGGATTACGTCGAGTGCATCAGTAACGGCAAATGGTACGAGCCGCCGGTCAGCTTCTCCGGGCTGGCAAAGAGCCTGCGCTCTGCTGTACATCACAGCTCACCGATTTACGTTAAGCGCAACGTGCTCGCGAGCACCTACATTCCGCACCCGTTGCTGTCCCGTCAGGATTTCAGCCGCTTTGCGCTCGACTATCTGGTATTCGGCAACGCCTTTCTTGAGCAGCGCCACAGCGTCACCGGGCAGTTAATCAAGCTGCTGGCCTCACCGGCCAAATACACCCGGCGCGGGGTCGACGATTCGATTTTCTGGTTTGTGGAAAACTTCACTCTACCGCATGAGTTCGCACCTGACACCGTGTTTCACCTGCTGGAGCCCGACATTAATCAGGAGATTTATGGCCTGCCCGAATATCTCAGCGCGCTTAATTCCGCCTGGCTGAATGAATCCGCGACGCTGTTCCGCCGCAAGTATTACCAGAACGGCGCGCACGCGGGTTACATCATGTATGTGACCGACCCGGCGCAGAGCGCGACCGACGTCGAATCGCTGCGCGAGGCGATGCGCAACTCCAAAGGGGTCGGCAACTTTAAGAACCTGTTTTTCTACGCTCCCGGCGGAAAACCTGACGGCATCAAAATCGTGCCACTGAGCGAGGTCGCCACAAAGGATGACTTTTTCAACATCAAGAAAGCCAGTGCCGCCGACCTGATGGACGCGCACCGCGTGCCGTTCCAGCTTATGGGCGGCAAGCCCGAGAATATCGGCTCACTCGGTGACGTTGAGAAAGTGGCAAAGGTATTTGTGCGTAACGAGCTGTCACCCCTGCAGGACAGGTTCAGGGAGGTAAACGACTGGCTCGGCATGGAGGTCATCAGGTTCAAAGAGTACACCCTCGACAACCCGGAATAATCCCCCTCAAGCCGCCAGCATGGCGGCTTTTTCATACCCCGCCACCATCACGCCTCAGACGCGCCACGCGAGCACGTCCACACCAGACCACCAACGAACCGACAACAATCACGCCAGCGCCATCACGACGCGCTCAGACGATAATTTTTATTATTACGCACCACCGCTGGCGCGCAATGCTTTCCCCGCCACGCCTGCCCGCTTTATGGGTCGGTTTTAATGCAGTTGCATGACCACTCTGGATCCGCGCCAGCACTGGCGGCGCACGACCAGAACGGGCAACCCCGGCGCATGCAAAACCATGCACCTGTTGCATGCACGGCTAAAAAACGGGGAAATCGCGGGAAAATGGCATAAAAAAACCGGCATTCAGGGTGCCGGTTTGGGTCTGGTTTTGTCGCGATTACTGGCCGCGCAATGCGCCAATAACACTGTTGAGGCACATACTGGCAACAATCAGCAGAAAAATCGTCGTCCACGGATTTTCATAAACGAGAGATAACATATTGATATAGATCCTTTTATTTGTTCATTCTGATGTGGTTTAACAGGTGTTTTATAACGACCGTAAGCTCATCTTTACTGGCTTGGTCGACCATTTTTGCGGTGTAGCTTTCCACCTCGCGAGAACTCAGGTCGTTATTCGATGCCATTACAGTCAGCTTTTTTGCCCAATCGGCAAACGGGTCTATCGATGAAAGGGAATTATGCATGTCCAAAAACCTCGAATTATTTAACCAGCAGACGGCGGAAATCTTTGCGGTGTTATGGGATAACTTCCCGGTGCCACAGGTCATCACTTACGAAAAATTTAACGCCGCGCTACCTGATGACTACTTTGACCAACTTAACTCACCGGAAATGAAAGCACTGAATCAGTTGCGTAGTGTGGTTGAGGGTACATTCACTTTTCTCAGTGAAAACGGCTACATCCAGTACGGAACAGACCACCAGACCTATTTTCATGATGTGCGCCTGACCGAGAAAGCACTCGCCGTGCTTAACAAAAAGCCCGAGGCGCTCGGCGGTAATGAAACGATGGGCGATAAGATTATCAGTGCGGTGAAAGACGGGACGCCGGGAGTTATTGCCGGTGCGGTGACAAACCTGCTTTCGCTCGGTGTCAATCTGGTAACCAGCTAACGCCTCGCGGGGCTCGTTGTTCAACCCCGCCGGCTCTGAAAGCGAGTTTCAGCACCGGCGGCGTTTATTAATGCAGCCAGCTATCATCCTCCCATACCTGCTGCATGATTTCCATTACTCGTTTTTTATCTTCGTCCAGTTTTAAACCGCTTAGCTCAACGCCATTTGCAGAACCTTTGCGAATGCGGATAGCTGTCTTTGGGTAGATAGGTTGAAGATTTCGGTACAGCTCAGCCTCAAGTGCATCCAACGTTGCCTGACTAATTTTTTGCTCTTTATCCAACGTGATATTGATTCTCATAATCTAATCAGCCTTATAAAAAATATCATCTTCGGTTTCGTTATTTTCGCTGTTTGCTAGGTCTGCAATGAGAGTGAGCGCGAGCTTTAAGTCTGATGGCTTGCAGTTTGCAATCAGAGATACCTCGGCAATAAATTGCACACAAGCCCACTTTTGCTGCGTTCGGCTGAAATGTTCGCCAACCATGAAATCCCTCCCATAGGGTTACTGTATATTTATACAGTAGCACGTATTGGCAAAAGATGGGAAGAAAAAAAACGAATAGGGCGATTGGTGTATGTACATGATATGGATGGATATTAACGGTTAAATTTTCGTTGCCATTTCCGCTAAAGCCGCAACGCGTCTAAGGATTTTACGAGCTTGCGCCTGATGTGAAGGGGTAGCCGCAAAGATTTCACCTTTTGATGTTCCGCGCACCCATCGACCGTTAAAACAACTTTTACCACCTGCCATAAGGTGCAGGGCTTCGCCCCGGCTAATTGTGATGCCGGTTGTCAGATGTATCTCGTCGATAGTTTTCGCTATAGCTGCGTTTTGCTCATCCGTTCCGTGGGTAAATTTTCGCCGTGTTGCTGGCTTTTGCTTCCTTAGTCGGTTGGTCAACTCTCGTCTTTCACGCCGACTCAGAGGTTTTGTTAAATCCAGTATCGGTGGATCGCTTTCGCTTCCCGTACAGTTATTGACAGAACTCCGAGAGGGCGCAGGAGCGCCCTTAACGTCAACGGCCAAATCAACGGCACGCTTCGGCACAATTTTCCACTGCGTTAGCCGAGTTAAAATTGGGGTGCCAGCACCGACAGCGGAATCGTACACGCCACGGATGCAGACTGTTTCCTCACCATACTGGTTAAACTCGGCGCGCGGCTCATACAGCGTGCGCACCTGCAAATCATCGCGACGGACAAACGGCCCACCCTGCGCATTAACGTAACCAGCCCAGTCACCGGCGTCGGCGGCATCATGGACAGCAGCAAATTCAACGCTCAGACCATGCGCGGTCTCGGTGTCAGCGAGACGGCGCAACTCACGGTAGACCGTCACTGGCGCACCGCCGATAAACTGAAACTGACGGATGTGCCAGCGTGCCGCCCATGCCGAAACGGCGGGGGCGGTCTCTTTCAGCAGCTCACCGCTTTCGTCATCGGTTTCACCATCGAGAGCATAGCCGTCGATGTTTTTGGAAATGTATTTAGCGACATAGCCGGTAGCGCTGCCCTTTTCCGGGTCAATGGCCTCGGCATGAAAGCGTGCTTTTTTGGCTTTATCGCTTTTCAGCTCATGGCGGTCTTCTTTCCACGCATATTTACGAACAATGTAGCGAACGTATTCGACATCTTCCGGCAACATAAACATAAGCATGTGCCAGTGCGGCGTCCCATCATGATGAGGTTCGGCCACACGAATACCGAAAATACGAACACCCTCCCGGTGCAGTTTCGCCCGGATACGCGCCCAAATTTTGGTGAGATAGTTTTGCGTGTCCGACGGACTGGCTCCATTCCATTTGCTGTTACGGTAGCCCGCCTTAGTTGTGGCATGATATTTAGACGGTGCTGTCAGGGTGTAAAACTCCCCGACATAGCCAAGCTCATTGCAGATAATTTCAAACCCACGGATGCGGGTCATCAGTTCACAGCGACGTATTGCAGGGTTGGCGACCGAGCCATCGTATTTTTCAATCAGGCTGATGCGATTGCCGTCTTCGTCTTCGAGCTCCAGCCCCTTGAGAAACTCGCGCGTTCGGCGCTTCTGCTCGCGCCAGTCGGTCACGCAGTTTTTACTCGCGTAGGCGTGTCTTTTTTTGCTGACGCTGCCGACTGCAATGTGCAGGTGTTCGCGCCATGCAGCCGCAACGCGCCGCAAGCGGCCACGCCACCAAACCTCATTAAACATGCGGGTGATGGCAGGTGCTATTTCATCCTCGCCAACATATTTATTCGCCACTCGCTCCCAATGCGGCGGGGTAACGTTGAATTGCAGGGAGATAATACCTGCGCGCATATACCAGGTGTACAGCGTTTTAAGCTCGCTAAATCCGGTGTCATCAATGTCAGCCAGTTCAGCACGAATCAAATTAGCGATATCAGCAGCCAGCAAGTCAATATCGGCGCGCGACATATCAGGGAGGCGGTTATATCTGGCAACCATATTAACCATGCGTGACGCCAGATATTGCATAAGCTGGGTATCAAAATGACCACCAAAAACATCGGTTGATACATTGCTGTTGATACCCGCGCATTCGTATTTTTTTGCGACCAGTTCAAGACGTGGCAATGCCTTTTTGCAGAAGCTGATTAAAAAGGCATTGGCTCGTTGACTGCCCTGATTTTGCTCCAGCACTGCAGCGGTGCGATAAACGTCAAAGCGCACGCACTCAGGCTGGAGAGAAAGCACCTTTCTCGCATGCAGCAAAGCCGCGAGCATACGGTCGCGGCGATACTGTTGGTCATAGGTGAGATATGGGCTGGCTATTGCCGACCGTGGAGCGTTCCACGGGTAAGCATAATTAACGCTTACCCGCATAGCTCCCCCACTTGCCTACGCTGTATGCTTAGCATCACATAGCCAGGAGCCCACTCGTTAAGGTCAGTTACATGAGTCACTAGCACGTAGACAAAAGCGCCGGTAAAACCGACCTTTTGCGGGTCATACTCGCAGGGGCCATACTCGTTTAAGCAAAGTAAATCCCCTGCAGCAAAAGCGCGGTCAGCTAGACGAAACTCAGCTTTTTTCGTTCCATTGATTACAGCCTGAAAAAACTCAGGCCGGATTTTTAGTTGATGTGTTTTTCTCATGCCGCCGCCTTGATAGAGGAGGCGCACATTTCTCCAATACGCTCAATTTCAGATGCCATTGCGTCAAGCGTGGTAATTGAGGAATGCTGAATATGATGATGAATCAGCCCGGAAATAAGCTGGTTAATCTTCGGGTAATAACCGATGGTGTCGAGCCATTCCTCACCAGCTTTTTTACCTGACTTAACGACTTTCTTTTCATTCAGGATGAATTGATACTGGTCGCTGGTAATAACCCATTTGTCGCCAACTTCGATATGAATACTCATTTAATTGCCCCTGTAATGTTTAGATTTGAGCTCTGCTATTTGCTGACAGGTCACGCAAAAGGCCACGCCCGGTATCGCAATGCGGCGAGCTTCCGGGATTGGTGCGTCGCATTCTTCGCAGAGGAAACGAGAAGGCGCAGCGATACGGCTGCGCGCGTTGCTGATGTGGCGCTCGCGGTCTTCCTGCTCACGCTGTTGTGCTAAATCCATTGCGTCGGCCATTAGTGCAGCTCCTGAGATTCATTTTCATAGCGGGTGGCTTCACGGCGCAGAAGTTCTGCCGCTTCAATCCCGCTTAAGCCTTTATTCGCGATATGTGTTGCCAGAGCCTCAAGACGGATTGAAACGGCGAGAGCGCGACCTTTACGCTCTTCGCGTTTGGCTATATCAATCACGGCCATGAGTGGATCACTTTCGGCGACAAAGATGTTTGTTAGTTCTTTCTGCATATTTATTTCTCCTGATTTCGGGCAATAAGAAGCCCGGCGGGTTTACGCCATTAAATTTCTGTTTGGATTAATTCGGCATGGTTAGCCGTTTTGGAAATAAGCTCACCACTGCACGAAAATGATTCATCGCTGTAATCAATGCTTTTTTCTCGTCAGTAGTCAGCTCACTTAATTCGAGCTCATGACGAGCCGCCGGTATTTTTGCCAGAAAGAAAATAGCGGCCAGCGCCCGAGTATTTTCTTCAAATTGTGGATCGCGTTTATCGCGCATATCACCGACAAAACGCTCAACCTCTTTCCAGCTATCGCCCCAATATCTCGCACGTAATTCAGCTACGTGGTTGAGACCTGCCAGACGCTCGCCAGCCTTTAGCGGAACATTCGCGGAAACAGCTTCGATAGCCATGATTCCCCCTGTTTTTTGGTGGACAGGCCAGCCAGTAAATCAGCCTGTGAGCGGCTCGGGTGCCAGCGCTTGCCGTCCTTACCTGCGATCCAGCCGTGACCGAAGTGCATGCCGGGGCTTTGCTTAACGAGCAGAGACGCGAATGATGGTTCATTTTTCAGCATAAGCACCTCAAATCAGACCGAATGACGCGCCAATACCGCTCATGGTATCGACAACACTCGTCATTGCTGGATTGGTCTGCAAACGCGCATGCAGCGCCAGTGCCGACAAAGACAACATGCGAATACCAGAGTTAACGCTTTCAATCATGGTGTGCTTACGGGCAGAGGTCAGTCGCTCATCAGAGACCGCGCCGCTCGCCAGTTCTCCCAGTTCACGCATAGCACGCATGACGTAGGACTGCAGTTTGTCTTTCGCCAGTTCGTTGACCGGTACACATGGCAGGCAATGAATCTGAGCCAAAAAACCATCAACTAAGGCTGAGTCTTCGGTCAGGTCTGTCAGCAGCCATAACTCAGGCGGGGTGAACTGGTGAGGCTGTTCCGGGTTGAGCTTGTTACGTAACGTTTGAACGTTCATACCCGCACGCTCGGCCAGCTTCGCCATATTGTGACGCTGCGCAAAAGCCCGGCATGCTTCGTCATAGTGGGGATGTTTGGAAATCTGAAAATCAAACATGGTTAAGTTCCCTCTAACTTGCATAATCAAATTCAGTTAAGAGCGGTGCGCTGGTCGATGTAGCGACAATCAATCGCTTGTTGAGTCAGTTTGTCGCGCCATGCTTTTACGTTTACGAGGGTGCGGCTTCGTTTACCGGCTTCCTCTTTGTTGGAAAAGTCTTTGGTCGGAGCTTTAAGAAGAATGCCCTCATCAAGCCATTGCCAGACCAGACGCTCGCTAACGCCGCGAGTGGCGGCAAAGTCTTTCACTGTCATGGTGTCGGACATAGCAGAGCGAATCATTGTCTGCAGGGCTGGCAGCATTGCTGTAACGATGGCGTCAAACTGAGTCGGGTCTAACAGCACAGTTTGATTTTGTGAGTTTTGCGAGTCGTGCGTCGAGATTGATTTTGCATCTGACATATCGCATTATCTCCTGTTGTTTGAAATGTAGTGCAGTGGTGTGCATCTTGGTCGATGAGCGTCACTATAGATCGTAAAAAGTTTTCTGTAAACACCCATAAAATTATCTATAGGGGTTTTTATGAGTTCTGAACTTGATGTTCAGTGGCGTATTGGCGCAACTAACGGCGTGTTAGAACGCTTAATGTCTGCCTATGGCGTTAAGATGCAAAAGGATTTGGCTGACCTGTTAGGCATAGCCAAACACAGCGTTAGTGGCTGGGTTCAACGCGATGCAATACCTGGCAACGTCATAGTTAGGTGTTGTCTTGACACTGGAGCTGATATCAATTGGCTAGTAAGTGGTGAGCTTGCAAATTCAAATTACGAGCGGGTTGGTTGCAAGTTAAAAGGCAAAGAGCTTTATGACGAGATTATGACGAATGGTGGGAAAACCGTTTTGCGTAGGATTCTTGATGCCTACGGCTTTAGCATGCAGAAGGAGTTAGGCGATTTGCTTGGCATTTCCTCAGGCACAATCAGCACATGGGTAAGGCGTGATTTTTTCCCGGGCGATGTAGTCGTTGCATGTGCTCTTGATACTGATGTGTCGCTTGAATGGTTAGCGACTGGTAAGGGGCAAATGCGAGTTAATAGGGAAACGGTCTCATCTGGCCGCACTATTAAAAAGTCTCGGCTTGAATCTGGTGAGCTTAGGGACGCTGGAACGTGGCACCCTGATCCATCAATGATTCCGGCAAGCGCTGAGAATTTAGTCTTTGTTGAAGGGGTTAATTCGTCTTGGCTTGTTGATTGCTCTGCCTCAAACATTGCCAATGGCCGCTGGCTAATTAGCATTGACGGCGCGCTCGATGTTTTTGATGTAGTCAGGTTGCCTGGTGGAAAGGCAAGGCTATCGAATAAGTTTGCGGAGTTTGAATGTAACTTGTCTGACATTACCCCTTCAGGGGTGATAATTTTTACTTTGGAGAAGCATATATAATGGATGTACTAATCAGCATACTTTCAATAGCGCTTGCCATCTACGCTATTATCAGAATTTGCTCTAAGGCGCAAAATACTAAAACAAAGATTTTAAAATCTATATGCGCGCTTTGGTATTTTCTGTATGCAGGTGGGACTATTGTATCTTCAGACTATGAGGAGATAGGTATTGTACTACTGATTGTTGGTGTGGTAGTCCTTTTCTATCCTAAAAAACAGAATGCAGCTACACCTGCAAAGTCAGCCTCATATAATAAAACCGAAAGTGTGAGCCACGATGATTCTGAGGATGTTGTATTTAGAAATCAGGTTGATTTGAATAAGCATAATCATTTGCTAAAAATAGCTTTTACATATGAGAACACAAACGGCACGGTTAAATATAGAGAGGTTGATGTTAAGAAGTTTGACGGTTTATATATTGAAGGGTATTGCCACAGCAGAAAACAATATCGAACATTTAGAATAGATAGGATTGTTGATGGGATTACACTTCGTGATACTGGTGAGTTATTTACTACGGAAGAATGGGACGAACAATTTTATTTGACGGTTTAGTTATGTGCTCATGGGTACTTTATGACTGTTAGCAAGCAGAAAAACGGTAAATGGTTATGTGAGCTTTATCCAAACGGTAGGGAAGGGCGGCGTATACGTCGACAATTCAATACCAAAGGAGAGGCCGAGGCATTCGAAGCATTTACCAAAAATGAGAGTGAAGATAAGCCGTGGCTCGGCAAGAAAGAAGACCGCCGACGCCTAAGCGAGCTTATCCAACTTTGGCATAATCTACACGGTCAGGCCTTGGTCGCCAGTAAGTCGCGGTTGGCAAAGCTACAAATTGTTTGTAATGGCTTGGGCGACCCTATTGCATCCCGCTTTACCGCTAAAGATTGGGCTCATTACCGCGACCGTCGACTCCGTGGTGAAATAGACAACGGATATCATAAAGACCCGGCGAAATGGGTCGCCAAACCAATAACCGTGAATCGTGAGCAGCAATATCTTATAGCTGTGTTTAATGAGCTGCGGCGGTTAGGGGAGTGGAGTTTACCCAACCCACTGGAAGGGGTTCGCATATTCAAAGAAGCTGAGAAAGAAATGTCCTGGCTAACTCTTTCTCAAATCCCTGAGCTGTTTCGAGCCTGCGAGCAATACGGCAAAGAGGATCTAACGATGATTGTCAAAGTCTGTCTTGCCACCGGCGCAAGATGGGGGGAGGCCGAGAGGTTGACGCGGCCGCAACTCTCTCCCTGCAAACTGACATTCACAAAAACAAAAGGTAAGAAGAACCGCACCGTTCCCATTCCTAAATGGTTGTATGACGAGTTGGCTGAGCGTCAGGGCAGAATGTTTAAACCCTGCTATCAGGAATTTAAAAAGATGCTCAAACTCACGAATATCGAACTGACGGAAGGACAGAAGACGCACGTTCTACGACATACTTTTGGTGCGCATTTTATGATGAACGGCGGAAACATACTGGTGCTGCAGAAAATCCTCGGGCATTCCAACATTCGCGAAACAATGAGATACGCGCACTTTGCTCCTGACCATTTAGAGCAAGCAGTCTCTCTCAATCCTCTTTCGTTGTACGTTGGCGACAATGTGGCGGCAGAGGTTGCATAACACTACAATTCACTGCATTAAAAATTAACTTAACTAGTTGTTTTATATGGTAAGTTGTTGTTTTTGATGGGGTGTGAATAGGAGCGTCTTAACTAAGATATCGCTCAGGCGACATCCTGTTAAAAAGGGCTGGCCAATTGGCTGGCCCTTTTTTTATGGCTTGCTAGTTCATTTTGTTAACTTTTTAGTCATGTATCATTTACAATGCCTCCGTCATTGCAGGAGGTATTGTGGGGATTGGGACATTTCGCCAGTCAGGTTATCACTACAACGCGGCATTGCTCGCGCTGTTCGCGATCCTGCTGGTTGTGGTGGCGCCGCTGATCTCTGTTTCTCTGCAAAAAGACCCGATGAGTACGATGCCGGGCATGCATCATGGGATGAGCATGATGTCTGAGCAGGATGCACATCATCAGCGATCCGCGCCCGCAACGATGCCCTCCGACCAGGGGGAAGCGTGCGGCTATTGTGCCTTGTTCGCGCATGTTCCAGGGCTGATTCTGGCGATAGTGCTTCTGCTGTGCGCAATACTGCTCCAGCAGAAAAGTCCGCCCCCGCGACCAATTGTTAAGCACTGGCATTTCTTTCCCTGGCTTTTTCCCGATACGCGCGCGCCGCCGTGCAGGTCTGCTAATTGCTGATTCTTACAATAAGTTTGTGCGCGAAAGCGTCACGACACTCTTTTGCTTGTTCTGAGGAAAAGTATGACAACCTGCACTCCGCGCGCGGCATGGATTACCTTGCTGCGACGTCTTCATTTCTATATAGGTCTGTTTGTCGGGCCATTTATTTTCGTGGCGGCCTTAACTGGGACGCTTTATGTTGCGACTCCTCAACTGGAGGAGGCGCTCTATTCGCAAGCGTTGCAAGGCACTGTACAGGGTGAGGTACAACCGCTGGCGGCTCAAATCGCCATTGCTGAACAGGTAACCGGTGGAGATTTGCGATTGCATGCAGTGCGTCCGGCTCTGGAAGCGGGGCAAACGACACGCGTCATGTTTGCCGATCCTGCACTGAATACGTCTGAGAACCGGGCAATTTTTATTGATCCGATTACGCTGGCGGTAAAAGGCGATATGACCGTCTATGGCACCAGCGGTATTTTGCCGTTGCGACAGTGGATCGATTATGCGCACAGCTCTTTGCTACTCGGCAATGCCGGGAGAATTTATAGCGAGCTGGCCGCCTCCTGGATGTGGGTGGCGGCGCTGGGGGGCATTACGCTCTGGTATTTTACCCGCCCTAAACGTCGGCTGAAAAACCGCGTACAGAATCATCGCCGTCTGCATGTCATGCTGGGATGGTTATTGTTCGTCGGTATGCTGCTTTTCTCGGCAACCGGCCTGACATGGTCGCAGTGGGCTGGCGGCAATGTCGATAAAATGCGTGCCACTTTGGGATGGCTAACACCACCGTTGAACACACAACGGGATGGCGTTATGCCAATGCAGGATGAACATGCCAGTCATCATGCATACCCTGTGGGAATGGCAATGCCTGCAAAAAGCGTTGATGCAAACGCGTTTGATGCTGTGTTGCATGTTGCGCAGGCATCAGGAATTGATGCCAGACGGCTGGAGATCCGACCGCCAAAGGACACGCAGCATGGCTGGACGGTGACGGAAATTGATCGTCGATGGCCCACGCAGGTCGATGCTGTGTCTGTGGATCCGCAAACCTTGCGCGTTCTCGATCGTACGCATTTTTCCGATTTTCCGCTCATGGCGAAGCTGACGCGCTGGGGGGTGGATTTTCATATGGGGATACTGTTTGGCGTGTTAAACCAGCTCGCATTGATCGCGTTCGGGGTTGGACTGTGTCTGATGATTATGGTCGGCTACCGACTGTGGTGGATCCGTCGCCCTGCACACTCAGAGGTTAATCCCGCTCAGACGCTTGTTCAGGGGATTCTCGCGATAAGCTGGCAGGGAAGGGCCAGCCTGGTGGTGCTGGCTGTCGTTCTGGGGATTGCGATGCCGGTATTGGGGATTAGCCTCTTACTGTTTATGGTTGTTGACTGGCTGCGCTGGTTCAGTGCATCTCGTGCTCTCCTGGCGCAGTCAGCCGACGAATAATTAAGGCGTGCTGATGACGATGGCAACACGACGGTTTTCAGCACGACCTTTTGACGTTTGATTACTGGCGACCGGGTATTTTTTGCCTAAACCCTGCGTCGTCAGATTCGTTCGCGGAATGTTCGCACCTTGAGCCCAGGCATCTGCCACTACATTTGCACGTTTGAGCGATAACGCTTCGTTGTAGCTGTCTTCGCCGTAGTTATCCGTGTGACCGTCCAGACGGGCATGGTTCAGCCCGGTCGACGATAATCGGGAGGCCATACTTTGGATCTGCTTTTGGCTCTCAGGGCGCAGTTTGTAGTCATTTTTATCAAACAGGATGGTATCGGAAAGGCCCAAAGACCAGTCTCCGTCAGATTCGGTAAATCCGTATGACTTCATCGCTGCAATCTGCTCGGGGGTAAATTTGCCTTGCGGCTGTGCCTGACACCCCGTCAGAATCAACGTGGCCAGAATCAGTGGAGAAAAAAAACGCTTCATCATGTGTGTAATTCCTTATTATTTAATTCAGCGTTCAGCACGCTGATGTTTAGCCAGATACATATTACGATCGGCCAATTCTTGTAATTTTTCAGCAGTCGCATTTTCCCACGTCAGGGCAAAACCAATACTCAGCGTCATGTTCGCCAGATGCCCATTATGTAGATCAAAAGGTCGATTAAACTCTTGCGAGAGTGCGGCGCAAATGCGCTGGACTTCATATTCTGAATGAACCCCATACAGCACCATGGCAAATTCGTCCCCACCGAGTCGGTAAGGGTGATGGCGATTACCGCCAAATTCCGCCAGCCTTTTTGCTACATCAATTAAAACGCGGTCACCGGCGGCATGACCCCAGGTGTCATTAATAAATTTAAAATTATCGCCATCCAGGAATAATAATGCCGAGCTATTGCGGGCGGAATTATCGTTCATCAATGCGTTAATACTGCTGCGAAATGCGGCCCGATTCGCAAGGCCGGTCAACGGATCGTGCAGTGCAGTACGCAACAACTGGGCATTTTTAGCCTGCAATCGTAATTGCCACTCTTCCATCTCATCAAGCAGGCTATTGAAATCCTGCGCAAACAGATGAAATTCTTCAATGCGCTCTTCGGAAACCCGGCGTGAGAAATTACGATTAGTGCGAACGTCGTGTACAACCTCGGTGATATTTTGCAGTGCGTCAACCACGCCATTGTGTAAATAACGGGTGAGAAGAATCGCAATGCCTGCCGCCAGTAAAATACAGCCGGTAAGGACCGCCAAAGACAGCCAGATAAAATGGCTGATGAGACTGTCACGGGCGGTCAGGCGAACTTCGCCGATCACATTGCCGTTATGCCAGACGGGTTGAGTGACCGGTAATGGGAACAGCCAGTGGCTGACTAAACTGTTCAGTTTGTCATTTGAGGCCCTGGCATTGTAATGCCACGCTGCGAGTAATTTTTGATTTTTATCGCGGACTTCTGCCGCTGAAAATTGGCCTTGTCGCCCCAATGCTGCCAGCGTTTCTGCAGCAGCAGTCCCATCAGAAAACACCAGCGCAGCCTCAAGGCTGTGGGTCATGGTGGCGGCGGTCAGATCCAGATTTTTTTGCGCATACTGTTTCAGCGTCAAGACGGACGCTACACACAGCAGCAACCAGATCAGGGTCATCGTCACCACAACGCTTATCATGCTGATGCGCCGCAATGTTCGTTTGAACGTCGGTCGCGTGATTGAGGTGCGCTCCTTATCCATGCTTTTGATTCCGTGCAAGCATCAATACGTCCGGATTTACTCTGACGCCACTGCGCGAGAGGGCATCCAGATTAACGGAGAATCTGACTTCATTATTGTTAATAATCAAACAAAAAGCGCTGCCGATAATACACTCGGGATTTTGTTCTGCAATTAATAACAATGCCTTAGAAGGATATTTATTCGTTAATTCCACTTGATAAGTAGGGGATTCATTTCCGAAATAAAAACCATCGCAACGCGCGGTCAGAGCTTCCTGTTCCGAGCGGATGATAACAGGCTGGTAGGGTAATGACCCCGAATGACTATCTCCAAGTTCGCTGGTGAAACGAGACGAGGAGAAAATACACAACCTTGGTGCTTCTGATAACGAAGGCCAGCGTGTATAGCTGACGATGCCAGAAACTATCGAACGCACAGATTTGGCTTCGTCTGTCATGCTCGCAGCGCAAAGTGGCAATCCTGCCAGTAATAGCGTTAGCAGTAATATGAGTCGGTGAGAAAATATCATGAACAGGTCCTCACCAGCATCAGTCGTAAAGCATTTAAATACATCCGTGATCGTTTACAACAAAATAACAGTATTTTGCCTGATAGTCATTACACCATACAGGTAATAGATGTCTCTTAAGGTCAATCTTATGCAATATTTATCCGGAAGGTTTTTATTAATTGAGCCGCATGGCGCTTGCACCTTCGTCAGTCCCTTTTTGCCAGGCGTTGCGTATCTCACTGGCATTTTCTACGGTGTCGCAGCTCGCAGGGAATGTTTTCCCTGCGAGGCCTCTGGCATACGCTAAATCTTGCTTACAGGTTTTTCGCTGACCTTCCGCATAGCCTTTAAGGTATTGCGTCCGGTCGACTTCCGGGTCATTAAAGGTATCGGCAAGCATGTCATTATCTTTAACGGCATATCCTGCAATGGCATCTTCAATTCCGGCATCGTACCAGTCAGTACCGGTCCAGGTTGGGGAGAACGTATAAGGATTTATCTGACATCCGCTGAGAAATAGTGTGAGTAGCGCGCCCGCGAATCGCTTCATTGCCTGTGCTCCTGTGTTTTTCAAAGCATAGCGGATGAATAAATATTATGGTGTAAATTTATTGGTACGGAAATGCGCTGATCAGTTGCGCTAAAATTGAATGCTGTAAATTAATATTTACGGAATATGGATTGAAATCTTTACTTGTTGTGTTATCGTTACGTCATCCTCGCTGAGGAAAACTATCGCAAACGAGCTAAACAGGATCACCATCATGCAAAAAGACGCGCTGAACAACGTACACATCACTGACGAACAGGTTCTGATGACGCCAGAACAACTGAAAGCGGAGTTCCCGCTGAGTTTGTCACAAGAGGCGCAAATCGCCCAGTCACGCAAAATCATCTCTGACATTATCGCTGGTCGCGATCCTCGTCTGCTGGTGGTGTGTGGACCCTGTTCTATTCATGATCCTGAAACTGCGCTGGAATATGCTCGTCGATTTAAAGCCCTTGCCGAAGAGGTCAGCGATAGCCTCTACCTGGTGATGCGCGTCTATTTTGAAAAACCCCGTACTACCGTTGGCTGGAAAGGGTTGATTAACGATCCCCATATGGATGGCTCTTTTGATGTGGAAGCCGGATTGAAAATTGCGCGTCAGCTACTGGTTGATCTGGTCAATCTGGGACTGCCATTGGCTACCGAGGCGTTGGATCCTAACAGCCCGCAATACCTGGGCGATCTGTTCAGTTGGTCCGCCATTGGCGCTCGTACCACTGAATCTCAAACTCACCGCGAAATGGCATCGGGTCTTTCTATGCCGGTTGGGTTTAAAAATGGTACGGATGGCAGTCTGGCGACCGCGATCAATGCGATGCGTGCTGCGGCACAGTCGCACCGTTTCGTCGGGATCAATCAGGCGGGTCAGGTCGCGCTGTTGCAGACTCAGGGTAATCCTGATGGCCATGTGATACTGCGCGGCGGCAAAGCGCCTAACTACAGCCCTGCCGATGTCGCACAATGCGAAAAAGAGATGGAACAGGCAGGACTGCATCCTTCTCTGATGGTAGATTGCAGCCATGGTAACTCGAATAAAGATTACCGCCGTCAGCCTGCCGTGGCTGAGTCTGTGGTTGCGCAGATTAAAGATGGAAATCGCTCAATCATTGGTTTAATGATTGAAAGTAATATTCACGAAGGCAACCAATCTTCTGAGCAGCCGCGCAGCGATATGAAATACGGTGTGTCTGTGACAGATGCGTGTATTAGCTGGGAAACCACTGACGCACTGCTGCGTGAAATTCGTGGAAATTTGAACGGTCATCTGGCGGCGCGTGTAGCATAAGAGGCTTGTTATGGTTGCTGAGTTGACCGCGTTACGCGATCAAATAGATGAAGTGGATAAGGCGCTGCTGGATTTGCTGGCGCGCCGTCTGGAATTGGTGGCTGAAGTCGGTGAAGTCAAAAGCCGCTTTGGATTGCCGATTTACGTACCTGAACGTGAGGCCACGATGTTGGCTTCGCGTCGTGCTGAGGCTCAGGCGATGGGGGTTCCGCCCGATCTCATCGAAGATGTGCTGCGCCGGGTCATGCGTGAGTCTTACTCCAGTGAGAATGACAAAGGGTTTAAGACTCTTTGCCCTTCTCTGCGCCCGGTGGTTATTGTCGGCGGCGCCGGTCAAATGGGGCAACTGTTCGAGAAAATGCTCACCCTTTCAGGGTATCAGGTACGCATCCTTGAGCAGCAAGACTGGGATCGTGCACAGGAGATTGTTGCAGATGCCGGGATGGTGATTGTCAGCGTGCCGATCCACGTTACCGAACAGGTGATCGCAAAATTACCGCGTTTACCGGCCGACTGCATTCTGGTCGATCTGGCATCAGTGAAAAACGGTCCGTTGCAGGCGATGCTGGCGGCGCACGCCGGACCGGTTCTTGGTCTGCATCCGATGTTTGGTCCGGACAGCGGCAGTCTGGCAAAACAGGTGGTGGTTTGGTGCGATGGTCGCCAGCCGGAGGCCTATCAGTGGTTCCTGGAACAAATTCAGGTCTGGGGAGCACGCCTGCACCGTATCAGCGCTGTCGAACACGATCAAAATATGGCGTTTATTCAGGCGTTGCGCCATTTTGCGACCTTCGCTTACGGGCTGCATTTAGCAGAGGAGAATGTCCAGCTTGAACAGTTGCTGGCGCTTTCTTCGCCTATTTATCGCCTTGAACTGGCAATGGTGGGACGCCTGTTCGCTCAGGATCCGCAGTTGTATGCTGATATTATTATGTCGTCAGAAAGCAACCTTGCGTTGATCAAGCGTTACTATAAGCGTTTTGGTGAAGCCATTGAGTTGCTGGAGCAGGGCGATAAACAGGCCTTTATTGACAGCTTCCGTAAGGTAGAGCACTGGTTTGGTGATTATGCCAAACGCTTCCAGAGTGAAAGTCGCACGCTGTTACGTCAGGCAAATGATAGCCGTCAGTAAGTAAGCTGCCTGATGGCAACGCTGGCGCGTCTTATCAGGCCTACAAAAATTGCATGAAATTGTAGGCCGGATAAGCGTAGTGCTATCCGGCAAACTGACTTTTGTTTCAGGTCGGATCCACTGGCACCACGTTCTCGCTGGGATAACAACCCAGGACCTTCATTGAACGGGTGATCTCTCCCAGTTCCTTCAGGGCTTTCTGCATCTCCGGTAATTCCAGGTTAGCCTGGATGTCGAGGTAAAACATCTCTTCCCACGGATTACCGTGGATCGGACGCGATTCCAGACGGGTCATGATCAGATTGTGGTTGCGCAGTACCAACAGCGCTTCAACCAGTGCTCCCGCCTGTTGGCCGGTTGCCATCAACAGCGTTGTTTTTGCCGGAACCTGATCGGAAACGTTGATTGCTTTGCGCGCTAGTACGACGAAGCGGGTAATATTTTGCGTCTGATTCGCTTCAATACGTTCAAGTACCTGCAAACCGTGTAATACACCGCCAGCTTCACTTCCCAGCGCAGCTACGTGTGGAGAGTTTGCCTGCGCCACTTTTTCCATTGCTGCTGAGGTACTTTCGGTGTATTCGATTTTCCAGTGTGGGTAACGGCTCAGGAACTTGCTGCACTGCTGGAACGGTTGCGGATGGCTGTATACCGTTTCGATAGTATTCAAATCCGTCGTACCAGAAACCAGCACACAGTGGTCGATAGTGATAGTCATCTCACCGACGATAGACAGCGTCGTGTGTTGCAGGAGATCGTAAACGTCGTTGATAGCGCCGGAACTGGTGTTTTCAATCGGTACGACGGCGTAATCTGCTTGTCCGGTTTCAACCTGATTAAAGATATCGGCAAATTTTGCACAACCGCTTTCGATAAATTGCTCAAAGTGACGGGCGGCATACTGGCGGGCGGCGAGATGAGAGTAGGAACCTTTTGGCCCCAGGAAAGCAATGCGCGCAGAGTGAGGGTTAATCTTATTCAGATGCTGCTGCAGCAGCGCCTGTTGGGTGAGTACGGAGTCTTCAATAATGAGCTGGAACAGGCGGGTGATATAGTGCGCATCAAGATGATGCGCTTTGCCGAGCGTGATCAATCTGTCCAGCAAATCACGTTCACGGTCGATATCGCGCACCGGGCGATGAGAGAGCAGTTTGGCTTTGCCCACTTCAACCGCCAATTCACGACGCTCGGCTAGCAAGGCCAGCAATTTTTCATCCAGCGAGCTGATCTTCTCTCGCAGTACCAGTAACGGGTTTTCCGATGTCATAGTGTTGCCTTTCTTGTTATCAATAAAAAAGGCCCCCCGGTTTGGGAGGCCTTGTTGTTCGTCTTCGCATTCTTTTTCACACGACGAAACGCCTCCCATTCAGGGGAAGGTAAAAAAGAATGCGAAGAAAAACGGGGTTAGTTTCATGTTATTTTCCTTTGGTGACCAGAGTAAAGTACCCGCTCTGTTTTAACCCTGTCAACAAAAAACGCGCCCGAAGGCGCGTTGGCGATACACTCAATGTAAGGGACTACTCTTCTTCTGCTTCGACGAAGTTGGCGTCTTTTACTGAAGTTGTTGCACGACGGGCTTCGCCTTTGTGCTGCACTTTATTGAGCTGCCGTTCCAGCTTGTTGATCAAATCATTAATGGCGGTGTACATATCTTCGTGTTTTGCGCTGGCGACCAGATGTCCGTTCGGCGTATTAATAGTGGCGTCAGCAGTGAAACCCTGTGGCTCCTTAGACAGAATGATATGTGGATTAATTAAGTGAGTTTGCCATTTATCCAGTTTGGAGAGACGGTCTGCGACATGCTGGCGAATTGCCGGAGTAATTTCCATTTGTTTACTGGTAATGTTCATTGTCATAAATTTTACCTCTTGTCTTTCCCGTCTTGGTGAACCCAGCATACCGTTCCTAATGTCAAAATGTGTGATTTAAATCACGTTTTTTTGTCACTTTTTGTCAAGGATATCTTTTTGTGAGGCATCGCAGGAACAGGGGATCTTTTACTTGAGGAATACCTGAAAGCAGGCCATATTTGATAGGATGTGCTGCCGCTAAACCGCTTCAGTCGCGGCGCTTATGGACAAAAAAACGGCAGCCATTGGGCTGCCGTTTTGCGTTCGGAGATGAATCAGGTGTTGCTGCTGTTAGCAGCAATGATTTTCGCCACTTTGTCAGCCTGAGCATTCATCTGCAACTGACGATAGGCATTTTCCATCAGCGGCAGAGCATCACGCGTTGCCTGGGTATCCGGGTAGTCGCGCAGCATTCCTTCAACGCGGTTCACGACGGCAATCCATGCGCCGCGCGCAGTGTAATAATCGGCAACAGAGTATTCGTATTTCGCCAGACGATCTTTCAGGAACACCAGACGCCTGGTAGCATCGGTTGTGTATTGGCTGTTCGGATAGCCGCGCACCAGTTTTGAGAAATCGTTGAATGCAGCTCGGGCGTGTTGTGGATCGCGATCGCTGCGATCAACACCAAAGAAGCCTTGCAGCGCACTGTCATCCAGCGCCATATTGGTCAGGCCGCGCATATACATGACATAATCAATATTTGGGTGCGTTGGGTTAAGACGGATAAAACGATCGATAGCAGCCTGAGCCAGTGGCAGATCGGCGTTTTTGTAGTAGGCGTAGATGAGATCCAACTGCACCTGCTGGGAATACGGTCCAAATGGATAACGGTTATCCAACGCTTCCAATTGCGTTATTGCCTGTTTCCAGTTACCGTCCTGCAGCTTTTGCTGAGCAGTCGCGTAGATTTCATTAGGCGGATTATCGGGCACCTCTTCCGTTGAACCAGAGCAACCCGCCAAAAACAGGCTCAACGTGGCTGCTGCCACCAGATATTTCATGCGCGTCATGACGTTTTGACTTTCCTCAAAATGTAATACGGGAGATTCTCTGTTCCTGCTCCCGGTTAAGACCAGCTACAATAGCACACTATATTAAACGGCAAAGCCGTAAAACCCAACGTTAAACGAAGAAGCAGTTTATGGCACAACGAGTAGAACTCACCGCAACAGTCTCCGAAAATCAGCTCGGTCAACGCTTAGATCAGGCTTTGGCCGAATTGTTCCCTGATTATTCGCGTTCACGCATAAAAGAATGGATCCTCGACCAGCGCGTGCTGGTAAATGGGCATCTTTGCGATAAACCGAAAGAAAAAGTATTGGGCGGAGAACGCGTCTCCATCAATGCTGAAATTGACGAAGAAATTCGTTTTGAAGCGCAAGATATCCCGCTGGATATCGTCTATGAAGATGACGACATTCTTGTCATCAACAAACCACGTGACCTCGTGGTGCATCCCGGTGCGGGGAATCCTGATGGCACGGTACTGAATGCGTTACTGCATTACTACCCGCCAATCGCGGATGTCCCGCGTGCGGGGATTGTTCACCGTCTGGATAAAGACACCACCGGATTAATGGTTGTTGCAAAAACCGTCCCGGCGCAAACGCGTCTGGTGGAGTCGTTACAGCTGCGTGAAATCACGCGTGAGTACGAAGCCGTGGCGATTGGTCATATGACTGCGGGTGGTACGGTAGAAGAACCGATCAGCCGTCATCCAACCAAACGTACGCATATGTCAGTGCATCCAATGGGTAAACCGGCAGTGACTCACTACCGTATTATGGAACACTTCCGTGTGCACACGCGTCTGCGGCTGCGTCTGGAAACCGGACGTACGCACCAGATCCGCGTGCACATGGCGCATATTACCCATCCGCTGGTGGGCGATCAGGTGTATGGCGGTCGTCCGCGCCCACCTAAAGGGGCATCTGAAGCTTTCATTTCGACGTTGCGTAAGTTCGATCGTCAGGCACTGCATGCCACCATGCTGCGTCTGTATCACCCTATCTCCGGTATCGAAATGGAGTGGCATGCGCCGATCCCGCAGGATATGGTCGAACTTATTGAAGTCATGCGCGCTGATTTTGAAGAACATAAGGATGATGTTGCCTGGTTATGAGTAAGCTAATTGTCCCGCAGTGGCCGCTGCCGAAAGGCGTTGCGGCCTGTAGTTCGACACGTATTGGGGGCGTCAGTTTGCCTCCTTACAATTCGCTGAATCTGGGCGCCCATTGTGGCGATAACTTGGAGCATGTCGAAGAGAACCGAAAACGCCTGTTTACTGCGGGCAATCTGCCTTCGAAACCGGTCTGGCTGGAGCAAGTGCACGGCAAGGATGTGCTGAAACTGACCGGCGCGCCTTATGATTCTAAAAGGGCTGATGCATCGTACAGCAATACGCCAGGCACCGTTTGCGCGGTGATGACGGCGGATTGCCTGCCCGTGCTGTTTTGTAATCGCGCCGGAACGGAAGTGGCGGCAGCCCACGCGGGGTGGCGTGGATTGTGTGAAGGCGTACTGGAAGAAACGGTTGCCTGCTTTGCGGATAAACCGGCAAACATTATGGCCTGGTTAGGCCCTGCCATCGGCCCCGCGGCTTTTGAGGTGGGGCCAGAAGTCCGTGACGCGTTTATGCTGAAAGACGCGAATGCGCACTCTGCCTTTTTGCCTCGCGGAGAAAAATATCTGGCTGATATTTATCAGCTTGCACGTCAACGCCTGACAAACGTTGGGATCACCGAAATTTATGGTGGCGACCGCTGTACCTATAGCGAAAGTGAGACATTCTTCTCTTATCGCCGCGACAAGACCACTGGTCGGATGGCAAGTTTTATTTGGCTGATATAACCTAAAGAATCAAGACGATCCGGTTCGTGTAATTTTCTTTTCACATAATTCAGGTCATTCACCTTGAATAATTGAGGGATGACCTCATTTAATCTCCAGTAGCAATTTTGACCTGTTATGGGAGGAGTTATGCGTCTGGATCGTCTTACTAATAAATTCCAGCTTGCACTCGCCGATGCCCAGTCCCTTGCACTGGGGCACGACAACCAATTCATCGAACCACTTCATTTAATGAGCGCCTTGCTGAATCAGGAAGGGGGATCGGTTCGTCCTTTATTAACATCTTCCGGCATTAATGCTGGCCAGTTACGCACTGCGATTGATCAAGCGCTAAGCCGTCTGCCGCAAGTAGAAGGTACAGGCGGCGACGTGCAACCGTCTCAGGATCTGGTGCGTGTACTGAATCTTTGCGACAAGCTGGCGCAAAAACGTGGAGACAACTTTATTTCGTCGGAACTGTTCGTTCTGGCGGCGCTTGAGTCTCGCGGTACGCTGACCGACTTATTGAAATCGGCTGGGGCGACAACCGCCAATATCACTCAGGCAATTGAACAAATGCGTGGAGGTGAAAGCGTGAACGATCAAGGGGCTGAAGACCAACGCCAGGCCTTGAAAAAATACACTGTCGATCTGACCGAGCGTGCTGAACAAGGCAAACTCGATCCGGTTATCGGCCGTGATGAAGAAATTCGCCGTACCATTCAGGTACTGCAACGCCGTACCAAAAACAACCCGGTACTCATCGGTGAGCCTGGGGTGGGTAAAACAGCGATTGTTGAAGGTTTGGCACAGCGCATCATTAATGGTGAAGTCCCTGAAGGGCTAAAAGGCCGTCGTGTACTGGCGCTGGATATGGGAGCGCTGGTGGCCGGGGCCAAATACCGTGGTGAGTTTGAAGAACGCCTGAAAGGTGTACTTAACGACCTTTCAAAACAGGAAGGCAACGTCATCCTGTTTATCGACGAATTGCACACCATGGTCGGCGCGGGGAAAGCGGACGGTGCAATGGACGCCGGGAACATGCTGAAACCAGCACTGGCGCGTGGTGAACTGCACTGCGTGGGCGCGACGACGCTGGATGAGTATCGCCAGTACATCGAAAAAGATGCGGCGCTCGAGCGTCGTTTCCAGAAGGTGTTTGTTGCCGAGCCGTCAGTGGAAGATACCATCGCGATTCTGCGTGGCCTGAAAGAACGTTACGAGCTGCATCACCATGTGCAGATCACTGACCCGGCTATTGTGGCGGCGGCGACGCTGTCGCATCGTTATATTTCGGATCGTCAACTGCCGGATAAAGCTATCGACCTTATTGATGAGGCTGCATCCAGCATTCGTATGCAGATTGATTCCAAGCCGGAAGAGCTGGACAGACTCGATCGCCGTATCATCCAGTTAAAGCTGGAACAGCAAGCGTTGATGAAAGAGTCTGATGAGGCGAGCAAAAAACGCCTAGATATGCTCAACGAAGAACTGGACGACAAAGAACGTCAGTATTCGGCGCTGGAAGAAGAGTGGAAAGCCGAGAAAGCATCACTCTCCGGAACACAAACCATTAAAGCTGAACTGGAACAGGCGAAAATCGCCATTGAACAGGCGCGTCGTGTCGGCGATCTGGCGCGGATGTCTGAGCTTCAGTACGGCAAAATTCCAGAACTGGAAAAACAGCTGGAAGCAGCCACTCAGTCTGAAGGTAAAACCATGCGCCTGTTGCGTAATAAAGTGACAGATGCGGAAATTGCCGAAGTGCTGGCGCGCTGGACCGGTATCCCGGTTGCCAGAATGCTTGAAGGCGAGCGTGAGAAACTGCTGCGTATGGAGCAAGATCTGCATAACCGCGTAATTGGTCAGAATGAAGCGGTTGAGGCGGTATCGAACGCGATTCGTCGTAGCCGTGCGGGTCTGTCCGATCCGAACCGGCCGATTGGTTCGTTCCTGTTCCTCGGACCGACCGGTGTTGGTAAAACCGAACTGTGTAAAGCGCTGGCCAACTTTATGTTCGACAGCGATGACGCAATGGTGCGTATCGATATGTCCGAGTTTATGGAGAAACACTCTGTGTCTCGCCTGGTCGGTGCACCTCCGGGATATGTGGGATATGAAGAAGGGGGTTACCTGACAGAAGCGGTACGTCGTCGTCCTTATTCCGTTATCCTGCTGGATGAAGTCGAAAAGGCACACCCGGATGTGTTCAACATTCTGTTGCAGGTGCTGGACGATGGCCGCCTGACGGACGGGCAGGGGAGAACGGTCGATTTCCGTAATACGGTGGTCATTATGACCTCTAATCTCGGTTCCGATCTGATTCAGGAACGTTTCGGTGAACTGGATTACGGGCATATGAAAGACATAGTGCTGGGAGTGGTCAGTCACAACTTCCGCCCGGAATTCATTAACCGTATAGATGAAGTAGTGGTATTCCATCCGCTTGGCGAAAAACACATTGCTTCTATTGCCCGGATCCAGCTGCAGCGTCTGTACAAACGTCTGGAAGAACGTGGCTATGAAATCCACATCTCTGACGAGGCGCTTAAACTGCTTAGCGCAAACGGCTACGATCCGGTTTACGGGGCGCGTCCATTGAAACGTGCTATCCAGCAACAGATTGAGAACCCGCTGGCGCAGCAAATCCTGTCTGGTGAGTTGATTCCGGGCAAAACGATTCGTCTGGAAGTCAATGACGATCGCATCGTGGCAGTGCAGTAAGCTGCAAAACAACAAAAACGGGCCCTGCGGGGCTCGTTTTTGTTTAAAAACCAGGCGAACATAGACGTTTATTACGATTTTTGATGGAAAAGTAATCGCTTGATAAGTTTTTTGTATTTTTGGCTTGTCAGCCGGAAATAACTCCCTATAATGCGCCTCCACTGACACGGAACAACGGCACGCAAGCCGCCGGGTCAGCGGGGTTCCACTGAGAACACCGGCAGAGAAAGCAAAAATAAAGGCTTGACTCTGTAGCGGGATGGCGTAATATGCACACCCCGCGCCGCTGAGAAAAGCGAAGCGGCACTGCTCTTTAACAATTTATCAGACAATCTGTGTGGGCACTCAAAGTGACATGGATTCTTAACGTCGCAAGACGAAAAATGAATACCAAGTCTCTGAGTGAACACGTAATTCATTACGAAGTTTAATTCACGAGCATCAAACTTAAATTGAAGAGTTTGATCATGGCTCAGATTGAACGCTGGCGGCAGGCCTAACA
>NZ_JANEWG010000024.1 GCF_028069725.1 Citrobacter sp. Awk 4
AAGCACAACTGTGCGTTTTTACGTGTTAATAATTTCTTATCAAACACATTATTATATATAAGACAGCCAGACTCCCAGTATTTTAAAATGTCATTAACCGCCGTCTGCGGGATATACGCATGCGAAGGACGCATTCATCATTAAATAACACGACTGCTGCTGAATTCATCCGAAGTGTTCAGAAAGACGAAGATCACTGATTTAGCAATACATTGATTTTGGCCCAGCGCCAGAAATATCGCGTCAACCACGCGACATTACGGTAGCCCCCATCATTACAGCGTCAAAATCACCTCTTCGAGCGTTTCCAGCGCGACCGGGCGTGACAAGAAATAACCTTGCGCGGCAAACGCTGGCGAGTTCTGCACATCGCGCCACTCTTCCAGTGTTTCAACGCCTTCGACAATGACGCCACGGCAATAACGGTTCATGAGTTGCAGCAGTAACGTGAACAGATTTCGCCCCTCTGCGGTTTGTCGCAGCATGACAAACAGATCCCTGGCGACTTTGATGTAGTCGTAACGCACTTCACTGAGCGCGGAGAAGTTTGCCATTCCGGTCCCAAAATCATCCAGCCAGAGCGGGCCAAACTCGCACATTGAGGCGAACGATGAATCTTTTGGCAGACGGATATGCTCTACCAGCTCGAAACGCAGCCAGGGCAGACGTTCAATCGTTTTCAGGATCTCGCTCTGTTGGTGTAGGGCAATAAGCGTCGGGCCGTCGACATTCACCGAGGCCAGCAGATCATGGTGCCTGAAAAATCGCTCATTCTTTTCCAGCAGGGAGAGTTGCTCTTTGACAACATCGATACGGTGTCGCACCGTCACTTCGGCAA
This sequence comes from Citrobacter sp. Awk 4, assembly GCF_028069725.1. GTDB lineage: Bacteria > Pseudomonadota > Gammaproteobacteria > Enterobacterales > Enterobacteriaceae > Citrobacter_D. Next base: position 839 of record NZ_JANEWG010000024.1, read on the forward strand.
AATAACGATCCGGTGCCAGGCGTTGAGCGGGATTATCAGGATGTGTTACCACTGTCAGCAATTCGACAGCCATCAATCGCCCACTGGTCTGATAGATCGGTTGGTAGGTATAAGCCCGCTCGCACTGCAGCCAAAAGCGCCGCTCCTGCAAGCTTTCGATGCTTGCATCAGGAATGCTTAGCTGCTGGATAACCTGCTTTATCATCTCAGATGTCCTGTGTGTGAGAGTGTGACTGCCCGGACTCGTCAAAGGTTATCGGCGCTTAAGCGGAGAACTTTATGTTCAGTCCTTCGCAAAATAAAAACAGATCGCCAAAAAATCAGCACAGAACACGTGCTGGCTCAAAAAAATAATGGAACGTTGTTTTAATATAGTTGACCACTAAACACCCACAGCGCACACTACCGCTACTATTTTCAGAGCAGGTCCACGACTATGTCCAAAAAGATTGCCGTGATTGGCGAATGCATGATTGAGCTGTCACAGAAAGGCGCAGACGTTCAGCGCGGATTCGGTGGCGACACGTTGAATACATCCGTTTATATCGCCCGTCAGGTCGATTCTGCAGCATTATCCGTTCACTATGTCACCGCACTGGGTACTGACAACTTCAGCCAGCAAATGCTGGAATGCTGGCAGGGTGAAAACGTCGACACCTCCCTGACGCAACGCATGGACAATCGCCTGCCGGGCCTCTACTACATTGAGACCGACAGCACCGGCGAGCGCACGTTCTACTACTGGCGTAATGAAGCCGCGGCGAAATTCTGGCTGGAGAGCGAGCAATCTGCCGCGATCTGCGAAGCCCTGGCGACATTCGATTACCTGTATCTGAGCGGCATCAGTCTTGCGATCCTGAGCCCAACCAGCCGTGAGAAGCTACTGAGCCTGCTGCGCGAGTGTCGCGCCAACGGCGGAAAAGTCATTTTTGACAACAACTACCGCCCTCGCCTGTGGTCAGGCATTGAAGAAACGCAGCAGGTGTACCAGCAAATGCTGGAATGCACTGATATCGCCTTCCTGACGCTGGATGATGAAGACGCGCTGTGGGGCGAAAAACCGGTTGAGGATGTTTTTGCACGCACCCATGCGGCGGGCGTACAGGAAGTGGTCGTGAAACGCGGTGCGGACTCCTGCCTGGTCTCGATTCAGGGTGAAAATCTTATCGACGTCGCGGCCGTGAAACTGCCGAAAGAGAAGGTGATTGACACTACCGCAGCAGGCGACTCCTTCAGCGCAGGTTATCTGGCGGTGCGCTTGACCGGCGGTACTGCGACTGAGGCGGCAAAACGCGGACATCTGACCGCCAGCACCGTCATCCAGCATCGCGGGGCAATCATCCCACGCGACGCTATGCCTCAGTAATGCTCATTATCAGGCCTACAAGACCGTAGGCCTGATAAGTGTAGCGCCATCAGGCATCACACCATCACCAGTCTATTGAGCCGCCGGAATATCGGTCACTTCCGGATGCGACTCATCCATTTCTACGCTGCTCGTGGCGGCCGCTGAGGTGACAGGCGCCATGATTTTATCCCACGTCGCCTGCAGGTCCTTCATATTGAACTCAGGTTCGCCTTTCGGTTGTAGCAGGGTCAGTGCCATATCCTGCGATAACTGCTGGCGAAGATCCTGATTCAGCATTTCAACAGTGAGGCTGTTGAGGAAGTCCTGGCGCAGTTTCTGATATTGCTCAGGGGCGATATCCACCACCTGATTTTGCAGCGAACGCATGCGTTGGCTAATCAGGATGTCAGTATCAGTACGCGCGTAGGTTGCAAACAACTTCTGCAATTCCAGACTCTTTTGCGCCACCAGCGCGTTAAATTCCTCTTCCGGCAAGCCATCGTTGCGAACTTCCGCCAGCTCACGCGCCACCATTCCCAGATTCGCATTCAGCCTGTCGTTGGTTGACTCGATGTTGATTGCGCACTGGGCGCGCAGGAACAGTACCCGGCAGTCGAAGCCAAGGCCAATTTTAGCGTTGTTCTTGCTCAGCGCTTGCTGGACATGCCAGAACAGCGCTTCACGGGCTAAATCGGCACGCCAGTAACGCAGCAATGCGGCAGATTCGCGGATCGGTTGCCACGGCGTGTCCCACATAATAGAAAGACGATCCTGGCGTACGGCATCCGTCATAATACTGACCGCTTCTGCACGTAGCGGCGAAAGAGTCGGTACTGGCGCAGGTGTTTCACGCTTACCTTTTAATTCGCCAAAGGTTTTGTTGATTTGCTCCGCAACCGAACGCGCATCAACATTGCCGACAATAATCAGCGTCATTGCGTCCGGGGTGTACCATTTCTGGTAGAAATCTTTAATTTTTTCCGCATCGACCGGCTGTTTCAGCGGGTCTGCGGGGTCATGGCCTAACAATGCCGACCCTTTCAACCGATAGCGCCACCAACCTTCTTTGGTGTCCATCGGCCAGGTCGCGACCATATCTTCGCTGCTCAGCGCGTAATTTACCGTTTCCGGCGTGATCGACAGATTACCTGAGACGGTGGCCAGGTAAGAGAGTGCTTCTTTAAGCAGATCGTTACGGCTATTTGGCAAGCTGAGGTTATACAGCGTGGAATCGTAGGAAACGATAACCGGCGGCATCGGGCGTTTAGGATCAAACCCTTGCTGCCAAAGTGAACGTGCTTGCGCTGCCTCCAGGCCGCCGCTTTGCGTCAGCGCAATGCGCGGGATAGCATGGCTGAAACCGCTCTGCTGTGTGCTCTCAGCGAGAGAACCGGTATTGACCAGCAGGCGAACTTCAATTCGGTCGCTGGGGCGCTGCGGAGTAGCTAAGACTTGCCACTGTAAGCCATTTGCCAGCGTCCCTTGTTGCCATGCTGGATCGGGCTGGAGCGCATCAGCCTGCACATAGCCGGCAGCGGCCATCATCAGCAAACCGCCTGCTAAAAGTCGAATTTTTGTGCCCTGCATGTGAACCCCTGATCAACAATCCTGGTAATAAAAAGACAATCCTGAAAAGGCTTATCTGAATATGACGTTAAAAACACTTCGTGTTAGACCGCAAGAACATGGAAATGTCACGGATGAAGTGTAAAAAAACCGAAGCCGCCCGGTAAGACGATTCTGGTGCAGGGGTCAATTATGCGCAAACACCCGCAGTCCTGGAAGGGACTGCGGGCATTAGAGGTGAGATTAAGAGGATATTTCGTGCGATTTGCCATCCGACGCACGATTATTCAGCACATCGTCGAGTTTTTTGTGGTCCAGCTCTTTCACCCATTTAGCAACCACGACGGTTGCCACGCCGTTACCGACCAGGTTGGTCAACGCACGGGCTTCAGACATAAAGCGGTCGATACCGAGGATCAGCGCCAGACCCGCAACCGGCAAATGCCCGACGGCGGAGATGGTGGCAGCCAGAACGATAAAGCCACTTCCGGTAACCCCGGCAGCCCCTTTCGAGGAGAGCAGCAACACTACCAGTAGCGTTATCTGATGGAAAATATCCATATGGCTGTTCGTCGCCTGCGCGATAAACACCGCCGCCATAGTCAGATAGATGGAGGTACCATCCAGGTTGAATGAATAGCCGGTTGGAATAACCAACCCGACGACCGACTTCCGACAGCCCAGTTTTTCCATCTTGTCGAGCATACGCGGCAACGCAGACTCAGAAGAAGAGGTTCCCAGTACAATCAGCAGCTCTTCACGGATGTAGCGAATAAATTTGAAAATGCTGAAGCCGGTTGCTCGGGCAATCCCACCAAGTACCACCACCACGAACAGGATACAGGTGATATAGAAGCAGATGATCAACTGCCCTAACTGCACCAGCGTCCCCACGCCATATTTACCGATGGTAAAGGCCATCGCGCCAAACGCACCGATAGGCGCCAGACGCATGATCATATTGATGATGCCGAAGATGACCTGTGAGAAGCTTTCAATCACGTTGAAAATCATCTGTCCTTTGCTGCCCAGACGATGAAGGGCAAAACCGAACATCACGGCAAACAGCAATACCTGCAGGATGTTACCGCTGGCGAACGCACCAATGACGCTGCCCGGAATGATATCCATCAGGAAGCCCACGATCCCCTGGTCCTTCGCCTGCTCGGCGTAAATCGCGACGGCTTTGGCATCCAGAGTTGCCGGATCGACGTTCATCCCGGCGCCAGGTTGCACCACGTTAACAATAACGAGGCCGATGATCAGCGCAATAGTACTGACGACTTCAAAGTACAGCAGCGCAACCGCACCTGTGCGGCCAACGGCTTTCATGCTTTCCATACCTGCAATGCCGGTCACGACAGTACAGAAGATGACAGGAGCGATGACCATCTTAATGAGCTTAACGAACGCGTCGCCAAGCGGTTTCATTTGAGCGCCTAATTCAGGGTAGTAATGGCCAAGGAGGATACCAATGGCAATTGCTGTCAGGACCTGAAAGTAAAGGCTTTTAAATAAAGAGGTTTTCATAGGGTGTCCTTGAAGTAAAAACCACAGGCCTTGTGAGGTTATGATTGACCTGCGGCCTTAAAATAACACCCCGACAACATGACAGAAATGTACCTGGATCATAATTGAAACAAAAATGTTAAAAAGTTTGAACTGGCTCGCACAAGCCCGGCCTTTTTAAACTTTTGTAATCAGGCTATACGTCTTTCAAGTACCGCTCTTCAAACACTTCAGCAGGTACAGGGCGGGCAAATAAGAACCCCTGCGCCACTTCGACACCCGCTTTTGCCAGCCAGTCACGCTGCGCTTGCGTCTCTACACCTTCGGCGATCATCTGTAAATTGAGGCTACGCGCCATCAGGATAATTGCAGTGACCATGCTGTTATCTTCCGGTAGCCCATCAACAAACATTTTATCGATTTTGAGCACATCGACCGGTAGCGACTTCATGTGTTGTAGCTGGCGTAACCCCGCGTACCCCATGCCAAAATCGTCCAGCGCAATACGGACGCCCGCATTACGCAATGGGCGTAAGATCGCCACCGCCGCATGAGGGTCGTCAATCCGGCGACTTTCCGTCACCTCCAGAATCAATGTGCCCGGCTCAATGCGGTAACGGTTTAATAACTCCAGCAGATCCGACACCATACTTGGGTGCATGAGTTGCAACGCAGAGAGATTCACGGAAAGTGGCATCATCAGACCGCGCTCTTGCCAGGCCGAAAGCTGGCGGCAGGACTCTTCCAGCACCCAATGGCCAACCGTCACCATCAGGCCACAGGATTCAATGCGCTCAATCAACCCTTCAGGCAGTTCCCAGCTTCCATCCGGCTGCTGCATACGCAACAACGCTTCCGCGCTCAGCACCTTGCCACTGGACATCTCCACCTGCGGCTGCAACCAAATGGCGAACTGGCGATTATCCAGCGCGCTAAGAATGTCGCTCTCTTCTGTCAGGCGTTGCTGCGCCAGTTCCATCTGTTTCGGATCAAAGAACTGAATTTGATTTTTGCCTTTGCGCCGCGCGGTAAAGGCGGCAGACACCGCGCGACCATACAGCTGTTCCGCGGTCAAATCGCCATAAAACATCGCGATGCCAATACTACAACTGGGGCGCAGTTGTATGCTTTCGATCGGCAGTCGCTCGTTAATGATAGTGAGCACTTGCTGACCTAATGTTATCGCATGCCACGGCTCTTTGATGCCATGCCCGATGATGGCAAAGTCGTAACCGCTCACCTGAGTGAGCACCATTCTTGGTGCCAGCACGGATTTCATCTTTTCCACCAGCGTCAGCAGCAGGATTTCCCGCTGCGTCTCTTTCAGAACGCCAGCAGTATCCCGCAGTGTTTCGCACGTCACTATCATCAGTGCCGTCGTCAGTTGGCGCGCCACCACCTGCTCCAGCATCCCCATCAGGAACGCTTTATTCGGCAACTCTGAAACCGGAAAACGCATCGCGTTGTCCGTTTGTTCTTCGTTGTAACGCAGCAAAATCTGCTGGTTCAGGTTGTAACTGCGCACCAGCATGCCGATTTCATCATCCTGATGCAGACGCGGCATAGTCAACTGATGTCCAATCAGATCTTGTTGCGAAACGTCATTGAGCTCACGAGCAATATTGCGCAACGGATGCAAAATCAGGCGGTTCACACACCAGGAGATGGCCACGGTGAGCACCAGCGACAAAAGTAAGTAAATGGTCACTAACGTGGAGATAGTGCTGATGACAAACTTATACATGCGGAACGAGTCGGCCTGTAGCACCAGATACGCCAGCGGCTGCGGGTTGGCCGGGCGTTCAAGCGAGTAAACCGGCAGCGAGATCTGTACCGGCAGCTCAAACAGGCGAGTGACCATGACCGGTACCGGGCGCTCGGGAATAAAGCTGATGCGCAGTGCCTGGAACTGATTAGGCAACACGACATCGGCGCGGCTGACCACCCCGGCAGGTTTAATACTGACAAGAATAGATTCCGCCCCGGGGATATCGGCCTTGAGAATTGCCGCAGACAAAGGTTCCCGAACAGAGCGAGCGATGCTTTCCAGTTGCGTAGCCGTGTTATAGCGGTTCTGCTGTACCAGATGAAACAGCAAAACGGTGCAAAATATAAAAACGAACACCATGACAACGGCTGCAACCATTGCCATCTGCTTAATTGTTAACGAGCGACTGACGCGCAAATTGACTCTCCCTGGAAATCTTTAAAAGCCGCCAGAGTATACCTGATCGTGGCGGCATTAAGAGAGGCGGTATCTGAAAACTTACCAGTCGGCGTAAGGCACCAGCGGCTGTGGCGGTAAATCCATATCACCCTGCCAGCCTGCAGCAGAATAACGCGCATACAACAAGAAATGGCTTGGGGTGTAGTCCTTCGCCTCCTGAATATCTATCGCCGTTCCGATAAACCAGTTCGAGGTAACGCGACGCTCGATCAGAGCCCGCGCCGTGTAGCCAAAGCCCTGACTGCTACCCCCATCGTTGGTCTGATTAGCGGCCTCTTCCTGCCATTCTGTTGGGATGAGATTCATCAGCGGATAACGCGGCATCGTCTTGGTGCGCGAATGCGACCATGAGACGGAACCGCCCAGCTCCCATGACCAGTGTTCTGTGCGTTGACGCCACATCACCGGTACGGCGAAGGAGAGATACTCTTGCGGGCTGTAATAACCGCCCTGACCCAGCGAGTATCCACTCAGGTCTTTGTCGTAGTGCCAAATCATGTTGTTCAGACCGATGGTGACACGACGATTATTCTCGTTAATGATCTTGTAGTAGTAACCGGTCATCCAGCGCACGCGCCAGTTGTCTTCCACATTCTGCCCGGTGAGCTGATCGCCGGTCAGCGATGCCCAGACGCCGTTCGCTTCGCCTTTGTCATAGCTGAGGCTGACTCCGCCGCCGTCTGCACGAACGCCGCCCCATGTTTTGTTGGTATTACTTGGCGCATCTTTCTGCCCGCCAAATGCCAGCAGGGAACTGGAGATAGGACGACGGTGCGCGTTCAGGGTGTAGCCCAACGGACCGATGTCGTTGCTGTAACTCACGCCACCGACGACATCAACGACATTGAAGCCCATTGGCGTAGTGCCAATATCCCAGCTCCAGGTGTCATTCGCCCAGCCAACAGCGACGCTGGCGCCACGATCCGACTGGCTGCGGCTGCCGCTACAGTCGGACAAAGTACACGTACCCCAGTTGTCATCGTATTTCCCGTTGGCATCATCAGAGAAGCTGCCAACGTTCACGTTAACCATGTCGGTACGAAAGAACATACGCCCGTCGGAATACGGCGCATCCACATGCAGCATGGTGGTGTGAGCTTTCAGGTCAGAATACCCACCGGTACCGCTCGATCCCCAATAATCATGTTCAAGGGTGACGTTGAGATCCTGCTGACGATATAAATCCGCTGCATCGCTACGTACGCCGCGTTTCAGCCAGTCGTCCTTCTCGTCATTGCGCGTCAAACGGGTAAAAGTATCGTTATCTTCTGGACGCGTTGGTGTGATACCCGCAGCCACCATCGCATCTTTGTAAGTCTCAAGCGCCTGCTCTGGTTCGCCTGCCTGCGCCTGAATAGCTGCGGCGTCTCGCAGAACCATCGCATTTTCCATCGACGGCGGCTGCGATTTCGCCTGCGGCACAATTTTATTGAACGTTTGCTGCGCACTCGCGGTGTCGCCTAACTGCATCTGCGCCAGCGCAATACGACGCTGCATGTTGATAGACGGCGTTTCTCCGGCCTCTGTCGCAGGCAATTTTGCCAGTTCGGCGCGTGCCGCTTCTTTATCCCCTTGAGCGATATAGACTTCCGTCAAACCAAGATGGGCATCAACGTTATTCGGCTCACGCGCCAGAACCGCCTCATAGGAAGCGCGTGCCGTCGCATACTCACGGCGCTGCTGCGCCCAGTCGGCAAGCGTTAAATCAATACGCGTCGAGGCGGGTTGCTGTCGGAGTAACTCTTCCGCTTCCCGTTCTTTGCCGCTGTCACGCAGACGGTTAGCGGTTTCCAGCACCTGATTGCTTTGCAACCGGTCTGCCAGTTCCTGAATGTTGCTGTTCCACTGACTGCGCGGTAGGCTGTTAATATGCGCCATTGCCGCACGATCCTGATTATTACCGGAGAGGTAAAGTCCGTAGGCATAGACCTGTTCCGGGTCATTGGGTTTCTGGCGCGCCAGCGCGCTCATTTGCGCGTCAGCCTGGCTGCGCTGCCCGGCATTCCAGAGATCGCGTGACAAACGATAAGTGACCCAAACGCTGCCCGGATCCATTGCCAGTCGGCGACGGTGTAGTTCAGCGGCTTGCGCCCAGTTCCCCTGGTTTTCCAGCGCTTCTGCCTGCTGCGCCAGGCGATCGTTTTCCAGACTGCGCTCAATGTCATCAATGCTGCGACGCTGGCTGGCGGAGAGCGAGGCGATAAATGCCGAGGCTTTCTCCGGGGATTGCTGCCGATAAATATTCGCTAACCCGCGCACCGCGTTACTGTTGCTGCTGTCCATGCGCAGCGTTTGTTGATAGTACCGTTCAGCAGCGGCGTAATCTTTACGCGCCATCGCCACATCGCCCAGCCCCAGCACCGCATAGCTGTCGGTGTTATCAATGCTTCTCGCCTGCTGATAAAGACGTTCTGCCTGGTCCGGATTATTGGCTTTCAGAGCGGCATCGCCCTGCTGAATCGCCAACCAGTAGCGGTTCACTTTGAGCAGACTTTCCCACTTGTCACGGCTGCTGCTTTGCGGGTCCATCGCAAGGGCTTTCTGAAATTGCACCACGGCACGCGCGCGATCGCCACGCTGTGAATACGCCTGTCCCAGCGCGCCAACGGCTTCGCTGTCGTTATGATTGGCGCTGACGGCCTGCTGTAATTCCGTGACGGCTTTGCCGCCTTGTCCGGCGTCAACCGCAGCCATCCCCTGAGCTCTCGCTCTGAAAGCCGGATCGGCCAGCTGCTGTTGTTGTTCATTCAGCTTGCCACGCGCCGCATTGACGCTGTCGCCTTCGCTGAACACCGTCAGATACTTTTGCAGTGCCTGCACGCTGGATTCACTTACCGGCAAGTCTTTGATCTGCTTATACCAGATATCCGACGCCGCGTTGCGTCCGCTGCTGGATTTCGCCATCTGTTGGAGTACCGCAAAACCTTCTTCGCGCCGTCCGTCATCAAATAGCAACTGAGCCAGTGTATTTTGTAAACCGTTGTTGCCCGGGTTGCTGGCGTTGATTTTTTTGAGCTGATTAATGGCGTCGTTGCGCCGCGCGGGTAATTTCGCCACCGTCGTCCAATATTCGACCGCCAGCTCACCTTCCGGCGGATTTCCCTTGAACAGCTTATCGTAAGCGGCAATCGCTTCTTCCGGATGCCCGGTGGTGGCCTGCAGACGCGCTTCTTGCAAGGACTGTCTTCCCTCCGGCGTAGAGAGCAGCATGGTCGTGCGGGAGGATTTATACGCGGTAGAGCTCGGCGCTAACTGAGAGAGTCGGTCGAGCTGTTTCTGTGCCCCTGCGATATCGCCCTGACGCAGTAAATAGCGAAAACGGGCGGCAATCACGTCCGGATTATTCGGATTCATCAGTTCCAGACGGTACAAAGACTGGCGCACCAGATCTTCACGGTGCGAAGCTTCGCCGAGTCGCACCTGCTCCAGCAATTGCTGTTGCGCGGAAGGCGCAGCATGAACCATCGGCATTAACGTCAGACCGAGCGATAAACTGAGTAAACTTAGTGTGAACTTGCGCATTCCTGGCCCCAGTCAGGTAGTAACTCACCGCGAAGGGTGAAGCGAAAACGATGCTGATCCCAGCCTTGTCCAAAAAGGGTCAGCACGTAGCTGTAATAGGCATCGCTGCCAGGAAAGTTGTCGGTCACACGCTGCCGCTGCACCGCTGTCGCATCGCGGTTTTGCAGGAAAGGCAGCAGAGCGGCAGAAAAGCCGACCGGGCCATTGCCCTGCGCTTTGCCGCTGGCGACGTCCACTTTCTCCGGTGGAATGCCGTTTTTTGTTGTCAGGGTAGCCATTGGTTTAAATCGCGCGAGCAGACGCGCTTTTTGCGGATCGCCATCATGCAGCATGCCCGCCCACATATAGACGCGAATGGCATCGTAGCTGCTGACCAGCGTTTTTTCCGGCTTCAACTGCCAGCCTTTGTTTTTCTCATAACGCACCCAGTCCGGCGAAAAACCTTTCGGGGCCGTTTCCAGCAGCAGGCGAAGATTGGTTTCACGCAGGGTGGTCCACGGCGCGCCAAAACGGGTAAAGTACTGCGCCAGTTGCGGTGGTAAATAGCTGGGATTAAAGCGCCAGCTTGTCGTTTCCGCGAAGCCGACTTTCCCCGGTAACAACATGGAACCCAGCCCCGGCACGGTGACCACTTCCTCGCGGGCAATGCGTTTTAACAGCGCGGTGCCGATTTCGGTATAACGCGGCGTTTTCCACAGCCTGCCGGCTTCCAGCAAAGACCAGGCAATCCAGATATCGCTGTCGGACGCCGAGTTACCGTCCAGCACGCTCCACGTTTTCGGGTCTTTTTGCCCCCAGAGCCAGGCCGGCAGGTGCTCCTGCAAAGAGCCTTGCGCCAGGTTGTTTTGCGTCCAGTCCAGCAGGAGATCAAACGCCGGGCGGTCATTCGCGGCGAGGGCAAAGAACATCGCGTAGCTTTGCCCTTCAGAGGTGCTGATTTTACGCGCATCGCTGGGATCGATTACCCGCCCTTGCTGGCTGATGTACTCTTTTTTGAACTGTGTCCAGGCAGGCCATGTGCAGGCGGCCTGGACATTCACGGCGGCGACCATTAACACCGTTAACGTCCATCCACGAAGCGCGTTCATCGTTAATTACTCATTGTCCGGATCAAGACGACGGCGGCTAATGATACGCAGCAGACGCCACAGCACCCAGGCCAGAAGCACGACGCTCACCGCCGCCAGAATGGCCAGCAGGACCGGGTGATTCGACAGGGCATACCACAGACGTTCAAACCACGGTAAATGGCCGACGTAGTAAACATCCCCTACCCGAAGGCTGTTAACACCAGACTCACGAATGACCGAAACAGAACCAAACATCGCCGCTCGTTTTCCGCTGTCGTTCATTGCTTCATTCAGTAAGGTATAACCGCGCGGGCTATCGGCCAACAACGCAATCACACTTCGCTGATCGTTAAACGGTGACTGGAAGCCCACCACCGCCGCCATTGGGCCAGAGGAGGTCAGAGTCGTACGCACATCCGGCGCACGATCGGCCATATCCGGCATAATGCTCGGGAATGCGGTCTGGCGTGTCGGGGTGTTTACCCAGCTCTGCGTCGCCTGTACCAGCAGATCGATTCGCTTATCATCTTTCAGCTTATCGGGGATGGTGCCGATTAACATGATGTCGGCGTCTTTACCCTGAATCTGGCTGCTATCGTCGACGATGTTCAGGTTAATTGACGGGAAGCCGGTTTGCGCCCCTATCGTCCCGGTCACATCCAGCAGCGTTTCCATCTGTGCTTCGTTCGGGGTTTTCGGCATAACCATGATGGTTTCGGACAAGTCAGCCATACGGCTGAACGGGAAACCCGCATTCGCGAAAGCACGCAGATCCGGCATCGCGATAAAGTGGTAATACTTCGAGAAGTCGATAGTGGAATCGTCGCTGATCACGACATGATTCTGTACCGGTTGGAAAGTCACGCAGTTATCAACAGATCCCCCTGGCATCGGGTTCATATACTGGAAGTCAAAGCGCAGCTGGTTCATTGCCCCCAGTTTCAACGCCGGGATCGCGACATCCGTTTTACCGTCCAGAAGCCCTTGCAGGACCGGCAGGCGCAGCAACAGGCGATTGCTTTCCTGTGTGCTGTTCAGATTAAACGCTTGCAGGAACTGGTTATTCAGACTGATATCCATCCGCGAACTGTCTTTCTGCGGCGGCGTGGTGTAACGGTAGTTGAGGTTCATATCAATACCGGTACTGCGTAACAGATACAGATCCGGCGGCAGGTTCAGCGACATGTTGATCGGCGCAGGTTCCAGCCCTGTTGACTGTAACTGCTCTTCATAGGTTTTCAGCTCGCCAAAGGTCACCGCGCGGTCAGTACGCACCCAGTTCGGCGCATCATAGGGCTGACGGGCCAGCAGCGGCTTCACTTCATTCACCACCACGCTATTGCCACGGAACAGAATATTTCCCTGAGCGATCCCCTTCGCGGCCTGTAACAGGTCTTTGTCATCACGACCAAAGACCACCAGCAGTTTCACATACGGGTTATCCGGATGGTTCATCATCTCGACAACCGGAGCTTTCACCGCCGGATAATCGCGCAGGAAGTCAGGGCGTTTGTCGTTAGTGGCAAAGACTATCGCATTACGATCCGGCAGTTTGTTATACATCACCGGGAAGTGCTGACCGCGCCAGCCCGAACGCGAACCAAACCAGGAAGAGACGATCGATGCCGCCTGTTGCAGTTCCCGATCCGGTGATTGCGCAAATACCATAGGCAAGGTAACAGGACGATTATCTCGCGAGTCAAAGAACGGGATCGGGAAGTGAGAAAGATCGTTGTTTACCGGCAGCGTCTGGTAAGTCAGATCCAGTACGCTACTGCGGCCGACATCCACCCACAGCGTGCTGCTGGCTGGATTTTCACAGACATCACGGTAGTGCCCGACGAACTCCAGACGCACCCGGTTAAAATCGGTAATAAACAAAGGGTTGATCGGCATCTGGGCCAGCGTTTTTTTACCCAGTTGCTCTTTAGTGACCGGCAATACGCCCATCAATTCATCGTTCAGGTAAACCTTGAGCTGAGACTGTATCGGCAACAGCGACGGCGAAGGGGTGTATTCGAGGTTCAACACCGCTTTCGAAACCACTTCATCGCTGCGCATCCCGAACTCAATACCACCGTTCGGGTTGACGCCACGCAGAACCATGCTGCCCGGCGGCGGCGCGATTTGCGCAAAGGTGAGCTTCACGTCGCGGGAAGGCGCCTTCTGCTCGACAATGGGCGCATTTGCCCCCGCCACACCCGGCATCACCTGACCAACGGGCTGATTTTCATCTGCCGGCGCAGGCACAGCTGGCGCCTCTGTTGGCTCATCATTTACCAGTGGTTGCATTGCAGGCGTCGCATGCGTCATGAAAGAAGGGAACGTGCTCATCCCTATTGCCACTGCACAAATCCAGGAAAGTTTTCTTTTCATCGCGTTATCATCATTGTTGAGCCATAACCTGATCCGGCTGTTGTACCGCCACGTCCCGCTCTGGGCGACGTGGAATAAACGACACAATCCAGGAAACCAGCGTCGTCAGAGACCGGAAAATTACTTTGACGGAAGACGGGGCAAACTCCGCGAGGTGCCGATAACCACGGAAGCCCAGCTTCAGAATATCCAGCAGACTTTCCAGAGGTTTATCTTCCGGGAAGCTGTCCTGCCAAAGCGCCCAGGTATCTGCCCGGGCGAACGTGCACTGTACAAAATCAATATGTTGCTTCGTGGTCAATGGCATCAGTTGCAGCCCCACTTCATTGCCCATCACGCGCACAACTTGCGTCGGGAAGACATATTCCTGCTGGCCGCGCTTGAGCAACAAATTCACCTTCTGCCCTTCCAGCACCTGCGCCTTGCCGTTGATCTTGATCCCCAGACCGCCGTCGGAGAAGTCATGCACGGTGCACGAGAACAGATGACCATCTTCACGGGCAATCGCGGCAGGCATTGAGATCTCAACACGATGCGCCCGTCTGACCTGTTTGCTCTCCACAGAAACGGCCACCGCGCCGCCGAGAATAATCAGGTTGTATAAAACCCATACCAGGCTGACGATCACGGTGAGGATTTCGTTTTCAGGACCGTAATAGAAGCGCCAAACGCCCACAGCCACGCCCAGCAGGTTGAGCAAAACCAGGAAGATATAGGGTCGCGAGATAACCCAGTCCACGTACTCCTCTTCGACCAGCCCGCCTTTTGCCGTCACGTTAAACTTCCCTTTGTGCGGGTTGATCAGCGCCACCATCGTCGGCGGGGCGATATACCATGCCAGCACCGTTTCGTAGATCTCACTCCAGAACGAGTGGCGGTATTTCCCCTGGATCTTCGAGTTAGTCAGGCTGGCGTGGATCATGTGCGGCAACACGAACAGCGCAATCATCAGCGCAGGGGCATAGATGATATAGGCGTGTAACAGCAAGAAGGCCAAAGGCGCTGTGAGGAAGATTAGCCGGGGGATACCCGACAAAAAGTGGAACATGGCGTTCACGTAACACAATCGCTGCGCCAGCTTTAAGCCTTTGCCGGTGAGCGGGTTGTCCAGACGGAAGATTTGCACCATCCCACGCGCCCAACGAATACGTTGCCCGATATGCGCTGACAGACTTTCTGTCGCCAGCCCTGCCGCCTGCGGAATACGCATATAGGCAGAGGTATAACCACGGCGGTGTAAACGCAGCGAGGTATGGGCGTCTTCGGTCACGGTTTCTACGGCAATGCCACCAATCTCATCTAACGGTTTACGACGGATCACCGCGCACGAACCGCAGAAGAAGGTGGCATCCCACATATCGTTGCCATCCTGCACCAGCCCATAGAACAGTGTCCCTTCGTTCGGCGTTTTGCGAAAACGCCCCAGGTTGCGTTCAAATGGGTCCGGCGAGAAGAAATGGTGTGGCGTCTGCATCATCGCGAGCTGTTTCTCTTTGAGGAACCAGCCCATCGTCATTTGCAGGAACGAGCGCGTCGGCACGTGGTCGCAGTCAAATATCGACACAAACTCGCCTTTCGCATACTTCAGTGCGTTGTTAATGTTCCCGGCTTTCGCGTGTTCATGGGTGGGGCGAGCGATGTATTCCACCCCTACGGTCTGAGCAAACTGGCGGAACTCTTCTCGCCCGCCATCATCCAGAATCCAGATCTTCACCTTATCTTTTGGCCAGTCGATACCCAACGACGCATAAATGGTGTTTTTCACCACACTGAGATCTTCGTTGTACGTGGGCACAAAAATATCGACGGTCGGCCATTGCGCCATATCTTTTGGCAACGGAACAGGCTGACGATTAAGCGGCCAAATGACCTGGAAATAACCCAGCACCAGAACGATCCAGGCATAGGTTTCGGCAAACAGTAAAACGAGACCACACACCAGACTCACCGGGTCATCCCAGTTCAGCGTCGACGTGTAGCGCCACCAGATATAACGGCAGGATACCGTCAGCGACAGCACGATCAGCATCAGAGCGGAGAAACGTCCCGGCAGTCGGCGCACCAATAACGCCACCCCCCACAACAGAATAAGGAAGATAAACTGTGACAGTGGGTTAAACGGCTGGGTAATACAAATCACCGCTAAAATCAGCGAAAACGTTACGATAATGCCCAGAATAAATCGACGCGCCCCAGTGCTGAGATGCCCCAACTCTTTTTTCGTGTCCAGGTGGAGAGTGCGCTGGCTTACGCGCTCAGGCAACGCGTCCATCCATTGATGGTAGCGACCACGCACGCCCTGCAAACGGGCAAACGACCGCCAGCGCGGTTCGCTATTTTCTTTTCGCCGGGAAGTCGCCATCAACCAAAGCGTTTGAATGGCGTAGCGGACAGGATCCAGAGGACGCGGGCGGGCGGCGTTAATATGCGGATACAGCGCCTTATGCTGGCCACGAACACGCTGCCAGCGCGGATGTTCAAGCGGGATAAACATCCATGCCAGAATCACCCAAAAACAGCCCATCGCGGCGCTGAAACATGACGCGCCATGACGACGATAACCCTGATAACGCTCGCTCAGGCGCGCGCTAACCGGCGGAATGAGTAACCACCGGGACAGGATACTCATGATGGGCTCCCGACAGGCGTTTTATGACTGGCATAATGCAACAGACACCAGTTTGCCAGCGTCAGTATCTCTTCTGCCGCCAGTGAATCGCTGCGATACTCTCCCAGCGGCTGTTTCGACGCCATGCACTCCGCCATCGCTTCATCCCGGTGAATGATCATCGGTAACAGACGACGCTGGCTTTGCAGCCAAATCTGGTACAGGTCATCCTGCAACTGGCTGCCGATGCGTAAGTCATTAATCAGAATATGCGCACCAGTAGGCAGCGCCTGCTGGTGAAGACGGATATGGCAGTTCGTGTCTGCTTTCACCACAGCCAGCGTGTGATCGCAAATATTCACCCACTGACGGGTGATCGGTGAAGTGTCAGAGGGAAGATCCAGCAGGATCCATGAATAATGCCCGCTCTCTTTCAGCGCGGAGATCCCCTCGAAGATACCGCCCAGGCGATCCTGCCACTCCTGAGGGTTTTCACGCTCTTGCGCACTCAGTTGACCAAATGGCAGCAGGTCGAGTTGCGAGGTGTAGCGCATTCCGGCATCACGCCAGTCACGGTTATCCAGTATCGCCCTCGCCCAGCCTTCACGGTGAACAAAGTCCACGTTGAATGACAGGCGCAACAAATTATCGGGACTGGCATCCACGACCAGCACGTTTTCCCCTAATATCTGCAACGCCCAGGCGAGTGCCGAAGTGATCGACGTGGTACCCACACCACCGCGCACGCCCTGCAATCCCAGAATAGCCATCCACGGCTCCCTTATTGTTGTTGCGCAAATTCAGCCAGCAACGGCCAGCGTTTAATCGCCGCAGAGAGCTGCTCGCGTTGGGAAATATCGGTGTAATCTATTTCAGGCAGCGAAAATGCCTGACTTAAGGCCAGAAAATCATTTTGGAAGGTATAGCCCAAAGCTGAATCAGACTGAGTACCTGGTTCATTGTTATACATTCTGATTTATCCCTTTTGAATATACTCACCATGCTTCAGACATTTTTCTGGCTGCATTCCATCCCTTCCCATCGTTAATCTTCAGCACAGAGAATCTGTTCGCTTTTTGAACTTCCTGGTGCACAATTTATAATGATAATGAAAACTCAGAGAACGATGTCGCAAGGCTTCCTGCCTGACGGATGGATTCACATGCTAAATCTGATGCGTTTTAATTTCAATGTTAGGTTTATTTCTGTGCTTTCGCTAGTAAACTGATAAGCAGATAAAATAGTGACAAGAGGGACACTGTGGACCCCGTATTTTCTATCGGTATCTCATCATTATGGGATGAACTGCGCCATATGCCAGCTGGCGGTGTCTGGTGGCTTAACGCTGATCGCAATGAAGACGCCATCAGCATGGTGAATCAAACGATTGCGTCTCAAACAGGCAACGCGAAAGTCGCGGTCATTTGCATGGGGAACGATCTGGAAAAATCGGTTAAATTAGATGAGGCTCACGGCCCGGAAAAAATTCAGTTATTTTCCATGCCGAACTCGGAAAAGGGACTATACTCCTTGCCCCGCGATTTGCTTTGTTCCCTCCAGCCCACTCATTATCTTTTTATTCTTATTTGCGCAAATAACGCGTGGCAAAATATATCTTCAGAGCGACTACGTCAGTGGCTGGCAAAAATGAATAAATGGACCCAACGCCATCACTGTTCACTGCTGGTCATTAACCCTGGGAACAATAATGATAAGCAGTCATCATTGTTGATGGGAGAATATCGCTCACTTTTCGGTCTCGCCAGTTTACGTTTTCAGGGCGATCAACATCTGTTTGATATTGCATTCTGGTGCAATGAAAAAGGGGTCAGCGCACGTCAGCAACTCACCTTGCGCCATCAGGATAATCGCTGGGAACTGGCGCAACAGGAAGAAGCGGAGATCCAGCCTCGTAGCGATGAAAAACGGATCCTCGGCAATGTTGCCGTACTCGAAGGCGCTCCCCCGCTCTCTGAGCACTGGATGCTTTTCGACAATAACGAAACCTTATTCAATGAAGCGCGTACCGCTCAGGCGGCGACAATTATTTTCTCTCTGGCTCAGAATAACCAAATCGAACCGATAGCGCGAAACATCCATACCCTGCGTCGCCAGCGAGGCAGCGCGCTGAAAATCATTGTGCGGGAAAACACCGCCAGTTTACGCGCCACCGACGAACGCCTGTTATTAGGCTGCGGCGCCAACATGGTCGTTCCGTGGAACGCGCCTCTCTCTCGCTGTCTGACGTTAATTGAAAGCGTTCAGGGGCAACAATTTAGCCGTTACGTACCGGAAGACATCACCACGCTTCTCTCCATGACGCAGCCGCTGAAACTGCGCGGTTTTCAAAAATGGGATGTTTTCTGCGAAGCGGTGCACAACATGATGGCCAATACACTGCTTCCTGCGGATGGGAAAGGCGTTATGGTGGCGTTACGACCGGTACCTGGCATACGTGTGGAGCAGGCGCTCACATTATGCCGTCCTAACCGCACCGGCGACATCATGACCATTGGCGGCAATCGTCTGGTGCTGTTTCTGTCATTCTGCCGGGTTAATGATTTGGACACCGCGCTGAACCATATTTTCCCGCTGCCGACAGGTGATATTTTCTCCAACCGTATGGTCTGGTTCGAAGACAACCTGATCAGTGCCGAACTGGTGCAAATGCGTTTACTGTCGCCAGAAATGTGGGGCAAACCGCTGCCGCTGGCACAAGGGCCGAACCCCGTTTTGAATGCTGAACACGATGGGCGGGTCTGGCGTCGAATTCCAAAACCATTGCGACTGCAGGATGATGCTATGGAGCGAACATCATGATGAATATCAATGATATCATTCAAATCATTGTCTTCTGCGCACTGATTTTCTTCCCGCTGGGCTATCTGGCACGCCATTCGTTTAGCCGTATCCGGAACACGACCCGGCTTTTATTTGCCAAACCTCGCTATGTAAAACCAGCCGGAACCTTGCGCCGCGCTTCGAAAGTCAAGGCAGACAACAAATGACTCAGTATACTCAATCCTCATCAATGCCTTCACCGTTATGGCAATACTGGCGTGGGCTTTCAGGCTGGAATTTTTACTTTCTGGTGAAATTCGGTCTGCTTTGGGCCGGCTATCTCAATTTCCACCCATTACAAAACCTGGTATTCATGGCCTTTTTGCTCATGCCAATACCAAAGTACAGTTTGCATCGCCTTCGCCACTGGATTGCTATTCCGATTGGTTTTGCGCTTTTCTGGCATGATACCTGGCTACCAGGCCCGGAAAGCATCATTAGCCAGGGTTCGCAGGTTGCCGGATTTAGCGCCGACTATATGCTCGATCTGGTGACCCGTTTTATCAACTGGCAGATGATTGGCGCGATATTCGTCCTGTTGATCGCCTGGTTGTTCCTGTCGCAATGGGTTCGGGTGACGGTTTTCGTCGTTGCGATCCTCGTTTGGCTTAACGTGCTGACGCTGGCGGGGCCGAGTTTCTCTCTGTGGCCAGCAGGCCAGCCTACCAGTACGGTCACGACCACCGGCGGTTCTGCGGCAGCGACCGTAGCAACTGCGGGCGATACGCCCGTCGTGGGGGATATTCCGGCCCAGACGGCACCGCCAACCACCGCGAATCTGACAGCCTGGCTGAGTACCTTCTACAATGCCGAAGCGAAGCGGAAAACACCGTTCCCGGGTTCACTTCCTGCAGATGCTCAACCGTTCGAACTGTTGGTGATCAACATCTGTTCACTCTCCTGGTCTGATGTCGAAGCCGCAGGTCTGGCGTCGCACCCACTGTGGGCGCATTTCGACATCCTGTTCAAACACTTTAACTCCGCAACCTCTTACAGCGGCCCGGCGGCAATTCGCCTGCTGCGCGCCAGCTGTGGTCAGCCTTCGCATACGAACCTGTATCAACCGGCGGGTAATGACTGCTACCTGTTTGATAATTTGTCGAAGCTGGGCTTCACCCAGCATCTGATGATGGGACATAACGGCGAGTTTGGCGGCTTCCTGAAAGAAGTTCGTGAGAATGGCGGCATGCAAAGCGAGCTTATGGACCAGAAAGGTCTGCCTGTCACGCTGTTGGGCTTTGATGGCTCCCCGGTTTATGACGATACCGCCGTTCTTGATCGTTGGCTGGAAACCACCGAGAAAGATCAAAACTCGCGGAGTGCGACGTTCTACAACACCCTGCCGCTACACGACGGGAACCACTTCCCTGGTGTCAGCAAAACGGCGGATTACAAAGTTCGCGCCCAAAAACTGTTCGATGAGCTGGATGCCTTCTTCACCGAGCTGGAGAAATCTGGCCGTAAAGTGATGGTAGTGATGGTGCCGGAACACGGCGGCGCGCTGAAAGGAGACAGAATGCAGGTCTCCGGTCTGCGTGATATCCCCAGCCCTGCTATTACCAATGTACCGGCTGCGGTGAAATTCTTCGGAATGAAAGCCCCTCACCAGGGCGCGCCAATCGATATCAATCAGCCGAGCAGCTACCTGGCGATCTCCGAACTGGTAGTGCGCGCCCTTGACGGGAAGCTGTTTACAGAAGACAACGTTAACTGGAACCAACTGACGGGTGGACTGCCGCAGACTGCACCGGTCTCCGAGAATGCCAACGCAGTGGTGATTCAGTATCAGGGTAAACCTTATGTACGCCTGAACGGCGGCGACTGGGTACCTTATCCGCAGTAAACCGAAAAAGGCCGCAGAGTCTCCTCTGCGGCCTGGTTCGGGCGCATGTTGCCATCACAGCAGGCAGACGCCCACAAGGCACATTACTTCCGGTGACGTAGCCAGTTCACAATCAGGCTGACAATAATGCCAGCAATGATCGGAGCCGCCAGATCGTGCCAGAAGGCAGTGCCCAGCTGCATGAGCGTCATAGAGCCGCCTGTGTTGCAATGGCAACTGTTCACGGCTATCCTTGAGTTGTTCAGGTTCAAGTCAGCCCCCGTTTTGTTGCCAGGTTTATACCGAACAACGTGCGGGGGTTTTCTCTTTCCAGCAACCGATGCCGCCGGGGATCAAGCCCCCGCAACATTGCGCCTCACCGGGGAAACCCGGCTTATCGCGGATTCTACGGCAACCCTCAGCGCTTATCATCCCGCACTCCCCACACTGCGTGACGCTTCGCATATACAGAATGTTCATGCCGATCGGCCACTCCGCCGCTGGAAAGATTCTTGCCAGTTGGCAACTTTCCTGACACCCGCCCCGATATAAAACAGACTAATGCACTGATATTAAAGAACTCCTTTCATGGCACAGCGATTGCTATATGAGTATGAGCTGTTCTGTTTCGAATCAAAGGAGATATCATGACTGACTGTCGTACTTACGGATTCAACACCCAGATCGTTCACGCGGGGCAACAACCCGATCCTTCCACAGGTGCGCTCAGTACACCTATTTTCCAGACCTCAACATTTGTTTTTGACAGTGCCGAGCAAGGCGCCGCCCGCTTTGCTCTCGAAGAGTCCGGGTACATTTACACCCGCCTTGGCAACCCCACAACCGATGCGCTGGAGCAAAAACTGGCGGTGCTCGAAAGAGGCGAAGCGGCGTTGGCGACGGCCTCGGGTATTTCAGCCATCACCACCACGCTGCTTACACTGTGCCAGCAAGGTGACCATATCGTTTCCGCCAGCGCGATTTATGGCTGTACCCACGCCTTTTTGTCACACAGCATGCCGAAGTTTGGCATCAATGTGAGTTTTGTCGATGCCGCCAGGCCTGAAGAAATTCGTGCGGCGATACGCCCGGAAACCCGGGTTATCTATATCGAAACACCCGCGAACCCGACACTCTCGCTGGTTGATATTGAAACGGCAGCCGGGATTGCGCATCAGCATGGCGCGCTGCTGGTCGTCGACAATACATTCATGTCACCGTATTGCCAGCAACCGTTGCAATTGGGCGCGGACATCGTGGTACACAGCGTCACGAAATACATTAACGGTCACGGAGACGTGATTGGCGGTGTCATTGTCGGCAAGCAGGAGTTTATCGATCAGGCCCGTTTTGTGGGTCTTAAAGACATCACCGGCGGCTGTATGAGTCCCTTCAACGCCTGGCTGACGCTACGCGGTATTAAAACGTTGGGCATCCGCATGGAACGCCACTGTGAAAACGCGCTGAAAATCGCCCGTTTTCTGGAAAATCACCCGGCAATTACCCGTGTTTACTACCCTGGGTTACCATCACACCCGCAGTACGAGCTTGGCAAACGGCAAATGCGCCTGCCAGGCGGCATTATCAGCTTTGAAATTGCAGGCGGACTCGAGGCTGGCAGACGAATGATCAATTCTGTAGAATTGTGCCTCCTCGCGGTCAGTCTCGGTGATACCGAAACCCTCATTCAGCATCCTGCGTCTATGACACATTCGCCTGTTGCACCAGAGGAGCGGCTAAAAGCAGGTATTACCGACGGACTTATCCGTCTTTCTGTGGGTCTTGAAGATCCAGAAGATATTATTAACGACCTTGAAAACGCTATCAGAAAGGCAACCTTCTGACCATGACGCCCTGGGCCGACATCACCGGTCCAGGGGGATGAAATCAAGGCACAAACAGCCTGGCTATACGCCTCATCCTTCGCCATTAAGCACCCCGGAGGATGATGTGTATTTTGGGCAGGGGGCTCTATGCAGGACAACACAATACAATTAAGTAACAATAAAATAACCACTACGTCATCCTCAAAAAAATTACCGTTTACAAAATATGATTTTGGCTGGGTGTTATTATGCATCGGTATGGCGATTGGCGCAGGAACCGTATTAATGCCCGTACAAATCGGTCTGACCGGAATATGGGTATTTATCGTCGCTTTTATTATTGCCTATCCTGCAACCTATATTGTTCAGGATATTTATTTAAAGACATTATCTGAAAGTGAAACCTGTAACGATTATACCGATATAATTAGCCACTATCTGGGTAAAAACTGGGGAGTGTTTCTGGGGGTAATTTACTTCCTGATGATTATCCACGGTATCTTTATTTACTCGTTATCCGTTGTATTTGACAGTGCATCGTATATTAAAACATTTGGTCTGACAGATGCAGACCTCTCGCAATCCATCCTCTACAAAGTGGCAATTTTTTCCCTCCTTGTCGCCATTGCATCTGGCGGTGAAAAGTTACTGTTTAAAATCTCAGGACCGATGGTGGTAGTGAAAGTTGGCATCATTATCGTGTTTGGTTTCGCCATGATCCCACACTGGAATTTCAGTAACATAACGGCATTTCCACAGGCGTCAGTCTTCTTCCGCGATGTTTTGCTGACGGTCCCTTTTTGCTTTTTCTCTGCGGTGTTTATTCAGGTGCTAAACCCAATGAATATCGCCTACCGAAAACGAGAAACCGACAGGGTACTGGCAACCCGAATGGCGATCCGTACCCACCGTATTAGCTACATCACTCTGATTGCGGTTATTTTATTCTTCTCCTTCTCGTTTACGTTTTCGATTAGCCATGAAGAAGCCGTTTCCGCTTTTGAACAAAATATCTCCGCTCTGGCATTAGCGGCGCAGGTAATTCCGGGGCAAATTATTCACATCACATCGACGATATTAAATATCTTCGCGGTGCTGACGGCCTTTTTCGGTATTTATCTCGGTTTCCATGAAGCGATCAAAGGTATTATTCTTAATTTACTTAGTCGCGTAATTAATGTTGAGAAAATTAGCCCGCTGGCGCTTACCCTCGGAATTTGTACCTTTATCGTCATTACGCTGGTTATTTGGGTCTCTTTCCGCGTCTCCGTACTTATTTTCTTCCAGTTGGGTAGTCCGCTCTATGGTATTGTTTCCTGTATCATTCCTTTCTTCCTGATCTATAAAGTCAAACAACTGGAAAAACTGCGCGGTCTGCGAACCTGGCTGATTTTGCTGTACGGGATCCTGCTGTGCTTTTCACCGCTATTGAAGCTGATTGAATAATGCAAGGTAAGCGCCGTCAGTGGCTCCTGCAAGCGGCGGCGCTTAATTGACATCCTCGAGTTGATAACTCCGGATCTTATTCAGCACCGTGGTATGCGAGACGCCAAGCGCTTTTGCAATATCCCGTGACGATACGTTCTCACCGACCATCTGCTCAATGATTTTGCGCTCTGCATGCTGAACCTGTTCTTTAAACGGGAATGCCGTTCCCTGCGTTATATTTGGGCTTTCTTCAACGGGTAGGTTCACTAAGCGTAAATCTTCCATCGTTATCACATCACACTCAGACATTAGCATTAGCCGGATGATGGCATTTTCCACCTCTCTGACATTACCCGGCCAGCGATGACGAAGTAAAAATGAAAAACAGGCTCTATCCAGAATAATCCTCCGCTGAAATTCCTTAGCGTATTTATGGACAAAGTGGCGGATCAGCAAGGCGATATCCTCCGGCCGCTCACGAAGCGGAGGGATAGTCAGCGAAAGGACATTAATGCGATAGTAAAGATCGGCGCGCAGTTGACACCGTTCGACCATCTCTTCCAGGTTAGCGTTGGTGGCGACAATAATACGTGCATTAACCGGGATAATGTGTGAACCACCGACCCGCCGAATGCCACCATCCTGCAACACACGCAGTAATTTAGCCTGGAGATTCAGCGGCATTTCGCCAAACTCATCCAGAAAAAGCGTACCGTGATCCGCTATCTCAAAGAGCCCTTTTTTCCCTTTGCTGTCTGCACCGCTGAACGCCCCTTTTTCATAGCCGAAAAATTCACTCTCCATCAACGTTTCAGGAAGTGCGGAGCAGTTCACGGGGATAAAAGGATAAAAACGACGTTGCCCGGAATTATGAATGGCGCGCGCCAGAAGTTCCTTACCGGTTCCGGTTTCACCACGGATCAACACCGTATATTTGCTGTCGGCAATTTTTATCGCTTTTTCAATCAGCGACTGCATGCCCGGGCTGCTGCAAATAATATCGGAAAAATAACGCGGGCGGGCCAGTTCTGACGAAGATTGCCCGGTCATATCTTCGGAAAGCCAGGCAACATTAACAATATCGGGGCGCTGGCATAACCGGTTCTGCACACTGGAAATATCCTGCACGTGGCGACTCCAGGATTTAATCAGGATCCTGCCGGGCGTGACTTTCATCGAAATAATATTAATGTCGCAGCAGGAAAACTCCTTGAGGACATCCTCAACCATGGACAGGCGATCAATTGTTCTGATATCCCAGCGTATCGTGACCACGTTTGCTCCATTTCATTTAGCAACTGCGATTTAACCGATAATTCTGTGACGTTACGACATCTGCATACATTCTAACCTATGCGGAATAATCTTCTGCCAATGGACTCACATTGCGGACTCAAAAATAAAATATAAAAAAACCGGAGCACAAGGCTCCGGTTATGAGGGGATTACCGGCAGTTATTGCTGTGGATTTTCATCCTGATCAACAGCGAAGCAGGCCACCAGCTGGCCACGGTAGTCTTTAAGCTGCGGCTGCAACTGAGTGCAGGGACCAAAGCGGCGACGGCAACGCGCATTAAAGGCGCACCCCGGCGGCGGATTCAGCGGGCTTGGCAGCTCGCCGGTCAGTTTGATGCGCTCGCGGCGATCGTCCGGGTTCAGACGCGGCGTGGCTGAAAGCAGAGCCTGCGTATACGGATGGCGTGGATTACTGAAGATCTGGTCTTTCGTCCCTTTCTCCACGCAGCGGCCTAAATACATCACCATCACTTCATCAGCAATGTGTTCCACCACCGACAGGTCGTGCGAGATAAAGACGTAAGAGAGCCCCAAATCCTGCTGCAAATCCATCATCAGGTTCAGCACCTGCGCGCGCACGGAAACGTCCAGCGCCGAGACGGGTTCGTCGGCAATCACCACATCCGGGTCGAGCATCAGACCACGGGCGATAGCGATACGCTGACGCTGACCGCCGGAAAACATGTGCGGATAGCGATCATAATGTTCGGTTTTTAGACCGACTTTCGCCATCATCGCCAGCGCTTTTTCGCGGCGCTGCTCTTTGCTGAGCGAGGTGTTGATCAGCAGCGGCTCTTCCAGAATCTGTCCCACCTTTTTACGCGGGTTCAGAGAACCGTACGGGTTCTGGAACACAATCTGGATTTTCTGCCGACGCAGTTTCTGCGCCTGCGGATCGTGTTTAAGCAGATCTTGCCCCTGATAGTACAGCTCACCACCGGTCGGGGTTTCAATCATCGTCAACAGACGACCGAGCGTGGATTTCCCACAACCTGATTCCCCCACCACTGCCAGAGTTTTACCGCGCTCCAGGGTAAACGAAACGCCATCCAGCGCTTTTACCAGTCGTTCAGGGGCAAACAGCCCCTTCTTCACCGGATAGTATTTCTTCAGATCGATAGCCTGCAACAGCGGTTGTTGCGAGGTGGCCTCGTGCGTACTCATAGTGTTGGCCTCCCGGCATCATCGAGTGGGTAGTGGCATTTCGACTGGCGACCTTCACCCAGTTGCATCAGTTCCGGCTCTTCGCCACGGCATTTGTCCGTCGCATACGGGCAGCGAGGATTCAGCAGACAGCCGTTCGGGCGGTCATATTTCCCCGGCACCACGCCAGGCAGTGAGGCCAGGCGCGCCTTGTCCTGCGCAAATTCAGGCAGTGCGCGAAGCAACGCCTGAGTATACGGATGACGCGGGGCGTGGAAGATATCATGCGCATTCCCCGTTTCCACCACCTGACCGGCATACATCACAATGATTTTGTGCGCAGCTTCCGCCACCAGCGCGAGGTCATGGGTAATCAGCACCAGCGCCATATTCTCTTTCTGCTGCAATTCCAGCAGCAATTCGATGATTTGCGCCTGGATAGTCACATCCAGCGCGGTGGTCGGTTCATCGGCAATCAGCAGCTTCGGCCGACAGGCAATGGCCATCGCAATCATCACTCGCTGGCTCATCCCACCGGACAACTGGTGCGGATAGACGTCCAGGCGCGAGGCCGCGTCGGGAATACCGACCAGGTTTAACAGATCGATCGCCCGCTGAAGGCGGGTTTTCTTGTTGCCGCCCTGATGCACCTTGATGGCTTCCATTATCTGGAAACCCACGGTATAACAAGGGTTAAGGCTGGTCATCGGGTCCTGGAAAATCATCGCCACTTCGGCGCCGACCAGGTTGCGTCGCTCTTTTTCGGAGATACGCTTCAGATCCTGACCGTTAAACTCCAGCTTTTCCGCCATCACGCGACCGGGATAATCAATCAGCCCCATGATCGCCAGCGAACTGACCGATTTACCCGAACCGGACTCGCCCACAATACCGACCACTTCCCCCTGATTTACGCTATAGCTGATACGGTCTACGGCGCGAAACGGGGTACCTTCATCACCGAAGTGCACCGATAATTTGTCTACATTTAATAACGCCATCTCGAACCTCTTACTGCTTCAGTTTGGGATCGAGCGCGTCACGCAGACCGTCACCCATCAGGTTAAATGCCAGCACCGTCAGCAGGATCGCCAGACCCGGGAAGGTCACGACCCACCAGGCACTTTGCGCAAACTGCAACACGTCGGAGAGCATGGTGCCCCACTCCGGCGTCGGCGGCTGCGCGCCCATACCCAGGAAGCCAAGGGCGGCCATATCGAGAATGGCGTTAGAAAAACCGAGCGACGCCTGAACAATCAGCGGCGCAAGGCAGTTAGGGAAAATATTGACGAACATCTGACGCATCGCGCCAGCGCCCGCCACACGGGAAGCGGTAACATAATCGCGGTTTACCTCGACCAGCACCGCAGCGCGCGTTAAACGAACGTAGTGCGGTAGCGCCACGAATGTCAGCGCCAGTGCGGCGTTGCCAATCGAAGGACCGAATACCGCCACCAGCACCAACGCGAGCAGCAGGCTCGGGAGCGCCAGCATGATATCGACCACACGCATAATGATGTTATCGACGATACCGCCGAAGTAACCGGCCACCAGTCCCAGCACCACGCCCATGATCAGCGACAGCACCACCACCAGACAGCCGACCAGCAGCGATAAACGCGCGCCGTACATCAGACGCGACAGTACATCACGGCCCACATCGTCGGTCCCCAGCAGGTGCGCCATCGTGCCGCCTTCCTGCCATGCCGGCGGCGCCAGCAGCACATCACGGAACTGATCTGCCGGATTATAGGGGGAGATAAAGTTTGCAAAGGCCGCAATCAGGATCATGATGACGACATACACCAGACCCACAACGGCACCCTTGTTGCGTTTAAAATAGTGCCAGAACTCCTGCATCGGGGTCATTGGCACCGGTGCAGTCATAACTTTATTTTCAGTAACCTGTGACATGATGGCCCCTTACTTCTTATGACGAATACGCGGGTTCACCACGCCGTACAGCAGATCGACCAGCAGGTTGACGAGAATAATCATCGTCGCCACCAGCAATACTCCGCCCTGGACTACCGGATAATCGCGACGTTGCAGCGCATCAATCAGCCAGCGCCCAAGTCCAGGCCACGAGAAGATGGTTTCAGTCAGAATCGCCCCTGCCAGCAGCGTCCCCACCTGTAAACCAATCACCGTCACGACAGGCAGCATTGCGTTACGCAGGGCGTGAATAATGATCACACGCATCCTGGTGAGCCCCTTGGCGCGAGCGGTACGGATGTAATCCTCACCCAGCACTTCCAGCATCGAGGAACGCGTCATACGCACAATCACCGCCAGCGGGATGGTGCCGAGCACCATGGCAGGCAGGATCATATGCGCCAGCGCATCAATAAAATTGCCCTCTTCACCCCAGATAGCGGTATCGATTAGCATAAAGCCCGTTAGCGGGTTGGTGTCATCAAGGAACACCATATCGCTCACCCGCCCGGAAACCGGGGTCAGGTTCAGTTGAACGGAGACCAACATAATCAACATCATGCCCCACCAGAAGATAGGCATGGAGTAACCGGTCAGCGCCAGGCCAACGGCGGTGTGATCGAAAATGGAACCGCGCTTGACGGCGGCGAGCACCCCGACCGGAATCCCGACCGCGGTAGCGAAAATCATGGCGCAAACACCCAGTTCCAGCGTCGCTTTAAAGCGAGGGACGAACTCCTCCCACACCGGTAAGCGGCTTTTCAGCGAGATGCCTAAATCACCATGCATAACCCCCCAGATGTAATGGAGGTACTGCTGCCACATCGGTTTATCCAGACCGAGTTCTGCCAGCAATTGAGCGTGACGCTCAGGGGAGATACCACGCTCACCCGCCATGATCATCACCGGATCGCCAGGGATCATATGAACGAAGGCAAAGGTGAGAAGAGTGATACCGATAAACGTGGGGATGACGAGTCCCAAACGTCGGAGAATGAACTGCAACATAACCCGGATTCTCTCTAATGACGCGCCGCCTGGTGACAGTGCGTCTGTATTGCTCACAAATCTTATCTCCCCCTCACGCGAGAAGGAGATAAAGCATTACTGCCAGGGGCGGTACGCGGACCGACTTAACGGTGCGTAGCGCCTCCCGGCGTTGCTTTTAATTATTCGACAGAGACGTTTTCGAAGTGGTGTTTGCCTAATGGATCAACCACATAGCCTTTGACTTCTTTACGCACTGGCTCGTACACGGTGGAGTGAGCAACAATCAGAGCCGGGGCTTGATCGTGCATCACTACCTGAGCTTGTTTGTAGAGCTCAATACGCTTGTTATGGTCGTCAGTCGCGCGTGCCGGCTGAATCAGGTCTTCAAACGGCTTGTAGCACCAGCGAGAGTAGTTAGAACCGTCTTTCGCCGCAGCGCAGCTGAACAGGGTGGCGAAGAAGTTATCCGGATCCCCGTTGTCGCCGGTCCAGCCCATCATCACAGCCTGATGCTCACCCGCTTTGGCGCGTTTCAGATACTCGCCCCACTCGTAGGTCACAATCTTGGCCTGAACGCCGATCTTAGCCCAGTCAGCCTGAACCATTTCCGCCATACGGCGTGCATTCGGGTTGTACGGACGCTGTACTGGCATCGCCCACAGCTCAACGGTAAAGCCTTTATCCTGGCCTGCTTCTTTCAGCAGCGCTTTCGCTTTCTCAGGATCGTAGGTGTAGTCTTTAACGTCGTCGTTATAGCCCCACATGGTTGGCGGGATCAGGTTCTTTGCCGCCACGCCAGCGCCCTGGTAAACCGCTTTGATAATCGCTTCTTTGTTCACCGCGTAAGTCAGCGCCTGACGCACTTTCACGTCATCAAACGGTTTCTTCTCGGTGTTGAAGGAGAGATAACCGACGTTCAAACCTGCCTGCTCCATCAGGTTGATGTTTTTGTCCTGCTTCATGCGCGCGATGTCTGCCGGATTCGGGTACGGCATCACCTGGCACTC
The DNA here is from genome assembly GCF_028069725.1 of Citrobacter sp. Awk 4. GTDB lineage: Bacteria > Pseudomonadota > Gammaproteobacteria > Enterobacterales > Enterobacteriaceae > Citrobacter_D. The sequence goes on from NZ_JANEWG010000024.1 coordinate 31,353, forward strand.
GTTCTTCTGCAGTTTGGCGTAACGCACAGAGGCATCAGGCGTAATGGAGAAGACCAGACGATCGATCTGCGGCTTGGTGCCCCAGTAGCCCGGGAACGCTTTATAGAGAATACGGGAGTCTTTCTGGTACTGCAGCAGCTGGAACGGACCGGTACCGATTGGGTTCAGGTCGACTTTTTCCGGCGAACCGGCTTTCAGCATGTTGTCTGCATATTCTTTGGAAAGAATAGAGGCGAAGTCCATTGCCAGGTCAGCAAGGAACGGCGCTTCCGGACGCGTCAGCACGAACTGAACGGTGCTGTCGTCGACTTTCTTCACTTCGCTAATCAGGTCAGGCAGCCCCATCCCTTCAAAGTATTCATAGCTGCCGCCAGAGACTTTGTGGTACGGGTTTTGCGCATTTTTCTGGCGATCGAAGGAGAACACGACGTCGTCTGCATTAAAATCACGCGTCGGTTTAAATTCTTTGTTGTCCTGCCACTTCACGCCTTTGCGTAAATGGAAAGTATAGGTTTTACCGTCTTCACTGATTTCCCACTTCTCAGCGAGGCCAGGAATGACTTCGGTAGTACCGGTTTTAAATTCCACCAGACGGTTATAGATAGGTACTGAGCTGGCGTCATAGGTTGTACCAGAGGTGAACAACTGTGGGTTGAACCCTTCAGGAGAACCTTCTGAACAATAAACCAGAGTTTTAGCCTGTACACTTGCTGCGACAGTCATAGCCACAAGGCTCAGACCAAGCTTCAGCATCCCTGACTTCTTCAAGGAAATACTCATTCTTCTGCTCCAATTGTGATGTTTTGTTGTTTTACCCTTTGCAGTGGGCTGCACCGCCTGGCCTTTTTTGTTTTTTACCCGGCCGGGTCGGCGTTAAGAGGATGGGGATTCCGTTCACATAAACGACTGAGTTGCAGTGCGGATTCTCCATGAAATGCCCCTCATGCCCTACAATCTGTCAACAGAATGTGAAAACGTCAATACAGGTAACCGCGATTTACAGCAACGGTGAGAATTCACAAACAAAGATTAAAAAAACTTCAGACCACTATTTTCAGCAGAGAAATTTGTGCTACGCGTACAACACCAGAATTAATCTCTTCATAGTTAGCAACATTTGGTGGTTAACGTTTGTGCATATTATGAAAAATTTCTGACGAGATGCTGCATATCTGAGCGATTAATATCATGAACGTTAAAGCGCACAGCGGAAAATGCTGGGTTCAACCATAAGTAACGCAAAAAAAGATTCAAACAAATATCAAAAAAGGCAATGGAATATGTCACAAAATCGTTAACACACAGAGAGAAGTGGGGCGCATTTTTGCCGCAATAGTGCGGATCAGTCACTGGTAGGATTCGATGCACTAAATTGCCTGATGGCGCTTCGCCCGTAGGCCGGATAAGGCGCTTGCGCCGCCATCCGGCAATGCCGGGCATGGTGTGGTGTTTTTGCCTGATGGCGCTTCGCTTATCAGGCCTACAGATGCAAAAAAGCCTGCTCAAGAGCAGGCTTTTCGAATTTGGTCGGTGATAGAGGATTCGAACCTCCGACCCCTTCGTCCCGAACGAAGTGCGCTACCAGGCTGCGCCAATCACCGAATGCGGGGCGCATATTACTGCTGGGGTGCGCGCCCGTCAATCCCTTAGTATTAAAATGTCTTCTAATCGGCGAGAAAGTCAGCAGCGCGATTAGTTAGCTGCAGCTTTCCCCGCTTCAGGAATACGGCACCAGTTACTGTTCTCATTAATTCCGCCATCTGGCGAGGTAAAACCGAGGCAACCCATAATGGTGTCGTAGAGTTCAACATGACGACGCGGCACCTTCATTTCGGCTTCCTGCTTCAGTTGAGCAAACATCTGCGCATGTTGCGGATTCTCAAGATACTTGTCAGACATCCAGACCAACATGGGTACGCGGAACTGCTCTGGCGGCGCCATATTACGCGGCGTACCGTGCAGATGCTCACGCTCATTTATCGACTCGCCATGATCCGCAGCGTAGAACACAATGGCTTTCTTATCGCGCAACTGGTCAAAAACGCTGGTAATAAAATGGTCGACGTAAGTCACCGAGTTATCGTAAGAGTTGATCATCTGGGCTCGGGTACAGCCGTTATCCACCCCAACACACTCCGGAGTCCATTGCGCATAGCTACGCGGATAGCGCTGGGTGTAGTTAAAGTGCGACCCTTTGGTATGCAGAATAATCAAATGCTTGCCGTCAGTATTACGCTTTAATGACTGCTGCATTTCCTCCACCAACAGCATGTCATCGACCGTCTTGCCACGGTTGCGCGGCTCGGCGCCAATCTGCTCACGATAGGCGATATTATCGGCCATCGTGTTGCTGTAGAACCACATCTCGCTCTGCATCGCATACAGATCTGAGCTGAATCCTAACTGCTTAAGCACCGCAAAAACGTTCTGCTCTTTCAGCGTACGTTGCGGGTTTTCTTCCGCCCCACCCTGACGCACGAACATACAACGCAGGGAGAGTTTCGTCGCGGTGTCGCATGAGTAACCACGGAATGCCGCCAGGTTTTTCTCCTGAGCCAGCTTCGGCGTGGTATTTCGCTCATAGCCGAAAATACCCATGTGATCCCAGCGCGTCGTTTCGCCAATGATGAACACCACATACGTGTCATCAATGTCTTTTGGCGCAACATAGGTGAATTTCCTGGCTGGGTTCATTAACGACTTATTATCGGAAGATTCATCCACCTGCGCCCAGGCGTACAAACCCAACGCGGATAGCCAGTTGGAGGGCAGGTAAGAGTTTGCCACCACGCCGCCATAGCTGGGTAAATCGACCCCCGTCGCCCGCTCAACTTTCTTCTGCTGTACATCAAGCAAACGAATTGGCGCCCAGACCATCAGCCCGGAAAGCACAACAACGGCCACGCTGCGAACGCGCAGACCTGGCGTGCGCAACTGGCGCAGTAGCGTGTAGCGGCAGCGGTTGCTCCAGATAAAAAACAGCGGCAGGATGCTCACCGCCACTAACCACAAAATGAAATGCAGCCCCACAACCTCTTTCGATAAATCAATATCGGTGGTCATGACAGAAGCCACAATGCCGTAGCCGATGACCACATTCAGGAAGGTCATGTAATAACTGGCGCCGGCGGAAAAGAGCACGATCAACGTGGTGAGTACACGCCAGGCTCGTCGGCCAAACAGCGAGAGAAGGCGTAACAAAAAGAACGTGATGAGAACAGTACCCGCCAACTCGACAGCCGCAGAGAGTCCTTTCCAGACGGTAAATTCTTGGGCGTAGCTACCGAAGCGACGGTAAAATACGGCACAATTCATAAACAGACCGATATATAGCGCGAGCAAGAAACTGAGCCTTTGCTGCGTTATCGACTTAATGTATCTCATGCAAACAAACCCTGGGAGTCGGGATTAAAACTTCCTGCGCAACAGTCAAACAGACCGGACAGGTGAACATGCGGAAGTAGTCGTTTAAGGGAATTCTACAAGCGCGGCTAAGTAGACCACAAGAAGCGGAAAAAGTGTCTACAAAGTGTGTGATCAGAGCATAGATTTACAAAAATGCAAGAATCAATGCACAAATTATCAGTGACAACAGACAGGAAATACGAAAAGGCCAGCGATTACACTGGCCTTTTTCAACATGTTTATCAGGTGTGAGAGTTACGCATGCACCGCTTCGAGTCTTTCTTGTTTCGGCTGGCGAATCGTCGTGGAGAGCGCCAGAGAGATAATCAACAATGCGAAGATAACGCAGAAGGTGATGTAGAACCCACCGAACAGGGACGCAATCAGCGAACCGCAAATACTGCCGATACCAAAGCCAAGGTAAATGACACCGTAGTTTTTCGCCAGATTGTTCAGGCCGAAGAACTCGCTGACCAGCGATGGGTACACGGTGATCGTGCCGCCAAAGTTGAAAGCAACACAGGCGATGGCCGCAAAGAACGTCACCTCATTCAGCGGGGCGAAAAGCAGGGCCGCCATACCCACCAGTGAAATGACCTGACCGATCGTGATCACCCGGATACGGGACATTTTGTCAGACAGGATACCCAGCACCAGACGACCAGACAGGTTGGCGATAGAGATGACGGTCACTGCATTTGCCGCCGTCGCAACGTCCATATGCACCAGACCCTGAGCAATATCTTTCGCCACACCAATGACATACAAACCGCTCATGCACGCCGTCAGGAACATCACTGCCAGCATCCAGTACTGAGGTTTACGCATGGATTCCGCCAGCGTGTAGTCGTTCTCCATTACGCCATTTTTCGCTTTAACTTCCTGATTCGGCGCGTCTTTCATCAGCGTAGCACCAAACACAATCATCACCAGCGCAATAGCGCCCCAAATCATGAACGTTTTTTCCAGACCGACGCTTGCCAGAAGATGGCTATCGATAAATTTGAAGCCCAGGCTGCCCAGACCATAAGAACCAATCGCAAAAGCAGAAATCAGACCTTTACGCTCCGGGAACCACTTCACGCAGTTGGAGAGGGTTAACAGGTACCCTGCGCCATCCGCCAGACCAACCAACACACCGGCACTCAGCCACAGCATGATCAGGTTGTCAGAGTGGGCGGTCAGGAAGAACCCCACGCCCAGCATAATCCCGGACGCCATCGTGACGCGTTTCACGCCGAAGCGTTCCTGAAGCTTCCCGGCAACGGAAGAAGAGATCGCCAGGCCCAGGCTCAGCAGACCGAATGAAAACGCAACCTGGCTGACAGGCGCATTCAGTTTTTCAGAGAGTGCGCCATTAAACAGGCTCCAGGTGTAAACAGAACCTAACGCAAATTGCGTAATGATGGTGCCGATAAGCGTTAACCAACGGGTGCGCTGATAATCAGAATTTTTCATGGCCGTCTTCCTGCATAAACAAATGGAGTCATTCACTGCTGACCACAATAACGAAGTGCTTTTTATGCAGGGAAAAAACGGCATGAAATGCCATCAGAACGGAATGAAATGCCTGGATTGCGGAATGAATGACGAGACAAATAAGCGATGTGCTGATTTTTTTGAGTCAGTTAGTACACACTATCGCTGAGAACGGTGTAAATATTGAATACAGCACGTAAATAAATTGTTTTAATTACGTATCTATATTGATCAAAATCTGGCGCTTACCCCCATGGTATAAAGATAGTCACTGGTATTCGCGCTATTTTCCGCCTGCGAGAGCGCTGCATATGCCGCCATATGGGGGTTCAGTAACATATCTGCACCCACGGTCACATCCAGCCAGTTATTCTCCTGGCTTGCGGCTGTCATACGGCTTAACCCCGATTGCGCTTTCCAGATATTTTCCCCAAATTGCTGGTTGTAGCTAATTTGCGCCCAGGGCCTCACGTCGCCAAACTGCGAATTCACTCGCCAGCCTAGCGTACTGACACTGGCGTGCCACAAGGGATCAGTCAGCGTTTGCGTCGACACGCTGTCGCCAAATTCGTTGTACGCCGTAGTGGTCGAACCGTCGTAATGCAGGGCGGCAACTGGCCCTGTGGTGACCCGCTCCGTGACGGGAATATTCCAGCCCATGCTCATACCGCTGGTCGACTCTATCGGAGATTCATCCGCCAGACTGACCTCCAGCCCAGGCGAATGCTGAGCAGCACTAATACGTTCTGCCAGAATATCGTTATAACTTGGTTGGTGATCGCTATCCCATGTATAGCGTTCTGTCGTATGACCCGACACGGTATCAACGATATATTCTTGTTGCCAGGCATAAGCTGTGTTGATGTAAAGCGAACAGACTATTACGCTCGCCGTCACGCATAACGCCCGGCGACCACTGCATTTTTTTATAATCATCAACGCGACTCCAGAGAAGAGCCGAATTCGGCGATATTATTGTCATTGTGCGAAGGGTATCGGGCAACGTAGCCCTGTATTAAATATTGCCTGTTTAGCTGGCGCGTCAAGGCGAGCCGAATGAAATATTTACGGTAGTCAAAAGCGAGGAAGAATATGCAGCGTTGCGGCTGGGTCAGTCAGGATCCCCTTTACATTGCTTATCACGACAAGGAATGGGGCGTCCCCGAAACCAATGGTAAAAAACTGTTCGAAATGATCTGCCTGGAAGGACAACAGGCCGGATTGTCCTGGATAACCGTGTTGAAAAAGCGTGAGAACTATCGCGCGAATTTTTATCAGTTTGACCCTGTTCGCGTAGCGGCCATGCAGGAAGAGGACGTCGAACGCCTGCTCCAGGATGCTGGCATCATTCGCCATCGTGGAAAAATTCAGGCCATTATCGGCAATGCCCGGGCTTACCTTGCCATGGAGCAGAACGGTGAACCGTTTGCTGATTTTGTCTGGTCGTTTGTTGATAACCCGCCACAGGTAACGCGCGCCGCTGAGCTGAGTGAGATCCCCACATCTACCCCCGCGTCCGATGCGCTCTCTAAAGCGTTAAAAAAACGTGGGTTTAAGTTTGTCGGAACCACTATCTGCTACTCCTTTATGCAGGCGTGCGGACTGGTCAATGACCATGTGACAGGCTGTTTTTGCCATCCGGGAGAATCTCATGATTCGCGAATCTCAGAGTAACGATATGGCGTCGCTACTGGCGCTATGGATGAAGAGCACCCTCTACGCCCACCCGTTCATTGAGGAGCGCTACTGGCATGAGAGCGAGCAGATTGTGCGGGATGTCTATTTGCCTGCTGCGCAAACCTGGGTATGGGAAGAAGACGGCATTCTGAAAGGTTTCGTCAGCGTCATGGAGGCGAGATTTCTGGGCGCGCTGTTTGTCGCGCCAGAAGCCATCAGAAGCGGGATCGGTAAAGCGCTGGTCCAGTTCGTTCAACAGCGCTTTCCGGTTCTCAGTCTGGAGGTCTACCAGAAAAATCAGTCTGCCGTGAATTTCTACCATGCGATGGGTTTTCGTATTGAAGACAGCGCATGGCAGGAAGATACCCAGCATCCGACCTGGATTATGAGTTGGCGGGCGGATCAAACGCCGTAAGCGTTAACGCCGGACCGGTGTACTTCTCCACCCGTGCCAGTGCGGTGTTTCCTGCACAACCATTCCCCAGCCGCGAGCTGGGGAGATCTTTGGTTAACACGTTTACCGCGCCGTTTTTGCACATCCCCCCCACTGTATAATCCAGGTCTGGCCACGCACCCTCGTGAATACACATAACGCCAGGCTTAATTCCCTCCGTCACCACTGCGCCCGCCAGAATTTGTCCACGCTGATTCCAGACCCGCACCGTGTCGCCATTGGCGATTCCCCGCGCCTGAGCATCCCGTGGATGCAGGATGATCGGCTCACGCCCGGCCACCGCATACTGCTCGCGCAATGAGCTGTAGTTGAGCTGGCTGTGTAAGCGATGCGCTGGATGCGCAGACAAAACCTGCAGCTGATCCGCTTCGGCGTTGCCGTGCCATTCGTCTGGCGCCAGCCACGTCGGATGCCCTGGGCAATCGGCATAACCGTAATTGGCAATTCGTTGACAGTAGATCTCGATTTTGCCGCTGTCTGTTTTTAGTGGATAAGCCTGTGGATCACGACGAAAATCGGCGAAGCGAACAAACTGCGCATTGGCCGGGTGTTCCGCCATTTCAATGAGGGAATTCTCCGCCCAGAACGATGCAAACGGGGGCAACGTCACCTGCTGGCTGGCGCCGCGTTTCCCGGCAATGTTGTAAAACGTCTCCAGCCACTCCAGCTCGCTTTTCCCTTCAGTGAAACGCGCATAGCCGCCCGCTTCCCAGCGTTCGCATAGCGCGGCAAACACATCAAAATCATTGCGTGCTTCATCACGCGGCGGCACAACCTGCTTCATGGGCACCAGGTGCTGGTTGCTGTAATCCCCGGTCATGGTTAAATCGTTGCGTTCAAAGGAGGTGGTGGCAGGCAACACAATATCCGCGTGCTTTGCCGCCGCCGTCCAGAAACATTCCGAGATAACCACCAATTCCGGTTTTTGCCACGCCTGAATCAGGCGATTCGTGTCCTGGTGATGGGTAAAGTTCGCCCCGCCCGCCCACCAGACAAAGCGGATGTCCGGGAAGTGACGGTCCATGCCGTTATGCTGGTAAAACCCGCCGGGGTTCTCGAGCGCTTCCACGATGCGCGCGACCGGAATTTTATCCACCGCATCGGTACCGCCTTTGAGGCTCCCTTGCATGGAGGCCAGTACCGCAGCGCGTCGCGTCGGATTACCGCCATTGGCAAAGTGATAAGAAAGACCAAAACCGCCGCCGGGAGTGCCAATCTGCCCAAGCATGGCGGCAAGCGTGACGATCATCCAGTGTTTTTGCTCGCCAAATTGCTGACGCTGCATGCCCCATCCGGCCATCAACATAGTGGTGTTTTGATGAAAAACTTCTGCCAGTTCGCGAATTTTCGCTGCCGATACGCCACAAATTTCTGCAGCCCACTCTGCCGTCTTTGCGGTACCGTCGCTCACACCCAGCAGGTAATCAGCGAACCTCTCATATCCGGTCGTGCAGCGCGCCAGAAAATCGTCATCATGCCAGCCGTTTTCGACCAGCGTATGCGCAATACCCAGCATCAGTGCGACATCCGTGCCCATATGCGGGGCGATCCACTCCATTTTTTCGCCAAAGAAATCGACACTTTCCGATCGCATGGGATCGATACAGATCAGTCGCTTACCGCTTTTACGCAGCGCATCAAAATAGGCGATGCCCTGCTCATCTGACGCATTCCACGCAATTTTTAGCGTATTTAGCGGGTTAGCGCTCCACAACACCACCACATCGCTGTGCTCCAGAACCATCGGCCAACTGGTTTGCTGCTGATAGACCTCATTTCCACCGACCACATACGGCATAATGGCCTGCGCCGCGCCGGTAGAATAATCGCCCAGGTGCCCCGTATACCCGCCAGCAAGCGCCATATACCGCTGCAACAACGTCGCCGCTTTGTGGAGTACACCGTTCGAGCGCCAACCGTACGAACCGGCGAAAATCGACGCCGGGCCATAGTTTTCGCGAATGCGTTTGTGCTGCGCGTGAATCAGATCCAGCGCCTCATCCCAGCTCACGCGGACAAATTCATCCTGTCCACGCACGCCCTGCGGGCAATCTGGCGAGGCGAGGAATCCTTTACGCACCATCGGGAAACGGACCCGGGTTTTACTGTGTACCTGATCGTGCACAACGGTTTGCAGCGAGTTAGGATGCGACGTAGGTAACGCTCCACGGGACGAAAAGACGGTGTTACCATCCGTCTCGACCAGAAGAGGTCCCCAGTGAGCAGCGGTGAGTACTGAATAGCGTGATGATGCGTTGGACAAGTGAAGCGCTCCTGCAGGTGTGGCGGCTTTTTTATTATTACGTTCAATGTTACTTACAAATTTCAGAGTCTTCCCTGGAATTTTCTTCATGTTCACGCGTCATAATCAATCGCCACGGTCGCTGTGGTAAAGAATAAAAAGTCATTAAGGAATTAAGATGAAGAAACGTGTATTTGTGATTGCTGCCATCGTGAGCGGCGCCCTGGCGGTATCTGGCTGCACAACCAACCCTTACACCGGTGAGCGCGAAGCGGGTAAAGCCGGTATTGGCGCAGGTATTGGTACGCTGGTTGGCGCTGGCGTCGGCGCACTCTCCTCATCCAAGAAAGATCGCGGTAAAGGCGCACTGATTGGCGCAGCGGCGGGAGCTGCATTAGGTGGCGGTATTGGCTACTACATGGACGCGCAAGAAGCAAAACTGCGCGAGAAAATGCAAGGAACAGGCGTGAGTGTGACGCGTAGTGGCGATAACATCATTCTGAACATGCCAAACAACGTGACCTTTGACAGCAGCAGCGCCACCCTGAAACCTGCGGGTGCAAATACCCTGACAGGCGTCGCGATGGTACTGAAAGAGTACAATAAAACGGCAGTCAACGTCATTGGCTATACCGACAGCACCGGTAGTCAGGATCTGAACATGCGTCTGTCGCAACAGCGCGCAGACTCTGTGGCCAGTTCGCTGATCACCCAGGGTGTTGAAGCGAACCGCATCCGCACCAGCGGTATGGGTCCGGCAAATCCAATTGCCAGCAACAGCACCGCAGAAGGCAAGGCGCAGAACCGCCGCGTCGAAATCACCTTAAGCCCGATTCAGTAATTCTTATTGCCGGATGGAGGCAGGCCGCATCCATCCCGTAGGCCCGGTAAGCGACAGCGCCACCGGGCACATCGCCGGATGGCGGCTTCGCCTTATCCGGCCTACCTTCTTATCCGGCATGAAGCACTTGCCATCATTGATTTTCGCGATAAGGTGTTGTCACCAAATTCAGGGAAATCAGCGATGAGCAAATCAACACGGGCCACCATCAGCGACGTAGCAAAAGCCGCAAAAACGGGTAAGACCAGCATTTCGCGTTATCTTAATGGCGAAAAGCATCTGCTGTCCGACGCGCTGCTGGCTCGCATTGAAGAAGCAATTGCTGAACTCGACTATCGCCCCAGCCTGATGGCCAGAGGTCTGAAGCATGGCCGTACCCGTCTGATTGGCCTGATCATCGCCGACATTACCAACCCCTATTCTGTGAACGTATTGAGCGGCATTGAAGCGGCATGCCGCGAAAAAGGCTTTACCCCGCTGGTCTGCAATACCAATAACGAAGTGGATCAGGAATTGCACTATCTTGACCTTCTGCGTAGCTATCAGGTGGAAGGGATTGTGGTTAATGCGGTCGGCATGCGTGAAGAAGGGCTGAATCGTCTGCAACAATCCGCGCTCCCGATGGTGCTCATCGACCGAAAAATCCCCGACTTCGCCTGTGATGTCGTGGGACTGGATAACACGCAAGCGGCGACCACCGCCACCGAACATCTCATAGAACAGGGCTTTGAAGCGCTGCTCTTCCTCAGCGAACCGTTGGGTATGGTCAACACTCGCCGCGAACGTCTGAGCGCCTTCCACGCGACGCTGGCGCGCTATCCCGGCGTGGTTGCCGAAAACGCCGAGGTACCGTTGGCGGAAAATAGCCAACTGGATAATACCCTGCGCCAGTTTCATCAGCAGCATCGGGGTATGCGTAAAGCCGTTATCTCTGCCAATGGCGCGCTAACGTTGCAGGTGGCCCGATCGCTCAAACGTATTGGCCTTAACTGGGGCAGCGACATCGGTCTGCTCGGCTTTGACGAGCTGGAGTGGGCGGAGCTGGCAGGCGTAGGCATCACCACCCTGAAACAACCGACCTGGCAAATTGGTTTTGCCGCTGTTGAACAGGTGGTGCGCCGGATTGAAGGCGGGACGGGAGCTATCCACGAGCAAGTGTTCTCTGGCGAGCTGATCGTCCGCGGCTCCACCGCCCGTTAATTAACCTTCGTGATGCCGATCATAATTTCGCAATCCTGAACTTTTCTTTGGAACCGGTTCCATCTAGCGTATTAAAAAGAGCGTTAGTTTTGGAGTTACCATGCAGAGAAAAATTATGGTGGTCACAGCCGCCTACGGTTATGACCATGTTCATGCGGCAGGCGGACAAGCCGCTATTCTGCCCGTGATTGCGGAAGCCGGAGCGGACGGCGTCGAGATCCGTCGTGAAATGTTGACCCCGACCGAACTGAAAGCACTGCCAACGCTGGCTTCCGCCATTGAAATTTTTGGTCTGCTGGCCTGTTACTCCGCACCGGAACCATTGTTTCTTGAGGATGGAACGCTCAATCCCCTGCTGCCCGCCCTGCTCAACGAAGCTCAACACCTGCAAGCACTGTGGTTAAAAGTTTCACTGGGTCATTTTACCCGCCAGGAAGAACTGGGCCGCCTGCAGGAATGGCTGGAAAACAGCGGGATGGCCCTGGTGGTGGAAAACGACCAAACCGTCTGCGGGCAACTTCGTCCAATGCAACACTTTAACGCGGCATGTCAGGCGCTGAACCTGCCGATCTCGCTCACCTTCGATATGGGTAACTGGTTATGGGTGGGCGATTCACCGGAAGAGGCTGCACGCCTGCTGTCGCCCGCCGTTAGCTATATCCATGTCAAAGCCGCCGAGCCTTGTCGGGACAGTTTTCGCGCCATCGCACCTGATATGGGCGATCCCCGCTGGCTGGCGCTGTTGAGCGCACTGCCCGCAGATGTGCCGCGCGGTATTGAGTTTCCGCTACAAGGACAAGATTTAACGGCCGTGACCCGCCGCTATGTCGATTTGTTACGCAAGGAGTAACGCATGAAAAATGCTCTGGATGTCATCACCATTGGCGAAGCGATGGCCATGTTTGTCGCGATCCAGCCGGGTGATTTGGCGGACGTCGATTGCTTTATTAAACGTGTCGCAGGTGCCGAGCTTAACGTGGCAACCGGTCTTGCACGACTGGGGTTAAACGTAGGCTGGGTGAGTCGCGTCGGCAATGACAGTTTTGGCCGTTTTATTCTGAACTCGCTGAAAAAAGAAGGGATCAATGCGCAATGCGTCACCCTTGATGAGCATCACGCGACCGGTTTTCAGCTCAAATCTAAAACCGAAAATGGAACCGATCCCATTGTGGAATATTTCCGCAAAGGATCGGCTGCCAGCCACCTCAGCCCCGAAGACTATCACGACGCGTACTTCTCCAGCGCCCGCCATCTTCATTTAAGCGGTGTTGCGGCGGCGCTGTCCACGAGCTCCTACGCGCTGTTGGCCCATACCGCTCGCACTATGAAAGCCCAAGGCAAAACACTCTCTTTTGACCCGAACCTGCGTCCGGTGCTGTGGAACAGCGAGGCGGAGATGGTGGAAAAACTCAACCATCTCGCTTTCCAGGCGGACTGGGTGTTACCGGGACTAAAAGAAGGAATGATCTTAACCGGAGAACAGACACCGGAAGGCATTGCCGATTTCTACCTTTGCCGCGGCGTGAAAGCCGTGGTGGTGAAAACTGGCGCTGACGGTGCCTGGTATAAAACAGCCGATGGCGAACAAGGCTGCGTTGCCCCGGTAAAAGTCGACAACGTTGTCGATACGGTGGGTGCCGGTGATGGCTTTGCGGTAGGCGTCATCAGCGCTCTGCTGGAAGGACGCACACTGCATCAGGCAGTTACCCGGGGCAATAAGATTGGCGCACTGGCCATTCAGGTTCAGGGCGACAGCGAAGGATTACCCACACGTGAACAACTAGGGGAATAACCCCAGACCCTTCTCTGCACCCTACATCGCAGAGGCGTCAGAACCTGAACCAAAGAGGCAGGCCTATGAACAGCTCTACAAATGCAGCAAAACGTTGGTGGTACATCATGCCCATCGTGTTTATCACGTACAGCCTGGCGTACCTTGATCGTGCGAATTTTAGTTTCGCATCCGCCGCAGGGATTAACGAAGATCTTGGTATCACGAAAGGGATCTCCTCTCTGCTGGGCGCCCTTTTCTTCCTCGGCTATTTCTTTTTCCAGATCCCTGGCGCGGTCTACGCTGAACGTCGCAGCGTACGCAAACTGATTTTTGTCTGCCTCATTTTATGGGGTGGATGCGCATCGCTTACCGGGATGGTCAGTAATATTCCAATGCTTGCCGCCATTCGTTTTATTCTGGGTGTGGTGGAAGCCGCCGTCATGCCCGCCATGCTGATTTATATCAGCAACTGGTTTACCAAATCCGAGCGCTCACGCGCCAACACCTTCCTGATCCTCGGCAATCCGGTCACCGTGCTGTGGATGTCCGTGGTTTCCGGCTACCTGATCCAGGCGCTCGGCTGGCGCGAAATGTTCATTATTGAAGGTTTCCCCGCTGTTATTTGGGCGTTTTGTTGGTGGGTGCTGGTGAAAGACAAACCTTCCCAGGTGGGCTGGTTAACAGAATCAGAGAAAGCCGCGCTTCAGGCACAGTTGGAAAAAGAGCAACAGGGCATTAAAGCTGTGCGTAACTACAGTGAGGCCTTCCGTTCACGCAATGTCATCCTGCTGTGTATGCAATATTTCACCTGGAGTATTGGGGTTTACGGCTTCGTGCTGTGGCTACCGTCAATTATCCGCAGCGGCGGCGCTAATCTCGGGATGGTGGAAGTCGGCTGGCTCTCGTCAGTGCCATATCTGGCCGCTACCGCCGCCATGATCCTTGCCTCCTGGGCATCCGATAAACTACAGAACCGTAAGCTGTTTGTCTGGCCGCTGCTGCTGATTGCCGCCTTTGCCTTTATCGGCTCCTGGGCCGTAGGTGCAAATCATTTCTGGGTTTCTTATACCTTGCTGGTGATTGCGGGCGCAGCGATGTACGCGCCGTATGGTCCTTTCTTCGCCATCATTCCCGAAATGCTGCCACGTAACGTTGCCGGTGGCGCAATGGCGCTGATCAACAGCATGGGGGCGCTGGGGTCGTTCTTCGGTTCGTGGTTTGTTGGTTATCTCAATGGCGCAACCGGCAGTCCTTCCGCCTCTTACGTTTTTATGGGGGTAGCGCTTTTTACCTCGGTATGGCTAACTTTAATTGTTAAACCCGAAAATAATCATCCGCTGCCGGTTGGCGCACGCCACGCGTAAATTTTAACTCACGGAGATTTGCATGAAGCCGTCCATTATTCTCTACAAAGCGTTGCCTGACGATTTACTGCATCGCCTGGAAGCACACTTCACCGTTACGCATGTGCCGAACCTGCGCCCAGAGACGGTAGAACTACACGCCAAAGCCTTTGCCACAGCAGAAGGCCTGCTGGGCTCCAGCGAAGTCGTCGATAGCACATTGCTTGAGAAGATGCCGCAATTGCGCGCAACATCAACCATTTCAGTAGGCTATGACAATTTTGATGTGGATGCCCTGAATGCGCGCAATGTACTGCTGATGCACACACCCACGGTGCTGACAGAAACCGTTGCCGATACGGTGATGGCGCTGATCCTCAGCACGGCACGCCGTGTGGTGGACGTCGCAGAGCGCGTGAAGGCGGGCGAATGGACGAAAAGTATTGGACCAGATTGGTTTGGTACCGATGTTCACCACAAAACAGTGGGGATCGTTGGTATGGGTCGCATTGGTCTGGCACTGGCGCAACGTGCCCATTTCGGCTTTAACATGCCGGTTCTCTATAACGCGCGCCGCCGCCATCAGGAGGCGGAGGATCGTTTTAACGCGCGCTATTGCGACCTCGACACACTGTTACAGGAATCTGATTTTGTGTGCCTGATCCTACCGCTAACGGAAGAAACGCATCATCTGTTTGGTGCACAACAATTTGCCAAAATGAAGTCTTCCGCCATTTTCATCAACGCAGGGCGTGGCCCGGTTGTCGATGAAAACGCACTGATCAGCGCCCTGCAAAACGGCGTAATTCACGCTGCGGGTCTGGATGTGTTTGAGCAAGAACCGTTATCGGTAGACTCACCGTTACTGTCTATGTCGAACGTGGTGGCGCTGCCACACATCGGATCGGCGACCCATGAAACGCGCTATAACATGGCTGCCTGCGCCGTGGACAATTTAATCGATGCGCTGCAAGGCAAGGTAGATAAGAATTGCGTTAACCCGCAAGTTGCAAGTGAGTCATAAAAAAAGAGGCGAATCGCTCGCCTCTTTTTCAAATCAACGGTTCCAATGCCCGATCCCTTCGGGCATTGATCGTTTATTCGGTCGCGTTCACCGCAGCCGTCCAGGCCTGAGTAAATGCCTGATGCTGGGATGCCAGCGGGCCAATCAGCGTGTTGTACTGGCTGGCTTGTTGAGATGTAGGGAACTGAATGCCGTTCGCCACAAAGCTCACCTGCGCTTCTTGCTGCGCCACAAAATCGCCGACCTGTACCAGTTGCTGCGTAAAAATTTGCGCGGCTGGGATCAGCGGCTGTAACGCATCTGCCGGGGCGGAAACAACTTTGCTGTAAACCTTATCAAAAACAGGTTTCAGATCGTCAGCCTGTTTCAGCGCGCCATGCGCAGCATCTGCCTGCAATTTTGCGTTTTGCAACTGCTGGGCCAGAACACCTAACGAACCATTTGCCTGACGCAGCGGTTCACGTTGGGTTAAGTAATCCTGAGGAACACGGATTGCATTGACGCTATCAACGACCGGGCGCAGACCCGCGTCCATCGCCTGATTTACCTGCTGCGAAAAGCCATACAGAATGGCGTAATCAGAAACAAAGGGGCCAAACTGTTTTTTCTGATCGGCGGTCAGCGTCGGTAAACGTTCTCCGCTACGCATTGCAGTATTCTGCAGGAAATCGATAAACGCTTTGCGCTGATCGCCTTCTTTATCAAAACACCCGCTCAGGCTAACTACCATCAATAACGCCACAACAGGCGCAAACCAGCGAGAGCAGGACTTACCTGTCGCCATTTTAATACTCCTTTCACCCATAAATGCGCACAACGACACCCGCGTGCCTGACGCTGACAAGGATAGTCCAGGTCAGGCTCGCAAGATACCCTTTCCACGTAATCTTGTAGCGGAAAGTTACACAAGTGAAGGCCGCAATACAACGAGACGCTGAGAGCCTGATCCTGCTGTCGGGAACCAGGCCCCGCCTCCGCCTTCGCGATATAGTAAGAATTTCGTAATCTTTACAAATACTGCTGAATCCGCGCATATCTCGACCGATATCAGGCCATTAGAAAACGGCTGATCCGTGTCAGGCTTTTGCTGAAACGAATCCACTTCGGGATAACAACCTTCACTTTTCTCCCCGCCTTATTTTTCCCGACTATTCTTAATGAGCTTCGATGAAATTCACGATCCCGCTGTGTGATTTATAGGAGTTATCAATGGAATACAAAGATCCCATGCTTGAGCTACTGAGCAGCCTGGAACAGATTGTTTTTAAAGATGAATATCAAAAGATTTCCCTGACGCATAAGCCCAATCCTTTCACCGAATTTGAACAACTGCGAAGAGGAAGCGGGCTGCAAACAGATGAGTTCGCCAGAGCGTTGGGCGTGACAGTTGCCACGGTGCAAGAGTGGGAGTCAAAACGCGTAAAGCCTTCCGCCACCGAGTTAAAACTGATGCGTCTCATCCAGGCGAACCCGAGATTAAGCAAGCAATTGATGGAGTAAGCGACCGGCGAACGCCCTCATTTAACGGTCCTGTACCGGGACCGTTTTCCCGCTTAGTTTCCAAAAGGAGAAAATAAAAGTTGCATCAATATGCATTACATGAGTTAATGCACTCAACGGTTTGACGTACAGACCATTAAAGCAGTTTAGTAAGGCAGTCCCCTTCAAGAGTTATCGTTGATACCCCTCGTAGTGCGCATTTCCTTAACGCTTAAAAAATCTGTAGAGCACGCCATATCGCCGAAAGGCAAACTTATTTTTTAAAAGGTAATACACTATGTCCGGTAAAATGACTGGTATCGTAAAATGGTTCAACGCTGATAAAGGCTTCGGCTTCATCACTCCTGACGATGGCTCTAAAGACGTGTTCGTACACTTCTCTGCTATCCAGAACGACGGTTACAAATCCCTGGATGAAGGTCAGAAAGTTTCCTTCACCATCGAAAGCGGCGCTAAAGGCCCGGCAGCTGGCAACGTAACCAGCCTGTAAGCTTAAAAAGCTCAGAATTGAAGATCCCTGCCAAACGGCGGGGATTTTTTTTATCTGAATCCTGCCATTCCCTCTCTTTGCATTACTTTACCTGCACAACCTTTGACCTTTCCCTTAGGGCAAGGATTATAGTGAAATCCCTGTTTTTCACATGGAATTGAAGCTATGCCGAAATCCTCACTCTTGTTATGCCTAGGATTACTCACCAGCAGCGCTGCATTCGCCGCAACGTCAGAATCCACATTCCTTGCAGAGCATGGTCTTGCCGGTAAATCCGTTGAGCAGATCGTCGAAACCATTGATCAGTCTCCGCAGAATCGTCCACTGCCTTACTCTGCTTCCATAACCAGTACCGAGCTGAAGTTATCAGACGGCGATCAAACATACACATTGCCGCTGGGTGAAAAGTTCTATCTCTCTTTTGCGCCGTATGAACAGCAAACGCACCCCTGTTTTAACCACAGCCTTTCCGGCTGTCGGGGAGAGATGCCGAACACGACATTCAATGTGAAAGTAACGGATAACAAGG
This sequence comes from Citrobacter sp. Awk 4, assembly GCF_028069725.1. GTDB lineage: Bacteria > Pseudomonadota > Gammaproteobacteria > Enterobacterales > Enterobacteriaceae > Citrobacter_D. The sequence goes on from NZ_JANEWG010000024.1 coordinate 49,311, forward strand.
GTGATGTTATCGTCCAAAAAGAGATGAAAAGCCATCAGAATGGCTTTGTCGGCGTGTGGCTGCCACGCAAGATGGAAGGCGCCATTGAAGTGAGCTACAACGGCAAGAAAGCGGTTCATCCCATTACAACCATGGATGACAGCCAAACCTGTCTGACCTCGTTGCCGCTGCGCTAACCTTTTGGCATAAAAAAACCTGCCGAAGGGCAGGTTTTTTTGCGTAAGAGCGAACGCTTACTGCAGCAGCGAAATATCCGCAACGCGCAGGAACAGTTCACGCAGTTTTTCGAGCATAGAGAGACGGTTGATACGCAGCTCTTTATCCTCGACGTTCACCATCACTTTCTCGAAGAAGGCATCGACCGGCTCACGCAGTTCAGCCAGTTCAACCAGTGCTTCCTGGTAACGACCTTCGGCGAAGAACGGCTCCAGCTTGTCACGCAGCACCACAACCTGCATGGCCAGCGCGATCTCTTCCGGCTCTTTCAGCGTCGCGGCGTTCACACGCTCGTTCAGCGTTTCGTCGGATTTCGCCAGAATGTTAGAAACACGCTTGTTTGCCGCCGCCAGTGCAGATGCCGCTTCCAGTGAACGGAAGTGGGACACCGCCTTCATACGCGCATCGAAATCTGCCGGACGGGTTGGGCGACGTGCCAGTACCGCCTGAATAGTGTCGACAGTGTAGCCTTCGTCCTGATACCAGGCGCGGAAACGGCCCAGCATAAAGTCGATAACGTCATCCACCACGTTGGCATTCGTCAGTTTGTCACCATACAGACGCACCGCTTCTTCGGTGAGGGTCTGCAGATCCAGAGACAAATTCTTCTCAACGATGATACGCAGCACGCCGAGTGCAGCACGACGCAGTGCAAACGGGTCTTTGTCGCCTTTCGGATGCTGGCCGATACCGAAGATACCCGCCAGGGTGTCCATCTTGTCGGCAATCGCCACGGCACACGCCACTGGGTTTGACGGCAGTTCATCACCCGCGAAACGCGGCTGATACTGCTCGTTCAGCGCCACGGCCACATCTTCTGCTTCGCCATCATGACGCGCGTAGTGCATGCCCATCACGCCCTGAGTATCGGTGAACTCGAAGACCATGTTGGTCATCAGGTCGCACTTAGACAGCAGGCCCGCGCGGGTAGCGTGGTTTACGTCAGCGCCAATCTGTCCGGCAATCCAGCCCGCCAGCGCCTGAATACGATCAGTCTTGTCACGCAGCGTACCCAGTTGCTGTTGGAACAGCACGGTTTGCAGGCGCGGCAGGTTGTCTTCCAGACGTTTTTTACGGTCGGTGTTAAAGAAGAACTCAGCATCTGCCAGACGTGGACGCACCACTTTCTCGTTACCGGAGATGATCTGCTGCGGATCTTTTGACTCAATGTTGGAGACGAAGATAAAGTTCGGCAGCAGTTTGCCGTCGTTTGCGTAAACAGGGAAGTACTTCTGGTCACCTTTCATGGTGTGTACCAGCGCTTCAGACGGCACCGCGAGGAATTTCTCTTCAAATTTCGCGGTCAGGACAACCGGCCATTCCACCAGCGAGGTGACTTCTTCCAGCAGGCTTTCACTCAGATCAGCGTTACCACCGATCTTACGCGCTGCGGCTTCCGCGTCCGCTTTAATCTTCGCCTTACGTTCGTCGTAATCCGCGATGACTTTGCCGCGCTCACGCAGAATTTCAGGATACTGATCGGCGTTATCGAGGGTGAATTCCGGCTCGCCCATAAAGCGGTGGCCGCGAATCACGCGATCGGACTGAATGCCCAGGATAGTTGCCGGAATGACTTTATCGCCCAGCAGCAGTGTTACGGTATGTACCGGACGCACGAAGTGAACGTCGCTTGCCCCCCAGCGCATCAGTTTAGGGATCGGCAGTTTCGCCAGCGAGGTTGCCACCATGTTCGGCACCAGCGCTTCGGTGCTTTCGCCCTTCACGTGGGCGCGATAGAGCAGCCATTCGCCTTTGTCGGTGGTCAGACGCTCAGCCTGGTCAACGGTGATCCCGCAGCCGCGCGCCCAGCCTTCTGCCGCTTTGCTCGGGTGGCCTTCAGCGTCGAACGCCTGGGCGATCGCCGGGCCGCGTTTTTCAACTTCGCGGTCTGCCTGTGATTCAGCCAGATTCGCGACTTTCAGCGCCAGGCGACGCGGAGCAGCAAACCACTCAACGTTGCCGTGTGCGAGGCCGGCATTATCCAGCTCCGCGGTAAAGTTCGCAGCAAAGGACTCCGCCAGGCTGCGCAGGGCTTTTGGTGGCAGCTCTTCAGTGCCGATTTCCACCAGAAAAGTTTTCTCAGACATGGCCGCCTCTTACTTGTCTTTGTTGCACATCGGGAAGCCAAGGGCTTCACGGGAAGCATAATAAGCTTCTGCCACTGCTTTGGTCAGGGTGCGAATGCGCAGAATGTAGCGCTGACGCTCGGTGACGGAGATGGCTTTACGCGCATCCAGCAGGTTGAAGCTATGAGCGGCTTTCAGAATACGCTCGTAGGCAGGCAGCGGCAGTGGGTTTTCCAGCGCCAGCAGCTGTTGAGCTTCTTTCTCATACTGCTCGAAGCAGGAGAACAGGAAGTCCACATCCGCGTATTCGAAGTTATAAGTGGATTGTTCCACTTCGTTTTGATGGAACACGTCGCCGTAGGTCGTTTTACCCAGCGGGCCGTCGCTCCAGACCAGGTCGTAAACGCTGTCTACGCCCTGAATGTACATCGCCAGACGTTCCAGACCGTAAGTGATCTCGCCGGTCACCGGTTTACACTCCAGACCGCCTACCTGCTGGAAGTAAGTGAACTGGGTCACTTCCATCCCGTTCAGCCACACTTCCCAGCCCAAACCCCAGGCACCCAGCGTCGGGTTTTCCCAGTTATCTTCCACGAAACGGATGTCGTGGATGGTCGGGTCCATTCCCAGCTCTTTCAGGGAACCGAGGTACAGCTCCTGAATGTTGTCCGGAGATGGCTTGATGACCACCTGGAACTGATAGTAGTGCTGTAAACGGTTCGGGTTTTCGCCGTAGCGGCCATCGGTCGGACGACGGGAAGGCTGCACATAGGCAGTCGCCATCGGCTCTGGCCCCAGCGCACGCAGGCAAGTCATTGGGTGAGAAGTCCCCGCGCCGACTTCCATGTCCAATGGTTGAACAATGGTGCAGCCCTGGCGAGCCCAGTAATCCTGTAAGGTCAGGATCAAGCCCTGGAAGGTCCTGGTATCAAACTTTTGCATATTATTTCGTGCTGGATACGTGTGGATTTAAAGGAAGGGATCAGTATACCCGCTGACTGCAAGATATACAGTACGAAACGGGAAAAAGGCAGGGCTTAACGCATGGAAAGGTGTAAAAACTGCCCGTCCGCATCAAAAGAACAGACAAAACCCTCTTTGCGAAAGGTATAGCCGCGCATTTCATAACTGCCCTGAAACTGCTCAAAGCCAGTAACATCAATTTTTTGCGGGCCTGTGTTGTAGCGCTTTGCCGCCTGACCTTTGCACAACGCTTCCATATCCAGCGTTCTCGAGGGGCTCACTTTGAGCTTCTGTGCTTTTTGCACTGGCGGTTGCTCGCCAGCACATCCCGCCAGCACCAGAGTCAGCATGGCTGGGAAGAGAAACTTCATCATCATTTTTATTACCGCCTTATATGCCGGTCTGTCTTATTATTATTAACGTTCGCGTCGCCAGTGCATTTTGCGAATCTCACCAGCGCATCACAAGCTTTAGCGTATAAACTCAGATTATTCCAGTGAGATACACTGGCAAATGACCAGTCAGACTTTTTTTAGAACGAAAACAGAGGCACTGATGCAGCCCAAAATATACTGGATAGATAATCTGCGCGGGATTGCGTGTTTAATGGTGGTCATGATTCATACCACGACGTGGTATGTCACGAATGCGCAAAGCATCAGCCCGGTAAATTGGGATCTTGCGAATGTCCTGAACTCCGCCTCACGCGTGAGCGTTCCGCTTTTCTTTATGATTTCAGGCTTTCTCTTTTTTGGGGAGCGTAGCGCCCAGCCCCGTCATTTTTTACGTATTGCACTCTGCCTGTTGTTCTACAGCGGCGTGGCGCTGGCATATATCGCGTTGTTTACCTCTATCAACGCAGAACTCTCGCTGAAAAATCTGCTGCAAAAGCCTGTGTTCTACCATTTGTGGTTTTTCTTCGCGATCGCCGTCATCTACCTGGTATCACCGCTGATACAGGTTAAAAACGTCAGTGGAAAAATGTTGCTGGTACTGATGGTAATGATTGGCATCATCGCCAATCCCAATACCGTGACGCAGAAAATTGGCGGATTTGAGTGGCTACCGATTAATTTATATATCAATGGCGATACCTTCTATTACATCCTGTACGGCATGCTCGGCCGGGCCATTGGTATGATGGACACGCAAAAAAGAGCGCTAACCGTAATAAGCGCGTTGCTTTGTATTATTGCTGTGGTGGTAATTTCTCGCGGCACGCTATATGAACTTCGCTGGCGAGGAAACTTTGCCGATACCTGGTATGTCTATTGCGGACCAGCAGTGTTTATTTTCGCGATATCGCTACTGACGCTGGTCAAGAATACGCTGAATAAACAAACCGTTCCGGTACTGGGGCTGATTTCGCGCCACTCACTCGGTATTTATGGATTCCACGCGCTCATTATTCATGCGTTGCGCACCAATGGGATTGAAATTAAGCATTGGCCGCCGCTGGATATCGTCTGGATTTTCAGTATCACGCTGGCGGGGAGCTTGCTGCTTTCCGTGCTATTGCAGCGAGTCGATACGCGCAGACTGGTCAGCTAAGCTGACGGATGGTGGCTTCGGCCATCATTCACTTTCACAATATGACGCGTACATATTCGTGCCGTACAGACAGCCCCCCACCGCCAACAGGCAGGTCACTTTCATCACCGATGACAACTCAATATTGCATAGCCCAACGAACAGCATTCCCGTACCAAACAATAACAAATACTTGCAGCGAGTGAGCAAACGTTCGCTGCCGGTTTGTTCATAATGAATCAGCACGGGAAAGCCCATCATGATGATAACGCCCAAAAAATAGCCTTTTTGACACAACGTTTGGCAAACAGGCCATAACCCTGCCAGATAGACCAGCGCCCCACTGACCAGCAGTAGTAACCCCACTGCCCGCTTCCTGCGCACAATGTTATCGTCCATATCACGCTCCTTATGTTTTGGTGATGCACATTAAGGCAATAAATGGAGGTGAGAAAGACGATGGCATGGTCATACCGTAAAAATCAGAAAATATGCATATTAATATCTATGCGTATTCAATGAATTAATTGATATCAGGAATTCCTTCCGGCGCGAACCGGAAGGCGTTGCGGATTAAGACATCAGCGGCAAGAGTTGCTGATAGAGACGGCGGAAAGTGTCACGCTGCTGTTGATAGCGCGCATGGCGCTGCGCATCCGGATAATGCGCCTGTTCCAACGGGAGTTGCGGCAGCAACCCGGATAACGGTTTTTCGGGATTCACGGCAATTTGCGCCAGACGTGCCGCCCCTAATGCCGGCCCCACATCACCACCGGTGCGATAATCTAATTGCAATCCACAGATATCAGAGAGCATCTGCCGCCAGTACTCACTGCGGGCACCGCCGCCAATCAACGTAATACTGTTGGGTTGCACGCCACACGCATGTACCGCATCCATGCCATCGGCCAGCGCGTAACCGACACCTTCCAGCACCGCTCGCGCCAGGTCCGCCGGGCCATGCTGATGCGTCAAACCAAAGAACACCCCCTTCGCCTGCGGGTTGTTGTGTGGTGTACGCTCACCGGAAAGATAGGGCAGGAACCAGACAGGTTCGACGTTGTCGTCCGCCTGCTGCGCGGCGGCGATCAGCGCAGGAACATTTGCCATCCCGGTTAATTTTGCCGCCCAGTCCAGGCAAGAGGCGGCGCTCAGCATGACGGACATTAAATGCCAGCGTCCGGGCAATGCGTGGCAAAAGCTGTGTACTGCGCTTTCGGGTCTGCTGAGGAAACCATCGCTCACCGCAAAATACACGCCGGAGGTCCCCAAGGAGAGCATCGCCTGATCGGCATTCATCATCCCGACGCCAACGGCACCGGCTGCGTTATCGCCTCCGCCTGCCACAACGGGCACCGCAGACATCCCCCATGACTGCGCCACTTCTGGCAACAGCGTTCCGGTGATATCGCTCCCTTCGTATAAAGCAGGCATATGTTCACGGGTCAGCCCACACGCCTCAAGCATGACGTCGCTCCAGTCACGCTTCGCCACATCCAGCCACATCGTACCGGCAGCATCAGACACATCGCTGGCAAACTCGCCGGTCATCCGCAGACGCAGATAATCTTTCGGCAGCAACACGCTGGCGACCTGACGAAAAACCTCCGGCTCGTGACGTTGAACCCACAATACTTTAGGCGCGGTAAAACCGGGCATCATCAGGTTGCCGGTAATGGCGCGAGATGCAGGCACCTGTTTTTCAAGTAATACGCACTCTTCGCCGCAGCGACCGTCATTCCACAAAATCGCCGGACGTAATACTCTCTGTTGCTTATCAAGTAACGTGGCGCCATGCATCTGCCCCGCAATACCCACGGCTTTCACACCGCTCAATGTGTGCTGCTGACCCAACGCTTTTACCGCACGGTCAGTCGCCTGCCACCACTGTTCAGGATCCTGCTCCGACCATAATGGATGAGGGCGGGAGACGGTAAGCGCCTCTGTTTGTGAGGCAACGACCTCCCCTTGCTCATTCACCAGAATGGCCTTCACGCCGGAGGTACCCAGATCAATCCCGATATACATAGCGATGATTCCTTTAAAAGAAATGCCCGGCGGCGCTCTCGCTTACCGGGCTTACGGGCAGCTAATGAAGCCGGTTACTTGTCGAACAGATAATGATTCACCAGATTTTCCAGTAGCTCCTGATGGCCGCTCTGATGAACCGGCGCCAGATTACGTTGTTCAGCATACTGCGACAGCTCACTGAGTGATAACTGACCTTTCAGGATTTGCTGACCCAACTCGCCATTCCATCCGGCATAGCGTTTCGCCACACGTTTATCCAGTTCACCATCTTCAAGCATACGCGCCGCGACTTTCAGCGACAGCGCCATGGTGTCCATTGCCCCAATATGGCCGTAGAACAGGTCGTATTTATCGGTGCTCTGGCGACGCACTTTGGCGTCAAAATTCAGGCCGCCAGTGGTAAAGCCGCCCGCCTTCAGGATCTCATACATCACCAGTGCATTTTCTTCCACGCTGACCGGGAACTGATCGGTATCCCAACCCAGTTGCGCATCGCCACGGTTGGCGTCAACGGAACCAAAAATACCCAGCGCGATAGCAGAGGCAATTTCATGGTGGAAAGAGTGTCCCGCCAGCGTTGCATGGTTCGCTTCAATGTTAACTTTGATCTCTTTTTCCAGGCCGAACTGTTTGAGGAAGCCGTAGACGGTTGCAACATCATAGTCATACTGGTGTTTAGTGGGTTCCTGCGGTTTGGGTTCGATCAGCAACGTCCCCTGGAAGCCAATTTTGTGTTTATGCTCAACCACCATCTGCATAAAGCGGCCAATTTGCTCGCGCTCCTGCCGCAGGTCGGTATTCAGCAGGGTTTCATAACCTTCACGACCGCCCCACAGTACGTAGTTTTCTCCCCCCAATTTATGGGTGGCATTCATAGCTGTCACCACCTGAGTAGCCGCCCAGCTAAAGACTTCCGGATCGGGGTTGGTGGCTGCGCCCGCGCCGTAGCGAGGATTGGTAAAGCAGTTCGCCGTCCCCCATAGCAGCTTCACGCCGCTCTGGTCTTGCTTTTGTGCCAACACATCAACCATTTGCGCAAAGTTATTTTTGTACTCTTGTAATGAAGCGCCTTCAGGTGAGACATCCACATCATGAAAACAGTAATACGGCACGTTCAGTTTGTGGAAGAATTCAAATGCGACATCAGCCTTGCGTTTCGCAAGCTCAATCGCGTCGCCAGGTTGCTGCCACGGGCGATTAAACGACCCGATGCCAAACATATCTGCGCCATTCCAACAGAAGGTATGCCAGTAGCACGCCGCAAAACGCAAATGATCTTCCATGCGTTTGCCCAACACGATTTCGTCCGGATTATAGTGACGAAATGCTAATGGATTAGTCGATTTAGTGCCTTCATAACGAACACGATCAAGCTGGTCAAAATAGGCTTGCATAATGAACTCCATAATCAGGTAATGCGGCAGGTGATTGATAATGCCGTAATATTGGGCACTCCCTGACCATTGCTCAATTATGTTATTTCACACTGCCATTGAGATAATTCACAAGTGTGCGCCACTTCTCAAAATAAAATCCAAACAATTAAAAAAACGTTACATATCAAACTCAAATGCAAGTTAAGCAGTAATTCATTTAAAATAAGATCCCGGTCATAAATTATGAAATAAACCAAAAATCGTAACTGGAAGATAAAAATCTATAATTGCCTTCCGGGCATTACCTGTTAAAAATCTGCTACGTCTTACGCTGTGATTGTTACTTTTATTGCCGTTCCTCCCCTACAAAAGGCATCACGATTATGAAGATAAAAAATATTTTACTGACTGTCTGCACATCCCTTTTACTCACCAGCGTCGCAGGCCATGCCAAAGAAGTTAAAATCGGTATGGCGATTGATGATCTCCGCCTGGAACGCTGGCAGAAAGATCGCGATATTTTCGTCAGCAAAGCGGAATCGCTCGGCGCAAAAGTATTTGTTCAATCTGCAAATGGTAATGAAGAAACCCAAATGTCGCAGATTGAAAACATGATCAACCGTGGCGTAGACGTCCTGGTGATAATTCCTTACAACGGACAAGTCTTAAGCAACGTCATCAAAGAAGCGAAGCAAGAAGGGATAAAAGTCCTGGCATATGACCGTATGATCAACGATGCCGATATCGATTTTTATATCTCTTTTGATAATGAAAAAGTGGGCGAATTACAGGCTCAATCACTGGTCGATATTGTACCTCAGGGGAATTATTTTCTGATGGGAGGATCACCTGTCGATAATAATGCAAAACTGTTCCGCGCCGGGCAAATGAAAGTATTAAAACCGTATATTGACGAAGGCAAAATTAAGGTCGTCGGCGATCAGTGGGTTGACGGCTGGTTACCTGAAAATGCCTTGAAAATTATGGAAAATGCGTTGACCGCCAACAATAACAAAATTGATGCCGTCGTCGCCTCAAATGACGCAACGGCGGGCGGTGCGGTACAGGCGCTAAGTGCGCAAGGTTTATCAGGAAAAGTGGCTATTTCCGGGCAGGATGCAGACCTCGCCGGTATCAAACGCATTATGGCAGGTACGCAAACGATGACGGTGTATAAACCGATCACCCTGCTCGCCAACACTGCCGCAGAGATCGCCGTCGAATTGGGGAATGATCAGCAACCTAAAGCAGACACCACGCTGAACAATGGTTTGAAAGATGTCCCTTCCCGGCTGCTTACGCCTATTGATGTGAACAAAGACAATATTTCCGAAACCGTCATCAAAGACGGGTTCCACAAGAAAAGCGAGCTTTAAGCGTTACGCCCTCTGAGCCATCAGAGGGCGGTGCCGACGTTGCAGCACAATAACGCCACGTCCACGCAGGGTTCTCTTATTGGCTTATGTGGAGCAGTTATGCCATATCTACTTGAAATGAAGAACATTACCAAGACATTCGGCGTCGTAAAGGCGGTGGATAACGTTAGCCTCAGGGTCAATGCTGGCGAAATCGTTTCATTATGCGGCGAGAATGGTTCCGGAAAATCAACATTAATGAAGGTGCTGTGCGGTATTTATCCACACGGCTCTTACGACGGCGAGATTATTTTTGCGGGCGAAACGATTCAGGCTAACCATATTCGCGACACAGAACGCAAAGGTATTGCCATTATCCACCAGGAATTAGCCCTGGTTAAACATTTGACGGTTCTGGAAAATATATTTCTTGGCAGCGAGATCACGCGTAACGGTCTGCTGGATTACGACATGATGACGCTGCGTTGCCAAAAATTATTAGCACAGGTCAGCCTGTCCATTTCACCCGATACACGGGTGGGCGATTTAGGTTTGGGACAACAGCAACTGATCGAAATCGCAAAAGCGCTGAATAAGCAGGTCCGTCTGCTCATTCTGGATGAACCCACCGCTTCACTTACCGAGCAGGAAACCGGCATCCTGCTGAATATCATACGCGACCTGCAACAGCATGATATTGCCTGTATTTACATTTCGCACAAACTCAATGAAGTTAAAGCCATTTCGGATACGATTTGCGTTATTCGCGATGGTCAGCATATTGGCACTCGTGATGCCACGGGCATGAGCGAAGACGATATTATCACCATGATGGTCGGGCGTGAGTTAACCGCGCTCTATCCCAGTGAACCGCACACAATGGGAAACGAGATTTTACGGGTTGAGCACCTTACCGCCTGGCATCCTGTTAACCGCCATATTAAGCGGGTTAACGATATTTCCTTCTCACTTAGGCGCGGTGAAATTCTGGGTATTGCCGGACTCGTCGGGGCCGGGCGAACCGAAGCCGTTCAGTGTCTGTTTGGCGTCTGGTCAGGCCGCTGGGAGGGGAAAATATTCATTGAGGGCAATCCTGTGGATATTCATAACTGCCAGCAAGCCATTGCTCACGGTATTGCCATGGTTCCCGAAGACCGCAAAAAAGACGGTATTGTTCCCGTGATGGCGGTGGGGAAAAATATCACGCTGGCGGCTCTCGATACCTTTACCGGGCCTCTGAGCCATCTTGATGATGCCGCAGAACAAAAATGCATACTGGAATCGCTCCAGCAGCTCAAAGTAAAAACTGCCTCTCCCGATCTTGCTATTGGTCGTCTGAGCGGAGGCAATCAGCAAAAAGCAATTCTGGCACGTTGCCTCCTGTTAAATCCCCGCATTCTCATCCTCGATGAACCCACGCGGGGTATTGATATCGGCGCTAAATATGAAATCTATAAGCTCATCAACCAGCTTGTACAGCAAGGTATTGCCGTCATCGTCATCTCTTCCGAATTACCCGAAGTGCTCGGGCTGAGCGATCGCATCCTGGTGATGCATGAAGGAAAACTGAAAGCTAACCTGGTGAACCACAACCTGACTCAGGAGCAGGTCATGGAAGCCGCATTGAGGAGCGAACAGCATGTCGAAAAACACCCCGTCTGAAGCGAAACTTGCAGCCCCACGGGCAGGCGGCTTCCCCGGAATCAAATCGCTTAATTTACAAGTCTTCGTCATGATTGCGGCGATCATCGTAATCATGTTGTTTTTCACGTGGACCACAGAGGGTGCCTACCTGAGCGCCCGTAACGTTTCTAACCTGCTGCGGCAAACCGCGATTACGGGAATCCTCGCCGTCGGTATGGTGTTCGTGATTATCTCCGCCGAAATCGATCTCTCGGTCGGTTCGATGATGGGCTTATTGGGCGGCGTCGCTGCGATCTGCGATGTCTGGCTCGGCTGGCCATTACCGCTAACGGTGATTGTCACGCTGGCGCTGGGTTTGCTCCTTGGCGCCTGGAACGGATGGTGGGTCGCCTACCGCAAAGTCCCTTCATTTATCGTGACGCTTGCCGGAATGCTGGCTTTCCGCGGTATTCTCATCGGGATCACCAACGGCACAACCGTCTCTCCCACCAGCGCCGCGATGTCACAGATTGGCCAAAGTTACTTGTCTGATGGAACGGGCTTTATCATCGGCGCACTCGGGTTAATGGCGTTTATCGGCTGGCAATGGCGTGGGCGTATGCGCCGTCAGGCGTTAGGCCTTGAATCTCCCGTATCGACGTCGGTTGTCGGTCGCCAGGCGTTGACGGCCATTATCGTATTAGGCGCAATCTGGCTGTTGAATGATTACCGTGGCGTTCCGACGCCAGTGCTACTGCTGACGCTGTTGTTGCTCGGTGGGATGTTTATGGCGACGCGTACCGCCTTTGGTCGCCGCATTTACGCCATCGGCGGCAATATCGAAGCCGCGCGTCTATCAGGGATTAACGTCGAACGAACCAAGCTCGCGGTCTTCGCCATTAATGGCCTGATGGTGGCGATTGCCGGGCTGATCCTCAGTTCTCGACTGGGCGCGGGCTCTCCTTCTGCCGGGAATATTGCTGAACTGGATGCGATTGCCGCGTGTGTGATTGGGGGAACCAGCCTGGCGGGCGGTATCGGAAGTGTCGCCGGTGCCGTCATGGGCGCATTTATTATGGCCTCTCTCGACAATGGAATGAGTATGATGGATGTTCCCACCTTCTGGCAGTATATCGTGAAGGGTGCGATTCTGTTACTGGCGGTATGGATGGACTCAGCAACCAAACGCCGTGCCTGACAGTAAGAAAAGTGGGGAAGTTTCAATGCCGGTAAATGCCTACCGGCATTGTTTTTATGCATGATTCAGCAGGAAAAGAACCATGTTTGATAAACGTCATCGTATCACGCTGTTATTTAACGCCAACAAAGCGTATGACCGTCAGGTTGTCGAAGGTGTTGGCGAATATTTGCAAGCGTCACAATCCGAGTGGGATATCTTTATTGAAGAAGACTTTCGTGCCCGGATTGATAACATCAAAGAGTGGCTGGGAGATGGCGTCATCGCCGACTACGACGACGACGAGATTGCCCGTCTGCTTGCTGACGTTGACGTTCCCATCGTCGGCGTCGGCGGTTCCTACCATCTTCCTGAACATTACCCACCGGTCCATTACATCGCCACGGATAACTTCGCGTTGGTGGAAAGCGCCTTTCTGCACCTGAAAGAAAAAGGGATTAACCGCTTTGCTTTCTATGGCCTGCCCGCCTCCAGCGGTAAACGCTGGGCAGCAGAACGTGAATACGCGTTCTGTCAGTTAGTGGCAGAAGAGAAATACCGTGGCGTGGTCTATCAGGGGCTGGAGACAGCGCCAGAAAACTGGCAGCACGCGCAAAATCGCCTGGCGGACTGGTTGCAGACCCTACCGCCACAAACCGGCATTATTGCGGTGACTGACGCCCGTGCGCGGCATGTGCTGCAGGTCTGTGAACATCTGCACATCCCGGTACCTGAAAAGTTGAGTGTCATTGGGATTGATAACGAAGAACTCACCCGTTACCTGTCACGCGTCGCGCTCTCCTCGGTCGCACAGGGCGCGAGGCAGATGGGATATCAGGCCGCCAAAATGCTGCACCGCCTCCTTGCCAACGAAGAGATGCCCTTACAGCGTATCCTCGTCCCGCCAGTGCGCGTCGTTGAGCGTCAGTCGACCGATTATCGTTCGCTCACCGACCCAACCGTTATTCAGGCCATGCATTACATTCGCAATCATGCCTGTAAAGGTATCAAGGTTGATCAAGTGCTGGATGCGGTGGGAATTTCCCGCTCAAATCTGGAGAAGCGATTCAAAGAGGAAGTGGGGGAGACTATCCACGCTGTAATCCATGCGGAAAAACTGGAAAAAGCACGTAGCCTGTTGATTTCAACAACACTGTCGATCAACGAAATCTCGCAGATGTGCGGCTATCCTTCCCTGCAGTATTTCTATTCGGTCTTTAAAAAAGAGTATGGCACGACCCCAAAAGAGTACCGTGACCTGAACAGTGAAGTGTTGTTGTGAGTTGTGATGTGCTTGCCGGATGGCGGCGCTAATGCGCCATCCGGCATTTAACGATTACATATGCGCGGCAATTAAGCGCTGGTTATCCTGGTACATCGCAAACAGATAGTTGTTATAACTCTGTCCTTTCGTTGAATAACCCTTCAGCTTATGAATCATCGCGGTCGCCGTCACTTCCTGATCCGCTTTGCGCAGCTGCGCGCGCGACTTACGGAAGGAGGAGTAAGCCGGGTGGGTATTCAGGTTGATGACATAGGCGCTGACCGACTCTTTAACAGAGTCGAACTGAGAATAGCCTTTCACCTTACCAGGCGCGTTGCTGCAACGGCCTTTCCCGCACTTCATACCGAACAGATTGTTATTGCTACGGGCTAGCTTAGAGGTACCCCAACCGCTTTCCGCCGCCGCCATTGTCGCCACCATGCTGGTAGGGATAATGTCGACACGCTCAAGCAGCGTGTTCCACGGAACTTTACGCGTATTGCCGGACCAGCTCACCTTGTAGCGCTTCGCGATATCTTTCATACGCGCACGCTCAGAAGGCGACCAGCGGTTCTGATACTGCTTTGAAATCAGCCAGTTACGATCAGCCGTAATGGCAGCATTTTGACTGGTAATATAAGGCATAACCGTCCGGAGAAACGCTTTTTTCCTTGGTGTTCCGGAAGGGTATTTTCGCAAATCAGGAAGTGAACTACTCTTTGCACTATTGCGAGAATACTCTTGTTTACTGCTTGCCTGTGTATTACTTGTCTTGGTTACGAGGGACTTCTGACTCGATGTCGTCGTGTGCGTCTTTGCCAGCACCTCACCCGAAAATGCGATGGTGAGTAACATAAGAATCATGGCCCCATATCGTCGAATGGGAGTCAATATCATTAGGTCTCCTGGTCGGATTTATACATTCCAACACCTTATATTTTTCACAAAAATGAGAGTTGAATCTCAAATCATATCAAAAATAGCCGTCAAGAGCATCCAAAGGAATAGTCCAATTCTGAAACTATGTCACGCGCTAACGGTTAGGAATGTCATTAATTCGATGAAAATGTGGAGGTTATCGCAAAATAAGGCTGTTTTTTGCGCACGATCGCTCATCCTCGCGCCTCATCCTGGATGTATTAATCCAAAGGATGAGTTTCCCGTCCCATTTCACTGGCAAACTGACTAAAATCGCAGCAACAAGGACCGCGTTATGAAACTTGCCGCCATTGCTTTGGCGTTTATGCCCGGCATTGCGATCGCTTCATCATGGACAACGCCCGGCTTCCCGGCTTTTACTGCACAAGGGACCGGTAAGTTTGTCAGCCATACCACGTTGACGAAGGGTACCCGTCCTTTAACGCTGACGTTTGACCAACAGTGCTGGCAGCCCGCAGAGACGGTAAAGCTCAATCAGATGCTATCCCTCAAACCGTGCGAGGGCTCCCCTTCGCAATGGCGACTTTTTAAAGAGGGCGACTATACGCTGGAGGTGGATACCCGCTCGGGCACGCCGACGCTGATGCTGTCGGTTAAAAATGCCGCCGAACCTGTCGCCAGTCAGATACGTCAGTGCCCGAAATGGGATGGTTCGCCGCTGACCCTGGATGTCGCCCGGACCTTTCCGGAAGGTTCGAAAGTCCGCGATTTCTACAGCCAGCAAATCGCCACGGTTAAAAACGGTCACATCACACTCCAGCCAGCGGCGACCAGTAATGGACTTTTACTGCTGGAACGGGCAGAGACTGACGCTCCCGCCCCATTCGACTGGCATAACGCTACCGTCTACTTTGTGCTGACGGACCGCTTCCAGAATGGCGATCCGACAAACGACAACAGTTATGGCCGCCATAAAGACGGTATGCAGGAAATCGGTACCTTTCATGGCGGTGATTTACGCGGGCTGGTGAGTAAACTGGACTATCTGCAGCAGCTTGGCGTCAACGCCCTGTGGGTAAGCGCCCCCTTTGAGCAAATTCATGGTTGGGTCGGCGGCGGTACCAAAGGCGACTTCCCCCATTACGCCTACCACGGTTATTACACTCAGGACTGGACCCGGCTTGACGCCAATATGGGTACCGGTGATGACCTGCGCGCACTGGTGGACGGCGCACATCAGCGCGGCATCCGAATTCTGTTCGATGTGGTGATGAACCATACCGGTTACGCCACACTGGCGGATATGCAGGAGTACCAGTTTGGCGCGCTGTATTTATCGGGAGATGAGCTGAAAAAAACGCTCGGTGAGCGCTGGACGGACTGGAAACCCGCTGCCGGTCAAAGCTGGCACAGCTTTAATGATTACATCAACTTCGGCGATAAAGCCGCATGGGAAAAATGGTGGGGGAAAAAGTGGATCCGCACCGACATCGGTGATTACGACGCGCCGGGATTTGATGATCTAACCATGTCCCTGGCCTTTCTGCCCGATCTCAAAACCGAGTCCACCACCCCTTCTGGCCTGCCCGTCTTCTATCAACACAAACCGGATACCCACGCTAAAGCCATTGCGGGCTACACGCCGCGAGATTATCTGACCCACTGGTTAAGTCAGTGGGTACGAGACTATGGCATCGACGGTTTCCGCGTCGATACCGCCAAACACGTCGAACTTCCCGCCTGGCAACAACTGAAAACGCAGGCAAGCGCAGCGCTGGCTGAATGGAAACGCGCCAATCCGGATAAAACTCTGGACGACAACCCTTTCTGGATGACCGGTGAAGCCTGGGGTCATGGCGTGATGCAAAGCGACTACTACCGCCACGGCTTTGACGCGATGATCAATTTTGATTATCAGGAGCAGGCCGCAAAAGCGGTCGATTGCCTGGCCAACATGGATCTCACCTGGCAACAAATGGCAGAAAAGTTGCAGAATTTCAATGTACTGAGCTATCTGTCATCACACGACACTCGCCTGTTCCGGGAGGGTGGCGATAACGCAGCGGAACTGTTGCTGCTGGCGCCAGGTGCTGTGCAGATCTTTTACGGTGATGAGTCTGCGCGACCTTTCGGCCCGACAGGCTCTGATCCTCTGCAAGGTACACGATCAGAGATGAACTGGCAGGACGTGAACGGTAACGCGGCGGATACCGTTGCACACTGGCAGCGTATCAGCCAGTTCAGAGCCCGGCACTCCGCCATTGGCGCGGGTAAACAAACGACCCTTTCATTAAAGCAGGGATACGGCTTCGTGCGCGAGCAGGGTGACGATAAAGTGATGGTCATTTGGGCTGGCCGCCCCTGATTTCCCTGGGTTCTGACATCCGTCATGTGTCAGAACCCTTTAACAAAATAAAACACTCACCAGACGTGAATTGGCAGCATAAAGCGTGACTCTCTTCACCGTTGGCTGATTTGCACCCTGCCAAAGGTAGCGCTATGGTTAGCCACTTTACTACTCAGCCCGACAGACCACCTGCTATGACATTCTCACTTTTTGGCGACAAATTTACCCGCCACTCAGGCATTACCCGCCTGATGGAGGACCTCAACGACGGTTTACGCACACCTGGCGCGATCATGCTGGGCGGCGGTAACCCGGCGCAAATCCCGGCGATGCAGGAATACTTCCACGCGCTGCTGGCTGGGATGCTGGAAAATGGCAAAGCCACTGATGCGCTTTGTAATTATGACGGTCCGCAGGGAAAAACCGAATTGCTGGACGCGCTCGCTGAACTGCTCCGTGAAACGCTGGGTTGGGATATCGGGCCACAAAATATTGCGCTAACAAATGGTAGTCAGAGCGCGTTTTTCTACTTGTTTAATCTCTTTGCCGGACGCCGCGCTGACGGCACAACCAAAAAAGTGCTTTTCCCGCTCGCGCCGGAATACATTGGCTATGCCGATTCGGGTCTGGAGGAGGATCTCTTTGTTTCCGCACGCCCGAATATCGAGCTGTTGCCGGAAGGTCAGTTTAAATATCACGTTGATTTTGAACACCTGCATATTGGTGAAGAGACGGGAATGATCTGTGTATCGCGCCCAACAAACCCAACAGGCAATGTCATCACCGACGAAGAGCTTATGAAGCTGGACGCTCTGGCGCATCAACACCGCATCCCGCTGGTGATTGATAACGCCTACGGCGTTCCCTTCCCTGGGATCATTTTCAGCGACGCACGGCCGTTGTGGAACCCCAACATTATTCTGTGTATGAGCCTCTCCAAGCTGGGGCTGCCCGGTTCTCGCTGCGGCATTATTATCGCCAATGAGGAAATCATCACCGCCATCACCAACATGAACGGTATTATCAGCCTGGCGCCGGGGGGGATGGGGCCCGCGATGATGTGTGAAATGATCAAACGCAACGATCTGCTGCGCCTGTCAGAGATGGTGATCAAACCGTTTTATTACCAGCGCGTTCAGGAGACGATTGCCATCATTCGTCGCTATTTATCTGCAGACCGCTGCCTGATCCATAAACCGGAGGGCGCCATTTTCCTGTGGTTGTGGTTTAAGGATCTGCCCATCACGACGGAATTGCTCTATCAGCGCCTGAAAAAACGCGGCGTCCTGATGGTGCCCGGCGACTACTTCTTCCCAGGTCTTGATAAACCGTGGCCGCACACGCACCAATGCATGCGGATGAATTACGTTCCCGATCCGGAAAAAATCGAAGCGGGCGTAAAAATTCTGGCAGAAGAGATCGAACGCGCCTGGCTTGAAGGATGACAAAACCTCATACACCCGGTCATGATTGCCGGGAGTGTGAGGTTCACAACGGTTGGGAAAGCAGACGTTGACGTTGTAGCGTGACGACGTCCAGGCACGCTAAGGCATGGGTGGGACAGGCTTCGACGCAGGCAGGTCCCGCCTCACGATGCCAGCAAAGATCGCACTTGATGGCCTGCGCCCGTGACAACGCCGAAACCACATTCATCGCCCCAAACGGGCATGCCAGCATACAACTTTTACACCCGATACAGCGCGATTGCTCAACGAAGATATGTCCATGTTCCCGACGAATAGCCTGCGTCGGGCAGACGTTCGCACACGGCGCGTCTTCACATTGGTGACAGGTGACCGCTGTGGTAAATGCGTTATCTTTAATCACCCGAATTCGCGAGACAAACTCTTTGGAGGACACTGCTGCGCAGTCCTGGTTTTCCTGATGTGAGACCACACAGGCAACTTCGCAAGTCCGACATCCAATGCACTTCGTTGCATCCGCCACAATAAAGGGGTTCATGACCTGCTCCCTACGACCTAAAACGCCAGAGTGCCAGAGAGGCCGCTAGCGCTGCTTTGATCCGACAACGGAAACCACACATTTTTGCCAGATGCCCGTCATGTTCTGGTGTTTTGCCTGATACGTTGATTCCCAGCCAGCGAGTTCCCCCGTGTCATTCAAACGTGTATGGGGGAAATAGGGATTTGGCTCAACGAGAAGTAATGGATAGCCTGCCGGATAGCGATGACCCGGCCAGGCATGATGAGTATTTCACGATATAACGTAAAGAGTTGCCCCCTTCCCTGAGGGCAAACGGGATGATAATCAGAAACGCCAGCTCAGCCCAGTCATGAAAGCGAAACTGTCGTCGCGATCCACCATCGGGCTGTCTTTCACATCGTCCGGCAGCACGGTATAGGTTGCATTGGCAACCAGCACCAGATTGTTGGTTAACGGATACTTCATGGTCAGACCCACATACGGCATCCAGCTGTCGTCAGGAGAGTAGCTGGACAGTCCGCTGCGGCGGGATTCGCTGCCCGATACACCGTAGTAGTAGTCGTTGAAATTTTCATCGTAATAGAAGACACCGGCAGACGGTGTAAGGGTAAATTTACCCACAGGCATTTGGCGGAAAACAGAGACTTCACCCACCCAGCCATTGCTGTTATCCAAAACATCCGCGGCAGCAGAGACTTTCACGCTGCCCCACTTCTGGTGGTGATACCATGCAGCACCGACCATGGCTGTGCTGTCGCGCTTGTCGAGCTGCTTCATGTCATGCTCGTCGTTGTCGGCAGGATCAAACTCCAGCGGCATCCAGGAAGCGGTTAAGCTAAATTCGTTATTCTCATTTTTTGAAAGAATATAGCCTAAGGATGTTTGTCTGAAATAAAATGACTCACTTTCGTAACTGATCAGCGGTACCGCGTGAACATTTTCATTATATCCGCGATAAGGAGATTCATTATAAACCGCACCTGCACCAAGAGAGAATTCTGAAGCAGTTGCACTAGCCATAAAAGACATTGCAAATATTGCCAAAATATTGCGTTTAATTAACATGCCAAACTTTCCATTTTAAAATAAGCTACAAAGCGCGTGCATAATAATGCTTACAATTTCATCGATGCAATGCACTTATTTATATAGTAA